>JBDQJL010000058.1:245-500 GCA_040263855.1 Luminiphilus sp. | reverse complement strand
ACTCGACACCTGACGGGGATCACTGTCCATCAAGCCCTCTTGATCGGTCAAAATGAGCAGCACCTCAGCATCGACCAGATTGGCGACCAACGCCCCCAAGGTGTCGTTATCACCCAGCCGAATTTCATCTGTCACCACGGTGTCATTCTCGTTGACGATTGGCAGTACCCCCATGCCGAGCAATGTACTCAGTGTGCTTCTGGCGTTGAGGTAACGATCTCTAGCTCTGATGTCTGCATGACTCAGCAGAATTTG
>JBDQJL010000058.1:0-235 GCA_040263855.1 Luminiphilus sp. | reverse complement strand
AGGGCTGAGATGCTCTTCATAGGCGCGCACCAGCGCTGACTGACCCACAGCGGCAGCCGCCTGAGAGAGGTGCACTTCATGTGGCCTTTCGGCCAGGTTCAAACGGACAAGCCCTGCGGCGATCGCGCCGCTTGACACCAACACCACGTCACAGCCGGTTTTGCGCAGCGCCACCAGCTGATTCGCAAGAGACCGCACGACAGATGCATCTAGGCCGCAGCCATCGTTAGTGAGC
>JBDQJL010000057.1:241-500 GCA_040263855.1 Luminiphilus sp. | reverse complement strand
CCCTTCAACCCCTTCTTCCAACTCAGCAAAGCAACCGTAGTCGGTCAGGTTTGTAACCTTAGCAACCGTTCGAGCGCCTTCTGGGTAACGCCGAGTAATCGCAACCCAAGGATCTTCACCCAGCTGCTTGAGACCCAAGGAAACGCGATTACGTTCGCGATCAAACTTGAGCACCTTCACATCAATTTCATCGCCGACAGCAACAATTTCGCTCGGATGCTTGATGCGCTTCCAAGACATGTCGGTAATGTGCAACAGA
>JBDQJL010000057.1:0-231 GCA_040263855.1 Luminiphilus sp. | reverse complement strand
GCCGTAATCTGTGAGGTTCTTAACGATACCCTTAAGCTCATGACCCTCTTGCAAGTTCTTGAGCAACTCATCTCGTTCAACGCTATTTTCTGCTTCAAGTACCGCGCGGCGTGAAACGACGACGTTATTGCGCTTTTGGTCAAGCTTGATCACTTTAAATTCAAGCGTTTGGCCTTCGAGTGTTTCGTTATCGCGAAGCGGACGCACATCAACCAAAGAACCCGGTAGGAA
>JBDQJL010000056.1:0-505 GCA_040263855.1 Luminiphilus sp. | reverse complement strand
CGGTTGGACGGCCACCCAAAAGTACATTTACGAGACCGAGCGCTCGCTAGCCGGGATTCCAAGCGTGGTGCCTTTTGGTCTGGTGATGGTGGCAAATGTGATCATCGCGTACGGCACCGATGAGCAAAAATCCTATTTCTTACCCCGCATTTTGAAGAGCGAGGACTGGTGGTGTCAGGGCTATTCTGAGCCGGGCTCTGGTTCCGATCTCGCGAGCCTCAAGACCAAAGCCGAGCGTGATGGAGACGATTTCATCATTAACGGTGCCAAGATCTGGACTACTTATGCGCAATATGCAGACTGGATTTTCTGTCTAGTGCGCACTGACAACTCCGGCAAAAAGCAGGAAGGCATTACTTTCATCTTGGTTGACATGAAAACCGAGGGGATCAAAGTGAATCCCATCATATCGATCGACAATCACCACAGCTTGAATGAAGTGGAGTTCAACAATGTTCGGGTGCCAGCGAAGAACGTAGTGGGAGAAGTGGGCAAGGGCTGGACC
>JBDQJL010000055.1:0-505 GCA_040263855.1 Luminiphilus sp. | reverse complement strand
CTACATAGTTTAAAATAATTCTAAACAAAGGAGAAAACCATATGGAACTTAAAGAAAGCAAGACGGCCCAGAACCTCAAAGATGCATTCGCGGGTGAGTCACAGGCAAACAGAAGATACCTGTACTTCGCACAGAAGGCAGACATAGAGGGAGCACCAGATGTTGCGGCGGTGTTCAGAAGCACAGCAGAAGGTGAGACCGGACACGCACACGGACATCTAGAGTACCTAGAAGAAGTTGGTGACCCAGCAACAGGCGAAAAGATGGGCGAAACAGAGGACAACTTGAAATCTGCAATCGCAGGCGAAACGCACGAGTACACAGACATGTACCCAGGCATGGCAAGGACAGCCAGAGAAGAGGGCTTCGAAGAGATCGCCGACTGGTTTGAGACACTGGCCAAGGCCGAGAAGTCACACGCAGGTAAATTCCAAAGAACGCTGGACGCCTACAAGGCCGCATAATGACGTACACTGTCAACGACAAGTGTATAATGTGCAAACAC
>JBDQJL010000054.1:0-517 GCA_040263855.1 Luminiphilus sp. | reverse complement strand
TCAGATTGCTGACCAGCGTCGGTGTATCCGCATGAACGATGGTTAGGTCAAGTTCCACACCTGATTCGGCATACGCTGCAATAATCCTTCGGTAGTAGTAGTCCGTAGCGGCAGGACCTATTCCGCCTATTAAACCGATGTGGGCTGGCATATTGTCCTCTTGCTGCAACCTTATTAGGGGGGGAAGACTACCGTTCTACCCTTTCTTTGACTACGAAGAGAAAAGGTTTTTCGCGTCGAACTGCCTCTTTTTTTTCAATCGCCCACCAAAGACCTCAACTGACCACCGATGACGCTCTAGATCAGCACCTAACTTGGCAGACTAGTTGGACAGCGGTGGAATGGAGGGCTGCTGGTACAACATCCTTGTAAGACTAAAGGGGCCTTAAATATTGGCTTCTTTTTCCAGAATTTGTGCTCTCAGAAGTCTTAGTGGCTACTGCAGTGCTCACGCCGCCCAATTTAGGTAAATCTGGGGTCCCAATTATTAAGAGCTACCCCTGATTCAGACCTAAGC
>JBDQJL010000053.1:0-521 GCA_040263855.1 Luminiphilus sp. | reverse complement strand
ACACACTGTTTGAGTGGTTAGTCGGTTTACACATCGCTACCGGATCGGTGGGACTGTTTGTTATCTGGATACCGGTTGCCGGACGCAAAGGAGGACCGCTTCATCGGCGGGCCGGCACCCTCTTTGTGCAGTCGATGATCGCTACTGGCTTCACGGCGGTGGGCATCAGCCTGACCACACTCTACGACCCCACGGGCACCCATCCACACCTGGCGGATCACGCGGTGTTTTCGGACCCACAGGTGATTACCAATATCTTTGGCTGGATGATGCTGTATCTCGCCACTCTCACCATCAATCTTGCGTGGCAAGGTTGGCTGAGCATGCGCCACGGCGCGGCCCATGACCGCAATCGCGTTTGGCACAACCTGTTATCTCAATGCTTACTGACCGCGGCTTCCGCCAACTGCCTGTTGAGAGGCATTGCTGCATCTGAACCGATCATGATGGGATTCTCCATGGTGGGTTTTGCCACTGTCGCAACCAATCTCTGGTTTATCTATAAACCCAATCCCCTGCCG
>JBDQJL010000052.1:0-523 GCA_040263855.1 Luminiphilus sp. | reverse complement strand
CCTTTGTCGTAGTACGCAACAGCAAGCCTGCCTATATCCAGATGACAGGGCCCAAGATCCATCTGACTGACTGCCTTGAGCACCGGAGAAGTCTCGAATTCGGACAGCTCATTGTCTTCCATCTGCCTCACCCACCGATGACTTTTCATGATGTCGAGCACAGATTGGTTGACCAGAGATCGGCCGTAAATATAGCTTTTAACGTTTCGCTCTCTGGATAAGGTCCCCACCAGGGGAATCATTGCCTCAGCCAGCGCCTCGCGCTCCTTCCAATCGGAAAAATAATCATCGGGGCGGGGTCGCTTGCGTTGTTCAGTCACAGCATTTCCTCGGTTAACTCGCTGAATCGGCCCAAAAGCGCCACCTCCCACCACCTGTTAAACCAAGCTAACGCGGGGTGAGACAAGATCATATTCAGGCTCTGCCCTTATTATCCTTTCGGCGGTGGCTGCTAGGCAACCTTAAACGCACTATTTCCATGGTTCAGCGCTACGTCGCGCCCTACAATGGCGTTGAATAGTAC
>JBDQJL010000051.1:0-527 GCA_040263855.1 Luminiphilus sp. | reverse complement strand
AACCAGGGCTTCCATACGTAGAGCAAATAATGCGCAACGATCGCGATGCCCACAAAGCCTATGAATCCAGTCACATATGCTGAGTGGAATTCTTTAGCTTCGCTTTCAGACAAACTACTCATGGTTAATACCTCCCATGTACGTTTGTTTTCTACATTTGCCGCTTGAGCACACCGAGGTGTTTTCAGGCGACGCCTTTTGGATCAAAACTTCACTCGCGAGTGTCGTATTCATCCTTCCTGAACTCACCGAATTGATCAGTTCAAGAACTGTCCCACCTGTTCACCAGGTGGGTAGAGGCGGCGAAATGTGCCGCCTCGATTAATGCTTCAATGAGCCTCCCCCGAAGACGTAACGTCTTGGTCGAGACCTGCGCTCTCCATCTCTTGAATCGCGTCTACTGCTTCGTCGATCACATCCTTCATGGCATCCATTGCGTCTTCGGCAGGATTAGTTTCAGCCGGAGGAGCGAGGGATCCAAGATTGGGATAGTCGGCCAGCATATTGGCGCCCAATAAGGGTTGATA
>JBDQJL010000050.1:0-562 GCA_040263855.1 Luminiphilus sp. | reverse complement strand
GTGTCGGTAAGTAGGCGGCCAGCCCGTGTGCAACCAGCGCGGCGGCCCCCACGAGTGCAATCTGTTTCCGCTGGCTATGCTGTCCGCTATCGAGGTTTAACACCTGCCGCCATACCGTTAGCAGGTAGAGCAGTGCAGCCAAAATGGCAAGACCAGCACTTAACAGACTGGGTGCAGTGGTCATGGTCGCTCCGTACCTACCCAGCGGGCTAAGGTAGTTTCGATTTGGGTATCTCTCATCGCATCCTTATACTACGCGGTTCCAGATGAACTTGGGTATCCCTACGCGGGTAACACGTCGATGTTTGAATCTCTCAGTGACCGCTTGAGCAGTAGCCTGAAGGCTATCTCAGGAAAAGCAAAAATCACCGAAGACAATATACGCGATACGCTTCGCGACGTGCGTATGGCGTTGCTTGAGGCCGATGTAGCGCTGCCCGTAGTCAAGGAATTCACCGACCGCGTAAAGGATCGGGCTATTGGCGCAGAAGTCGCGAAGAGCTTGACCCCAGGCCAATCCTTTCTGAAGGTTGTTCAAGCTGAATTGCAGACGGTGCTGGGT
>JBDQJL010000049.1:0-566 GCA_040263855.1 Luminiphilus sp. | reverse complement strand
GAACATGAACACGGGCTTCTTGCCAGGGCACCATTTCGCCATCGAGCCAAATATGACCTGAGAGTTTTGAGAGATCCATGTGGATTCCTTTGCTATGCGTATCGTAATCGTAATCGTTGACTAAAAGAGATCGAATTCTACCTTGCTTGAAGGCCTGGCAATAAGGCTTCTGTTACCGCTATGACTTGGCTTTGCCATTGCCTGTCTATCACCTCCCCCGTTTCTGAAACCACCCCTCTAAGCGCCAGCCTGTGCACAGCGCCACGATAACCGAGGTAAGCCCGTGACAACGTATCTGCTGCAGCGCCCGATACCAGCCCGAGCTTCTCCATTGTTTCAAGCAATCGAATAACGTCGGACCAATCAGCCAGCGCTGGGTGCTTATGAGCATGCACAAGAACGAGGTATTGCACCACAAATTCGATATCGACAATACCGCCCGCATCGAGCTTGAGGCGCGCATGTGCCGAGGGCTGCGATACGGCTTCGTGCTCCGCGCGCATTTTCCCGCGCATATCGCAGACGTCTCTGGCCACATTCGCATGATCTCTGGGTAACGCCAGCAC
>JBDQJL010000048.1:331-570 GCA_040263855.1 Luminiphilus sp. | reverse complement strand
GTAGATACATTTAGGGCTAGTGGAGCAGGAGGGCAGCACGTAAATACAACTGATTCTGCTGTTAGGATCACACATATTCCAACAGCTACAGTTGTTGAGTGTCAGGATGAGCGCTCTCAACATAAAAACAAAGCTAAAGCCATGGCGCTGTTGACTGCGAAGATTTTGCAGCAGCAGCAAGCGAAACAACAACAAGAGTTGTCTCAAGAGCGGTCAGTACAGGTTGGGTCAGGTGAGCG
>JBDQJL010000048.1:0-322 GCA_040263855.1 Luminiphilus sp. | reverse complement strand
AGGTATTAATTAGAGAAGATAAGGCTAAAAAGTTAGCAGGCTTAATGGATGGCTAACAGATTATATGACCTATGTTTGTTATATCAAAGGCAGAGTACTTCTAGCAATGCGTTTCAAGAAGTGAGCTGGATAATAGCCCATGTATTAGGGTGTAGTTCTGCCCAAATTCACACAAAATCATTAAGCGACTTCTCAAAGAGCTTAGTGTCCCAGCTAGAACAGTCATTAGAGTTATACGCCCAAGGTGTTCCTTGTGCTTATATTGTCCAGTCAGCACCATTCTATAACCTTGAGATAATTGTAAAGCCTGGCGTGTTGATTC
>JBDQJL010000047.1:0-591 GCA_040263855.1 Luminiphilus sp. | reverse complement strand
CTATTACTACTTCGCTATAACCAAACTTAAAACTTTGCGACGCCACTTAACTATGTAACGTCGGTTCCTCAATCGCAAAGCTGTGGGTAACCTTAACCCCCGCCGCCGCAAACATGATGGATGCGGAGCAATATTTCTCTGCGGACAACTCCACGGCGCGTTTCACCTGGGATTCTTTGATGTCCAAACCGGACACCACAAAGTGAAGATTCATGGTTTCAAAGACCGCCGGCACGGCATCCGCGCGCTCTGCCTGCAGTTCAACGCGACAATCAATGATCTGCTGCCGGGATTTTTTGAGCATGGAGATAACGTCGTAAATCGCACAACCGCCCGTGCCCAATAACAGCATTTCCATTGGCCGCAGCGACTGATTGCGGCCTCCCAAATCCTCGGGGCCATCCATGACGACGCTGTGGCCGCTCCCTGACTCACCGACAAACATGGCGCCATCGAGCCACTTCACTGTTCCCTGCATAAGCCTATCTCCAATGGGTCACGGATGTGGTAACAAACTCGCCACCGATATCACATGCCACATCATGCGCATTCTGTTTTTCCTGGTGACTTTTCAGTACGACCTTTCAAAAC
>JBDQJL010000046.1:0-631 GCA_040263855.1 Luminiphilus sp. | reverse complement strand
GTACACGATTCCAATGCAAAACTGACCAGTGCGCACGAGAATGTTTGAGTGGACACACACGCGCGCGCGCGCGCACGCACGCACACACACACACGTACGTGTCTGAATCGAAAGTCGTCACCTCGCGTCCTCCGTACGCCTCCCACAGCTGCATGGCGCTTGTGATGAGAGAGAGAGAGAGAGAAGAAGAGAGAGAGAGAGAGAGCAGGGGAGGGCGAGGGAGGGCAAGAAAGGATGCAGAAACTCCCCTTGCTCTGCTCTTCTTGTTTCCTTGCTCCTGCCTCTCGCAGATGGCATGCCGCGGTTTTTTGTTGACCACGAGCAGAAAAACACATGGCTCCGAATGTTTCTGTCAAACAACTTGCCACGGTGCGGGGGGTCGAGCGTTTCTCTCTCTCTCTCTCTCGCTCGCTCACACACTCAGTCTCTCTGTGTGCAGCGCATCAGCAGCCGTGGCGCTGAAGGCCCGGGCTGAGGGCCTGTCTGCGCAGCTCACCCGCGCGCAGCAAGAGCTGCCGGGCAAGCTGGAGGCCATGGCTGCAGCGCGGGCACGGTGCAAGGCTGCGGCGGAAGCGCTGGCGCTGGCTGAGCGCGAAGCTGACACTGCGCGAGCTGATGTGCTCTCTCTCTC
>JBDQJL010000045.1:0-675 GCA_040263855.1 Luminiphilus sp. | reverse complement strand
GCAATGGAACGACGGTTTTCAGGAAGGCTTGTACTGTTATACCAACAATATTCCGCAGCGAGACGGCGGTACGCATCTCGCAGGATTCAGGGCGGGGCTGACGCGCTGCTTAAATAATTACATTGAAAAAGAAGGACTTGCAAAGAAGGCGAAGGTGTCAACCACCGGGGATGACGCCCGGGAAGGCCTGATAGCCATCGTTTCCGTCAAAGTCCCGGACCCCAAGTTTTCCTCGCAGACCAAGGATAAATTGGTGTCAAGTGAGGTTAAAGGCGCAGTCGAGCAAGCGATGAATCAGTTCTTTAATGATTTTCTGTTAGAAAACCCTGCCGAGGCCAAATTGGTCGTGGGCAAGATGATCGATGCTGCCAGAGCGCGTGAGGCGGCGCGCAAGGCTCGAGAGATGACGCGGCGAAAAGGGGCGCTGGATATTGCTGGGCTGCCTGGCAAGCTTGCGGATTGTCAGGAGCGGGATCCTGCGATGAGTGAACTGTACCTGGTAGAGGGAGATTCTGCAGGTGGCTCGGCAAAGCAGGGCAGAGACCGTCGCTTCCAAGCGATCCTCCCACTTAAAGGCAAAATACTGAATGTAGAAAAGGCGCGCTTCGATAAAATGCTGGGATCTGCTGAAATCGGAAATTTAGTCACCGCTCTGGGTTGTGGCATCGGCAAAGA
>JBDQJL010000044.1:0-703 GCA_040263855.1 Luminiphilus sp. | reverse complement strand
GTACGAATACCCCATTAACCGCTTTACGATGGAAGTGAAGCGACAGCTAGACGTGCTGGACCAGAACTTGGCAGAACGCGAGTTTATTTGTGGGGACGACTACACCATTGCCGATATTGCGATTCACCCCTGGTACGGCGCGCTCGCCATGGGCATGCTTTATGAGTCAGGCGAGTTTCTTGATGTGGACTCATACAAAAACGTGCAGCGATGGACCAAAGCCGTTCAAACACGACCCGCAGTACAACGCGGTCAGCGCATCAACCGCGTCTGGGGAGACGAGGCTAAGCGACTGCCTGAGAGGCATGCCGCCAGCGACCTCGATTAACACGTAACAAAAGCACGCGTTACCCTCTGTCTGATAAACTATGCACTCGTTCAGGGCCCATAGCTCAGTTGGTTAGAGCAGTCGACTCATAATCGATTGGTCGTAGGTTCAAGTCCTACTGGGCCCACCATTCTTTCTGCCGTCGCGTCGAAGTAGGGACAATGGTGATACGATCTAACTCTTCACCAAGCATTTCGGAGCAGCTGTGAGTCGAGCGCCACGCCCTCATCCATTGCTAATCAGTCTTGTCACCCTTTGGTTCCTAACCACGATGGCATTCTTCATGCTCGACTTCAGAGCCGGCGCGCGTCCGCCCATCGCCGAAGACGGACTGACCAACCTACTGACCGTATACCTGCCAGTGCTGGGCCTGTC
>JBDQJL010000043.1:0-914 GCA_040263855.1 Luminiphilus sp. | reverse complement strand
ATTATTGACCGCTGGGATTGCGCTGCAAAACATGTCCTCGATGGCGTGGGCCAAGGGCTTTGGCGCCATCTGGCGAACCGGTGATTTGGCCTACAATCGGACCCTGCAGGCAGGTCTTGGTCTCGCAGATCATGAACAGATCACAGGATTCTTATACCTCGGGCAAGTTGAAGGTCGACTCAAAACGCCGTCGCAATCGAGTCCAGTTGATTTGCTTGGGTACTGGCCGTAACGTCGGGCTAGCACGCAAGGCTTAGGCATCTCATGTGAGGTGGCGAATCAGTGGTCCGTGGCGGTCACGCGCGCGGCCTTGGTGCGAAGTCCTAGCAGCAGAATTTGAAACCGCATCAGCGGCGTCCCGAGATTTAGGTGCTCCAAGCAACGAAATCCAGTATACTGCACTGGCCACCTTGGTCCTCTCGCAATAAATAGAGGTGAACTCCGCCAGGCCCGGAAGGGAGCAACGGTAACTTCGATTTTATGTGCCGGGATGCGGCTAAGGTGGTCTTTTTTTACCCCTTATAGCCCCCGCGATGATCTCAGTATCATTTTGCGGCAGCCTTGTTGTTATGCGCGATGCTGGCCTTGGTTGACCTTAATGATTCTCAAAGCAATCCCGACGCCCGACCACAATATTAAAGGCGCTTTTGCCGAAGGGCTAACGAGTCTTGATAGTGTGGTCTGTTGTTTGTGCCTTTGATGCGCGTTTGGCCCAACCTATAACAATCCTAAATGGACTCGCCGCCCAAGCTTCGTTGAACGCGAGCTGGCGACAAAACCCGTCATCAGATCTTCAATTGGGCCGAAACCGGTACAACCAATCTTTAAGCGGCCATCGCAAAAACCTCTTTTCACCGGGTTACGAGGCGCGTGCTCGCTCTGCATCGAGCGCTTTGCTCGAACGGTGCGCTACC
>JBDQJL010000042.1:0-1333 GCA_040263855.1 Luminiphilus sp. | reverse complement strand
CAAAATACGCAGCTCGGTGAATTCCATCGCCGAGATCGCAATCTCGGTTTCTGAGAGCTTACGCTGGAAATCAGAAGCGTCCGACAAGGTGCCCGCGCCATCTTGCTCAGCATCGGCGATGGTGCGGATGCGCTGCAAGCCCGCTTTAAGCCCATGGGAGTATGCATTGCCGCGCTCAAACTCGAGCAGGTACTTGGCGTAGGTCCAGCCTTTACCCTCTTCTCCGATTAAGTTCTCAACCGGCACCTTGACGTCGGTGAAATGCACCATGTTAATTTCTTGATGCCCCTCTGGCGGGCAATCGATGGTGACAATGGGTTGTACTTCGATGCCGGGCGAATGCATATCGATGAGTAGGAACGAGATCCCCATCTGTCGAATATCATCATCGCTGGTTCGCACCAAGCAGAAGATCATGTCCGCGTACTGGCCCATGGTGTTCCAAGTTTTGGTGCCATTGACGATGTAGTGATCGCCCTGCCTGACCGCTTTGGTGCGAAGGGACGCTAGATCGCTGCCCGCGCCCGGCTCAGAATAGCCCTGACACCACCAAACATTGGTGTCGAGAATATCGGGGAGGTATTTGGCTTTCTGCTCCTCCGTGCCGTATTTCATAATGACCGGCGCAACCATGCCCAATCCAAATGGGATAATTGCGGGTGTGTCGGCATGGGCCATTTCAAGATCGAATAGGTATCGCTGGCTTGGGGTAAAGTTCGACCCACCATGTTCCACAGGCCAGCCTGGTGCGACCCAGCCCTTGGTGTTCAGGGCCTTTTGCCAATAAACATGATCTTCTTTCGAGAGATGCCCACCTGGGCTACGCTGCTTTCGCGCTTTCATCTCGGCTGGATAATTGTCCTTAATCCAATTTCTAACTTCCATTTGAAAGGCAAAGTCTTCGTCACTAAAGTTGAGATCCATGTTGTATATCCTTCGGTTGAACGGTGATTATAACGGGGGTTAAGCGGCTTGCTCAATAAGCGCGCGGCCAACCACTTTGAGTGCGAGGGTTTCTTCCGTGCCCTCAAAAATAGAAAGAACGCGCGCGTCCAGCCAGTACCGGCTAACGGCCGTTTCTTCTGCATAGCCCATGCCGCCGTGAAGTTGCATGGCGTCTCGGGTGACCCACTCGGCTGATTTGCAGGTTATGAGCTTTACAAGACTCGCATCCATCTGTCCGAGGCCTTCATCCATCATGCGCCCCACCTGGTAGGTGAACTGTCGCCCGGCTTCGATGGCCATCGCCATTTTCGCGAGTTTAACCTGAGACAACTGGTAGTGCCCTATGGCTTTGCCGAATACTTTGCGGTCTTGGACATATCGCAGGGCG
>JBDQJL010000041.1:0-3006 GCA_040263855.1 Luminiphilus sp. | reverse complement strand
CGCCATTATGCGTTAAGCGAATGGAAAAGATCATTCTATCTATGGGGTATTGCTCACAGAAACGGAATCTTTAGTCGGCAAAGCGATCGTTTCGCCAACTGTGCCTCGGTCGAGATCGCATGATTGCGAATGATGGCTTGGTGCCACACCGCGCCTTGAAAAAGACCTTCTAAAAGACACTAACCTCGTTATCAGGCTAGCACCCTAAGCAACGGACATATTGGCTTGTTTGAGTTCGGACAGCGCGGTAAAAAACGCTTCACGCTTCGCTTTAAGCCGCTTTCGGGCGTCTTGCATCTCAGTACGGACAGCCTCTCTTCGAACCCGCAGATCGAGCAGAAGTTCCTCATGGGTGACCCCCATACGTTCGCGCGCAGCGGCCATCTTATCGGCACCGGCTTGACGTATTTGCTGTGTCAGTCTGATCTTTTCCAGCTTAAATTGATCCCATGTTTGCGCTGCGGCAAGCCACTCGTCCCCGAGCAGCGCTAGCCTGTCCTCCCAGCGCTGCCACACCATAGATTGCGATTTTGCTTTTGTGTCGCGCACTTTCCGGCGGGTGATAATTTGCGCCTCTTGCCATCGGCTTGCGCGATTGAGTCCTTTAACGAGTCCCATAGCACGGAGCGATAAAATGACATAGCGGGTAGGGTCCAGCACCCAGCCAGTCCAGCCAAACCCGTTACGAAAATCCCTCGGGTGGTCGTGATGATCGGCATGGTGGTTCCCCTCTCCCAGTGGACCCAGCCAGATATAGTTATTTTTTGCCGAACTGATCAGGCCTTTTTTAAAGCCCCACATGTGCGTCACGCTGTTGACCGTCCAGGTGTTGTGATGCGCAAGGACATAGCCCCCACTACTTGCGACCAGTAAACAAAAACCGCCCAGCCACCCCGCGAGGCCGATACCGAGCGCAATGGGCAGTACAAAGTTGGCGAGAATGAGCAGTGGCACATAGTGCTTATCTTGCCAAATGATGGCCGGATGCATCTTGGCGTTCATAGCGGCGTCAAACTCTCGCGAGTCAGGGTGATTGAACAAATAGGTCAGCATGTGAGACCACAGAAAGTTGCGCCAGCCGGTATCAAACCAAGTGGTCGAATAGGGGTCGAGGTGATGCTGACCTGTTTTATCAACCGCGTGATGGATGACGTGCTGTGCCGACCACCGCCTCACGCTCCCTTGTAAGGCAAACAGTTGTAGCCCTAAAAAGACGATATGTGTTGGTAGTCGAATATCCTTGGCTGCGCGGTGAGCAATCAGTCGGTGGCTGTAAGCGGTGGTTGCGATCGCGGCAATCAACGCGTGCACTAGTGTCCAAGCCAACATCACTTTCCACAGGCCAGCTGGTGCATAAACATAAGCTAGGGGCGTCAGGATCAGCACCAAGCCATGGCTGATGATCAGAAATGCAGCGATGCCCCAATCGATGCTGAACCCCGCTTTAAACAGGTCGCTGAAGCGGCGAAAAATGGGCGCGTGAGAGGTCGGTGCGTGTTTGTGCTGACAGGCTGTGGTGCTGTGGTCGTTCATGACTCAAAGATATTTCATCTAAAAATTTGATTTTAGGCGGTGGCGATAAGCCAAGCAACCGCGCGCGACCAGTGAGCCGTCATGAAGACCTTTAAAAAGTGCTTTATGCCCATCTATCGCCTTGATTATGCAGCGTTACCTAGGGTGCGTGATGGGTCAGAAAGCGGGTTTGCCGGCTGCTGTGTTCCCGCGCTCGCGAGCGCCGCTGCCACTGCCGGGTGCGTGATTTTTCCAGCACGAATATTCAAGCCATTAGCAAAGTGGGGATCCTCTTGCAGTAGCGTGCCAAGGTCGCCCTTAGCGAGGCGCTGAATATAGGGCAATGTGGCGTTGGTTAAAGCCATTGTGGCGGTGCGCGCCACGGCGCCCGGCATATTCGCAACACAGTAATGCACGATCTGATCGATGACGTAGGTGGGATCGGCATGCGTTGTGGGCGTTGATGTTTCGAAGCAACCGCCCTGATCGATGGCGACATCGACCATCACGGCGCCGGGTTTCATGTTCTTGAGCATTGGGCGCGTGATGAGCTTGGGTGCTGACGCGCCTGGAATGAGTACCGCACCAATAATGAGGTCGGCATCACTGGCGGACTGCTCGATGGCCTCTGTGGTGGAATAGATGGTGCGCAGTCGCCCGTTGTATTGCTCATCCAGTTCAGTGAGGCGTTTGACCGATCGATCAATCACGGTGACATCTGCGCCCATGCCGAGTGCCATGCGGATTGCATTGGTGCCGACAACCCCGCCTCCGAGGATCAGCACTTGCGCGGAAGGCACACCGGGAACCCCCCCCAGTAAAGTCCCGTTACCCCCTTGATGGATCTCCATGTGGTGCGCTCCTGCCTGCACCGATAGTCGTCCTGCCACTACGCTCATGGGCGCGAGAAGCGGCAGGCCACCTTCTGGGGAGGTAATCGTTTCGTAGGCGATGCAACTGGCACCTGATGCCATGAGCAACTGCGCCTGTTCGGGGTCAGCAGCTAGGTGGAGGTAGGTGAAGAGGATCTGATCGGCGCGCAGAAGATGACACTCCTGTGCTTGCGGCTCCTTGACTTTGACGATCATGTCGCAGTGGGCAAATAATGCTTCTGGGGTCTCAATCACTTGGCCCCCTGCATCGCGGTACATGTCGTCCGTCAGGCCAATGCGAGCGCCGCACTGGGTTTCTACTTGGACGGTATTACCTGCCGCAACGAGCTCCCGGACGCCGGCGGGCGTCATACCGACACGGCATTCCTGCGGCTTGATTTCCTTGGGTACGCCAATCTGCATCGGTTTGATTCCTGAGGTTCAAATGTGACCGGATTTTTGCCGAAAAACGAGGAGACGAAAAGGCTATATTAACTTTAAAAATATATTTAAAAGGCTAATTACAATAAAAATATATATATAAAAAGTTATATTAACTATCAGAATCGGATTTGTAGGCTTATTATCTGGATAAAGCCCCTCTGTGTGAGGAGCCCTCTGG
>JBDQJL010000040.1:0-3056 GCA_040263855.1 Luminiphilus sp. | reverse complement strand
GCGCCGCATCCGGTGTTGTCGCCGAGCTTACAGAGATAGGAGCGCCCCTCTGGCTCTGACACATATCCGTGGGCGAATACGTTTAGATTTACGCCGCAGGCTACCAGTCCAATGGCCACGGCAATGGGTCGTGAGAGCGCGGGAGTTATCGTCTTGTTCATGATGGTTCCTCGTGATGACAGCAAATGAGTCACAGGGCAATCGTGTTAATGCCCGATGCGCTCATTCTCTGGAAGATCAGTGGAACAACCGATGACCAAATCCGCCAAGCGCTTGGCAGTTCGCGTCAAGCGAAAAACAGGTTTGATGGGGAGAGATAAACGGCGTGATATTCGTCGATGATGGCTTTTGCAATGTTACTATCGGTTAGCACACCGAGATCAGGAACGAACCAGCAGTGCCGGTGAGTGATACCAAGGCTAAGCAGTCTGAGTGCGCTGGCGACAAGCCTTTTCGGGAAAAAGCGCGGAGAGCGTTCGAGCAGGAATGGTCGGTCGACCGTTCAGTTGTGGTGCTGAGTCAAACAGAGGTACCCATGAGACAAATTTGTGATTGGGCTGTGTTGGTGCAGAGACCACCACTGGCCGCCTACATAACGCTAGACGACATCCGCGCTGCTGATGGCAACATCGCAGCGTGAGTCATTTTTTGGAAAATTCCGTGACTGATTCCGCTACCGAGAGTGTCTTGACTCCTGAACCGGCAGGTGCTGACCGGGCGCCCTCGAGCAAAGCTTCGGTTGTACTGGGTGCCATGCCGCTGCTGGGCACGTTAACCGGTATTGGACAGTATGTACGTCAGCTTGCGATTGCGTTGAAGAACGAGCAGCTCGTTGCAGATCTTAAGTTAATGGCCGGTGCACGGTTTCTAGATCACACAGTGCTGGGCGAGTCGGAGCACTTGGAGCTTTCGGACAAAATCGTTGTGACAGAGCAACACCGGATCTCAAGTGCGGTGCTTGCGATGCGTCGATCCGCGGCGCAAATAGCGGCTAAGTCTTACCTCGCGACGACCATTCATACCAAGTTGGCGGAAGTTGTAGCGCGGCGACGGCTGCGCGAATACCAGGATAGGTACCTCTACCATTCTCCCAATTTTGGGCTGCCACCTTTTGATGGGCCGACCGTGGCCACCGTGCACGATCTGTCAGTATTGAAATTTCCGGAATTTCATCGTCGCCAAACCGTAGAACTTTGTCAGCGCGGTATCAGCGACGCGGTCAGTCGAGGGGCACACATTATTACCGACTCTCGCGTGATGGAGGCTGAAATACAAAAGGAATTTGCGCTGCCCAGTGAGCGAATCTCGGCAATTCATCTCGCTCCAGACCCCCGTTGTCAGCCGCGCACTGAAGCTGAGTGTAGCCATGTGCTCCGGGCACTGAAATTGAAATACCGCTCTTTCTTCCTCAGCGTCGGCACCATCGAGCCGAGAAAAAATCTACTTCGGCTGTTGGCAGCTTTCCGTCGAGGCCGGGCTGAGGGTCACTTTGACTGGCCCTTGGTGGTCGTTGGCGCCAGTGGCTGGAAAAATGATAAAGAACATGAGGCATTGCATGCGCTTTGTCGTGATGGCCGGGCGATTTATTTGAAATACGTGCCTGATGACACACTCCACCTGCTGTATTCCGCGGCAAGCGCATTGGTCTATCCGTCCATTTATGAGGGCTTTGGGCTCCCAGTGGCTGAAGCCCTGGCTTCAGGGTGCCCTGTCATCACGAGTGCTGGGACTGCCATGGAGGAGTTTGCGGCCGGTCGAGCAACGTTGGTGAACCCACTCGACGAAGACAGCATCATGCGCGCGCTGCGCGACAGCGCGCGACAGCCGGCGCTGCCGCAGCCAGCAGCGTCGATGTATACGCGGACATGGCGGGATGTCGCGATTGCCACGGCAGCAGTCTACGACCGCGCTAGCCAATGACCCAACAGGCAACAGTGCACGTTGCTTTGGTTAATCGAGGGGCTTCAGTGTTTTTTTGAGTCGGGTTCGCATTGCCCGCTCGGGACTTAATGCGATTTGCTCCACCACCTCGCTTACTGTGTGGGAACTTCGTCGTCCCTACATCTCATAAGCCGCAAAATTATGAGTCTCGGTATTTATTGGGTGTTCGGTAAAAATCTGCTTTCGGGTAAACTGCGGCGGTCATTGCGTCAAACGAGGCGCGTTATGGAATGGGATTGTTCATGTTCAAACAGCACGCCAGTGCGGTGTATGCAAATCGCGATTTTATCTTCGCGAGCATCCGGCGGGAGTTCGAGCTTAAGTATCGCAATTCGCTCCTAGGTGCGCTGTGGACGGTGCTCAATCCGCTGGCGATGATTGTCATCTACACGCTGGTCTTCTCAAAAATCATGCAGGCCAGATTGCCGGGCTTAGAAGGCGCCTATGCCTACAGCATTTACCTCTGCGCGGGTATTTTGTTCTGGGGGGTTTTTTCGGAAATCGCTTTGCGCGCGCAGGGTGTTTTTCTGGAGCAGGCGCATCTACTGAAGAAAATCAATTTCCCCAGATTGTGCCTGCCCGCCATTGTCGTTGGTAGCGGCCTCATAAATTTCTTGATCATCTTCACACTATTTTTAGTGGTGCTGGTTTTAGTCGACGCGTTGCCTGGTATGGAATTATTGGCATTGATACCGGTGCTTGGTATTACCGTGTGGTTTGCCATCGCGCTCGGGGTGGTGTTGGGTATTTTGAATGTGTTTTTTCGCGATGTGGGGCATTTTTTTGGGGTCGTGCTGCAGTTCTGGTTTTGGCTGACACCGATTATTTATCCCGCGTCGATTCTGCCGGAGCGGGCACAGGCGCTTTTGATGTTTAATCCTTTGGCCCACTGCGTTCAGGCGGCGCAAGCTGTGATCGTGAACCATTCGTGGCCCTCTTGGTCGGCGCTGCTGGGTGTCGCACTATTGTCACTGCTCTTATCTTTGCTGGCGGTGAGGCTTTACTTGCAGCACGGCGCTGATATGCAGGATGAATTGTAGTGCCGCGTGATCGACAGTGGGAGTCTCGTCGATGAACGTGGTCGCGCTGGAGCATGTCGGCAAAGCGTTTAGGAG
>JBDQJL010000039.1:0-6071 GCA_040263855.1 Luminiphilus sp. | reverse complement strand
GTAAGGTTCTTCGCGTTGCATCGAATTAAACCACATGCTCCACTGCTTGTGCGCGCCCCCGTCAATGCAGTTGAGTTTTAACCTTGCGGCCGTACTCCCCAGGCGGTCTACTTAGTGCGTTAGCTGCGCTACAAAGGTCTCAAGTACCCCTACAGCTAGTAGACATCGTTTACGGCGTGGACTACCAGGGTATCTAATCCTGTTTGCTACCCACGCTTTCGCACCTCAGCGTCAGTGTCGAGCCAGGAGGCCGCCTTCGCCACTGGTATTCCTCCACATATCTACGCATTTCACCGCTACACGTGGAATTCTACCTCCCTCTCCCGCACTCTAGTCTGCCAGTATCGGATGCAGTTCCCAGGTTGAGCCCGGGGCTTTCACATCCGACTTAACAAACCACCTACGCGCGCTTTACGCCCAGTAATTCCGATTAACGCTTGCACCCTCCGTATTACCGCGGCTGCTGGCACGGAGTTAGCCGGTGCTTCTTCTAAAGGTAACGTCACAGCTCACGGGTATTAACCGTGAACCTTTCCTCCCAATTGAAAGTGCTTTACAACCCTAAGGCCTTCTTCACACACGCGGCATGGCTGCGTCAGGCTTTCGCCCATTGCGCAATATTCCCCACTGCTGCCTCCCGTAGGAGTCCGGGCCGTGTCTCAGTCCCGGTGTGGCTGATCATCCTCTCAGACCAGCTATGGATCGTCGCCTTGGTAGGCCTTTACCCCACCAACTAGCTAATCCAACGCAGGCTCATCTAATAGCGCGAGGCCCGAAGGTCCCCCGCTTTCCCCCGTAGGGCTTATGCGGTATTAGCTCGAGTTTCCCCGAGTTGTCCCCCACTACTAGGTAGATTCCTACGCGTTACTCACCCGTCCGCCGCTCTACTCACACCGAAGTGTTTTCGCGCTCGACTTGCATGTGTTAGGCCTGCCGCCAGCGTTCAATCTGAGCCATGATCAAACTCTTCAGTTTAGATCTTTTACCTCTGCCCCGAGGGACAAGAGGGGATGGTTACGCAAAGCTTGCTTGACCATCCAAAATCTCAGCTCAGACACAATTCGAAATCATTGAATTAATGGTCACTTGTTGTGTCTGAATAGTTAGTGAAAACCATCCCAACAAGTGCCCACACATCTGTCTTTATCTGATTGTTAAGTAGCAAACTAACCGCTGGGGTTAGCTTCAGTCCGAGGGGGTTACCCCCGGGCAAGGTCGCGCATTATACGTACCGGCCGAAGCCGCGCAAGTCTTTTTTTAAAAAAGTTTCAACGCCTCAATCTGGCTGGCCATTTTGGGCCCCAAGGCGTAATGCGGAGACGAAGATTAGCAACCCCTTCAGCCCGCCGCAAGAACAACTTTGGCTATTGTTTGGCTATTGGATAGTAGCGGTGGACGCGCCAGGCCAGAAGCCCTCCCAGCACCGCACCGTATACCAGTGCCTCCCCCCAATCGGAGCGCGCCAACCAGAGCAAATGCAACCATGCCAGCACCGTAGCGGGATAGATCAAACGGTGCAATTGGCGCCAACGGCGCCCTAACGCTCGGCGGGCGCGGTGTGTCGAGGTCAGCGCCAGAGGTAACAGGGTCAGCCAAGCAGTGAAGCCCACTAGGACGTAAGGCCTCTCTTGCAGCTCCTCTAGCAGTAACGTCGCGCTCCAGCCCACATAGACCTGCGCAAAGAGCAACAGGTGAAGACTGACGTACAAAAAGACCAACAGACCCAGCATTCGCCGGTACTGAAACAGACTAGGCCAGCCAAATTTGGCCATTGGGCTTGCCAACAAGACCACCGCCAAGCCGCGCAGGGCCCATTCTCCGGTCCCCTGCATCAGCACCTTCGCAGGATCCGGTCCTAACTGGTCCCCCATTAACGCCCACAGCAACCATAAGAGTGGGCTCAGGCAGAGTAAGGCTATGACAATGGATCGCAGCCATGGCGGTGTTAGTCGGACTGCTCTCACTGCCTGTCGCAACAAATCCGGCGGACCCGCCCAGATTCGATGTCGACCCTCAGTAGTCACGCCTCAGATCCATACCCGCATATAAGCCCGCCACTTGATCAGCGTAGCCATTGAACGGCAGGGTTCGGACCCGATTTGGCCTAAAGACAGACGACGGCAACTTTCGCTCATAACCCTGTGACCAACGTGGATGATCCACCTCAGGGTTCACGTTGGCATAAAAACCGTACTCGGACGGCTGCAAGGTTTGCCAACTGGTTTTTGGCTGTGCCGCTGTGACGTTTATCTCAACAATCGACTTGATACTCTTGAAGCCGTACTTCCAGGGCACCACCAGCCTGACGGGTGCGCCATTTTGATGGGGTAATGTCTTGCCATACAAGCCGACCGCGATAAACGCGAGTGGATGCATGGCTTCGTCCAGCCGCAGCCCCTCTACGTACGGCCAATCGATAACACCAGTAAACGAGCGAGTGCCCCGCATTTCACTGCGACGATAAAGCGTCTTGAATTCGACAAAGCGCCCCTCCGCCTTCGGCCCAAATTGCCGCAACAAGTCAGATAAGGGGAATCCCACCCAAGGCACCACCATGGACCAGGCCTCGACACAGCGAAAACGATAGATCCGCTCCTCCAGATCAAACCCGGTCAATAAATCCTCAAGATGCAGCTGCCCGGGCTGATCGACCAGTCCACCCACTTTCACGCTCCAGGGGTCGATCGTCATGCTCTCTGCGTAACGCGCCGGGTCATCCTTATCCGTCCCGAACTCATAAAAGTTATTGTAGGTTGTCACTGCGTTAAAAGGGGTGAGCTCGCCCTCGAGAGACCGATCGCCGGCTGGCGCATAGGCCAAATCTTGAGTCGAAGCCTTTACCGGGGTCATTGAGCTTGCGATCGCGCCTGAGGCAAGCCCACCCGCAGACTTCATTAAGTTGCGGCGATTTAAAAAAACCGCCTCGGGCGTAATCTCTGAAGATTGAATGGACGGATCAGTGTAAATCGTCTTTGTCATGGCTCGCTTCGCCCTCCTGGCTGCGCGGGATATCGTTGTGTCGAAGATGCTGCAACGGGCCTGACAAGGCATACAACACCGATAGCAGCCAAATCACTAGCGGTGGATCTAGCGCAATCAGAGCCACTATTGCGACAACGAGTAGCATTCTGACAAAAGGCACTCGCCGATCAAAGCTGACTGATTTAAAGCTAGAATAGGGAAATCGCGAGATCATCAAAAAGCCTAATGCGGTTAAAGACAGCGCATGTATCCAATCCAGCGCAGGCCCCGACCAACCATGGGTCTGACTCATCCATACTAAAGTTGCCACGCTGGCCGCTGCGGCTGGACTGGCTAGGCCAGTAAAATGCGTCGTGTCATCGTTTTGCATCTGCGCATTGAAGCGGGCCAGCCGCAAGGCTGCGCACGCGGCATAAATAAATGCCGCCACCCAGCCCACCTTGCCGAGGCCCGTTAGCGCCCAATTAAAGGTTAATAATGCAGGGGCAAGGCCAAAACTCACCATGTCGGATAGACTGTCGTATTGCGCGCCAAAGGCGCTACTCGTGCCGGTGAGACGGGCAACCCGGCCGTCGAGGCCATCGAACAACATGGCCACTAAAATGGCGACAGCGCCGGCATAAAAGTCGCCCTGCATGCCAGCAATAATCGCGTAAAACCCGCAAAACAGGGCGCCAGAGGTGAATAGGTTGGGCAGCAGAAAGATGCCCTTTGCACGAGGCGAATTGTGCGTATCTCGCTCCTCATAATCGCCCACTAAGCTCGCTAATGGCGCCTCAATTTGCTTGGCGGCGCGCGCCAACTCATCACTATCCGGTGTCTGTCCGGTTCTGGACATCATCTACTCTCCAAATCGCCATTTTGGCGTGTCTCTGTCAAATTGTAACAGCGGCGTTTACCCCGAGCACGATGTCCGACACAATACGCCTCCTTTTTTTCAGGTCCCGGACCGAGGTATTACCAGTGAGCAACTACTTCAACTCTCTTCCACTTCGCACTCAGCTGCAAGAGCTGGGCAAATGCCGCTTTATGGACTCCAGCGAGTTCGAAGCAGGGATCGCCCCACTTGCGGGAAAAACACTGGTCATTATCGGGTGTGGTGCACAGGGCTTCAATCAAGGCCTCAACCTGCGGGACAGCGGCCTTAATGTGTCCTATGCATTGCGCAAAGAAGCCATTGAGGAACAGCGTCCTTCCTGGGTAAAGGCCACTGAAGCTGGTTTTCAGGTCGGCACTTATGACGAAATGGTGCCTCACGCCGACATGGTGCTTAACCTGACACCTGACAAACAACATACCAATGTGGTGACCGCCGTCATGCCCTTAATGAAAGAAGGTGCCTGCCTGTCCTACTCCCACGGCTTCAATATTGTCGAGGAAGGCATGAAGATCCGAGAGGACCTTACCGTGATTATGGTTGCGCCCAAGTGCCCGGGCACTGAGGTACGGGAAGAGTACTTGCGCGGCTTCGGTGTCCCCACATTAATAGCGGTTCACCTCGAAAACGATCCTCAGGGCAAGGGTCTGGAACTCGCAAAGGCTTATGCTGCGGGTACCGGCGGACATCGCGCTGGCGTTCTAGAGTCCTCTTTTATCGCCGAGGTGAAGTCTGATCTTATGGGTGAGCAAACCATTCTCTGCGGCATGCTGCAGACAGGCTCGCTTCTGTGCTTCGATCGCATGGTAGAACTTGGCATCGAACCCGCCTATGCCGCGAAACTAGTGCAATATGGTTGGGAAACAGTGACCGAAGGACTCAAGCAGGGCGGCATCACTAATATGATGGACCGCCTGTCTAACCCCGCCAAAATTCGCGCCTTTGATCTTGCCGAAGAAATGAAGGGCACGCTGCGTCCACTATTTGAAAAACACCAAGACGATATCATCTCAGGGCATTTTTCCAGCACGATGATGACCGATTGGGCTGCAGGCGATGCTAATTTGCTCAAGTGGCGCGCCGAAACAAATGGCACTCCTTTTGAACTGCAGGACATTACCGAAGCCCCCATTGATGAGCAGGCTTACTACGATCAGGGCATCTTAATGATTGCAATGGTTAAGGCGGGAGTCGAACTGGCCTACGAAACAATGGTGTCGGCCGGCATCATCGAGGAATCGGCTTATTACGAATCACTGCACGAAACACCGTTAATCGCCAACACCATCGCACGAAAAAAATTGTACGAAATGAATGTCGTGATATCTGATACCGCTGAATACGGTTGCTACCTTTTTGATCAGGCAGCGCGGCCAATGCTTAAGGCATTTGTCTCCAGCCTAGGCAAAGACGTTATGGGCGAGGGTATTGCCGGCAGCATCGCGGTCGATAACCGTCGATTAATCGACGTTAATGCCGCCATTCGATCGCATTCGGTCGAAGTCGTAGGAGCGCGGTTGCGCGGTTATATGACCGGCATGAAAGCGATTACGTCACCACAATAAGAGAGCTCGACGATGGGTTGTCCCAACTTAATGCATTCGAATAGCAGAATGCCATTGATAGGCGGACAGCCGGTCGTTAGACTGTCGCCCTTTCAACCTTCAACAGCACACATCAGGAAACCCTATGAGCTTTGATCTGATATGGCCGCCCATTCTCGGCGCGGTAGGACTTGTAATTGCATTTGCGATCTACCTCGTGATGTCCCGCTATAGCGCAGGCGAAGAAAAAGTTCGCGCTATCGCCGACGAGATTCATATCGGCGCTATGGTGTTTATGCACCGAGAATATAAAATGTTATTTGCCTTCGCCGCAGTGCTGGTCGTCGGCATTTTGCTATCGCCGCTCGGCACCAACACCGCTATCGCTTTTGTCGCGGGGGCTGTGTCCTCTGCTACAGCGGGTTATCTCGGGATGTATGCGGCGACTAAGGCGAATGTGCGTACCGCCGTCGCAGCCAATCAAGACGGCGCCGCCGCCGCCCTCAACATCGCGTTTTACGGAGGCTCTATCATGGGTCTCTGCGTGGCTTCGCTGGGGCTGCTGGGCCTAGGTGGCCTCTACTATTACTTTGGCGGCGACCCGCACACTGCTCATGCTATCCATGGGTTTGGTATGGGCGGCTCAGTGGTCGCACTCTTTTCTCGTG
>JBDQJL010000038.1:0-6159 GCA_040263855.1 Luminiphilus sp. | reverse complement strand
CCATACGGCGCTAGCTCGATCAGTATCCCCACCATTTTCATGACAATCACTTCCATGTCACGAAACCAGTTGGCAATGCGCTCCCCGGCATCGCCGGCTCTCGTCAAGGCGAATCCCACCAGCAAGGCAAACACGATCACCTGCAACATCTGACCCTCAGCCATCGCTTTAAAGGGATTACTCGGAAAGATATTCACGATGGTATCGGTGAGGGGCGGTGGTGTTTTTGCCTCAAACGCCGCTGCGGCCATCGTGGCCACACCATTACCTGGACCAATCAATAGCGAGACGCCCAGCCCCAGTGAGACCGCGACGCAGGTGGTCAACAAATACAATCCGATGGTTCTCCCTGCTATCGACCCCATGCGGCTACTCGACCCCAGTGAACTCATGCCGCAAATCAGCGATACCATCACCAGCGGCACCACTAATAATTTCAGAGAGGCGATAAAGATGCGCCCCACTACGTCAAAGACACCCCATACCAATCCATTGTGAATAAAAGCATGAGCGCTATGCGCTGGATCAATCACCCCCAGCAACCACTCCAGCATTGATCCCAGTGCGATACCAGCAGCCATAGCCAGCAAAATGCGGTTCGTCAGTGACATATCATTCCTTACAGGTCTCTGGGTGCCAAGCCGTTACGCTCACATCAGCGCAGGCGTTACAGGGGGAGGCGTAGTCATCGAGCGTGTTATCCGCACGCCGACCGCACACTGGGTCGTAAATCATGGTGCACACTTTTGGGCGCTCACCGGCACAAGATTGCCAGCCGCCCATCAACGTGTTGCCAGCACCCCCACCCGAGGTTGTGGACGCACTGCAACCCGCAAAAAGCCAAAATAGCGGAATGAGTATGAGTAAACGTGATGTCATGACGCCATTGTAGGGAATCATTGCTGCAATGCACCCCAAAAAGCACCGAATGCGCACCACATGAGCTGCGAGGGGCAGATATAAAGAGGCTAATGGGCTGGTGCTAACGGATGACGCGTTGCAGGCGTCAACGCGCGTCGCGATAAGCCAATAACGTCTCAATACGCGCGCGCAGAGCGGGTGTGTCGGCCATCACGTCCAAGTGAGCGCAGGCGCGCGTCAACCGTAATACGCTCTGCTGGGGCATGGGTGCCACCCGATTCGCAATCGCCTCCATGTCATCGAGTCGCCCCCAACAATTGAGCGCGATATCGCAGCCCGCCTGCAGCACAGCAGCCGCACGCTCGGCGAGGGTGCCAGAAAGCGCCTTCATATCGAGGTCGTCGCTAATCAGTAAACCCTCAAACCCTATCCGGCCACGGATCTGTTGCTCAATAATCTGCGACGAGACGCTGGCGCACTGGTGTGGATCCCATGCCTCATAAACCACATGGGCGGTCATCGCCATCGCAGCGTCACACAGATCTACAAACGGCTGACTATCACTCACGAGATCGGCAGCGCTGGCGTCGACATGAGGCAGTGTTTCGTGCGAATCACTGCGCGCCCGGCCATGCCCCGGAATGTGTTTAATGACGCCCTCGATACCTGCAAGATGCAAACCCTGCAAGCAGGCCCTCCCCAGCTGCGAGACAATATCCGCGCGCGCACCAAAGGCTCGATCACCAATAATGTCGTGGGCATCCGCCTGCGGCACATCTAATACCGGCGCACAAGTAACGGTCACTCCCATCGAGGCCAGCTCGAGACCCAGTGCCTCGTAGTTACACTGCACGCGCTCACTCGCGCTCAACCGATACCCAGCCGCCTCACTCAGCGTGATGGCGGCAGGCCATGCTCGCCAATGGGGCGGACCCATTCGTGCAATTCTCCCGCCCTCTTGATCAATCAAAATCGGCAGATTGTCTCGACCCGATAGCCCGCGCAGTGCGTCAGTCAAACTCCGCAGTTGATTGGGGCTCTCGATATTGCGCGCAAATAAAATGTAACCCGCGGGGTTGGCAGCCGCAAAAAAAGCACGCTCATCGGGTGTTAATACTGAACCTGATAAACCAAAAATGACTGGTAACATGACTTGCTCCAAAAAGATGCAGCCATCACACATCCGCATCGACATAAGGCAAAACGCCGTATGAGTGGGCAATCTTGACGCGCGTGGTTATCCGGACACAACGCATTCACTCACTAAGCACTCTGTGCTGGAAACTCACCTACTCATCCAATAATATTTTCAAGGCGGCCTCATGATCATCCACCACTTGAATAAAGTCTGTGTTGTGCAGATCAATCATGTGCCGCGATCCCAGCTCCGTGCGAAACCAATCGATTAAGCCACCCCAAAAAGCAGTGTCGATCAACACCATCGGTTTTCTCACCCCACGATCGGTGTGAAAAGCAACGAGTAGTTCTAGCAACTCATCAGCGGTACCGAATCCGCCTGGAAACACAGCAAACCCCCTCGAGTAACGCGTCAGCATCAGTTTTCTCGTCAGAAACTGATGGAAGTGGAGCTGGTGCGTTAGATGAGGATTTGCCACCTGCTCATAGGGAAGCTCAATGTTCAGTCCTACCGAAACACCACCGACTGCCGCTGCCCCTCGATTGGCGGCCTCCATAATGCCAGGGCCACCACCCGTTAAGACCGGCACACCTGCCTTTGCTAATCCGCGGCCGAGTCGCTCAGCGCATCGAAAAGCAGGATCTTCTGGCGGGGTCCTCGCGCTCCCAAAAATCGTCACGCCAGGCGTCAGTGCGCTCAGCATCGCGGTCGCGCTCTGCAAGTCGGATTGGATTTGCGCTAGCAGGGCCGAATCGGCTGACGCGATATCAGCCTGCGACATCGAAAATATGCTCGGTGACATCACTCCCGCCCCGCGCAATCCCCTTCGGTGCTGACAAAAGCTTAGTCATGCTCGGTAAACAGGTGATACTTCTTTTTGCCAAAGCGAACGAGGTAAAAACGGCCATGCAGCGCACGACTCGGCGCAAGGGCAATGTCACAGGTAACGGTTTGGCCGCCCACTACTGGCTGGCCGTTAACGAGAACCGCCTCCCGGACCAGTGCGTCCTTGATTTGCTTGCCCGTTGCCAGCTCCACCTGATTGAGCAGCTGACTGAAGGTAGGCGGCAAGTCCTGTCGATTCAGTCGACTGGCAGGCAGCCCATCGAGCGCCAGCTGCGCTAAATCGGGCTCAGCCAGCGCACTGGGGTCACCCGAAAAAAGCGCCTCAGTAATACGCTCTGCAGCAGTTAACCCGTCGTCACCATGGACCAGACGCGTCACCTCCTGAGCCAATAGGCGTTGTGCGTCGGGGCGACCTGATCGCTCGCTATCCGCCCGCTCCACTGCCTCGATATCTGACAATGATAAAAACGTAAAGTAGCGCAAAAAGCGATACACATCGGCGTCTGCAGTCCCCAGCCAAAACTGATAAAACGCATAGGGCGACGTTTTATTGGCGTCGAGCCAAATTGTGCCTGACTCGGTTTTACCAAACTTGGTACCGTCCGATTTCGTGACCAAGGGTAGCGTCAACCCAAATACCTGTGCGCCATGTAAACGTCGGGTCAGATCAATTCCGCCGGTAATGTTTCCCCATTGGTCTGAACCGCCAATCTGCAAACCACAACCATGCTGTCGGTACAGTTCTGCAAAGTCTAAAGACTGCAGAATCATGTAGCTGAATTCGGTAAAACTGATTCCCGCACCCTCTCGATCGAGACGCTGTCGAACCGATTCCTTACCGATCATGTTGTTGACAGAGAAGTGCTTGCCCACGTCGCGTAAAAAACCCAAAACATCGAGGTCTTGGGTCCAGTCTAGATTATTGGCAACCAGTGCCGCGTTGGGCCCCTCAAAATCAATAAACTGACTCACCTGTCGATGCAACTTATCAACCCAGCTGGCAACGACCTCAGGCGTATTCAGCTGACGCTCGGATGCTTTAAAGCTGGGGTCTCCGATCAGCCCTGTTGCGCCACCCACCAGCGCAATCGGTCGATGCCCAGATGCCTGAAACCGGCGCAGCACCAACAGGGGTACAAGCGAACCGATATGCAAGCTGTCAGCAGTCGGATCAAAACCGCAATACAGTGTGCGTGGCTCGGCCGCCAGCCACTGCTCAATGGCATCCTCTCCAGCCACCTGAAAAATAAGGCCTCGTGCCCGAAGCTCGGCTAATACATCACTGGACATGGTGATATCAGTCTTCTCTATTGTGGCGCGAAAAATATGGCGCGAAAGGGTGATATGCCCCAAAAACGGTATGACCGGAGTATCCCATAATCGGGCGCGAATAGGGCCTGCAACAATACGAGCTCTCTATTGTCGGTAGGGTATCCGAAATGGGGCAATGCCCGTATATAATATTCATTTCGTGATCGCAACGACGGCGCCCATGTCACGCACACCTGCCCCTAAGGGCGCTACACCGCTGGTACCCCACAAGCAGACGACGGTTCGACGGCCGCTACTGTGGGTGGGTGGCGTCGGTGCCTTGTTACTCATTATGGGGCTGACATTGTCGGGGCAGTCAGAGATGTCCAAAAGCAATGATCATCCGTCGCACCTTCAGATACCTCTCGAGACCGCGACATTAGAAGCACTGCCGCTTGATACCATTCCGGTGGCGGCACCCGCACCACCCAAGCCAGTCTGGCGCGACTTTACGGCACGTGAAGGCGATAACCTCAGCCTCATTTTTGCCAGGGCGGGATTTAATGACACTGACTTATATCGTGTGGCACAGGCAAACGAATCTTCGTCGCTGCAACGCATCTACCCCGGAGAGACCATTGGTTTTCAATCCGATGCAGACGGTGCGCTGTTAGCCCTGCGACATATCCAGTCGCCGCTCCTGACCACGCTGTATGAGCGTCAGCCGTCGGGCTACACCGCCCAGCAATTAATCCGCAAGCCCGACCGTATCGCTCGCAATGTTTCGCTGACAATCGATAGTTCGTTGTTTCTCGCCGGCACCGACGCAGGGCTCAGTGATGCGATGATTATGGCGCTCGCAGGGATCTTTGGCGGCGTCATCGACTTTGTCCTCGATCCCCGCCAGGGCGACACGATCCATGTGCTCTATGAAGAACTAACTCTCGACGGTGCACGATTCGATGATGGGCCAATATTGGCTGCGAGTTTCACCAATCAAGGTGACACTTATGAAGCGTATCGCTATACCGACACTGAGGGAGATACGAGCTACTACAACGAACTCGGCGTGAGCATGCGTAAGGCGTTTTTACGCGCCCCATTGGATTTCACGCGCGTCAGCTCTAACTTCAACCCGAATCGATTGCACCCCATCTACAAAACCCAGCGACCCCATCGCGGTACCGACTATGCCGCTTCTCGTGGCACTCCGGTTTACGCCGCGGGCGACGGACGCGTCATTGAGGCGGGCTATACCCGGCCCAACGGCAATTATGTTTTTATTCAACATGGCGAACAATTTGAGACGCACTATTTGCACCTGCATCGACTGCAGGTAAAGAAAGGCGCCCGCGTTAAGCAGGGGGAAGTGATCGGCACCGTTGGCTCAACCGGTGCCGCAACTGGACCGCATTTACATTATGAGTTTCTCGTTAACGGCGTGCACCGCAATCCACGCACCGTGCACAAGATACTGCCGAAGGCGCGCTCCCTATCAGCCGCCGCCCTGCCACATTATTTGGCATCAATACGCCAACCGACGCAGCAGCTTGCCAGCCTGCGTGACGCGCAACAGTTAGCGCGCGCTCAATGACTGAGTCGCTGTTTATCGGATTAATGTCAGGCACCAGCGCCGATGGTATCGACGCCGTCCTTGCCGCACATGACGGTCGCAAAATTAGGGTCATAGCCAGCGACCACCAGCCGCTGGCACCGTCACTGCGGCAGGACATTCTGGCCTTCCGGCAATCCGGAGAGGACGAGCTTCACCGCGCCGCCACATTGGATAGCCTGTTAGCCGGCCAATACGCCAAGTCGGTGCATTCACTGCTACTCACAGCGCAGGTCTCACCAGCCGACATCATCGCGATCGGCCAACACGGACAAACTCTGCGTCATTATCCCGACGGCGAGACGCCCTATACCGTGCAGGTGGGTGACCCCAATCGACTCGCAGAGCTGACAGGCATTACCGTCGTCGCCGATTTTCGGCGCCGTGATATTGCAGCGGGTGGTCAGGGTGCGCCGCTTGTGCCGGCCTTTCACCGGGCGCAATTCGCTAC
>JBDQJL010000037.1:0-6503 GCA_040263855.1 Luminiphilus sp. | reverse complement strand
CCGCCGAAGACTGGAGTGCCAAGAATGGATTGGTGACGCACACTCTGAAAATCAAGCGAGCCGCTGTCGAAAAGCGCTATGCTGACCTGGCCGAACGTGCGATGTCACAGGGTGGAACAACAGCCAATCCCGTGCTACTTCGTGAGGCATAGACCGCATTGTGAAAGACGAGCGTTTTAGGTCGGCACGCCTAGATGCTGGTGCCGAGGCTATTCGGGAGTATTTTTTTCCTGAAACGGGGCAGGCGCATTGAATTGGGGGAGCATTCAGTTGGCCGCTGACTCCGTTGAGCTAATTTACGCCTCTCAATTTCAGTACTTATTATTATCGGCTTCAATTTGACCGCGCGGTGGCCGCCGCGCGAGTCGGCGCAACGGCACCAGTATGAGCAAACTTATCACAGCAAAAAAGGTGATCAGCGATTCCCAGCTCTCTGTGTAGGGCAGCGGCAGTACCTCGTTGACCATCAGTGAGAGCCCTGTAGCACCAGCGCCCAGGCCGAATGCAAATAAGATGAAGTCGAGGCCGATTAACACGTCTATTGCTATTAAAAGAAGCGCTCCAATTAGCCACACTTCGTAGCGGAGTAGGTATTCCATTTTCAGTCTCTTTTGGCTTGTCTCAGAACTTCTTGCAGGCTTCGACCTTATCCCCAACTAATGTGCCGAAAAAAATCAAGGCTCTGCAGGAACAGGCACATGTGTGCCAGGCGGTTTTTGCTGCGGTGCTTAATACCAGCCGGTCTTAGGTTCAAAAATGGGAAGTGGGCGACAAAAAGCCAAGCGGTCCGTCGCTTGAATTACTGAACTTAATCGAGCGTAAGGGACTAGAGGCAATTGTCCACTTCCCAATCAGCTGAGATTTTCTCAACTGCATTGCACGGAAGTAGCCCGCCAGCCGCTCTTTCTGGCTTATTATGGTCAGGTTTCACTTTAAGTTGACAGTACCTCTGGCGAGGCATTTCAGGCCGCTTCTGGCCGATCTTTCGCCTTGAACCGTCCGCTGCTGAGTGTCCGCTTTTATAGGTCGTGTTGGCGCGAACTGCTCGGAAAAGTACGAGTGCGGCGCGGTCGGTCAGAGAGGAAAGCGGGCGGGCGCTCTGGCTAATCCACACCTGATTGACCTTGGTGCTTCAGATGACTTTCATCAAGAACCCACGCCACCTCCAGCTGATTGTTTAAACCCAATTGTCTATCTGAAGGTCCGAAACACGCGCGAACTCTTTGAGGTTGTTGGTGATTAAGGTGCAACCCAAGTTGCGGGCATGGGCAGCAATCCACATGTCGTTATTGCCAATCGGTGTTCCCTTCGAGGCTAAATCTGCCCGGATATCAGCGTATTCCGTAGCTACACTCTCAGCCATAGGGAACACAGGGATATAATTCACCAGCTCTTCTAAGATACCCATTGCCCTGTCAGAGTTCCTGCTGCGTAGCGCGCCATACTCGAGCTCGCCCAATGTCACGAGGGACATTGCCACCGAACCCACGGACAACGATTCAAATTTTTCCAACACGCTCTTTGGCTGCTGTTTGATGATGTAGATGCAGATATTGGTATCAAGCATGTACATGTTCAGAGAAGCTCGCGTTCTTGTGGCAAATCATTCTCGCGGCCATCTTCCATGAAGTCGCTAGGCATGGTCCCAAGTAGCTTAAAAGCCACAGCGAGGTTTTTGGGCTTGGGTTTCAGTATCAACTCGTCGCCCCGCCTGAATATTTCAACTTCGGTTGCGTCAAGCCGGAGCTCCTTCGGAATGCGAACCGCTTGACTGTTTCCTGACTTGAAAATCTTGGCTTCCAAAGCGCGTTCCTCTATGAGTGTATATACGGAAAAGTATATACTCCTAGTGGTGTACCGCAAAGCCAAAAAACGGACACAGCAAGTGCCGGTCCGCACATACCCAAGGCGACGCAAACCTATCGCTGCTGATCAATCTAACTCTCTCAGTAAGGGTATGCGATGTGGATAGCCATGGTGACCCTTCACGCGCTCTCAAGCCTCTTTGCAAGCAGCATCGTCAGTATCAGCAAGGTGTTGCCGCACAGTAAGTTCGTTGCTTTGCTTCTTTTGGGTTGCTCACTACATGTGACATACACGTCCTCAATACTTTTAGGCAGTTGGTCAAAATCCACCGCTTTGCGATCGCGCTTTGGAGAGGCATAGATATTCCTTCGCGCCCAATCAACAAGGTGATGGAGTTCCAAATCACCGTTGCGTAGCAGCCTGTCGATAGTAGTTATGACGGGCTCCCACGCCTCCACGTTCTTGAAACTGCCACGGTTTTTCAGATCTTTTTTGGGGAAAAACCTTCCACGAGAGACATATTTGTCTTCTGTTTGCAGAAATTTGTAGATATGGTCGGCCTCCTCATCAGGCAGTCCTGATCGATTGGCAAATTTCATGGGGTCTCTGCACTGTTGGGCCAAGGCCACCAATCTCGACACTTGCAACAGCGACCTTGCCAATATTTCGGTCGGCGGCGGCGGGTGCTCACCGGAGAATGGTTTGAGAAATGTGGCATTGACCTCGTCAATGCGAGCTTTCAGGTGGTCGGCCTGACGCTGAGCGAGTCGTTCTCCATGAATGGGTGACCTACTGGTAGGTCTGGAAATTAGCCAATCGATGTCACTGCCACGCCACTGAAATAAGGACGTCCCCGGTTCGGTCTGTAACCATATCGAATGGTCGTAGTAGCTGAGCGTCGTCACTGGCGAGCCATGTCCTAAAAAGCGACTCATCCGTCGGTAAAGCATCCGTATTGGCTGACGCCTTTTGTTAGACAGTGGTATTGGCTCAATGAAAATCGGTAGACCATCGTGCGCACCAGTCGATAGATGAGCGCCTGTTGCCGTCGCAAGGTTGTGACGCGCTGCGTGCATTCGGTTGGCTTTGTAGCCAATGGTTCCTGTTGAAGCCTCAGCGATAATCTTGGCGAGTTGATCCCCGTAGGGGGCGCCGTTCGACTTTCGAAAGAAGCAGGTGGTGTCATTGGATGCTGCTTTTCTGTTCTCAATACCTCTCTCGACAAATCGAACGACATCGGGTTCAAGGAACAGGGTGATTGGGCGGCGGCTCGACTTGGTTTTCAGTTCTCGATTGTTGTTGGGCGTGACCGAGATGCTGAGTCGGTTATCGACTAACCTGACATCACGAATCAAAAGTCCAGTAAGTTCGCTGTGTCGGAGGCCCGATCGTTGGCTTATTTCACAGGCCAAAAGTGCTGACTCAAACTCATCAATCTGCCCAGGTTCAGAAGTTCTTCTTCCAACTTCATCCCACCACTGGGAGAGTGTTCTGACAACGTGTTGTTGCTGGGCTAGTGATGTCAGATAGCCGGCCGGTCGGTATGCTGAGTCAGGCAGCATGCTGCTTAAAAACTGTGCGGGGAACTCCGCATCAGCCTCTAGCAGGATTTTTCGGAGTTCGCGATATAGATAGGGCTGGTCGCTCTGTGTCGTGCGTCGCTCCAGCTTTGCGAGCAGGGTCTCGCGTGATTCCAACTCCGCCGCAAATTCTCGTTCACTGACGCCACTGAAGTCGCGCCCATGAAATTCATTAACGAGTTTGCTACAACCCGACACATAAGAGTGAATCGTACTCGGAGCGAGCCGCGCGCCGCGACCGATCTCTCCAGACAGCGCTCGCGCGGCGAAAGTGGCTACCGCATGCGCGAAACTGCCCTTTGGCGTCGAGGCTTGAATTTGAGTGATTTGCTCGAGTACCTCGGGTAAACGTTTGTGACGCAGATTGGCCTTTTCATTTTTGTAGTTGCCGAGTGCCCTGACCAGTGCTCTGTGCATCTGTCTAATCATCGCATCACCGATGATAGAAATAGTAGAAAAGCTGTTGGCGTCGGTAGTTGTCGTTGGGTTTGTTGGTGCGCGATCAAAAAGCTGGTTGGTCGTGACATCAACCAAAGAGCTGGTCATGGGCCCAACACTGTTAAGTTCACCGCACTCCACAGCATGACGGATGCCCGAGGTTGTCAGGGCTCTGGCGAGTCCGACGATTTCCAAGAACCGCTCCGGTTTCTTATCGGGGAGCGTTTCCAAAATCAGAGCATTGGACTTGACCGCGGAATACGCAGTGCCAAGGTCGACGTTCAGCTCCCAAAGTTTGATCAGAGTCGGCAGTGCTTGCTGAGGTATCACGAAACTCATGAATTGGTTCTCAGCCAGATCGTAATCATCACTGCTTGCGATCGTAGGTAGCGAGAGCACAGCAGTAAGCTCGGCGCTTGGCAGTCTAAACAGGCGAGATCGACTGGCCAATATTTGGGCGAAACGTCCTGGCTCACTGGGGATGCCCTGTAAGAGAGCGGCAAGTACCAGCAAGCTGATTATTGATGCCGAATCCGCTGCTGACGTCTCTTGGTCTCCGGTCAGTTCCCCTTTGAGCGCTCCGATTAGATACCGAACCGAGTGGAAGGCCAAAAAATGCCGTTCGCGAATGGGGGCGAGATCTTTGGGCTGTACGACTGGCGCTGAAAGATTACTCACTGCGAGTAACTCGCCAAGTGTTTCATTCGACTTGGCCATATCGCGCAGCGCGTTATAGGTGGCAATTTTTTGTACGGTGGAGCTTGCGGTGTCCCACGTGTCTGAAATGAATTCGTCAAACGTCGCTTGATGGAGCTTCGGTGCGGTATCAGCCAGTTTGTCTCTGAGCGCTCGCACCGAGGCAATGGCGGCGGCTCGATCTTCGCGCGACGGCCGAGCACGCCGCCTCCCTTGGGTGATCTCCTGGTTTTCAGCCTGAGAAACCCCACGCCAGTCAGCTCTCGAGGCTGGCGCTGGAGGAGGGGCCTTTGCCGCGGGATCTTTGCTTGTGCCTATTGCTACAAAGCCGAGCTTTCTCAGATACGTATCGAGCTTGGGGGCGAGTCGGTTCATGAAATCAACAGGCGACTCGGGATCAACTTTGTCGAAGGGCGTGTAATCGACTCGATGACCACTTTGCTGGGCAAGATCGCATGCACGCATGCGATACAGTGGGCCATACGTGTTTAGGAGATGGCGCAATCGAGGTGCCTTTGGCTGAAACTCTGGCCATTGGGGCTGGATTCCATCCCCGCCTAGCGGCCGGAAGTGCAAACCGTCGATCTGGTAAAAAAGTGGCGCGCGTCCTTCAACCACTGTCTCAAGACGCTCACGTAGCGCTTTATGTTCTTTGCTTGCCTTGGAGCGCAGCTTATCTATCAGTCGACAGGTTTGGATGATCAGTGCTTCAACTTGCTCAATCAGGAGTGCAGGTATGGCGCACACTCGGCAGTCCAGCGCGAAACCGGCGCCTTTATCGTAGCTGAGCACTATGCCATGCACCGATGTTGGATCAGGCTTGGCGAAGTGCCTGTAAGTGGTACTCGAGAGATGGCGGTTGCCACGACTCGCAATCACGGCCATGTACATGATTGCGGTGTAAAGCGATAGCGCATTGAGAGCCGCGATGTTGGCCTTCAGGGTGGCTCTGGAGTGTCGCCATGGGTACTGCACCCTATCTCTGAGGGAATCAACCGCAAGTGCTGTCATGGTCCAGCTGATAGCGGCCGTCGGAGCGCCAATGAGCCGAAGCTCTGAGGATTCCGTACGTGTGACATCAATCTCTACGCCAATCGCCTTACACGCTGCAGCATATTGAATTCTCAGCCGCTTTTTTGTCGTGGCGTAGTAGTGCAGGGGTGCATCACTGAGGTACATCGCCTTGATACCCAGAGTAAGTAGTGCCTCCCTAGGATGTCCCCTGCGTTGCCAGAGCACGGTGAGCATGTATTTTTGGCACCGCTGTCTGTTGTAGCGTGGAACCCTTCGTCGAATTCTTTTCTCTATCGACCTGAGTTCGTTGCGAAGATCGCTGTTGTTGAGTGAGTGCACCAATCGATCTGTGCGTATCTCCCGCAAGCATTGGCGTACTGGGTCTGGAAAGGCGTGTGAGATTTTCCCATCGGTGGGTTGTCTCCACCCGGGAGGTAGCTCGCGCGCAATAGGTAACGGTCGTATTGCGGTTATGTCAGCTATCCATCCATTGTCCTCGATCGAAAAGGCAGCCCCCGGATTCTTGTCATGACTCATGTATCGACGCAGCGCTCGAAATATGACCGGTAGGCTTTGGCTTGTCAGGCAGGAGAGGGCGATGGCAAGCCACACCAGCCGCGGTCCAAGGTAGATACGTTCCCCATCTGCTATCTCCTGGAAAGCCAGCTTAAGTAGAGAACACATCTCGTCGCCGGTGAGCACCTGTTCGGTGTCGGGTAGGGGAGGCGCTGTTAAGCGAAGCGCGTTGTCGCCGCGCGCGAGAAACGACCAGTCAGTATCCGGATCAATGTTGTCGCTGTCGGGAGCCTGGGGGGCGCTCATTGGAGCTCCGATAGTCGCTGTCTCTGTGACAGTTTTATACGTAATCAGTAAATATGGAAGGGATTATTGGTTCTTATTGTGTCTGATTAGGAATTTTAAAAAACGAATAAAAACAGCTAGATAAAATATTTTGTACCTAATTAAGAC
>JBDQJL010000036.1:0-6805 GCA_040263855.1 Luminiphilus sp. | reverse complement strand
GTCTTATTACTGACCGCGATTCTTTACTGGATTCACGCCCAGAGCGACAAAAAACTGGTAACCTCCGAATGATCTAAAATCGTGATGGACGCTCGGTTGTCCGATAACTTCGGGCCGGCCGTTGCGTATCCGCAGGAGGCGGACCTAACGTGAAAACCCTCATCGTTGAGGACAGTGCGACACTCTGCGAGATATACGCGCGGTATCTTGATGGCAGTGGTCTTGACGTGTCATTTGTACAAACGCTTTCTTCAGCGCAACAGCAGCTGATCAGTTCCCCGCCACAACTCATATTGCTCGATATCGAACTCCCTGATGGTAATGGCCTCGATTTATTGGAGGACGTGAAGCGCCTCTCGCCACAGCCCGCGGTGGTGGTAATGACAGGCCATGGTGCTGATTATGCAGAGCATGCGATGGGTCGCGGCGCCACGGATTTTCTCAGTAAGCCTTTCGACGCAGCAAGATTGCGCGTCACGCTGCTCAATGCCGCCGACAAGCTAAAGCTGCGGCAGCAAGTTGAGCTTTTGTCCGTCAAGCGGGAGTGCCTTGGGCCCTTGGTAGGACATTCTTCTGCTATGCAGGCAGTATTTGACACCGTTGAATTATTGTCTGGAACGACAGCTACCGCTTTTCTCATGGGCGAAAGCGGCACCGGTAAGGAGCTGGCGGCAAGGGCCATTCACCAGTTGTCAGCGCGCGCACCAGCGGCTTTTGTGGTGGTCGATTGCGCTGCCTTGACAGCCGACCAACTCGAACGCGCGTTATTTGGCAAAAGTGATACTGCGCCAGATGGACTGGTGGCGCAGGCTGATGCAGGGACGCTATTTCTTGATGAAGTGTGCAGTTTAAATTTCGAAGCACAGTCGATGCTCTTGCGACTGATACAGCACGGGACGTATCGGCCAGTCGATGCGACGCGAGAGATAACAGCAGACGTTCGGATCATCGCTTCTACAAATCGTGATCCTCTGTTTGAAATGCGCGAGGGTCGCCTGCGCGAAGATCTTTATTATCGTCTTCACGTTGTGCCGCTGCGGATGCCGCCACTGCGTGAAAGAACCGATGACATCATAGTGTTGGCTGATGGATTCTTGTCGCGCATTACTGAGGAGGAGGGCAAAGCGCCGATTTCCTTGAGCAAAGAAGCCACCAATGCGCTGAGAGCGTATTCATGGCCGGGAAATGTCCGGCAACTCGAGAATGCGGTCAGGCAGTTGGTGCTCACCAGATCAGGGGGTCAGATTGATGAGGCGATGGTTCACCACATGATCTCTGGAACTGAAATAGCGGTCGATACAGATGGCCTGTCTGATGCGACGCGCATCGATTACTCGGCCTCGCAAGATTCAGGTATTCAGCCCCTTTGGGTTACGGAAAAAGGGGCCATTGAGGCCGCCATTGCCGAGTGTGACGGCAGTATTAACCGAGCCGCCAAGCTACTTCAGGTGGCTCCTTCAACTATCTATCGCAAGATACAGTCGTGGAAGACGTCGCCCTAGTGCGTGTCTTCCCAGCGCCTGATACGGACCGCATGTATTAGCACGCCATCGCGGTCATCCGGGCGTTGACGTGACTGACGCGCCAGCCGAATTGACTTATTTTTCGTCGGAAAAGTAGCCGCTGGCGATACCATCATCACCATAGACGAGTTCTTTGAGTGTCACTCTGTATTTATTGATATCGGCGCTCAAAATGGTGTACTGAGAGAGATGCGCAAACATGTCTCGATACCAGTCACCCTTGAGGTGAGCATCGAGATCTGCCCCAGATTCCCATTCCTCAAACACGATGACTCGCCCGGGGTGGTTGAGGTCTGCAGTCCAATGATAGTGCACGCAACCTTTCTCTGTGTAAGCGCCTTCAATCAGTGCCTTACCTTTGACCAACGCTTCCTCCCGCGCTTCAGGAGGAAATTCAACGACTCCCGACACAACGACTCGCGACATGATGGCGACTCCTTACCTCAAATTGGACGTGCAGTTTTAACATGTTTCGACGATCGATTCAGGGCTTGATAACGCGCATCTTTTTGGGCCCGAAAATACAATATTAACGCTGCTCCACATGGGATGCTTCATCGAAGCCGCCTTGGCCGCTAAGTGAGGCCCATTCTTGAAAGGGTGCCGATGCTTCGACTTCTTTGCTGAGGATCATCTGCCGCCAGACGTCTGCCGCACGAACGTAGTGCGGAATACTGCCGGGAAACATCGCAAGCGAAAGCGCTTCGGCTAATAACAGTTCTTCTGTTTCGACGGCATAGGCCGCGCGTATCTGCCAGCCCAATGCGCGCCAATTGCCGATGCAGGTATGAATCGCGCACGCAGTGATATGAGCCAGAGGTGCTGAGATCTCGGGAGTCATCTTGTTGAAAAGCGTGAGGTACTGGTTTTCAGGATTGACGTTCGGGAGATGGGGCGTCCAGTGGTCCTCAATAAAAAGATGATGGCGACTGCCATTGGCGATGGCGGTGATAGCGGCTGCGCTACCGACTTCGTCGGTGGTACCCCCTGCGTCGAGGAAGCGCTGGACATGGTGTGTGCCGAGCGCCTCTTGGGTGCTCATCAATACGCCCAGCCAAACGAATTCATGATCATGTCGATTGAGGTATCGATCTGTGAGAGCGATTGAGGAGTACAGTTGATCGTAATGCTGCAATAGATTCGGTGCGGAAAGCGCTAACAACCCGTGATGTGGGAGTAGATAGCCCCTTTTGTCGCGCACAGCTGCTAAGTCTTCCAACGCGGTGTTTATCGACATCATAAAGCTCCCAGTTATTGTCGGTGATCGCCCATCGAGTAAGGTCATCATAGAGCGGTGCGCACATCAGGGCCATCAACTGAGAGCTGTCACACCGATCAATGGCGCTAATGCGAGACGCCCTTTACGACGCCGTGATTTGCAGTGCCCGCCGGATCGTCAAAATCGCTCTGTTCAAAACCGGATTCGACGACTGACTATGTCGACCAGTAAAAGCTCCCTACTGAAAATCGCTATGAAGCACCCAAACCGGTACTTGAAACGTAGGATTAACAATAAAAATTACACAGACTTTACAGTTTTAACTATTTGACGCGCTAATTCGTGCTTCACTTGTCGCGTTTTAACTCGTGGCCATTGTCAGCTGCGCAGACGTCTTCTCGATCATCACTAAGAAGGCGCGATTACTGATTGATAACTCGGAGTCCCGGATGGAGAAGCCCACCTTTAAAGAGGAATCCCTCAAGTATCATATTGAGGGAAAACCAGGGAAGCTGGAGGTAAGAGCCACTACGCCGCTTGAAACGCAGGCGGATCTATCCATGGCCTATTCTCCCGGCGTTGCCCATGCTTGCGAGTACATCGTTGAAGACCCGTTAAACGCATCACAAGTGACCGCCCGCGGCAATCTCGTCGCCGTCATCAGTAATGGCACTGCCGTGCTAGGTCTGGGAGCTATCGGCGCGCTAGCATCTAAACCGGTTATGGAAGGTAAAGCCGTTCTGATGAAGAAGTTCTCGGACATCGATACTTTCGATTTAGAAATTGATGAAAGAGACCCGGAGAAGCTAGTCAATATTATCGCTGCGCTCGAACCCACCTTCGGCGGCATCGTGCTCGAGGACATCAAAGCACCTGAATGCTTTTATGTTGAGCGTCAGCTCCGTGAACGCATGAACATACCGGTCTTTCATGACGATCAACACGGCACTGCCGTGGTGTCGACAGCGGCTGTGATCTCGTGGCTGAAGCTCACGGGGAAAAAAATGGAAGAGGTTAAGCTCGTTATTTCTGGTGCAGGATCGGCCAGTATGTCTTGCGCAGATCTGATTGTGAGCCTTGGGCTCAAACGCGAAAATGTGCTGATGTGTGATAGCAAGGGCCTCATTTATGAGGGCCGTGAAGAAGGGATGAACGAGTTTAAGGAGCGCTACGCTAGGAAGACCGACAAGCGCACGCTTGCAGAGGCCATGGTCGGTGCTGATATTTTCTTTGGCCTGTCCACTGCCGACTGTGTGACGCAGGATATGGTAAGAGGGATGGCGCCCGAACCGCTGATTCTGGCAATGGCAAACCCCAATCCTGAGATTCACCCCGACCTTACGCGCGAGGCGCGTCCGGACGCTATTATTGGCACGGGTCGATCGGACTTCCCGAATCAGGTCAACAACGTACTGTGTTTTCCCTTTCTTTTTCGCGGCGCGCTCGATTGCGGTGCCACCACGATTAACGACGAAATGAAAATTGCCTGTGCATATGGTCTGGTCGATCTCGCCCAACAAGAGGCCTCGGAAGAGGTGGCGCAGGCTTACGACGGTCAGTCACTTAAGTTTGGGCCAGACTACATTATTCCTAAGCCCTTTGATCCGCGCCTCTTCGAGCGGGTGCCGGTCGCCGTGGTCGAGGCGGCGATGAAGAGCGGCGTAGCGAGTCGCCCTATTGAGGATCTTGACGCCTATCGACGAAGCCTCAGCAAACACGTCACGCGATCGGGCATGTTTATGCAGCCTGTTGTCAATGCGGCGGCTAACAGTGGACTGAAACTCGTCTACTCAGATGCTGAAAACGAGATCGTGCTGCGTGCCGTGCAAACGGTAGTGGATGAGGCCATTGCGCGCCCCATCCTAGTGGGCCGTCCGGATGCAATAAACGAAGTGATCGACGCTTTGGGGTTGAGAATCAGATTGGGCGAAGATGTCGACGTCATCAATCCGCGCAGTTATGACAAGTACGATGAGTACTCACGAGACTTTCACAGCATTGCCGGACGCGGCGGTGTATCAGTGGAGGGTAGCAGTGTGCTGCTGAGAACCGACAGCACCATTATTGCTGCCATGGCGCTGCGTAATGGTGATGCAGACGGGATGATTTGTGGCAAGGTCGGTCGATTTGCGGATCATTTCGAGACCTTGCGATCGGTGATTGGGACACAGGGTAATGACGTACGTGCATCAACATTAACGACGTTACTATTCGATGACGGCCCGCTTTTTTTGACAGATTGTTTTATCGACTTAGACCCAAGCGTTGAACAAATTGTCTCCAAAACGCTGCTGGGCATAGAGCAAGTGAGGCATTTCGGCATAACGCCCCGTGTGGCACTGTTATCGCATTCTAACTTTGGTTCCTCGAACGCGCCTTCCGCCAGAAAAATGCGACAAGCCAGCGAAATTCTCAGAGCGAGGTTGCCTGAGGTGGAGATAGATGGCGAAATGCATTCGCTGACGGCGTTGGACGCGGCCTACCGAGAGACCATTTATGGTGACAGTCAACTGCGAGGGAAGGCCAATCTGCTGGTGTTCCCCGGTCTTGATGCTGCCAATATTGCGTTAGGACTGCTTCGACAGAAAGCGAATGGTTTGCTGATTGGTCCCTATCTGTCCGGACTCAAACGACCGGCGCACATCATGGTGAACTCAGCGACACCGCGCGCGATCTACAATGTCAGCGCACTGGCAATTGCTGAGATCTTGGCAAAGCAAACGTAGCGTTCCCATCATCTTCGTTAGCAGGCGACGCCACTGGCTCAATACCAGCCGAAGGTGGAAATGCACAGCCTGTAACGGCGAAACGGCGAATGCCCTCTCGCTAGCGTCAGCGCCTTCGTTGCCTCTGCTCAGCGCTTAGGGAGCTGTTACGCTTGCAGACTTAGGTGCATTAATGGGAATCCTACTAATGAGGAGTATTCTCGATCTAGTGGCGATATCATTGCTGTGAGCACGCTTCGCTATGCGGTCTATTTTTACGATATACCGTGTCGGGTTTTACTGGAACAGCGGGGCCTGACGCCTCATGCTCAATAACACGCAATCACGTCATAGCCATGTAAGGACCCCATTTTGAAGTCAGAGCGCGATGGCAAAATAGACGGACGGCGGCTTCGAAGCGAGCGCAGTCGACTGGCCTTTGTTGATGCCGTGCTCGCCTTGCAGGAAGAGGGCGTGCTCGTCCCGACCGCCCAACAGATTGCTGATCGTGCCGGTGTTGGTATTCGCTCCTTCTTTCGCCATTTCGAGGATATGGAGTCTCTCTTTGAAGCCATCGATGATCATATTCGCGACTCTTATGAGGCGTTATTTATCAGCGGTGATCGGAGCGGCACTTTGGAGGAGCGCATTGATGGCGTGGTGAGGCGTCGCGCCGACGCCTTTGAGAGTGTCACTAATATTACGCAAGGCACTCGCGCGCAACTATGGCGTTATCAGACATTGCGCGCCAACTATGCCCGCAACCAACGCGGCTTGCGCAAGGACTTAGATGGCCGGCTGCCAGAATTGCGACTGCTGCCCGATGAGACTCGTGAATCTATTGACGCAATCACCTCCTTTGAAATGTGGGATAGGTTGCGTTCCCATCAGGGGCTCAGCAAGAAGACGAGTATCAATCTACTGACGACATTACTAACAAAATTGATGGCTACAGGTTGAGAACAGGACCGATGTGACAGAGCAGATGCGCGATGAGTGTCGCCGCCAGTTTGAAGTCCACACTCGCCGGATTAGGAATCCAATGCGTTAGCAATTGTTTAGCGCTTCTTAGCAAAAACCGTCAAGTCTGTGCCACGATCCGTCGCCTAAAAGCCGCTGTCTCGCTTAGCGCTTAATTGACTCGCAAATGGCGATCTTCATCGTCAGCAGCATGACCCTCCATTGTTTTTGCGAGCCAAGACAGTATTGCTGAGGCGGGTTTTGCGGCCTGTTCGTGTGCCAGGTGCGCGGTGCCCTGAAACTGTCTGGCTTGCTGGCTGAAGGGACTGCCTAATGCCTAGCGACACCGTCGTTGAACGGCTTGATAGACCGCAGCTTATTATGTCATTATATATGCC
>JBDQJL010000035.1:322-6811 GCA_040263855.1 Luminiphilus sp. | reverse complement strand
ACAGTCAGGTGGTTGATCTTGAGATCGATAGCAACCGCACGCACAGAGGGTAGTGCTTGTTGCTCTAACCAAACCCCTTGAAGAATTTGGTTACTAATCTTTGCAGCAAGTTGCCTGAAGATCGGCTGATCGACTTTCCATTCGGTCATAATGAAGAATGCATGGTGATATACATAAGTATAACACTATACTAATTTTCTGAATGCGCAAGGGTTCTGTATGAGCGGAATAGAGTATTTCTATGTCTAAATAAAAATGTTGGTAGGAAGTGAGACTGGAAACCGACTTCGTTGTCGGTTCTCAAGCACTTCTGAATCGAGAGCAATAGGGTATTGTGCCGAAGTCGCGGGCCAATCGGTGTGCCCATAGAGGCGAGAGCAATTGGAACGGGGATGGTAGCTACGGGTGGACTTGAACCACCGACCCCAGCATTATGAATGCTGTGCTCTAACCAGCTGAGCTACGTAGCCACGAGAAGAAACAACTAAAGGCGCGAGATTCTGCAAAAGTCGGGGGTTGAAGTCAACCGCCAAAACACTATCTACTCGCGTAACGCCCTTTGTCCTGTAAAAAGACGCATTAAATGTCACATGAACCCCATGACCCGCTAGCTAATTTACAAGACCGATTAGCAAACACCGAAGATACGGCACGCCCCGATGCAGTCGCCAAGCGGCACAGTCGGGGGGGGCGCACCGCTCGCGAAAATCTAGCCGATTTGACTGAGGGTGCCCCGGTCTTTGAGTACGGACAGTTGGCTGTCGCCGCGCAACGACAGCGCCGCGAGGGTGACGCGCTGTTCGCGGAGACCGCCGCAGACGCCGTGATCACTGCGGTGGGGGGGATTAATAGCGCGCTCTTTCCTGAGTCGGTTGCCCGTACTGCGCTGATTATCAACGATTACACCGTGCTGGCGGGAACGCAGGGCTATTTCCACCATCGCAAGATTGACCGTCTGCTGGCGCTGGCAGCTCAAGATCGTCTGCCTGTGATCATGTTTACCGAAGGAGGTGGCGGGCGCCCTGGGGATACCGATGTCTTGGTGTTAATGGCGGGGCTGAATGTGCCGACGTTTCACCAGTGGGCGGCGCTATCGGGTGTCGTGCCGCGAATTGCCGTCAATCACGGCTACTGCTTCGCAGGCAATGCAGCCTTATTTGGCGCTGCCGATTTACGGATTGCGACTGAGAATAGCTGTATTGGCATGGCGGGCCCCGCCATGATCGAGGGCGGTGGGTTAGGCGCTTGGAAGCCGGAGCAGATTGGCCCCGTGTCGGTGCACCGTGAGAACGGGGTCATCGATATTGTGGTCAGTGACGAAGCCGAGGCAGTGCGGGTCGCCAAGCAAGCTTTAGCCTGTGTGCAGGGGCCGCTCGCCGATTGGGAGTGCCACGATCAGGAAGCATTAGCGGCACTCATGCCATCGAATCGCCGTTATACCTATGACGTGCGAAAAGTACTGAATCAGGTACTCGATAAAGACTCTTTCATTGAGACGCGTCCTGATGCGGGACGGGCCGTTGTGACCGGTCTTGCGCGGGTAGAGGGACGCGCGATAGCGGTGCTAGCTAGCGATTGCCGTCATCTTGGTGGGGCAATCGATGGCGATGCCGCAGTGAAGGCCACCGCCTTATACCAACTTGCTGAAAAATGGCAATTACCGGTCGTATCCTTTATCGATACGCCAGGTTTTATGGTGGGGCCTGATAGTGAAGCCGCTGGCGCGCCAGGGCTCATGTCAGAGGTCTTTATCGCCGGCGCACAACTGACCCAGCCGATTGTGGCTGTCTTTTTGCGGCGCGCTTATGGTTTGGGTGCGATGGCGATGACAGGTGGATCCTTTGCGGTGCCACGCTATGCGGTGAGTTGGCCTCAGGGCGAATTTGGTGCAATGGGGTTAGAGGGCGCTGTGCAGCTGGGCTTTCGCCAAGAGTTAGCGGCAGCGCCGGATGACGCTGCCAGACAGGTCTTGTTCGACTCGCTACTTGCGGAGCTCTATGAAAAGGGACGCGCAACGGAGGCGGCAAGTTACCTTGAAATCGACGCGGTGATTGAGCCCAGTGAGACCCGAGCTGCGATCATGAGCGGACTGGGTCGGGCTTAAGCGCGCTCAGACATTAAAGCGGAAGTGAATGACATCGCCGTCAGCCACAACGTAGTCCTTGCCTTCTAATCGCCACCGACCGGCATCTTTGGCGCCTTGCTCGCCTCGGTGGCTGACATAGTCGTCAAAGCCAATGATTTCGGCACGAATAAAGCCTTTTTGAAAATCCGTGTGGATGACTGCTGCGGCTTCAGGTGCGGTTGATCCCACGCGAATCGTCCAAGCGCGGACTTCTTTGGGGCCAGCCGTGAAGTAGGTTTGCAGGTTCAGTAGGTCGTAGCCCGCCCGAATCACACGATTTAGGCCCGGCTCCTGCATGCCCATTTCGGCGAGAAAATCGACTTTCTCGTCGTCATCGAGTTCGATAATTTCCGATTCAAGCTTGTTACAAATCACCACCACGCTGGCGTTTTCGGACGCCGCATGATCGGCTACCGCATCGAGATGTGGATTGTCGTTAAAACCATCCTCAGCCACATTGGCAATGTACATCGTGGGTTTTGTAGTGAGTAAGTGGAGGCCCTTTACGCGTACCCAGTCGTTGTCGTCCAACGTGAGCGCTCGCACAGGCTGAGCCTCATTGAGCTGCGGTAATAGTTTCTCTTCAAGCAATGCTTTGAGTGCAATGGCTTCCTTGTCACCCCCTTTGGCTGTCCGTATCACTTTGCTCAATTGTTTCTCACACGACTCTAGATCCGCCAGCGCCAGTTCAGTATTGATTGTTTCAATGTCGGCAAGCGGATCAATTTTATTGGCAACATGAATCACATTGGGGTCTTCAAAGCAGCGGACCACGTGTGCAATCGCGTCGGTTTCGCGAATATTGGCTAAAAATTGATTGCCTAGGCCTTCCCCTTTGGAAGCACCGGCAACGAGCCCTGCGATGTCTACGAATTCCATGGTTGCTGGGATGCTGCGCTCTGGTGAGACCAATGCCGCAATCTCGGCTTGTCGTGGGTCGGGCACGGGCACAATGCCGGTGTTCGGCTCAATCGTGCAGAAGGGAAAATTTTCCGCATCGATGCCGGCTTGTGTCAGGGCATTAAATAAGGTCGATTTACCGACATTGGGTAGGCCCACGATGCCGCACTGAATTCCCATATTCTTTAATCCTTGATGAGTGGAGCACGTCCGTGATGCTCACTGTGGAGCGCGGTCATGGCCTTGATGTCTTCGCCTTCAAGCAATAACGGTAGGGCGTCCATCGCTGACTCAACACTCGCTTCCATGGCGAGTCGGCTGTCGACGCTGGCTTTGCTGAGTACCCATGAGGCCACCTGAGCGGCGGAACCTGGATGACCAATGCCAATGCGGAGCCGCCAGAAGTCTCGTTGGCCACCTAAAGCGGGAATGATGTCGCGCAGCCCATTGTGGCCTCCGTGACCGCCGTCTCGCTTGAAGCGCGCCTCACCCGGCTCGATATCCAGTTCGTCATGGGCAATAAGCATGTCGCTGGGGTCGATTCGATAATAGTGCGCGGTGCCCGCGACAGAGCGTCCGCTGTGATTCATATAAGTACTGGGGAGGAGCAGTCTCACATCATGACCGGCTACTAGGCCACGGCCAATTTCGCCGACCGCATTTTTGTCTGTGGAGAGAGATATGCTAAAGCGACTGGCGAGCTGACGCACAAAGAAAGCACCGGCATTATGCCGGGTGCCTTCGTATTGTGCGTCAGGATTGCCAAGCCCGACGATGAGTCGGATGCCGGACACGGACCAATCAGTCCTCGCTGCCCTCGCCGGCTGCAGCGTCTTCGTCACTGGACTCAGTATCGCTATCAGCATCGTCACTGGCTTCATCTTCATCGTCGCCCTTGATACCTCTCGGCGCGATAACAGAGGCGATGGCCAGATCGTGATCGTCACCCAGTTCCAAGGCCGTTGCGATGGCACCCTCTGGAAGGGCGATATCAGACAGGTGAACAATTTGCCCCAGTTCGACGTCTAACATGTCGACTTCGAGATACTCTGGTAAATCTTTGGGTAGACACTGAATTTCGACGTCAGTGGCTTGCTTCTGGATCATGCCGCCGCCCAGTTTGACACCTGTGCACTGCTCTTCATTAATGAAATGCAGTGGCACATTGACCTTAATGGCTTGATCCATACGCACGCGCAAAAAATCGGCATGCATGGGGAAGCCTTTGGCTGGATGCCGCTGGATGTCTTTGATGATAGCGTTTTCAGACTTCCCGCCCACTTGGACTTCCAAGATTGAGCTAAAGCACGCCTCGTTTTCTAGCATGTACTCAAAATCCTTGCGGATCAGTGTCAGGCTTTGGGCCTCTTGATCGCCCCCGTATATGACAGCGGGCATTTTGCCCTCGAGTCGACGTAGGCGGCGGCTCGCACCTTTCCCCTCGTCAACGCGAGTCTCGGCTACAACAATAAAAGATTCAGACATGGTCTGGCTCCTTAGTAAACATCACTTTGTCTGCGACCAACGCGGTGATGGGTGGGTAAAACACTGTCTAAGACAAATCAAACAGTGCGCTTATTGATTCTTCGTTACTGACTCTGCGGATAGACTCTGCCAATAAATCAGCAATCGTCAGTTGGCGGATTTTGCCGACAGACAGCGCCTCAGGTGACAGCGGTATCGTATCGGTGACGACTAATTCATCCAGCTGGGAGTGCTTAATGTTCTCCAGTGCCTTGCCAGAGAGCACCGCGTGGGTGCAGTAGGACACGACCTTCACCGCACCGCGCTCTTTGAGCGCGTTGGCGGCGGTACACAAGGTGCCGGCAGTGTCGACCATGTCGTCGACCAGAATGGCCATACGGCCATCAACATCGCCAATTAAGTTCATGACTTCTGCTTCATTCGCCCGTGGGCGACGCTTGTCGATAATGGCTAAGTCAGCGTCATCGAGTTGCTTAGCAATGGCTCTAGCGCGCACCACACCACCAATGTCAGGGGAGACGACGATGAGGTTTTCATACTGACAGCGAACGATATCAGCGTTAAGAATCGATGATGCGTAAACATTATCCACGGGGACCGTGAAGAACCCTTGTATTTGTTCGGCATGCAAGTCCACCGTTAACACGCGGTCAACGCCAACGCTAACCATGGTGTCTGCGACTACTTTCGCAGAAATCGGCACGCGCGCAGAGCGCACGCGACGATCTTGCCGTGCGTAACCAAAATAGGGCACGACGGCCGTAATTCTGGCAGCTGACGCCCGGCGCAAAGCATCGATCATGAGCAGCAGTTCAATGATGTTGTCATTCGTCGGCTGACAGGTGCTTTGCAGCACGAAGACGTCTTTGCCGCGCACGTTTTCATTCAGCTCAACGGTAATCTCGCCATCAGAAAACTTACTCACTGCAGCATTGCCCAGCGCCAGATACAGCCGATCCGCGACCCGACGCGCTAACGCGGGGTTGGCGTTACCTGAAAACACCATCATTTTAGATGACATGCTGCTCCCTCTACGCGGCTGCCCGCGACTGTAAGGATGGCTGGGGCGGGAGGATTCGAACCTCCGAATGGCGGGATCAAAACCCGCTGCCTTGCCACTTGGCGACGCCCCAAAAAAACTTCACTCAACTCTCTGCATTGCTGGGAGTCGATCCAGACCTTCTGCCGCAACCGCTGTTACCCCCGCGGGGGCACTCGCGACTAGGCTGCGCGCCTCGGCCTCTGTATCGCACGCGGCAAATAAGCACGCGCCGCTACCCGTCATTTGCGCGGATGGTGCGCGCGCTTCCAACCACTTCCAAGCCTTGCGAATTTCAGGGTACAGCGCCATGGCGACTGGCTGTAGGTCATTGTGACCTGCCCCTGAAAAAAAGGCCGACACTGTAATCGGCGCGGTGTTGCGTGTCAATTCGGGGTGGCCGAAGATTTCAGCGGTTTGCACCTCGCAACTCGGCATTATGACAGCATACCAGCGAGGCGGCAGCGCGAGGGGCGATAAGTCCTCACCGATGCCCTCGGCCCAGGCGCTTTGCCCCAGTGTGAAGACCGGCACATCGGCGCCGAGTGGTTTGGCAAGTGCCAGCAGCGCGCGCTGGTCAAGATCTAATGACCACAGTATGTTGAGTGCTCTCAGCGTAGTCGCGGCATTTGAGCTGCCGCCGCCCAATCCACCCCCGCGGGGGATACGCTTTGTGATGTGGATGTGGGCGCCGCGTTCAGGTTGATTTAGCGCACAAGCCGCCTTCACGATGAGGTTATCCTCAGGCAGGAGATCATCGGTGTCGCCTGACAGGGTAATACCCGGGTGCTCTCGCAACTCAAACGTCATGTCGTCGCCCCAATCGAGCAGCTGAAACACGGTTTGCAGCGTGTGGTAGCCATCTGGCCGTTGCCCGGTGACGTGCAGGAACAGGTTGAGTTTGGCAGGAGAGCAAGCGTGAATGCGTGTCACGGCAGGG
>JBDQJL010000035.1:0-312 GCA_040263855.1 Luminiphilus sp. | reverse complement strand
AGGGTGCTGAAATCCCATTTTGTGATAATCACCCTGATCTCCATGTCGAGGTGGCGGATTATAACCCGTGAAGGGGCTTCCCATTCACCCGCTACTTGCCACTGTGTGACTTTTACAGTCCATTCAGGAGAGGGCGAAGGCGCACCCAATAGCCAGGTCCCCAGCGTTGCAGGCGGGATCAGCGCCGTATCAGACATAAAAAATGACGAGCCAGCTAATGCGCTGACGGGCCGCTCGGTGTCACCATCCATCCAGAGGGTTTCCTCACCTTGGCGCTGAATTGTCTGTTGATTCAGTGACATCGGTCCAGAC
>JBDQJL010000034.1:0-7410 GCA_040263855.1 Luminiphilus sp. | reverse complement strand
GTCTGATGCCTGCACCAGTATGGTGCCAGCACTACCGGTTGAAGCACCGCGTAGCGTTTGTGCGCAGTCCTGCAGCGTCTGCCAAAGACGGGGTGCTATCTCACGCTCAGCGGCAGACAGATATTGATTGCGAGAGCTCAAGGCTAATCCATCGCTGGCGCGTGTGGTGACCCCGTGTCGAATATCGATGTTTAAACTCAGGTCCGCCACCATTTTTTGAATGATCAGCAGCTGCTGCAAATCTTTCTCACCAAAGACGGCGACATCGGGTTCTATTAATCGGAATAGTTTATAGACGACGGTGCAAACTCCGTCGAAGTGTCCGGGACGCTGTGCACCGCAGAGCGGCTCACTTAAAAGCGGCACGCGGATGGCCGTGTGAGCTTGATCTCCCTGCGGATAGATATCAGCGATGCTGGGCGTAAAAACCACGTCAACCCCCGCCGTTTTGAGGGCCAATACATCGGCATCGATTGTGCGCGGGTAGGTGGCTAAGTCTTCCTTCTCGCCAAATTGCATCGGGTTGACAAAGATTGAGACGACGACGATGTCGGCTGCTTCCTTGGCTTGACGAACTAAGGAGAGGTGGCCTTCATGAAGATTGCCCATGGTGGGGACAAACGCGACACGCGACTGCACACGGACTGGGTCGAGGTAGTCCCGAAGCGCGCTATTATCGGAGACGACGATCATGCCGATCCTTAGGAGTAGGTGTGCTCTTCTTGGGGGTATTCCCCTGACTTCACCGCACGGACAAAGGCAGTGAGCGCATCTTGTATCGAGTCAGCACCCTTCATGAAGTTTTGCACAAATTTCGGCGCATTTTCAGTCATCCCCAGCATGTCGTGTAAAACGAGCACTTGCGCATCAGTGCCTCCACCGGCACCGATGCCAATCACCGGGATATCCAGTTTTGAAGCAATATCGCGGGCGAGTTCCGCTGGGATACACTCCAAGACCAGCAGGCTAGCGCCGGCATCCTGAATTTCGACCGCGTCGGCAAGAATCGACTTCGCCTCTTTTGGCGTACGACCTTGAACGCGATATCCGCCAAATACATTGACCGATTGAGGCGTTAATCCCAGGTGTGCGCAAACAGGCACGCCCCGTTCGACCAGTCTATGAATGCTATCACTGAGCCAAGTTCCGCCCTCTAGCTTCACCATCTGGGCGCCCGACTGCATCAATTGTGTGCTGGCATGCAGGGCGTCATCAGGATTGGAAAAGCTCATGAAGGGCAGGTCGGCCACGATGAGGGAGCGAGGTTTCGCGCGCGCGACACACTCCGTGTGATACACCATGGCCTCCAATGACACAGGAATGGTTGTCTCATGGCCTTGTAACACCATACCGAGAGAATCACCGACTAATATTGTCTCTGCGCCTGCTTCACTGGCCAGCCGCGCAAACGTGGCGTCGTAAGCGGTAATCATCACAAATTTGTCACCGGACGCCTTCATCGCGTCTAGTGTGCTAATGGTGATTCGTTTTGTCATTAGGCTGACTCCAGGCCGCTCATAAAGAGTCGGAATTCAGCTAAAAAAAGTCGGGTTAAAATAATGGCGTCCCTTCTTAATGTTCAGCATATAGTCAACGAGTTGCTCATAATCCCGGTCACTCTCCGCCAGGTCAATATCGTTGGCATTAACAATAAGCAGAGGCGCCGCATCGTAGTAGAGAAAGAACTCACTGTACACCTCATTGAGTTGCTCTAGGTACGACCGGTCGATCGTTTGTTCGGCATCGATGCCACGCTTACCGATGCGCTCTAGTAAACGCTCAGGATTCGCTTGCAGGTAGATCACTAAATCGGGCACCGGTGCCTCGACGTGCATTTTCTCATAAACCTTGTCGTAGAGCGCATATTCTGCTGGATCCAAGTTGACGCGAGCAAACAGTGGATCTTTCTCAAGGATAAAATCGGTGACGCGTGCGCTCTCAAACATATCGCGTTGTTTTATATCGGTAATTTTCTGCACTCGCTGAAAAAGAAAAAAGAGTTGTGTTGCCAGCGCAGTTTGTTCACGGTTTTGATAAAACCGCTCCAGAAACGGATTCATCTCCGCTTCTTCAAGCAGCAGATCGTATTCAAAGGTCTCTGCAATTTTGCGCGCTAAGGTTGTTTTGCCCACGCCTATAGGGCCTTCAATCGCGATGAAGGCTGGCACAGTGCGGCCGCGAAGCGATAAGCCTGATGAGGTTGATCGTTCCAGCAAAGAAGCGCCTCCTGTAACGGCTGTCACTGAGGGAACTCACACAATACGCTAATCGTCTGTTGTGTGCATCGAGACAGAAGCGTCTTAAGAGGGGGTTGGCCGGGCATCGCATAATCGGTGCCGAGCAGCTCACTCAGTGGCGCTAACACAAAGCGCCGCTCGTGAGCGCGAGGATGTGGCAAAATCAGTGTATCGGTATCAATTACCGTTGTACCGTACAGGAGTAAATCGAGATCGATACATCGCTCACCCCAGTGCCTGAGTCGTTTTCGACCCATCTCGCTCTCGATATTGAGCATCGTGGTGAGCAGTTCATGAGGTGATAGTGACGAGGTAAAGCTTGCAACCGCGTTGTAGAAATCGGGCTGGTCTTGTGGGCCCTGTGGCGACGAGATGTACACTTTAGAAAGGCCGGTTGCAGACAAATCGGGGTGTGCTGCAAGGTGCTGGTAAGCCTCCGATAATCGCTCCAAGGGATTATCAATATTCGATCCCAGACCAATAAAAACGCGATTCATGGGGTGCGTACTTTACCTCGCGGCCTACGTCGTCGCTTGGGCTGATCGTCTCGACGCGGTCTGGCACTGCCAACCAAGTCAGGATGCTCGTTTTGCTGCGCGGTCCAAAAGTCACTGCACTGACGCCCTAAGTTGCCGGCCTCTTCTCGCAGTAAGCGCAGGTCGAATGCGGCCCTGAACCATCGACGAGCCAGCAGATCGGTGATCTTTTTGGGCTGCATGCGCTCGAGGCGAGGTTGTAAATCCCAGATGTCGCGCATGGCTAATGAGAAACGTTTTGGAATCGTGAGATGCTGGCAGGCGTGATGAACCACTTGCTGGCCCGCGCTATGCATGGCTTGAGTTGGAGGCTCTCCATCTTCCTCTAGTTTCGATGCCAGTTGCTCGACGGCAGGCCAATAGAGTGCAGCGAGCAGGAAAGCGGGGGTGACGGGTCGTCGATCAGCAACCCGCTGATCGGTATTACTCATGGCGCGCATCTGTAAACTCGCAGATCGCTCATCATGTAGGGTTTCGGCAATACCATCGCCCATCAGCAGCGTGATCAGGTCATGGTGCTTCAGTAAGGTAAAGGTGGGCGCAGAAAACCCGTTCATAAACAGCTTGAGCCACTCATCAAATAATCGTGCCGAGGGAATGTCGCGGAGCATTAATCGAGTGTCTGCGATAGCGGTTTCGGTATCCGCTGCTAAGTCAAACTGTAAGCGGGCACTAAAGCGTAATACGCGCAGCATTCTTACTGGGTCTTCTCGGTACCGCTCCTCCGGAACCCCAATCACCCGGATCATTCGGGCTTCTATATCGGCGGCGCCGTTGAGCTGATCAATCAGGGTGTTGGATGAGGTGTCGTAGTAGAGCGCGTTAATGGTGAGATCTCGGCGCAGCGCGTCCTCCTCGAGCGTGCCGTACACGTTATCGCGCAATAACCGCCCTGATTCGCTCGCCTTTGCGTGCTGTCCTGCCTGTGCGACAGCATGATCGCCTCGAAAGGTTGTGACTTCAATAATTTCGCCGCCTGAGCGGACATGGACGATTTGGAAGCGCCTGCCAACGATACGAGCGTTACGAAAGCACTGTTTAATTTGCTCTGGCGTCGCATTGGTGGCGACATCGAAGTCCTTAGGACGCTGCCCTAAGAGTAAATCGCGGACGGCACCGCCCACAACATAGGCGGTAAATCCAGCGTCTTGAAGTCCGCGCACGACTTTTGTAGCGCCATGCGAGAAGTCAGAGCCCTTGAACGGGGCGGCTTGTGTCTTGTGGGTCAAAGTTTGGTCACTCTGTTCATCATCCTACCAGTAGGCAGAAAGCGCATACGGCCGTGATGATGGCTTACGAAGCGATGATACGGATTCACGCGTTACCGTTGGGTCGGTATGGTAGCTGAAGAGGGGGTGTCTCGCTATCTTGAGTGCTGGGCTTGAGTGCTGGGCTTGAGTGCTGGGCTTGAGTGCTATAGATCGATTGGGTCACTCCATAACGAAACATGGGGAAGTCTCCTTCCCCACCCAGGTCCGTTATGACATCGTTTTTATTATTGGGCCAGTTATTGTTATTTAGGCTCTGTGTAGTTGGGTGCAGGTAGTATGCCAGCATGGAAAAAACCATAAAAAACATACGGATAATATTTTTTTGCATAGGCAACGAACGTCGCACAGCGCAAAAAGTGTTACGGAAATGCACTAGGGTGTTACGAAATTGCAGTCAGTGTAATGAGGCTTAGTCTTCTGCCTTGGGCTTATTGCGCGGCATGCCGAAGCGTTGCCTTCGCTCCCATAAGGATTTGCGACTGATACCTAGCTTTTGCGCGAGTTCAGTTTCGTTCATGGCGTCTTGATGCTGGAGCACAAAACGCTGAAAGTAATCTTCTAGCGACAATTCATCGGCCGAATCGTCGATCATCTTCTCGGGTGCGCGATCAGGTGCGATTGGGCTTTCGGGCGCGTCATTGCCAATGGGTAAATCAAGCGCTAATAGCGAGTCGTCACTCATGATCAGGGCACGTTCTACCGCATTTTGCAGTTCCCTGACGTTACCGGGCCATGTGTGATTAGCAATCATCTTCAAACTGTCTTTAGAAAATGCCCGAGCAGGCATGTTCAGCTTATCTGCCAGATGAGTGGCGAACCAATTGGCCATGGCCGTTATATCGTTACCACGCTCCCGCAAGGGGGGAATGTCTAGCCGCAGAACATTGATGCGATAGTAGAGATCTTGGCGAAATTCATTACTTTGGGCCAGTTCATCTAAGCGTCGATGCGTCGCACAAATTAGTCGAATATTCACCTTAGTGCTTTTGATGGCGCCAATGCGGCGAATTTCACCTTCCTGAATAAACCTCAGTAATCTTGCTTGTGCGGCCAGAGGCAGCTCGCCTATCTCATCGAGAAATAACGTGCCGTTATTGGCCGCTTCGATTAAGCCTATCCGGCTGCTTGTCGCACCCGTAAACGCGCCTTTTTCGTAGCCAAATAGCTCTGCTTCAATCAGTGTTTCGGGAATGGCGGCACAGTTGACCGTAATCATGTTTTGATCGCGGCGCGCACTGGCTGCGTGCAATTGCAGGGCGACTAACTCTTTACCCGTCCCGGTTTCGCCAACAATTAGAGCCGTCGAGTCCGTTTTGCCAATCCGGTGAATCGCCGCCTGCAGATCGTGCATGGCGCGACAGTCCTCTGGCTGAAAATAGCTGTGTGTTGGGCTCGCGTCGAGTGGGGCTTGCTGTGCTTCGCAGGTTGCTCGGACCGACTGCGCGATGTGGAGGGCAGGCATGGAACGATCCAGTACGTCTGTGGCACCTGCTCGCATTGATTTGACAACGTTAGCGGTAGAGGGGTTGCTGAGCAAGATGACCACGGGGGTTGGCCATAGCGCCTGTTTCAACGAGACCAATGTATTCGCTTCGTGATGCTCACCGAGGAGCACCAGGTCACAGTCTGGTTGCCATTGATGAATCTCGTCTGACCCTGAGGCCTGCTCGGGCATGACGGCAATGCTGCAGTCCGTGAGCGCTGCCACTAAGGCATCTCGCAGCGCCGGATCATCCTCTAGTAACCGAATTTGCATAGACGCACTCAGTTGGTAACCGGACCGCCTATGTTACCGGTCAAGTCAGACCTTGCGAGTGAAAAAGTAACACTTACCGGTATTGGGCGGTACGCTGGGGTGGGGCCCAGTTGGCGATAGCATGTTCGATAATAGCTTGAGGATTGCGTGCCGATCGCGGCGGGGGCGCTTGGTGCAGCTGCATCAGGCAGTGGCGAAGATTATCCGCTGCGTGGTGCAGATTCACCTCGGGCGCGCCATTTTGCTTGCTCAGCTTGTTACCGTCCGTGTCATACAGAAGCGGTACGTGCCCGTAGACTGGCGAGCTGAGTCCCAAAACACAGTGCAGCCAGCGTTGACGATGCGTGGAGTCGAGGAGGTCTTTCCCGCGCACGATGTGGGTGAAGTGCGGTTGCGCATCATCAATCGCCGCTGCCAGTTGGTATGCGAACAGACCATCTCGCCGCTTGACGATGAAATCTTGAGGGAGTGCTTCGACAGTGATGTCTTGCGGCCCGAGGAAGGTGTCTTCAAAGTCAGTCACTAGTGATCGATCAACGGAGACTCGCAAACTATGAGGGGCATCGTCGGCATGCTGTTGACTGGCACACGCCTGGCCACAGGTACCGGTACGCATGAGATCGGCGCGTGTGCAGCGACAGCGGAAGAGACGCCCCAACTGCCATAGCTGTGCTAGCGCGCGTTCGAAGGCGTCAGCGGACTTGGATTGATAAACGACCTCGCCGTCCCAAAGCAGTCCATGTGCCTGCAGGCCTGCGAGAATGCGTTCAATGCTGTCCGCTACCGCCCGTGGCGGGTCAATATCGTCGATCCGTACCTGCCAGGAGCCCAGATGATGTCGTGCGTCTAAGAAACTGGCTAACGCAGTGTAAAGCGACCCCATATGTAGAGGGCCTGTCGGGGAGGGTGCAAAGCGACCCCGGTACCGGGGAGGGGGCGCCTCGCTGTAACGGAAAGTCAACCCAATTCCTGACGCTCCTTAATTTCGGCAAGTGTTTTGCAGTCGATGCAAAGGGTAGCAGTGGGTCGGACCTCTAGTCGCTGTACACCGATCTCAACGCCACACGCATCACAGTAACCGTAGTCGTCGTTTTGTAAATTTTCGAGCGTAGAGTCGATTTTCTTAATTAATTTTCTTTCACGGTCGCGGGTCCGTAACTCAAGACTAAATTCCTCTTCCTGGGTGGCCCTGTCGGCGGGATCAGGGAAATTGGAGGCCTCATCTTTCATGTGTGTCACGGTTCGCGACACTTCGTTCACCAGTTCCCCGCGCCATTGAAGCAAAATGCCCCGAAAATGCTCAATTTGCTCATCATTCATGTAGCTTTCGCTGCGACTGGGCTTATACGGCTTAAAATCGTCGAACTTTTGCAGTGCGCCGACCGCCCTCGCTACCTTTGGGCTCGATACCCGCGTGCTGGTCTTTTTAGCCGTTGCCTTTTTAGCAGGTGCTTTTTTGGCGGGCGCTTTTTTAGCGACGACTTTCTTTTTAGCAGGTGCTTTTTTGGCGGGCGCTTTTTTAGCGACGACTTTCTTTTTAGCAGGTGCTTTTTTGGCGGGCGCTTTTTTAGCGACGACTTTCTTTTTAGCAGGTGCTTTTTTGGCGGGCG
>JBDQJL010000033.1:0-8470 GCA_040263855.1 Luminiphilus sp. | reverse complement strand
CAAATCAGAACCTTGCAACAAGGTATTGCCGTAGGGATCGGTCTGAAAGACCAGATTCCGGATGCCGATCTTATCGAACAGCGCAGTTTGCGGAAACTGATGGTAGTCATCACCCCGCCCCTCTACTGCCAGACGGATCAAGTAATTGATGAGCACCGGGTCACAGTTGCGATAGCGGCCCACGGTATTGGGCGGCCATTGCTGAGGTCGATTGGCAGCGTAGGCAAAAGAATCCACAGTACCGGTATACAAATAATGATGGTCGAAGTAATCGATACTGCTATTAACCTCTGGATCGTAGGGTGAGGGGCAACGCAAGCCACTCGACATCCGCAAAATATCTTGGATCTGAATCGCTTGGCGAGGGTCTCCCGCTGCTTGCCATTCGGGAATCGGCGCCGGTTGGTTCAGTACATACTCTCCTTGCTGAATCAGCACGCCCAATAAGGTGGCAGTCAGGCTTTTGCCCATGGACCAACTCTCTAGCGGCATATGGGGATGTATGCCCGCCCCATATCGCTCTGAGACGATCTGACCCTGCACAGTCACAACGGTTGCGGCAGACATTGCGCCCTGTGTAAAAAATACGTCGAAAGCAGCATCCAATTTTGCCAAATCGACGCCTTCTACTGGCGGGGCCTGCGATGGGCTGTCTCCCATCGGCCACGGTGTCGCGGCCGCATCGGCCAGCCCAGTCTCAATAATCGGTGGTTCAAAATAAGGCGACGACTCACCAATAGGCAGTGGGACGCAACCCAGATCACCGATGTATCGGGCGACTCGCACGATGCCCGTATCAGTGGTTACCGTGACTGTCATGGCCTCTTGGTCGATAGCCGTGTCACGAATATTGTGACGCTTCTCAGGAGGCGAGGTAAAGAAGCCGACATTTTTTGCCGCAAAATCGGCCTCTAAACCCGATACAAAAACTGCCGAACAGAGCACGCGAGCGAATCCCATCGCATAGTGTGATGCTGGATCGCCCGGAGTCGCAGCGAGTGCCGTGTCCAACGAGAGTCGCTGGCCACGTTCTGCCACCGTCTCAGTCGCGCCGACTTCAGGGATAGGGTCTTGTGATGCCGGCGGTTCCTGCCACTCGGCACAAGACAGTACTGCCAGCAAAGCACACAGCACTGCGACCTGTCGGATCATCTTTCGACTCCAGATGAAATCAGAGTTTGTGGCATCGATTCACCTTATCTCATGGCAAGATCATTGTTACCACACAGACCCTATAAACGGCTCCAAGCGGGCAATCGCGCAGATCCCAAGCACTCGCGCCGGCTCTAGAGACGGATTGATAATAGAAAGGCCAATCAGGCCCCGCTCCGAGCCTGACGTTCACTCCGTTGTTTGAGTGTAGCCCGACTCGCACTGAGTCTCGAGAAAAAGTCCCTCAACAGCGCGGGGTTAACCGCGCATTGAGGCGTTACCGTGATTCACTGAGCGTAGGCGGAAAACCCAAACGTTGACGAACGGAGAGCACAAAAGCGCCTATCTCCGAGGGCAACGCCAGCAAGGCGGGTGTTGCGATCAGCGTGAGCACTGTCGCAAATGACAAACCGAATACGATTGCCTGTGACAGCGGCGCCCAAAACATAGCCATTTCCCCCTCAATGGTGACAGAGCGGCCGGCCAAATCGACTGAGAATCCCGCTGCCAATGGCAACAACCCGCATACCGTGGTCACAGTGGTGAGGAGGACGGGCCGAAGTCGCTGTGCGGTAGCGCGGACAATCACGTCGCGAACATCTAACTCGGGATATTGACGACGAACGTGATTAAACGTGTCGATGAGAATAATGTTGTTGTTGACCACAATACCCGCCAACGCCACCACGCCCACACCCGTTAATAAGGCACTGAAGGGATTGCTCAGTAGCAAGAGGCCCAGCAATACACCTGCCGTTGACATAACCACTGCCAGCAGAATCAGCGTGCTTTGATAAAAGTTATTAAACTGCGTGACCAGCAAAATAAACATGATTGCGAGCGACAAAGAAAACGCTGCTGACACAAATGCCATCGAGTCGGCTTGTTCCTCATTGGCTCCTCTGAACCGAATATCAATTGCCGGATCAAACGATTGCTGCGCTAACCAGCTCTCGATTTCTCTCACAATACCGTCGGCCATCACGCCCTCTGGGACGTTTGCCTTAATTAACTCTACGGGCAAGCCATCGATTCTTTTCAGCGAGTCGACGCCAGGGGCGGGGCGCATCTGCACAAAGTTGCTCAAAGGCACCATCCCCTGCTCCGTGCTGATACGCAGCTCATCCATTGCGATAATACCGCGCTCGGCTCGAGGGTAGCGGACTCGAATATCAACTGAGTCTTCGGCATCATCTGGACGGTACTCACCCACCTTGACGCCATTGGTCACCAACTGCACCGCCAAACCTGCCGAGGAGACATCGACACCGTATAGCGCTGCCTGTTGACGATCCACCTCGATGCGCCACTCAATCGAGGGCAGTGCAGAGGAATCGTCAATGTCGACGAGGTTGGGTAAGGTATCTAAGTAATCCCGAACACGCGCCATGGCTGGCTCTAACAGCGCACGCTGACGCGACGAAAATTCGATTTGAATCGGCTTACCAACGGGCGGACCCTTTTCTAAGGGCTGTACTTCGACCTTAATACCCGCAAGGCCGTCGGTGCGCTCACGAATCAAGCTCATAATCGCTTTGCCACCCAGCTCTCGCTGAGATTCGGCGACCAGTTCGATAAAAATAGATCCGATGCGATCCGAGCTGCTCCCCATGAAGCCGCTGTTGCCCCCAGTGGCACCCGGTAGCAAGCTCTGAGTGTTCACAAATCGAATGCCCGGGATTTGCAGCACCTCTGATTCGACCTCTAGCACCAGATCATTCACCTCGTTGGCAGCGAAATTACCGCGACCGAGCACCGACACTTGAATAAATTGGGGGTCTGCATCGGAGAAAAAGATTGTGCCGACATTATATTTTCCGTAAGCCCAAAAAACGCTGATCAACAAACTGAATATGATGCCCATCGTCAGGACAGGCCGACGACAAACACCGACCATAAAGCGAGCGAATTGACCTGTCAGGCTGTCCAGTTGAGTCGGATCACCATCCTCTAATACTCGCTGCGCTCGCAGTAGGTCAGCGTTGTGCATGGAAGGTTTACCAAACAGGGTTCCCAGTACCGGACCGAATAACAGGGCATAGAGCAAAGACCCGATCAGTACCGTGAACACCGTCACTGGCAAGTACCCCATAAACTGGCCTGAGACACCGGGCCAAAATAGCATTGGCAAAAAGGCAGCAAGTGTCGTTGCGGTCGACGCAGTCACTGGCCAAAACATTCGCTGCACCGCATCCGCATAGGCGCGTTTGTGGTCCATGCCCTCGCTCATCAGGCGGTTCGCATATTCAGTGACCACGATGCCGCCGTCGATGAGCATGCCCAGCGCTAACAGCATGCCGAACATGACCATGAAATTAAAGGTATACCCCAAGAGGTAAATAATGGTGACCGAGAACAGCAGCGAAAAGGGGATACCGAGCCCCACGACCAGACCACTGCGAAAGCCCATCGAGGCCACGACGATAATCATCACCAGTGCTAATGCCGTGAGAATATTCCCCTCCAGCTCGCGAACCTGAACAGCCGCAAACTCTGCCTGATTCTGCGATGGAATCACCTCAATACCGGGAGGGAGACTGGCGGACGATTGCGCGACAACTGCCAGAACAGATTCCACTGCATCGATGACATTGGCATCTGTGCGCTTGGTAACACCAATAGAAATAGTTTCTTGCCCGTTGTAACGAGCGTAACTGGTGCGATCTTTAAACGTACGGTCTACTCGTGCGACATCTCGCAACGTCACCACGCCTTCACTCGAGCTGCGAATCGGCAACTCGAGCACTTCCTCAGCCCGCTCGACGACTGCCGGCACCTTAACCGCGAATCGGCCGCTATCCAGCTCCATAGTGCCCGCTGGAATCAACCGATTATTGCGCTGAAGAATCACCAGTAATTCTTCAACTGAAACACGATACGTATTGAGTGCGTCAGGATCGATAATGACCTCGAGCACCTCATCGCGATGCCCTTGAAGATCCGCACTGAGTACCGATGGGATGGTCTCGATCTCTTGTCTGAGCTTCAGCGCCGCTTGATACAACTCGCGCTCGCTTGCAGCCGCACCGACCAAGTTGACTTGCAACATGGGAAAATCAGCTGCGGTCATTTCCTCAACAAAGGGCTCCTCAGCCGTCGAGGGAATCTCGGTTCTTGCCGCATCAACGGCCTCTCTCACGTCGTTCAGTGCCTTATCCAGGTCTTGCGATACATCAAACTCAATAAAAAAACTCGCCATCCCCTCAGACGCGGTCGAGCGCAGCTCGACGATGCCCTCAAGCTTTCTGAGTTCGATCTCCATCGGTTGCACCAGCAATCTTTCGGCATCGCCAGGCGAAATACCCTCGTGATTCACTCCGATATAAAATAAGGGGAGATCGACGTGGGGATCGTTTGCAATAGGCAAGGCGGCACGTGTACCCAACCCCACCAGTACCATAACCACCAGCAGCGACAGCGTCGTTCGCGTGCGCCCAATGACGGTTTCGATTACGCTCATCGTATGACGACTTGGCTGATCTTATCGTCAGCCAATACCGGCTCTACGCGAGCACCAACACTGACATACTCCTGCCCAACCGTAATGAGCCTAATCTGCAGCGGTAGTCCGGCAATCCATACGCCATCTGGACCATCCTCAATGATACTGACCGTTCGGAAAATGACGCGATCACCCTCATCTACCAGTCGAACACCCATCTCACCGTTGTCGTTTAACGTCAGGAGTGACGGCGGTACACGATGGACAGCCACTTCTTCAAGTAATACCCGCAACGACACAGTTAAACCAGAGCGTAGTTGGTAGTCGCTATTGTCTACCGTAATTTCAACAGCATAGGTTCGCGTCACTGGATCGCTCTGCTTGCCCACAAAAGACAGCGTGCCTTCAATCTCGCGACCCACTCGCGTGCTACCAATTACCGCACTGCCCAGCTTTAGACTCTCTACTTCTTCCTCTGTGACTTGGGCGGTCACCAGCATCGGATCCAAATCGATGAGCGTTGCGCAGGCTGCACCTGGCATGGCGTAATCGCCGACGTAAAGATGCAAATCTTCGATCACGCCATCGAACGGCGCGGTAATTCGGGTGCGAGCCAGATTGAGCTCCTGACGACGTAGATGTGCTTTTGCGGTCTCTTGTCGCGATGCTGAGGCAGCAATCGCCACCTCCGATAACAACCCCTTATCCGCAAGCTGTAAACTGCCTTCGTGTTCAATTCGTGCCTTCTCTAATCCGGCGCGCGCCTCATCCACAGCGATTTCACGGTCATCAATGGCGATTTCACACAGCAGGTCGCCCGTTGCCACCTGCATGCCTCTCTCCGCTGGCTGGGCAACCACTTGCCCGGCTACTTCCGCAGTGACATCAATCACACGCTTGGCATCGGTGCGGCCCCGCAACACAATACTGCGATTACGAAACTCGGCATTCGCTGTTACCACCCGCACTCGATTCAACGGCTCAGCAGAGATACCTTGCTGGCTTCTCTCTGGCGCCACTGCCAGCACGGCATCGACGTCCTCTGGTGTTTCGATAAAAAGCCCTGACCCAAGCCACAGCGCTAGCAGGCCAGCGACGAGTGAAGCCGAGATAACATTTTTCGACATAAAAACAGCCCTATCAATGGGTGTAACACCTAAAAAGACAGTCGGATCATGCTCTCGCATGCGCCACTGTCTCTGCACTGGTCGTTTGGAATGTCGTTGTTACGGCGATGGGGGCTTTTTAGACCGGTCGGGCTGACGCTATTAATGAGACTTATCGCCAATTTACAACGCATTCAGGAAGGTCAGCGCGTTTTTATCTGCGTATCAATCTCAAAGGGAATGGGCGGGATAACCTGAGGCTATAGTAAGGACAGCTACTATTGGGTCGACAGCGACAACGAACCCACGTCAAGAAAGAGACCGCGGCTAGAACACGTTTTACAGCATCAGTCTCATCCCTAACTCTCGCGCGCAATCGTTACAGGTTGTCGCTAATAAGCCCGCTTTAACGCGATACACTTCACGAGTGAGTAAAAAAAAGGACTGACGCATGCACTACGGATTCATCGGATTGGGCAACTTAGGTGGCCAGCTAGCGGTTCGCTTACTTGATGCAGGCTTTCAACTCACCGTATTTGATCTCGATAAAACAGCAATGGAAACACTTGTCAGTGCTGGGGCAAACCCGGCCGAAGGTTGCGCCGATCTCGCCCAGCGAGTCGAGCATGTCATAACGTGTTTGCCCTCTCCGCCCGCCTCGTCTGCAGTACAGGATGACATCCTGAGTCATATGACAGCAGGCGCGACCTTGATCGAAATGTCGACGGTGGGCCAAGACGATGTCATTCGCTCTGCTGCGCGAGCCGAGGCTCAGGGGATCGGATTTTTAGAACTGCCCGTCACCGGTGGCGTGCATCTGGCGGCGCGAGGCGAGTTGACGCTCCTCGCCGGTGGCAATGAAGCACTGATTGCACTTCACGAGCCTGCAATGCAGGCTATGGGCAAAAAAGTATTCCACATGGGAGCGGTCGGCACAGCATCGCTGATCAAAGTCATCACGAATATGCTGGCTTTTGTACATCTTGCCGCCGGTGGTGAAGCCATGATGCTCGCTGCGCGCGGCGGCCTCGACCTCGCGACCGCATGGCAGGCCATCGCAGCGTCGTCAGGCAACTCTTTTGTCCATGAAACTGAAGGACAGTTGATCCTCAATGGTAGCTACGATATTGGATTCACGCTTGATCTCGCGCTCAAAGATTTGGGATTCGCCGAGCAATTCGGCGCGGCATTCGACGTGCCACTGCCACTCGCCAAGACCGCTCAAGAGCGTTTTAAAACAGCCCAAGCGCGCTATGGCGGCGACGCGCAATCGCCCTTTGTGGTGAAATTACTCGAGGATGAGCTGGATACTGAACTGCGAGCGCCCGGGTTTCCTGACAAGCTCACTTAAGAGTGGAACCCCTGGCTGAACACAATCATCTGTTCGCGATCATTGAGTCAAAGGCGGGATAAATAACGGCTCAATAACCAACGTAGCGGGCGACTGTTACATCGCAGCTTCGTCCTGTGCTCGGCGAATAGCTGCCAGAAAAGCGTCTGCGTATTTGAGTAATTTTCGCTCACCGACGCCGCTTAGTTTGGCGAACTCATCAAGTGTTTGCGGCAACGTGGCACACATCTCGATGAGCGTGCTGTCATGAAAAATAACGTAGGGAGGAACGCCCTGCTCTTCTGCCTGCTCGCGTCGACACTCTCGCAAGGCCTCCCACATACCCACATCTATCTCTTCGGGCAGTGGGGTCTTTGTTTGTCGCTTGACCACTTTTTGTTTTTGATCTACCCGCAGCGCGATCGATACCTCGCCTCTCAGCAACGGTCGGCATTGTTCTTGAAGCTTCAGTGCGCCGTAACCTTCCATATCGACCGATAAATAACTTCTGCCCACCAGCTGACGAAAGACCGACCGCCATTGGTTATTATCAAGCGCAGTCCCCACTCCAAAAGTCGGCAAAAGGTGGTGCTCGAACTGCCACATTTTATCGGTCTCTTTACCTCTCAAGACGTCGATTAAATGGTTCACGCCGAATCGCTCACCGGTTCGCGCCACCGCACTGAGCGCCATCCGACAGGCTTCTGTTGCATCCCACGTCTTGGCTGGATCGAGGCAGCTATCGCAATTACCACAGGGTTGAGGGTAGTCTTCACCAAAATATTGCAACAATGACTGTCGCCGGCAACTGGTGATCTCACACAATCCCAACATCGCATTTAGACGGTGCTGTTCGAGACGCTTGTGCTGATCACTGCCCTGAGAGCCCTGCATCATTTGTCTGAGCTTGATGACATCCTGCAGCCCATAGATCATCCACGCTGTTGCCGGCGCACCATCGCGACCTGCACGCCCTGTCTCTTGGTAATAAGATTCGACGGTCTTCGGTAAGTCCAGATGCACCACAAAACGCACATCTGGCTTATCAATTCCCATACCAAAAGCAATCGTTGCGACCACAATGACACTGTCGTCTCGCAGGAAACGCGCCTGATGCGCCGCCCGGAGTTCTGCGGATAAGCCAGCGTGATACGGCAGCGCATCAAAGCCCTGTTCAGTCAGCCACTGTGCAATTTCTTCTGTTTTTTTGCGAGACAGGCAATAAATAATGCCAGCATCTGTTGGGTGCTCCTCTTTTAGAAAGCGCAGTAGCTGCTGTCGGGGATTATTTTTAAGGCCTATCCGGTACTGAATATTGGGGCGATCAAAACCCACTATGAATTTTGCAGCCTGCTCGAGGCCCAGTCTGTCGACAATCTCCTGTTGTGTCCTGGGATCGGCGGTGGCCGTTAACGCCACTCTCGGCACGCTGGGGAACAG
>JBDQJL010000032.1:0-8873 GCA_040263855.1 Luminiphilus sp. | reverse complement strand
ATAGAGGCGATGATCGCAAACCCGCAGAATCCGAAATGCGGGCAATACGCTGATGAGGCGCACTATTGCGCGATGGAAATCACAAAGCGCAAGGGCCGCCTAAACACCACCATCACTGAGGAGTGAACATATGAGCTACACCAAACCCAAAATGCTTGACCAGTCAGGCACCTACATTCTCGATGAGCTGAACCCCGATGCCCCCAGCGCGGCGGAGTACGCTCGCCTCTCAAACGAAAACCGCGAACTCAGGCACGAGCTTCACAACCTGAGAAAAGATTACGAGGCGGTCAAATTAGCCAAGTCATTAAGTGATGACTGGGCCGTGGCAAGGGCAGATGAGAGCCAACCATTGCGGCGGCCAACCATCGCGGACGCAACCGAGTCAAGCAAGACTGAGGAGTAAATCATGTATTACATATCTCAACACCCAAGCGTGGGCGTTGCCCAAAAGGTCAAGCGCATCTCCGATTTCAACGGGTTCTCTGATGAAGAGGGCACCGAGTGGCTGGTGCGAAAGGCGCGGGACATCAACACCCACGACTGCATCCCTGTATATGTTCAGCGAGGGCGCAAGCTGGTACGGCATCCCGCCAAAAAGGTTGCCACTTGCTGGATTTAATAACCCGTCCGATGAGAGCCAGAGGGAGACTGGCCGAAACGCCCTACGGGGCGTCACGGGAATCCACCCATCACTGAGGAGTGAACATATGAACATGCAACAATCTATCGCCAACAATTTTATGGTGCTCAACATCGGCATAGGACGCGCCGACCCAATGAAGCACTCAGCAGTGGCAAGTGACGTTGCCGCATCGCAATGCAGAGTCGACGGCGCCGTACCAGTCCGCACCCGCGTGGGCTCGCTGGGCCGGCTCACCGCTGACCTCAAACAAGTCAACAGCAAGTTTGCCGCTGTCCGCACTTGGCTATACGAGAACACCTTGCCGTTCACCGACTGCGAAGACGGTCAGCAGAAACGCGGCAAGCGACTGGTGCCAGTTGCGAAGGTGCCCGAGGTGCTCGCCAAGCTGGCAGAAATGAAGGGCGAAGCATTCGCCGCACTCAATGCTTTTCTGCCCGACTATCGTCAATACTACGGGGCGCGGAATCGCGCTGATCTGGGCAATGTGTCCGACGTGGATATGCCCGACCCCGACGTGCTCGCCGATAAGTACCGCATCAGCATCGACCCGCCCGAGCCTCTGCCGGTGTTTAATGTTGACACCCTCGCGTTGCCTGCTGGTCTCGCCGCTGACATTGCACAACGGCATCACGACCGACTCACTAAGCAATTGGACGGTGCCAAGCAGGCCGCTGTCGAGGGCGCCAAAAAGCATATGGACGTTGTCGAGAAGCAATTGACCGAGGGCAAGCGACTCCACCAGTCACTGCTCGACAATGCCAAGCGCCACGCCACGCTACTGCGCGGAATGGTAGAGGGTTACGATAACGACCCCCGACTGCTTGAAATTGCTGACCTGATTGACCAGCGAATTGGCTCGGTGCCTGACATCAACTGGATGAAGAACAATGGCACCAAGCGCGGTCAAGCTATCCGCGCCGCCAGCACCGCCAGCAAGGCGCTGGCCGCTGTCGCCAAGTCACCATCAACTGCACAACCCGTCGCACCTGCGGCATCCAACATCGTCACGGGCGACTCACTGCTCGCTGACCTGATCGACTAATTACCCGTAGGAGGGATCATCACATGGCACACATTCAAACTGACATCGCTGGCGTCACCCAAATGCTACCGCTGGTATTCAGCGCACCTGACATCGTCCCTGTGGGCCTGATCGGCCCCGTGGGCGTGGGCAAGACCCAGTACTTTAAAGGCCCGTTCCGCGACTTGTACGCGGAGCACGTTGGCGTCTCCGTTGATCAACTGGGGTTCATTCAAGAGCGCGTCGCCAATCGCGACTCTGCCGAGATTGCTGGTGTCGCACTGCCGTCAAAAGACGCAGACGGCAACATCATTACCCAGTTCACGAAGCCGCCGCTCATCACCAAAATTGAGCAGACTGGCCGCGACTACGGCATCATCCTGTTCGATGAGCTGTTGCAGGCTGGCACTGACGTTCAGAAGGTGCTCGCTGACGTACTCGACCCTGCCGAGCGTACACTGGCAGGCTGGGCTATCCCTGACGGTTGGATCGTTTGCTTCACTGGTAACCGTACTAATGACAAGTCAGGTGCTACCCGTATGCTCTCGCACCTACTCAACCGCGCCGCAGTATTTGAGTTGACCTTTGAGGTCAAGGGCTGGGCTGACTGGGCTGAGGCAAATGGCGTCAACCCGCTCGCTGTCGATTGCGCGATGGCCTACCAGTCAAGGGAAACCTCGACGAAGTTTTTCGCCGACTGCGTCCCGACTGAGGACGGCCCATTCTGCACCCCGCGCTCACTGGTGCGCGCCGCCCAGCACCTGACGGTGTTCATGGATTCAGATGCGTTCACGGGCAATCAAACCCACAATGCACTGCTCGACCCCGACAATCCTGATCGGGGCACGCAACGCTCAATGATCCCGTCATACGTTGAGGCGCTGATCGCCGCCAGCATCGGGGCAAAAGCGGCGAGAACACTGTGCCAGTATATCGACATGGCCGGTGACGTGCCGACTGCGGATGAGATATTCGCCGACCCCGCAGGCGCTAACGTGCCAGACAACACGGGCTTTCAATTGATCGCCGCCAACCGCGCCATCAATGCCGCGCACGATGCCGATACCGGCGAGGCGGCACTGGCCTACATTGTGCGCCTGCGTCCCGACCTGCAGGTGTCGCTGGGTTCCAAACTGCTCCGCACCTCAGCCCGCAACGGCTGGGTGCTCACATCGAGTGTCGCTGTGGCATTCATTCAAAAGTTCCACGATCTTTTACCGCTGGCACAAACTGCCGGCATGGAGGTGTAACCATGCGAGCCAAGAAGCTATTCTCACCTACTGCTGATCTCACCAACTCGCGCCGCTACATTGCGGCGCTGATCAGCCTGCAAGCCAAGGCGCCCGTCCACTACAGCGTGCTACTCGCCACTGAGGTGATCTGGACCGACGCAGTCGGCACTGCCGCCACTGACGGCGTCTACGTCTACATCAGCCCCAAGTTTTTCCGCGGGCTGGCGTCAGACTCACAACGGGCATTCTTACTTGCTCACGAGGTGTCGCATATAATCCTGCGGCACCCCCAGCGCGGCAAGGTCTATCAAGAGCGCGGATTCTTCCGACCCAGCGTGCCATTCGATCACGGCACTTACAATCGCGCCGCCGACTATGTCATCAACTCCGACTGCAAGGCGATGGGTTTTGAGCCTATCCCGCAGGGCTGTTACTCCGACGACTACGGGCGCGACGACATTGTCGATTCGGTCTACGCTGACCTGTACCAAAAGCAGGATGACGATGCCGACGATGACGATGACATCAAGGGCGAGCCGAGTTCAGACTCCGACGACAGCGACCAGTCCGGTACTGATGACAAGTCAGATACAAGCGGCGACTCCGGCGAACCATCCGACCTGCCGGAGCCTGCCGGTCACGACCATCACCTGACGCCTGAGTATGAAGGCACCGATGAGGAGCAGGAGGCCGCGGCTCGCGAGGATGAGCACGACATCCGCTCCTCAGTGGACGATGGCATCGAACAGCTAGAGGCTGACGGGCGCGACCCTGACCGACTCCCTGAGTCTATCCGCGAGGGTTCGCACCGCTACCGCCCCAGCAATGCATCCGACACCGACTGGCGTGCAGAGCTTGCTGATCGATTCAATCGGGCAGGCGCTGGTGGTCAGACCACATGGTCACGCATTCATCGCCGCCGGTTCTCGACGCTGGGTGTCATCAGCCCCACGTCAATCGGTCAGATCGGGCGCATCTCCATTGTTGTGGACATCTCAGCATCAGTCAGCCGCGACATGCTCAATCAATTCATGATTGAGTCTGCGTCTCTGATCGACACGCTCCAGCCGCGTGATGGTGTTGTGGTTGTCTGGACTAATCACCGCTTCCACAGCTCCGATGAGGTGTACTCCGGTGCAGACCTGCTCGACCTTGAGGCACCCTGCGGCGGCGGCACCTACATGACCGCTGGTGTCGAGTGGCTTGAGGAGAACGGTCTGGAGTCTGATCTGGTCATCGTGTTTACCGATGGCGAGATGTATGACGACGACTGGGTCTCTCTGGCCGAGCGTGACAATCTGGTTGTCGTGCTCGACAGCGAGCCGGTGCCCTACATCCAGCGCAACATCACCGCGTCGGGCGCTGACACCATCGTCGCTCAGGCGGCATAACCCACGGGGGCCACGCGCCCCCTTCTTTTTAACAAGTTGTATGCAGGCAAGAAAACCCTACCCCAAACCCCCATGTTTCAGACAGTACTGGCTGGGGGATTTTTATGATAGTTGTCCCCGTTTATTTGATAGAAAAACAAAAAGGGTTGTGATTTCCCTTTCTATCGGTAAACTAAACAAGTCGAAACGTATAGGAGTGAAGACATGATAAGAATGTGTAACGAGTGCTTGCGCGTAAACGCGCACCATCCCCACTGCCCAGAGGCTGACGACGCGCCAGAGCCGACGTTCACCTTATGGTTGTCGGAGCACACCACTGACAGCCTGCTGTTTACCGAAGGTGAAATGCGAGGCGCCTCTAAAACGTGGGGGTTCGATCCCTCGGTAGTCATAGAGGATGGTGAAGCCGACATTATTAATGAGGCTGGCATCGTAATCGGTGGATGTTATGTCAATGAGGAGGCGTTATGACTCAGCAAGAAAGAATCCTTGAGTACCTGAAAGCGGGGAACACCTTGACGCGCCTTAATGCATGGGAACAGCTAGGAATACTGGAGGCGCCCGCTCGCATCTCAGAGTTGCGAACAAAGGGCCACGCAATCAAGACAAAGATGGTCATCGTCAAAAACCGTTACGGTGAAAAGGCGGGCATCGCAGAGTGGACGATGGGAGAGTCCGATGGATAACGTACTTTCTATTTGGGTGGGGGTGATGATACTCCTGTTCATTTTGGGAGTGGTGGGCGAGGGTGACTACAATGATGCAGTCGCCGCCAACCACCACTACTGTGAAATGGTTGAGGACAAGCTATGGCCTGCCTACAACCCAAACATCAACTGTGAGGAGTAATCACAATGGATAGACATTTTACAAAGTGGTCTAAAGAAGACGATGCGGTGCTGACGGAGTGCTTGAACAAGGAGCTAAAGAAGAGCGTCATTGCCAAAGCGCTGGGCAGGACAACTCAATCTGTCGCATGGAGAGCCACGCACATTCGCAAGCACACCCAGAGGACACTGCCTCTGCAAGCGCCTGCAAAGAGGGCAGAGCCTGCGCCAAAGGCAAGGCCCGCACCCAAGCCGCCTGAGATGCCAGACACCATGCTGGATCGGGTGCTGGAAGCAGAGCGCATGGTTCAGCAGATACCCATGCTGACCTTGATCGCTGGCGCTGGTGCGATGATGTCATTCACCACTCTGGTGCTTGTTGTTTTGGCGCTGGTCTCATGACTTGCCAGTACTGCGACATGGAGGGGGGCATTCATGCCCCCGCTTGCCCCGCAATCTACGAGTCAATTGACTTGTGCGGGACAGGCAAATGCGCTGACCTTGAGGCCGGCGCTTACTCACGATTTCTCAGACGCAAGGGGATCATAAATGGCCGACCTAGACGATTACCAGATAGCAGTACAGGCCGCTATCCAGATGTCCGAGAGATTCGGGGAAGACGTAGCAATCATGGACAACTTGTCGGTATTGTTGCTAAGGGAGGTAGATTCTCCCTGCATTGAAATTATTAGGTGCCCAGCCGACAAAACATTGGTTTACTTGCGCAAAAAGCGTCTCGGACTCGCAAACAAGTTTCCAAGCCGTTCTGTGGACCCAAAAAAACGCGCTTTACGGAAAAAGTCGGGTGGTGCTAAACTGAGTTAGCCCCAACTCCTAACCGTGTGCGGTGGCACGGGTATAAGCGCCTGATCAGGGGCTGACAATGAGACATGTGTGTTCATGTGATTGGTCAGGCGCTATCCACCGCATCTTTTCTTCTTTGCCCATTTGCGCTTGTATTCCGAGTACGTCATCAAGTACTGCGCGGACGGGTCAGCTAAAAACTCCTCGTAACACCCCTTGTAAAACGACCTCGCCCGATTGGCACCCGCTCGCCTGTCCTTGGCAAAACCTCTACCTGTCCGATTATCCATCCCTCCCATACCAGTTTCCCCAGTTTCCCCAGTTTCCCCAGTTTCTCAGTTTCCTAGTTTTCCACACCCCCCTCAAACTCCAACAGCAACTCGATGTAGTGTTTTGCTTTTAACAAGTCATCAGTACCGCCCTTGTCGCGCCACCTCGACACATACTTGATCACGGCGTGTTCGCAAATCCCCAGATCATTTGCCAGCGCATACTCCAACGGCTGAATCTTGAGCCGCTTGTAATGATCCCCGCCTACCTGCTCATCAAAACTACTCACCTTTCAGCTTCCTCAGCGGATTACGGCCACCGGCCAGACGCCGCTCAGATATCCAGTCGAGCGCTTCCTTGAGCGCTGTCATTTTCTTGGCGTCTAACGACACATCCCACCCATGCAGAACAACCTCCTCCACCAGATACTTGTGATACGGACCAAAGCGATTGCCGACCAAATCCAGTGTGCGCCCGTACCGCATAAGCGATTCTGTGGCGACAGAGTCCTTGGCTCGCTCGCCTGATGACGGCTCAGAGCTGAGGGGCTTCGTGTACATGCCCGCTTGCAGTGCCTGACTCATAACATACTCGCCAGCCTGATGCTGGGACAGCGTGAGCAACCCGTCCATCAGATACCGATCAATCAGCGTCTGATCCATCACCTTGGCCCGCGGCATATTGCCGCCCTCGACCATCACCGAATGGCGCTTGTAAATCTCCTTTGTGCCGAGGTCCGTGTGCCCCTTCTCAGAACTCATCAAAATCCTCCCAACTCCGGTCAACTCCCTTTATCGTCTTCATTTCTACCGGCGGAGACCAGTCGTGATATCTTCCATTTGACAGTTCATATGTAAGGCACGCCACCCCCTGCTGGCCAGTCCACTTGAACCTAGACTTCCAGCAATGGATCTCGACGCAATCCTCTGCGCGGTGAACGGTGATGCCCAGATCGGCCTTGGCAAACCATGCCGCCGAACCGGAAATGTTCATCCCCTTGGGCACTGTGTAGGTGCCGTCTTCACGGGGGTACATCTTCTGTGGGTGGGCGACAAACCAGACATGGATGCCGTGGGCCTTGGCAAAGGCGGTAATGCGACTCAGCATATGGCTGATGCTGTTGTGCTCTTCAGTCCCTGACTGCTCAATGTAGTTGTAGGGATCGATAATCAGCCCCCGCACACCCAGACGCATGACCGCCTGCTTGGTGCGCTCAATGACGCTATCGATAGTGCTCATGCCGCCGTCCTTGGATTCAAGGAACACAAAGTGATCATTGATGAAACTGACCGCCTCGTCCAGCTCATCCTCTGTCATTCTTGGCCCAAGCCCGTCATAAAACGGCTTCCCAGACACTTTCTCTGCCAGCTTGGCAATGTGCATGTGAGGGGGGTTCTCGAACGAGCACACGGCAAACTTCCATGACTCGCGCTGGGCTAGATTCACCATGATCTGGTCAATGAACTCCGACTTACCCGAACTCGGCATTCCCGTGACGATAGATAGCTGTCCTTCCGCTATGGTGAACAGCTCATCGATAGCGGGGAAGCCGGTGGACGCTCCGCGCCCGTGGCCGTTGGAGTAGATGTCCTTGATGTCATTAAGATATTCCGACGCGCCATAGACTCCAGACAGCGGCACTGGCTCGGGGTTATCGAAGAGTTTTCGTGTTTCGTCTGCTCCTAGCTTGTCAACAGCATCGTTTGCGTCCTTGGTCCCCTCGGGAAACTTGACCCGCCAGCACTTGGCCCGACCCACTCGGCGAGCGATTTCTTCTGCCAGCGCCTCGCCTGCCTGATCGTTATCGGTCGCCAAAATAACCCGCTTAACGCGCTCCAGACGCTCCCTCTCTTCCCATATATACGAGAACTTATTGTCCTCCTCCGGAGAGACCCGATTCTGGCTGACCTTTGCAGGTGCGCCGTTGGGGCAAGAGACGGCCTTGATGCCAACGCTAGCCAAGGCAATGACATCACACTCCCCCTCGACTATCGTCAAATCCTCGTCAGTATCTTCCACGTTTTCGATACCGTAGAACGATCTTGGGGCGCCATCACAGAGAAATCCCTTGCTTTCCACAGATCGCCACTTGATTGCTGTCGGGTTTTCCCGTGGGCCGTAAATAAAGCCCACCGCCTCCCGTTGGGCGCCGTTAAAATATTTCATGCCAGTGGTCATTGCCGGCAACCCGTCAAGAGTATCCAGCGGCACGCTACGCGATCCGAAAAAATCCTGTATCAACTGCACGTTGTAATTTAATTGCGTGGGTATCTTTACTACCTTCTCCATGTGGGCCTCGTAAAATTTTTTGCGCCGCACAGCACCCGACAAACCACAATGATGGCAGTGGTAAAGGTTACTGTCTGGCTTGATTGTGATTGAAAATGTTTTTTGGTTTTTCTTCTTTCGCTGATCGCCACAATCGGGACACCTCACTCTGGCGTCCGTGTTGTAGCTCAGAACGTAGTCTTCCAGCGCATCCATAATGCTTGCCTACCCCTTTTTTTTGTGATATGAGTAGACCCTAGAACTGTCCTAGACTAGAACAGTACCAGCTTAGAACATTACTATTTATATATACTTAGTAATGTACTAGACTAGAACAGTACTAGTGGTGAACCTCCTAGAATCCAGCCCCCGCCCATCGGGGGCTTTTTTTATGCACAAGATGTCAGCTCTTCC
>JBDQJL010000031.1:0-9776 GCA_040263855.1 Luminiphilus sp. | reverse complement strand
GCTCTGGAACGGTGCAGCTATTGTCTGCTGTTTGAATCGCAGCGCCCGTGCCATTTGGATCCTTAACAACACCAAAGGCAAAGTGGTCGTACTTTGACAAATACAAGTTGAAATCCAGTACTTCGTCTGAGTTCTTATACTCTACGAAACGGATTTTAACTGCTTTAGCCTTGCCAGTCGTGTTGACAATATGCATGTTGGTCGCGTTGCCATTGTCGGCGTTATAAAATGGGAACAACAAAACTTGCCCCGTTTTATCTGGATTTACGTACTGCCCTGCTTGGACGGCTGCGCCACCCAAGACGCTTGCAGCTACAGCAAGGGAGATAAGGTTCTTTTTCATGAATAACTCCTAAAAAGTCGATCAAACGTTTGATTAAACAAACCGTTGCCCAGCAACAGCTTCCAAGCTAACACGTCTGCAGATACGTGACAAATAAGACGGCCACCGTCCACCAGCGCCACAGAGACCCAGTTTCTACCTCTGTGAGGGCCGACGATCGCCGACCTACTAACTTGATATGCAAATTGTATGCAAGCCTCAAGGACTTGCAACCCTTTTGACGACTAATGGGCCGACATAATTCCCATTTTTTTGTGATTTTTTTGTGATTTTCACGTTAATTGTATTTTTGACACCCTTTTCACTCGAACCTCCGCGGCTTTTTCGCAAATCATTCGCGCAGTTTTTCCTGCCATAGCACCGATCATCGGAGTAACAATACATCCTGGCAAGAAGGTTACTTTCGGTAGATGTACCAAACTCCGTCCACGTTCAACCATGTCACTTCATACGGAATCGGCATGGGAAACGACATTTCGGGCGGCTTCAGCACTGAAAGGACTAACCGTACGCTGCAACGGTCACTGTCAGTCGACATCGTCGACGATGCGGAAAAGGGCACCGCCAATTCCTGACCGCAATCCTCCCAAGCATTCACAACACAGTCACCGGCAGCGCCCGAAACGGATGCAGCATTGTCTGCAGTGCTAGCAGACCCTGCGGCGACGGCAGCGCCATCATCAGCCGAGTCGGCTGGAGGGCCATCATCCTCGTCGCACTTCACCCAATTGATCTCAGCATTTTGCCAATATGACGCACCGCTGAAGTCACCCCTAAAACGTTCCGCTCGAGGGCCGCTCTGGTAACTAGGCGTCATGAACGTCAGCGCCCGCTCATAGTCCTGGCCTATGAGCGCATCGGTCCACTGCAACGTCTTTTGACTCAAGTGCTCTTCTATCGACTGCTTAGGGGGTGAAGCGCAACCCGCCACTAAAACGCCTGCCATCAAGCCCATTTTCACTGCCAACCGCAAACCGGTCCTTCGTTGATATTCCTGCACCTTTTGCCATCTCCTCAGCCACTACACATCACTATTTTCTTCCCCAAGAACTCTCAGAGCGGAGTGACGTCGCTAGTGGTCATCGCTCGCCAGACGTTTCCAAATCAATTGGTACGTCGCTAAAGTCGGTTATTCCTTGCATACGATCACGCATCTCTGTGCTGAGCGCTCTCAGTTCATCGTCTGTCTCGACGACCTTGGGGGTGATAAAAATAAGCAGCTCGGTGCGAACAAGAGTATTACTCGTGTTGCTGAAGAGGCTCCCTAGCACAGGGATATCCATTAGCAAGGGCACGCCGCTTTTGCTCTTGGCATCGTTATCTCGTATTAAGCCGCCCAGCACCACTGAGGCTCCGCTGCGCACGGCGATACGACTACTCACATTTCTCTCCGTAAAGCTGCGCTGGCCTGTCGCTGAATCTTCGGGCCCAACGTCAGTCACCGACTGCATAATATCTAATGTGACCAGCCCACCATCATTCACCGAAGGTGTTACTTCTAATTTGACACCCGTGTCCTTGTATTCAATGGACGTCTGAGCGACACCGCCATCCGTCACCGACACCATGGACTGAATAGGCTGCTGATCGCCAACGTGAATCGCCGCCGTATGGTTATCTAACACCAACACAGAAGGGGTAGAAATCACGTTCACCAGCGACTCCTCGGCTAGCGCATTCACCACAGCCTTCATGTCTCCCGCACTGTTGCTAATCTCATAGGAAAATCCGGGCGCTATGGCCCCTAACCCGGCGGCGCCCAACAAGTCCAACGAACCCTTGCCAGAGTAATCGTTACCGATGCCATTCTGGAAAATCCACTCTAATCCATACTGCAAACCATCGACCAGCTGCACCTCGACAATGCTGGCCTCTATTAGGACTTGCGTGGCGATCACATCGAGTTTTTTCAATATGCGCTCTATCTTGCCGTACTCGTAGGGTGAGGCATAAACCAGCAACGCGTTGTTGTAGTCATCAGATACCACGCGAATCGATTCCCCCAGCTCAAAGCTCGAGCCTCCCATGGACTGGCCCGCGCCAGTGCTAGGCATTGCGCCATTGCCGCCGCTGCCGCCACCAGATCGCTGAGACTGCATGCCCGGCGCCACCTGTGATTTACCCGCACTGCTAGTGCCACTGCCGCCGTCCTCTGCAAATATCGTGCTCAGCAACATTGCCATATGGCCCGCATTACCGTTGAGCACTTCGTACACATTAAGGGTGGATTCAGACGCCGGCTCATCGATACTATCGAGTTGCTCTACCCAGTTGCCTACCATTTCAATGTAAGCGGCGCGCGGCGAGACCACTAAAATACTGTTGAGGCGCTCAACCGGGAGGACCCGAACCATGCTGGCTAGGCCCGTTACGCCCCCTTCGCCCGTATTTAAAATATGCTCCAGCTCAATAAAAACGTCCTCTACGGTACCGCGCTGAATAGGGAACACGCCGACTGACGTGCCCGCCAGTTGGTCAATATCAAAAGTGGTGACAATATCCAGCCACCCGTCGATCTGCATTTGGGTGCCGCCCAGCACCAGTAAATTGCGCTTGATATCAACGCGAACAAAGCTACGGTCAGTCGCGACGGGCTTGAGAATCTCAGCCATCTCGGTCGCGCCAATGTACTGCAGCGGCACAATGACATTGGAGTAACCCGTGCCAGTCCCCGAAGCACTTTGAAAGCTAGGGGCCATCCGGCTAGCGTTTTGGGCCCCACTGATGAAGAGCCTATTATTCGGGCCCCGCACCAACAGTGCGCCGTGGTTGTGCAGGAGAGACTCCAAAATCGGCAACAACTCGTCTCGCGGAATCGGGGAACGAGTTCGTAGCGTCACTGCGCCCTGTACCGGGTGCTCAACAATGTAATCGAGACCTAGCAGGTCCCCCACAATGGAGTGCACGACCTCTGACAGTGGGGCTTCCTCAAAATTAAGCGTGACCGCATCGCCATAAACTTTAATCGGCTCGCGAGCGGGTGGCATGCGAACGCCTTGGTCCGTGCCTAAAAATATACTCCCACGGCCCTCATCCTCCCCTGAGTCTTGGGGCAGATCGCTATTGGTTGTATCCGCAGGTTGGCTCACCGTTGCCATGCCGCTGGACAGCTTTGTTTCCACGGATGATCCTGCTTGGTTCATGTCTTGAGTGGCACAGCTCAGCAGCAGCGTCAAACACATCAAGCTTGCCACGTTTCTTCTAAGCGCTCTCATCGACATCATCTCCGCCCGCTGTTGCGCCGGAAAGCAAGCCCAATCACTGGCCCTCACTGAACGGACTATTTCTGTCATAATTGCGTTCTTCATTTTCCGCCGCTCTCTTTTGGTGTAAATCGACCGCGATAGACATCTCCAAAGGTTAGTGTCTTTGGCGGCGCCTCCTCATCCACGTCAGCGGAGTCAGGGGATGAGCCTACTGGCTGTTCGCTAGCCGCGTTCTGCGTCGGCGGAATTGCAGGGGCAGGCAATGCTTCAGCTGATTGGTCGGTCGAGAACGCCATCTGAAGTAGCGCTCGCTGGCCCGTGGCGGCCTCAAGCAAGGCGCCCCGCGGTTCCAATGACCGCAATGTCCAACCCTTGACGGATTCCCCCACTGGCAAGCGTTGTCGCTCACCATTATCAAGACGAATGATCACGCCCGCCACTTCCCGAGAGCCAAATATTCCCAATAAGCTCATCCCGTCAATGCTGCCCACAATCTCGTCATTGGGCGCCACTTCTGCGCTGACTTTTTCTGCTTCTTCGCCCAGTTGTTGCGGCGGTGGTGGCACGCGCTTGACAGCAAAGAGAGGTCGCAGACTAAAGTCAGCGCTACTCAGCACTGGTCTAGAGTTCGCCAGAACCGTTTGTACCGAAACCGGCGCAAACAGGGAACTTGCTGGCGCCATCGGATGCGGCGTGCCAGCCAGCACAAGATAGACTAGTGCCAGAAAAAGCACCATCACCAGCCCTGCGATCGATCGCTGAAGCAAGCTTGGCAAGCGACTCCAGCGCAGGACAGTGGCATCAAGCATCGGGTTCACTCAACCGAAAAGCAGCAATATCAACCTTAGCCATGACATGATCTTCCGTCCCGGCCAGTGTGCTCGGATTTCTGCGCCGATTGATCCGCCTCATCGCTTCTATCTTCATCCCTTCGGGAAACAATGCGGGCACCGCAAGATACAGCCGCTCTAAGAACGCATCGAAATCATCTGGACCGCCAGTCAGCTCCAAGGTCGCATTCAATTTGACTAGCGCGTCTAGCGCCTCTGGCTCCTTTACTTCGCTACCCACGACCGTTAACCCCGCCTCGCTGGCAAGCTGTCTGAGTTGCTGCTGCAACAGCGCACCGCCGCGCCCCGTGTCCCCCGTATCCTCAATCGCAAGCTCCGACAGCGCGACATCAATATCCGCCAATGTGGCCGTAATACTCGGTGCTGCCTCGATATACCCCAACAATCGACTGATACGGGGCTTGGTCGCACTAATCTCAGCAACATTACTCATCCACCATCCAAAAATATTGCCTAGGGTTATCAGGGTCAATGTCATCACTACAAGGCCCGCACCGATCAGCACTGAACGCGCCTGCACAGGGAGCTGCACCAGCGCTTGCCGGACTCTCACTTCTTGTTCCAACAGCGACGCACTAAGCGTTTGGTAATTCATTGCGACACCTCTGCCAGAGGTGTTTCCGGCGCAACCACCAGTTCCTCTGCCTCAGGTTTTGGGGGTTCAGTCACATGCCACTGGATGCTGAATCGTTCGAGCCCATTATTGAGATCACGTGCAAAAGCGGACAGCGCAGCAACGTCGGTATAGCCCGCCTGCTCCGTCAGCATTCGCAAGTAGACTGACGCGTTATTGGAATAACCGCTGACAACGACCTCATGACCGTCAAAATTGAGCCTATCGAAATAGACCGTATCTGGCGCCGATGCGGCAATATGATTAAGCCAATATTGATAATTCGGGCGCCCAACAATCGCCTCCTGAAGAACGCCTAGTCGCGCGCGCCCCAGCTCGAGTTCCTGCCGACGGCTTGCCGCCTCCGCCGCGTCGACACGCACTTGCTGAAATGCCGCGTCCAAGCTGTCTGCGCGGAGCGAAGTTACAAATGCGATAGACGTCAAGCCGATCATGACAGACATCCAAACCCCTGCCCACAATCCCGCTGCCCGCATTAACTTGCCGCGATAGGCCGCTCGGCGTGTCTGTCCACCAAACCCCGCAAAGCTGATAGGAGTGCCATTATCCGATAGCGCCCAAACTTCAGGGGCGTTAGTGAAGCCATTTTCGAGGGGTAATTCAGTGGTCTCTAGCGTCTCGTCGATCGCTGCTTGCGCGGTAATCGCCAATACGACCTCAATGACCGATTCGCGTCTTGACAGCACGCGCCACGCCGCCCGAGTGTCCTGATCCGAAAAGGGTGACGACAAGTCAATCTCGAGGGCCATCGCCGCCTCGAGGTCCTCTTCGCTCGCCGCGGGCAGTTGCAGTGTTTTTAATAATACCGCGTCCTGTGGGAGCGCCACCGCAAAGCACATCCCAATGTCACGGCGATATTCAGCACTCTCACTGCGATCGCTGCGGGTTTCGTCGCAAAGTCGATCCGCTTGATACAGCGATTCTGTCCCCTCTGAGAAAAGTGTTACCGGTGGATCAAAATGCCGTAATAACCAAGCTTCACGATCATAAAGCAGCTGCTCAAGCCCCAAAGCAAGCCATTTTCCGGCTCGCGTGAGATCCAGACCAAACAGACTCCAATTGTTCGTTATTTGCCCCATCACCTACCCCGAATGGCCGCCCTTCTTGTACCTAGGCTTTTCAACCCTAGCCAGTCGCACAGCAGAAAATTCATCAGACCCGCGACTCTCGACCCAAATACGCTGCAAGAACCCTTCTGACGGCGAGGTCGAGACTTCTATTTCCACGCAATAATACCCAGACGCCGCCGCCGCGCCAGATTCGGGGCCTGAATCCGGCATAGACTCGTCCTCCAAACCACCGCCAAAGGCGGCACGCATCTCGGGCGGCGACGCCGCCGCGTCCACACCCGATCCCACATTAAAAGGCGAGATACTGGGTCGAATGCGGTCATAAATCGCACGATTCATACCCTCTATTCCCAGTAGCTGCTCCACATAGACGCCAGCGCGGCTCTGTCGATGACGCGAGAAGGATTGAAAACTGCCCACAGGCCCGGAACCAGCAGAGGTGGCTTCCAATTCTGTTTCAACAATCTGCTGCGCAAGAGACGCTGCATTGCCCTCATTCATTGCGCCGACTCCGACAAGCAGTTGCTGCCAAACGTCCGGGTCTGCTTCAGCAATCGACACAAAGCCCGACGCAGGATAGACGGTTGCCACAATACGGAAACCGTCAAGTTCATACTGGGTCTGGAAAACGCGAGTGAGCGCTGCCGAATCCGCTTCGCCCTCATCATTAGCAGCCGTCCTGGCCCGCGCGCGATCTAACACCGCCAACCGGGCGATGCCTTTACCGATCACGAAAGCCTGCGCCTCTCCCAGGCGAGCCGATGCAAGATTCACTTCGTCGCGGGCCAACGCCAAAGCGCCACCCACGGTAATCGCCATAGCAGCTACTAACCACATTACCAGTACCAGCGCGGCACCTTGCTGCGAGCGAGACCGACTCACGTCGAGGCCCTATAGCCATCGAACGCCACCACTAGCGCTGGCCACGCCATGCCCTCAATTTCCCACTTTAACTGGACTCCGGGCGGCAAGTCGGCACTGAGTGCTTCGCTATCACTGTTATCGTCACTGTCAGCGTAGCCACGCCCGGCATCCGGTTCTTCCAGGCTGTTTACGCTAAAGCTGCGGACGTTTGTCAGCAACGTCTCGGACGGAATGACTGCTCCCCATTTAGGGTCGCTGTCCGCTTGCTCCGCCAACTCCGAGTCGGGAATCGCAAAGTCGAGCATCAGAGCATCGCCCTCTCGACGCAACCGTAACCACGTTACACCACCGGCCGCTCCGACCCGGTCAATGGGTGCCAGCCAGCTAATCTGGCCCCCTGTAGCATCGAAAGCGCCTTGGTGGGGCGAATACGCCTCGCGCAAGACATGCCTGAGAAAGTAGGTCACCTCCCGCAGTCGCGCTGTTCGGTTCGCAGACTGTTCCACTGCGGTATAAGTAGTGGCAAAAGTACGCAGCGATGCAGACAGCGCCAACATCACCATAGAGAGCACCACAGCGGAAATCATCACCTCTACCAGTGTCATCCCCGACTCGCGACGCATATTAGGCCCCATTACTCAATTTGCTGGCGGTCCTCAAACTGACGGTCCTCGGTTGCCCTTCACCGGGCCAACTCACCCTCAAACGAACCCAACCGATGCCCGACTCTTCGCGCTCAGGAATTAGCTCTACCCAGCCCTCCCAGCGGTAAACACCAAACTGGCCTTGAGCTCTCTCTCCCTCATTGGGCTGGGTCACCAGAAACGCATCCAGTTGAGACTCGGCCAAAGTGGTTGCGACAGCATATTCGGCAGACACGCGCGCATTGCGTGTGGCACCCGAAGCGGCCTGATACAAAGTGCCCAGCGCAAGCCCCAGAATCACCAACGCCGCCAGCATTTCAACCAATGAGAATCCGGTTTCGCGCCTCGCTGTGGAAAGTCTACCAACACGACGCGTTAAGGCTGTCATCGTTGCACCGTTTGGGTCACGTCACCCATCAACCAGCCTACTTGCACAAGGGTGCCGGCACCACCAGGGCCGGCAATCTCAATATCACCACCGGTGGACCCTCCGAATGGGTAAAATCGAATAGCAGCGGCGCCTGCCTCAGGGCTCACCTCCGCCGCACTGGTGACGGTAAGTGACACCACATCGGGTAGCGTCGCCATACCCGATTGGCCGCCCCCTATGCCGACTTCCTTGCGCTCCGGATAAATCACAAGGTCGACCGGTTGTCCCGTCCGAGCAGACTGCCTGCGAGCACTTTGCGCCGCCGAGATGACCTCTCTGACGGCACCGCGATAGGCGAGGGAATCGGACAGCGCCCCCATATTCGGTAACGCGATGGCGAACAACAGGCCCGCAATCACCATCACCAGCGTGATCTCAATCAGCGTAAAGCCGCGCGCGCGCTGCACCGCTATCGGCCGCCTACCCGGTAATATCGGCGTCTTCACCACTGCCGCCGCCGCGACCGTCAGCGCCATACGATAAGATGTTCGGGCTGCCCCCTGAATACTGATACTCGTAGGGATTACCCCACGGGTCATCGGGTAACTCGCCCTTTTTGAGGTAAGGGCCATTCCAGCCTCGCGCACCCGAGGGTTGGCGCACTAGCGCATTGAGTCCTTGTTCACTCGTTGGGAACTTGCCCACATCGAGCTTGTACAGCTCTAGCGCCTGCTCTAAATCATTAATTTGGATCGCCGCCGACTTAGACTTGGCGCCGCCGAGCTGATTGAGCACTTGCGGCCCAACCAGTGCCGCCAACATACCGAGGATCGCCAGCACCACCAGCAACTCCACCAGTGTGAATCCTGTCATGCTGCGTCTCGACTTTTTGTCACGCAAGTTGTCACGCATGTTCTTCACCCCTCTTGTTGCCATTTCAGTCTCAGTCAGTCTCTCAGAATGCCATGGTATTCACGGAGAGAATCCCCATTAAAATACCCATAATAATAATCGCGATGAGGCCACCCATTCCTAAAATCAAGGCGGGTTCCAATAACGTCAGCGCGCGCTTCACGTCGGCTTCTACCTCCGCCTCATAGACCTGCGCCAACTCCAATAGCATCGTATCGAGTCGCCCAGACTCCTCGCCTACCAATACCATTTGCACTGCGAGCGGCGAGAACATTTCTGGCTGCATCGACTTGGACAGCCGCTCTCCACGCTTAATTGCTGGCGCCAAATTATCAAGATGGTGACGCAGTACCGTATTACCGACGGTCCCACTGGCGATATCGGTAGCTTTTAAGATGGCCACGCCGTTACCGAGCAAAGTGCCCATCGTTCGGGCAAAGCGCGACACTTCAAACTTTCGAATGAGGGGTCCCGCCAAGGGCAGGGTGAGGGCACGTACGTCGAGCCAATTGCGACCTTGGGGTGTTGCCAGCCATTTTCGAACCAGGCTTACGCTGCCTCCGATCACGATCGCCATCAGCCACCACCATCCGGCGACCACGTCACCCAGCGAGATAATGATCGCAGTGAGCATCGGTAGACCATCGCCCATTTCTTCAAACAGCGACTCAAATTCCGGCACAACGTAACCCAGCATGATCGCGACGGATAAGGATGCCACCACCGCCAAAATAGCCGGATAGACCATCGCCGAAACGATGGTTGAACGAACCGCTCGGCTTCGCTCTAAATACCCCGCCAATTCGGTCAAGACACCGGCAAGATTGCCGCTCGCTTCTCCGGAGCGCACCATACTGATATAAAAACTGCTGAATACCGAGC
>JBDQJL010000030.1:265-12708 GCA_040263855.1 Luminiphilus sp. | reverse complement strand
CGCTTTTTTAGCGACGGCTTTCTTTTTAGCAGGTGCTTTTTTGGCGGGCGCTTTTTTAGCGACGGCTTTCTTTTTAGCAGGTGCCTTTTTAGCGGGCGCTTTTTTCTTGATTGCTGCGCCCTTGGCTTTTGCGCTGGCTGATTTGCGACTGGCCATAGTGGTGCTCTTCCTCGTAAAGTAGCACGACAGACCTTGTCGTGCTTATTTGGGGCGGGGAAGCTACCAGATCTGCGCCTTTCGTGCCAGCACAGATTTTAGAGGCCCAGTGTTTAGGGGGTATCGGCATGGCTGCATGCGCTAATTTCGCTGACAGGAGGCGTTTTCATGGATTTTCCGCCTCTCACTGAAGGTGCCTTGCGTCGACGTTATAAACGCTTCTTAGCCGATGTCGTGTTGACTGAGGCTGAGGAGCTGGTGTGTGCGCATTGTCCTAATACGGGCGCCATGACGGGTTGCCAGCCGGCCGATGCGGCGGTTTGGTTGTCCTTCCATTCCAAGCCAGGGCGCAAATTGGCATGGACTTGGGAGCTGGTGCAGACCGACACTGGGTTGGCTTGTATACATGCGGCAATGGCGAATCGCGTTGTGGCCGAAGCACTGAGGAATGGGCTCTTCCCCGACTTGATGCCGAGTGGCGCGTCATTGCAATCAGAGGTGAAGTTAGCTGAGCGAGCTAGGGCAGATTTTTTCGTGGATAGTGGGAGCGGTGTCTACATCGAAGTGAAGTCGGTGACATGGCATGTTGGTGCGGGAAGGGGGGCTTTTCCTGATGCGGTTAGTGCCCGAGCCAGTAAGCATCTTACTGAGCTGGTGGCGGCTATTCGCAGAGGACATCGTGCCGCGCTGGTTTTTTGCGCGATGCATGAAGCGATCACGAGCGTTGCACCGGCTGAGCAAGTTGACCCAGCCTACGCGGCTCGCATGGCGCAAGCGATGTCGGAGGGCCTGGAGGTGTATCTGTTGCTCAATGAGATCAACCTGCAGGGAATCTATCCGCTAAGAGCAAGATATATGGGAGAAGACCTATCGCATTCGACGCATTGACACTGTTGGGCCTTTCTCGCGAGGGGTTGTGCGAATTCGCGCAGGGCATGTGGGCGCATCAAAACACATTGAGTGCTTTCACTGCGCTCAGTAGGCGGGCAACAAAGGCAGGATTTGATCTGCGAGTAGCGTCTGCTTTCCGGGGTTACGGGCGCCAATTAGACATTGTGAATGCTAAGTGGCTGGGTCATCGCCCCGTGCTGAATGAGGAGGGCCTGGAGCTGCATCGCGCGGCACTATCGGATAGTGACTGGCTCGCCGCGATCCTGCGCTTTTCGGCCCTGCCAGGCACTTCTAGGCACCATTGGGGCACGGATTTTGATATATGGGATCGTTCAACTGTGGCGGACGACTACGCGCCGCAGCTGCTCGCGAGCGAATATCAGCGCAAGGGCGTATTTGCTGAGATGACTGCTTGGCTGGATGACCAGATAGCTGCTGATAACGCCGAAGGTTTTTATAAACCGTATCATGTTGACCGCGGCGGTGTTGCGCCCGAACCTTGGCATATCAGTTATCGACCGGTGGCAGAGGGCTACCAGCGGCAACTATCACTGACTCATTGTCTTCCTTTGTGGCGTGGCCATGCCGATCCAGCAGGTGTGTGTCACGCTCCGTTGCACATGGTGTCTTTGTTAGAGGCAAACGCAGACGCTATTTTCAAGCGATACGTGTTGATGGTCTAGACGCGCGCTCGCTTATGCGCCTTGCAATGTTTTGGGGCGCTAGGCGTGCCAGGGAGTGCAGCGTTTGCGAACCAATACTTTCTTTAAACGCGTGTAGCGTGGCATACCGCGGTGGTAGTCAGGGTAGGCTTCACCGGCGATAAGGGGCTCGAAGTACGCTTTGCCCGCTGCAGTGACAGCAAAACCATCTTTTGATATGAACCGACGGGGCATTTTTTTCTCCCGATTGGCGACACGATGCAGTGGCGCGGTCCCAATGCACCATCGGTACTGTTTGCCGGTTTTTCGTTCGATAGTTGGCATGATGGCGTTAGCACCGTCCAAGGCAAGCTCGACGGCCGCTCGGCCGAGCGCAATCGCTTGATCGACATCGGTCTGACTGGCAATGTGACGCGCAGCGCGCTGCAGATAGTCGGCCACGGCCCAGTGATACTTGTAGCCCAAATGTGTTTTCACCATTCCGGCCAGCAACGGTGCCAAACCACCAAGTTGCGCGTGGCCAAATGCGTCCGTTTCGCCTTGGTCAGCGAGCAGCTTGCCATCTGCGGTGCTAGTGCCTTCGGAAGCGACAACGACGCAATACCCAAAGCGCTTGACGCAATCACTGACTCTACTGAGAAATGCCGCCTGGTCGAAGGCGATCTCAGGGAACAGAATAATGTGGGGCGCATCCCCTCGCTCTGTCGCAGCAAGGCTGCTCGCACCGGCAATCCAGCCGGCGTGTCGGCCCATGACCTCAAGAATGAAAACCTTAGTGGAAGTGGCACACATTGATTCAATATCTAATGCCGCTTCGCGTGTTGATATGGCCACATATTTAGCCACTGAACCAAAGCCCGGGCAGTTGTCTGTCAGCGGCAAATCATTGTCGATGGTTTTGGGTACGTGGATTGCCTGTATGGGATAGCCCATCTGCTCGCTAATGTGGGAGACCTTGAGGCAGGTATCGGCGGAGTCGCCGCCGCCGTTATATAAGAAATAACCGATATTATGGGCCTTAAAAACGGTGATCAGTCGCTCATATTCGGCTTGATTCTCTGCAAAGCTCTTTAATTTATAGCGACAAGAGCCAAAGGCCCCCCCGGGGGTTTTGATTAACCCCTCAATCGAGCGAGTGGTTTCTTGCGACGTATCGATGAGGTTTTCTTGCAGGGCGCCTAAGATGCCATTTTGCCCCGCCAAGACCTTGCCTATGCGTTTGGGGTGTTCCCTCGCTGTTTGAATGACAGCGGCGGCCGAGGCGTTGATGACCGGGGTGACTCCCCCTGATTGGGCATAAAATAAATTGCGTCGCGTCATGATTAACAGAATACGGTGGAGTGAAACACGGTGGGTAAGGTAGACCCCTCACGGCGCAATGGCAAACGGCGCATGCTAATCTGGCTCAATTATGGAGAAGTTGCTTGGCTGATCACGTTCACATCTTAGGTATTTGTGGCACCTTCATGGGCGGTTTAGCGCTGCTTGCACGGGATAGTGGTTATCGGGTGTCAGGTAGTGACGCCAATGTTTATCCGCCGATGAGCACTCAGCTTTCCGATAGCGGCATTGACGTGACGGATGGCTATGACGCTGATCAGTTAGCGCCGGCCCCCGATTGTGTTGTCGTTGGCAATGCCTTGTCGCGCGGCAATTCAGCGATTGAGAGCATGCTGAATCGACACTTGCACTATACCTCTGGCCCCGAATGGCTGGGTCAGCACATTTTAAAAGATCGATGGGTATTAGCCGTTGCAGGCACTCACGGTAAAACGAGTACGGCGAGCATGCTTGCATGGATACTTGATCAAGCAGAATTGGCGCCAGGGTTTCTGATTGGCGGTATACCCGTCAATTTCGGCGTGTCGGCTCGATTGGGCGAGGGCCGGTATTTTGTGGTGGAGGCCGACGAGTATGACTCGGCGTTTTTCGATAAACGCTCTAAGTTCGTTCATTATCGACCCGACACGCTTGTGATCAATAATCTCGAATACGACCACGCGGATATCTTCGCTAATCTCGGCGAAATTGAGACTCAATTTCATCATTTGATTCGCTGTATCCCGGGTGACGGCGCGATTATCCGTGGTGAGGGCGATGCGATTGACCGAGTTTTGGCGCGCGGTGTCTGGAGTGCGGTCAGCACTGTGGCGCCTGCCAATGAGGCGGTGACCGATGGCTGGTCTTGGCGATCCGGCTCGGCGGCTGATAGCGACTTTATTATTTCAACACCTGACGGGCAGGCTTATCCGCTCCGGTGGGCGCTTATCGGCGCGCATAACGCAGCCAATGCGACCGCTGCGGTCGCAGCAGCTGCCCACGTTGGCGTCGCGCCCGCGGATGCCATCAATGCGTTGGCCTCTTTTGCCGGTATTAAGCGACGATTAGAACTGCTCGGGGCGCCCCACGACATTGCGGTCTTCGATGATTTTGCGCACCACCCCACAGCTATCGCAGCAACCTTGGGCGCCATGCGGGCCGATCAATCAGCGGGCAAGCTTATCGCGATCATAGAGCCGCGCTCAAACACCATGCGCCTAGGGCAACATCGAACGGCGCTGGGTGCCGCTGCCAGAGAGGCGGACCATGCCATTTGGTTTGAACCGCAGGGGCTAGACTGGGATCTTGTGGAGGTGTTGAGCGCCTATGAGCATCAGGAGGTTGTTAGCGATTTGGATTTGCTGCTGAAGCGAGCGGTGGCGCTAGCGCAGCCCGGTGACACGATCGTGGTCATGAGTAATGGTGGTTTTCAGGGGTTACATGCCCGACTCATTGCGGCATTAGAGGATAAAGTTTGCGCATGAAATCAGTAGGTACGTTTTATGACAGGCTGCTTCGACGGCCATGGCTAGTTGTGATCGCATTGATCGCAGTGGTGGGGAGCGCCGTCGTCGCCCTACCCAACCTACGATTAGAGGCATCCTCTGACTCGCTATTATTGCAGGGAGACCCTGATCTTGCGTATTTTCGCGAGTCGTCTCAAAAGTATGCAGGGGGTGAATTTCTGATTTTGACCTGGGAGCCCAGTGCGCCCTTGCTATCCCCTGATTCGCTCGAGCCACTGACCGCAATGGTTGATGAGCTTCGCCGGCTGCGAGGCGTATCGGGAGTGACCACACTACTCGATGTACCGTTGCTAGAAAGCCCACCGCTATCACTCACTGACCTCGCTCGCGCTGACAGTATGCCCACCTTGCGTGATCCTCAGGTCGACCGCAGATTAGCGCTGACGGAGCTGACTAACAGCCCGCTTTACCGCAATTTGCTGGTGAGTCAGGAGGGTGACCTCACCGGTATTTTGGTGTCATTAGAGGCCGACCTAGAGGCTGAAGCGTTACTGGACCGGCGAGAATCGTTGCGTCAGGTGGCGCTGCTAGGTGAACTTGATGAGGCTGGCGCGCTCAGTTTGGCGCAAGCCGAGGCGGAATATGACGTTGCCCTGGCTAGACTCGGAGATGAAAGGGGTCGACTGGTTGCGTCGGTCCGCAAAGTCGCTGACCGATTTAGGCCCTATGCGAGCATCTTTGTAGGTGGCGTGCCGATGATCGCTGCCGATATGCTGGCCTTCGTGCAATCGGATTTAGTGACCTTTGGCTCATCGATCTTACTCGTCATGGCCGCAGCGATGTGGATTATTTTCCGGGGCTGGAAGTGGGTGCTGATCCCGTTGGCCGCTTGCAGCGCCACAGCCACTTTGTTGCTGGGGGTGCTGGCCGCCACTGATTGGCGTATGACCGTTATCTCCTCAAACTCGGTGGCCGTATTGCTGATCGTGACCCTCTCACTGTCGATTCACTTGGTGGTTCGTTATCGAGAGTTACATCGCGCTCAGCCCGCCGCATCGAGGCGTGAATTGGCGGCGAGCTCGGCTAGATTGATGCTGATACCGTGTTTATACACCGCTATGACAACGATCGTTGCGTTTACGTCACTGGTTGTGGCGGGTCTTCAGCCGGTGATCGACTTTGGTTGGATGATGACCACCGGGATCGTGATCGGATTTTGCACCGTCTTCACGCTCGTGCCCGCATTGATGGTGATCGTCCCTGACGCGCCTCTTGCGACCTCGCAGCAGACTGACGCGCCGTTCACCCAAAAATTCGCGCGGGTGGTGCAGCACCATGGTGCTTATGTCAGTGTAGTGACCGTGTTTTTAATCATTATTTCAGGCCTCGGCATTCGATCACTCGAGGTAGAAAACCGATTTATTGATTACTTCAAGGAACACACTGAAATTTACCAGGGAATGGAGCTACTTGATGCACGGCTGGGCGGGACGATTCCGCTCGATGTGATTCTGTCGGCACCAAAGACCCCTGCCGAGATTGAAGTGGAGCAACCGTCGACTGCACAGGACACAGGTTGGGACGAGGAAGATGGTTTTTTTGATGAGCCATTCGATATTGATTTTAGCTTTGGCGCCGGCAGTGATGCGGAGCCCAGTTATTGGTTTTCGGTGCCCGGTCGACAGCTGATAGATCACGTTCACCGCATTGTTGACGACAGACAGGAGTCGGGAAAGGTCATGTCGCTCTCGACGGCATTTACCGTGATGGATCGTTTGTACGGTAGCCGCTTGGGCGGTGTCGAGCTGGCGCTGATCGAAAACAGTCTGCCTCAAGACGTCAGGGATTCGCTGATTACGCCTTTTTACAATGCCGCTGCACAAGAAGTGAGGTTGAGTGTGCGCGTGATGGAAACGAGTGAATCGCTAAGGCGGGATGCCTATTTGCGGGAATTGCAGGAGCAGATTTTGACAGAGACCGGCATTGAGCCTGAACGGCTGCACTTCACCTCATTGCTGGTGCTCTATAACAACGTGCTGCAAAGCCTCTACACCTCGCAAATTAAAACACTGGGCGCGGTGTTCTTGGCGATTGGTGTGATGTTTTGGCTCTTATTTCGTTCATTATCGATTGCCTTGTTAGCCCTCGCGCCCAATATTTTAGCCGCGGGTTTGGTCTTGGGTCTGATGGGTTTAGCAGGCATTCCGCTGGATATTATGACGATTACCATTGCCGCTATTGTGGTGGGTATTGGCGTCGATGATTGCATTCACTATTTGCATCGCTTTCGCGATGAAATTGCCCTCGATGGTGATTATCACGCGGCGATGATGCGCAGTCACGGCAGCATTGGTCGGGCGATGTATTACACGACGCTGACAGTGGTGGTGGGTTTTGCAACGCTTACTTTATCCAACTTCACGCCGCTCCTTTATTTTGGTGTCCTTACCGTGTTGGCCATGGTTGCCGCCGTCGCGGGGGCGTTGTTGCTGCTACCTCAGTTGATCCTGATCTTTAGGCCATTCGGTAGGGCGCAATCCTGATGAACGAATGTCGGCCTTTATGTGGCGCTTGCTGCATTGCTCCGGCAATTGCACAACCTTTCTGGGGAATGCCCGAGGGCAAACCAGCGGGAATGGCTTGTGTGCATCTCTCTACTGGGTCGAAATGTGAATTGTTCGGGGATCCAAGGCGACCGTCCGTTTGCGCGCATTTTCTGCCTGAGCCGTCGGTTTGTGGGGACAGTCGGGAAGAGGCACTTAACCTGCTAACCTTGCTAGAAACACGGACTGCACCCCACTGCTATGACTGAAATTGCTCTATTTCCGCTATCGTCTGTATTACTGCCTTCAGGGCGGTTTCCCCTGCAAATTTTTGAGCAACGTTACGTAGATTTGGTCGCGCGCTGTATGCGAGAAAGCGAGGGGTTTGGTGTCGCTTGGCTGCGACACGGGTCGGAGATCTCCGGGGGGTCGTTAGAGACTCCGAATATGGGGGACTATGGCACATATGCCCATATTGTGGACTGGGATCAACTGGCTAATGGGTTGCTGGGTATCACGATCGAGGGGCAGCATCGCTTTGATATTGAGTCGACATGGCGCGAACCCGATGGATTGATTAAGGCGAAGGTCGTGTTTCACGATGCGCCGTTATTAGCGCCGCTCCCCGACGATCGGATAGGGCTTGCTGAGGTGCTGACCGGTTTGTTGCGACACCCCCAGATAAAGCGCTTGAGTCTCCAAACTGACGTGTCTGACGCATGGCGGGTCTGCTTGCAGTTAGCGCAGCTACTGCCCTTCGAGGAATCGATGAAGTACGAGCTACTCGGGATCGATTCGGTTGATCACCTGCTCACTAATATGGATAAGCTCCTAAAAGAGATCAGTGGCGATGAGTCGTGATGCAGTCGGAGTAGGCTCAAGCCGTGCAGTAGAGTGGTTGTCGGTGTGACGTCCCGCCGACAGTCGGTAAGATCACAATGATTGCAATAACAGCGGTAGTGTTGACGAATAGGAGTGGAGCAGTATGTACGATCTGAAAATTTCGGGTGGCCTTGTCGTGGATGGCACCGGTGCTCCCGGCCGCATCGCAGACGTCGGTATTGTCGGGGATCGTATTGTAGCGGTTGGCAATCTGGCGGCGCCCGGTCGAGAAGAGATTGATGCCTCGGGTCGCATCGTCACCCCCGGATTTGTTGATATCCACACTCACTATGATGGTCAGGCGACTTGGGATCAAGAAATGGCACCCTCTGCTTGGCATGGCGTTACCACCGTCGTCATGGGTAACTGCGGTGTGGGCTTCGCGCCTGCGGCACCTGAGCGACAAGATTGGTTGATCGGATTAATGGAGGGCGTAGAGGACATCCCCGGTAGCGCACTTGCTGAGGGTATGACCTGGGATTGGGAGTCGTTCCCTGAGTACCTCAATGCGCTAGAAAAGTTGGATCGAACGATCGATGTAGCGGCACAGGTGCCGCATGGTGCGGTACGGGCGTATGTGATGGGAGATCGTGGTGCTGCTAATGAGGCGCCTACGGAAGACGATATTGCCCAGATGGCTGCCATCGTTGAGGAGGGCTTGGCGTCCGGCGCAGTAGGATTCTCAACGTCGAGGACCATCCTTCATAAGTCTGTTGAGGGAGCATTAGTCCCAGGCACAACCGCGACTAAAGAAGAGTTACTGGGTATTGGCGACGCATTAAAGCGCGCTGGACACGGCGTATTTGAGCTGGCGAGTGATCTGCATCCGGACTGGGATGAGTTTGGCTGGATGGGAGATTTAAGTCGCAATACCGGCGCTCCGGTCGCTTTTACTGCGCTGGAGTCGCCGATTAAGGGACTATCATTTGCACAGCAACTGTCTGAAATGCGAGCACAAAATGAGGCGGGGGCGCAGATCGTTGCACAGATTTCGATGCGGGGTACGGGACTGATTTTGGGTTGGCGCGCGACCTTTCATCCTTTTTCGCAGCGTCCAAGCTGGAAAGCGATTGCTGATCTTCCCTGGGATGAGCAGTGGCAACACTTGCAGGATGGGGATTTTCGTTCTCGGCTGTTGGCAGAGCGAGGTGAGCCGACGGGATCAGATCTGCAGTTAATTGCGGACTTGATGGAGAGCGGCTTTTCGATGCAGTACGCGATGACGCCTGGTTTTAATTATGAGCCCACGAAAGAGCAGTCGATTGAGCACTGCGCCGTCGGTGCTGGAATGTCAGCCGAGGCCTATGCCTACGATGCGATGATGGCCAACGAAGGGACGGGCATGATTTACTTTCCGTTGCTCAATTATGTTGATGGAAACCTTGATTTTTTAGAGCCCGCTCTTGATTCGGACGACTGTGTGAACTCACTGTCAGATGGTGGGGCGCATTGCGGCACCATTTGCGATGCGGCGGCAACGACGTTCATGCTGCAGCATTGGGTGAGGGATAGGGCGAATGGTCGCATACCGCTCGAACGGGCTATCAAGCGACAATGCCGAGACACGGCCCAGTTATATGGTTTCCTTGATCGAGGCGTCATTGAGTCCGGCTATCTCGCCGATCTGAACGTGATTGACCTCGATGCGATAGAGTTGAATTTGCCTTCCGTTGCCTTCGATCTGCCTGCGGGGGGTAGGCGATTATTGCAGACGGCGAAAGGATATGACTGCACGATTAAATCAGGAGAGGTTACGTTTCGTCAGGGCCAGAGCACGGGTTCTTACCCCGGTCGGGTTATTCGAGGTCCGCAGTCGGAACCGGCGCCGTCCACCCTCCCAGAGATTGCCATTGGTTGACGATCAGACAGAACAACTCGGCAGTTTTGGCCGCATCGTAGCAAGCTGAATGTGCCTCGGCATTGTCGAAATCAATGCCAGCTAAGCCACAGGCTCTGGCTAATACGTTATGCCCAAATGCCAGGCCGGCCAGGGTCGCGGTGTCAAAGTAAGAGAAGGGATGGAAGGGGTTTCTCTTCAGGCCGACCCGTTCTGTCGCAACATTGAGAAATCCCGCATCAAAGTGCGCGTTATGGCCTACTAAAATGGCGCGATTGCATTGATGCTCTTTGATTGATTGTCGGATGAGGGCAAACAATTCCCCCAGCGCAATGGCTTCGGGTAACGCCCCGCGGAGCGGATTTTCGGGGTCTATACCAGTGAAATCGAGTGCTGAAGGTTCTAAATTGGCGCCCTCAAAGGGCTCTACGTTTCGACTGTGGGTCTCGGTGATGACGAGTTCGCCGGCTTCGTTCATCGTCAGCAATGTGATGGCGACTTCGAGGAGGGCATCGGTATGGCAGTTGAACCCTCCTGTTTCAATGTCAACGACGACCGGCAAGAAACCCCGAAATCGGTCCTTCATGAGTGACGGCGCAGATGCGGAAGTCATGGTTGTTGCGTGAGCGTCCATTGCACCCTCTCACCGGCACGCAGAGGCACGAGGCGCTGTGATCCCAATGGCAGATCAGTGGGGATCTGCTGCGGTATTTTCTCCAGCGTGACGGTGCCTGAATTGCGTGGTAATTGATAAAAGTCGGGGCCATTAAAGCTAGCAAACCGCTCAAGTTGGTCCAGTGCATCGTCTTCCTCGAAGACTTCTGCATATAACTCTAATGCGGCGTGGGCGGTATAACAGCCAGCACAGCCGCAGCTCGACTCCTTATCTTGCCGGGTGTGCGGTGCTGAATCGGTGCCGAGAAAAAACCGCGGATGCCCCGACGTGACGGCTTGGCGCAATGCCAACTGATGTTGATCTCGTTTCAGCACAGGCAAGCAGAATAAATGGGGCTTGATGCCGCCCACTAACAAGTCGTTGCGGTTATACAGCAAGTGATGCGCGGTTACGGTGGCTGCAATGCGATCGCTGCCCGCCTCGATAAACTGCACCGCATCGCGCGTTGTAATGTGTTCGAAAACGATTCGCAGTGCCGGAAAAGCTGCGGTCAACGGTATCAACGCAGTGTCAATGAACGCTTTTTCCCGATCAAAAATATCGCAGTCCGCATCGGTGACTTCACCATGAATGAGCAAGGGTAGGTCATGCTTTTGCATCGCTTCGATAACAGGGTAGAGCGCTTTGAGTGCGGTGACGCCTGCTGCCGAATTGGTGGTAGCACCGGCGGGATATAACTTAATGCCGTGCACGAATGAAGACTGCGCCGCTTCCTGCACCGACTCAGTCGTTGTTGAGTCAGTGAGATACAGCGTCATCAAAGGTTCAAATTGGGATCCCGACGGTCGCACTGCCAAAATGCGCTGCCGGTAAGCGAGCGCATCCCTTACCGTTCGAACGGGATCTTTGAGATTCGGCATGACAATAGCCCGACCCGCCCAGCGTGCAATGTCGGTCACGGTGGTGTGCAGTGCCTCTTCGTCCCTGAGGTGAATGTGCCAATCATCGGGAAGTGTCAGTGTCAGGGAAGTCATGTTTAGGGTCTTATCTATGATGCCTGCAGTGTAGCAGAGCTCAGTGGCCAAGTTTGAACGTATGGCGCTGATCCGCGCGCAGTCGTACACTACTCGCCCTTTTTTCAGCAGGCGACATTATGACGACGGTAAATAAGGTCGTATTGGCTTACTCCGGCGGTCTCGATACCTCTGTGATCGTGCGTTGGTTGCAAGACACCTATCAATGTGAAGTCGTGACCTTTACAGCAGACATTGGTCAGGGAGAAGAGGTGGAACCGGCGCGCGCTAAGGCGGAGAGTTTGGGCGTCAGTGAAATCTATATCGAGGACTTGCGTGAGACGTTTGTAAGGGATTTTGTGTTTCCCATGTTTCGCGCCAACACCGTTTACGAGGGGGAGTACCTTTTGGGTACTTCGATTGCTCGGCCGCTGATCGCTCAGCGTTTAGTAGAGATTGCTACGGAGACCGGTGCTGATGCCATTGCTCACGGTGCGACGGGGAAGGGCAATGACCAAGTTCGCTTTGAGCTAGGCGCTTATGCACTCAAACCAGGGATTCGCGTTATCGCGCCGTGGCGAGAGTGGGATTTGAATTCTCGCGAGGCACTGATGGCTTATTGTGAGCAGCGCGATATTGCAGTGGATTTTGCCAAGGCGCAGAAGAAATCGCCCTACTCGATGGATGCCAATTTGCTCCATATCTCTTATGAGGGGGACGTGCTTGAGGACCCTTGGGTCCCGCCCGAGGAAGACATGTGGCGCTGGACGGTGAGTCCTGAGGCGGCGCCAGACCGAGCCGAAGAAGTGACACTGACTTTTGAGCAGGGAGACGTTGTTGCGATTAATGATGACGTCATGTCACCTGCGCAGGTGTTGGCTTGGCTAAATGAGCGTGGTGGCGCACATGGCATTGGTAGAGCTGATATTGTCGAGAATCGCTACGTCGGGATGAAATCGCGGGGTTGCTACGAAACCCCTGGCGGCAGCATTTTGTTGCGCGCGCACCGTGCTATTGAATCCATCACATTGGATCGAGAGGTGGCGCATCTGAAAGA
>JBDQJL010000030.1:0-255 GCA_040263855.1 Luminiphilus sp. | reverse complement strand
CGCTAAGCTCATTTACAACGGCTATTGGTGGGCCCCAGAGCGACATGCGCTGCAGGCTGCCATAGATCAAACACAATCAGTGGTCAATGGCGACGTTCGCGTTTCGCTGTATAAGGGCAATGTGTCGGTAACGGGGCGTCGGTCTAAGGATTCATTGTTTGATGAGACGATCGCCACCTTTGAAGCGGATGACGGGGCGTATGACCAGAAAGACGCCGAAGGGTTTATTAAACTCAATGCGCTGAGGTTGCGTAT
>JBDQJL010000029.1:0-13121 GCA_040263855.1 Luminiphilus sp. | reverse complement strand
CTCTGCTGTCACTGAGCAGCGCTGCAGCGGCTTGTTGCCAGGGTAGTGATAATCCGGTCAGCCGGTATTCAGGTTCTGCGCGGATGAGATCGGCCAGGTCTGCAAGACTCACGGCATGAAGATCTTTGCTCAGGAGGTAATGTCCCCGATCTAGGCGCTTGAGTAGCCTCGCTGCGATCAGTGAGTCGCGAATGCGTCGCCAGCTGTCAGCATCGACACCTCCGGGCAGCAAATCATTCGTGCCAATGATTTCCAGTTCAGCGATACCACGGCCCTCCTGCTGCGCTCGCCAGAAGAGATACAGAATATTCAGGGCTTTCATTACCGTTGGCGTTTGCGCCTGTTCGGTATTCTGATAAGCCGACATGCCATGCGTAATGAGCGCGCCCGAGAGCACGATAATCCAGGTGATGTAAATCCAGAGAAGAAACAGTGGCGCCGTCGCAAAGGCACCGTAAACGAGACTGTAGCTGGACTGTGCCATGATCGCTGTGAATGCCATCCGGGCGATAGTAAAGGTGATCGCCGCAAAAATACCCCCGATAAAGGCGTGCTTGAAAGGAACCTGGCAATTGGGCACCGCTGCGTATAAAGCGGTGAGGCCCATCGTGCTGATTACAAACGGCAATAGACCCACTAAGGCGGCCCCGATCCCGAAATCCTGCAGTCCGCCCCACTCGTTGGTCGTGGCAAAGAGAAAAGCGCGCAATCCCAGGCCCAAACCGATGGCCGCAGGACCCAAACTTAAAACCGCCCAGTAGAGTAAAAAGCTATGGAGCGGTTTGCGGTTGGCCTGATTACGCCAAATATGGTTGAGCGCCTGCTCGACATTGCGCAACATGAGTATGGCGGTCACTAAGAGAATAGCGACGCCAAACAGGGTCAGTGACCGGGCTTGATCGATAAACGTAGTCAAATATTCGACGACTTGGGTTGAGCTTTCGGGCAGCAGAAATTGTAGCAGGAAATCATCTACCTTGGATTCAAAATTGCCTGCGGCCGGCAGTGCCGAGGCAATAGAGAGGGTCACTGTTAATAATGGCACTAAAGCGAATAGAGTCATGTAAGTGAGCGCGGCGGCGCTAGCGCTGAGGCGATCCTCGATGCATCGCCTGATAAAGTAGCGTATTCGGGGTGCCAAATTTTGAAGTCGCGGATGCGTTACCATTGCCGTGAGACCCTAGACGTGTCTCGCCACTTTAACGTGGTGTCTGGCACATCGTCGAGTCACCCATAATGGATAGCAGTTGTGTTGACAGAACCTTACATATTGGTGGTGTATTACAGTCGCGGCGGTGCGACCGCGGCAATGGCGCGACATGTCGCCAGGGGTGTTGAGTGTGTCGAAGGCATTCAAGCTCGGGTGAGAACGGTCCCATCATTGACTTCTCCTCCGTCAGACTCAGCGGACACGCCGATAGCGGCAACCCAAGAGGACCTTAAGGGTTGTGCGGGCCTTGTGGTAGGAAGTCCGACCCGGTTTGGCAATATGGCTGCACCGATGAAGCAGTTTTTTGATGACACCAGTGCGCTCTGGATGCAGGGGAGCTTGATAGACAAGCCTGCAGGTCTATTTACCTCGACCAGTTCTTTGCATGGCGGTCAAGAATCCACACTGCTGAGTATGATGCTGCCGCTGATACACCATGGAATGGTGATAGTCGGCGTCCCGTACTCGGTGCCGGAATTGCGCCAAACAGTTGCTGGTGGCACTCCCTATGGCGCCAGTCATTGGTCCACCGAGGGGGGAGACAGGGCGCTAGATGAGAGGGAATCGGCGATTTGTCGTGCCCTGGGCAAGCGCGTCGCAGAATGGGCGTTGCGCGGTCAAACGCAAGAGCGAGGTTAAATGAAGCAGAAGCAAAAAAGAGGTCAGCTCAGCCAGGCGTTATGGTGGCTCATGTGGCTAAGTTGGTTTGGATTGCTGGTGCAGCAAGCCGCTGATGTAGAGCGATTCGCCGGCACTTGGGCGCTGACAGGACTGAGATGCTTACCCTTGCTCTGTTTTCTCTGGGCGGCCACGCGTGATTCTCTCAAACTGTTCATCTGGTTTGACCTGATACTCTTGTTTTACTTTATTTCCGCCGTTGAGGCCGTATTTGCGTATCAGGCAGATGGACTCTCGATTGCGGGGCTAACACTGGTCGTGACGTTGTTTGTCAGCTGCATGCTGTATATCCGGTTTCGTGGCCGAGAGACTCGTCTGGCGGCGTGATGTCGGCACTTAAGCTCGTGGCGAGTGCGTGTCACATTGCGATCTAATCAACAGGGAGAAGCTGTTTTGATATTGCGGTTTTTGAAGGCCATCTGGCGCTTTTTAAGTGGCGTGAGTCGGGTCATTTCGGTTTTGGTACCACTGGTCTTTGTCGGTGTTTTTATTACGGCGTTCAGTCTGAGTCTGGGGGATGCAGGTCCGACGCCCCTTCCCGATAAAGCGGCGCTGCTGATCGCACCATCAGGTGCGTTGGTGGAGGACGCGCCGGCGCCAACGCCGTTGGCGGCCCTCTTTAATCAGGAATATCAGCAGCCAACGGTCCTTCAGGACATCATTAGTGCCATTCGATGGGCAGCAGAGGATGACCGTATCAGCGCTGTGGTGCTGGACTTGGAGAACGTGTCGGGGCCGACGACCAGTCAAACAGTGGAGATCAGTGCGGCGATTGCAGAATTTAAAGATGCCGGTAAGCCAGTCATTGCAAGGGCAGACTTTTATTCTCAGGCCAATTATTTATTGGCCGCACAGGCGGACCAGGTGCTGCTTCACCCAGAGGGTGGGCTATTTTTAGAGGGGTTCTCCGTTTATCGGGCTTATTTGCGCACGTTTTTAGAACGAGTGCGGGTCACCATGCATGTCTTTCGTGCTGGAGACAATAAATCTGCCGTTGAGCCGTATCTGCGCGATGACATGTCAGACGGCGAGCGCGAGGTGATTACCCGCTGGCTGACCGGGTTGTGGTCAGCCTTTACCGGTCTGGCGGAATCAGGCCGCGGTATGCCGCTGGGGTCAATGGATGCGTTTATTGCAGCATTCCCCGAGAAATTGAATGCCTCGGAAAATGATCTGGCAGAGACCCTGCTGGCTGCCGGTTGGATTGACGTGCTGGCTGACCACGCCGAGATGGATGCGGCTTTGATCAAATGGGTGGGCGCCGAAGATGAGGCGGGGCTTGCGCCGATGGTAAGCCTCGAGCAATACCAAGAAGCGTTGGCGACGCGTCGTAGCGAGACTGAGCAAGGGTTGCCGTTGATTGCCATTGTCCCCGTTGAAGGCACGCTAGTGCCCGGAGAGAGCGAGGAGGGTATGGCGGGGAGCGATACCATTACGCATTACATAGAGACTGCGCTTGAGGCCGATGCTTTGGCCGCGATGGTCCTCCGCGTCAATTCGCCCGGTGGCAGCGTATTCGCGTCTGAACAGATTCGTCGAAAATTGTTTGAAGTGCGAGAGCGGGGCATTCCGCTTGTGGTATCAATGGGGTCGGTCGCGGCTTCGGGCGGCTACTGGATCGCCGCTGAAGCGGATGAAATCTGGGCGTTGCCCACTACCATAACGGGCAGTATTGGCGCGTTCTCGGCTTTCCCCACCATTGAAGGAGTGTTCGATTATATCGGCGTCACGGTTGATGGCTTAGGCACAACCTCGTTGGCCGGCGCGGCCAGTTTTGAGCGGGGATTGAGTCCGGAGATGGCAAGTATCGTGCAGGCGCTCTCGGTCGGGGCTTATCAGGATTTTGTTCAACTGGTTGCCAATGGTCGAGGCATGACTCGTGAAGCGGTGGAGCAAGTTGCTGACGGTCTGGTGTGGACAGGCCAAGAGGCCGCCATGAATGGACTGGTGGACGGCCTCGGTGGACTAGACGAGGCTGTTGCCGCGGCCGCCTCACTCGCCGGTGTTGAGCAATGGCGGACTCGACGAACGAGCGTGCCGCCCTCCTTTGAAAGTCTCTTCATCGAGGAGCTGAGTCGCTCGTTGACCCAGTCAGTGCTGCCAAAGGGCGCTTGGTTTCAGGCGCTAGCCAATAGTTTTACGCCGGTCGTAAAGAGCGTATCGAGTTTGCGCGATCCCGCGCATCTCTACGTGCAGTGTCTGCTGTGTGCACCGCTACCATGATGTGGCCGAGCGTGACAGGCAGTAGCGCCGCGGGGTAAGGACATTTTTTTGGCGAGGCTAGAGGGCTTTAGTCCAGCACGGCGGCTCCGTACCGAATGGCAGAGGGAGGTCGTATGAGACGCTGCCACCGTTGGGATCGTTGCGGGTGGCGCCGTATCTCATGGGTCATTTTTTAGCGGTTCAGATTGCTTGGCGTGGTGACCATTATTCTAGCGACCTGATTGATAGCCTATGACTTGGTTTCAGTCGCGTCTGTTGGCAGCTTTGATCAGCGATTGATCAATGACCAAGGCAATGACCTGATCAGTGCCAACTGGCTCGACGACGGCAAGGACATTGTTTGCCACTTTTGCGTCGTTGATCTGTGCCGTCAATCGATAGAACGATGCGTCCTCTTGATGAACGCTGACGTCTTTAAATCCCACCCAGGTTTGCGTCATTGGGAACTGATATTTGTAAAACGCTTCTTTAACTGAAAAAAAGATGGTGGCTTCTCGTGATTGCGCTGCTGGCTCCAGCTGCAACAGATGTTCGGTTTCTGCATCGGTAAATAAGTGCCCCCATAGATTACGGTCGATGCGCCCGTTCGTCTCGATGTCGATCCCCACCGAAGTGACCACTGAGTTCTGTGCGACGACTACAGCACACAACAGCTCGTTATGTGAGATGGACCCAACGATACCGGAGGGCCAAAGGGGTTCTCGTTTGGGTCCCGATGCAATGGTATCGGCGTCGACGCCGATACGGCACAGTAACTCTCTTGCGAGGACTCGTCCGGCGATATATTCGCGTTGCCGAGAGGTGACCGCATGGCTAACGGCATCTAAATCACTCTGATAACAGGGTTCCTGACAGTCTTTGATTGCTCGCAGGGCTAATTGAAAGTCATCGCGGGGAAGGTTGACGGTATCAAAAATCATGACGGTGTATTGCTCAACAATCCCTCCGCAACCTGATGAAAAGAGTCTGGCCGGCGAGCCACTTCGCTCAGTGATGCCCTCGTATCGCGGACAGTTTAATCGTATGCGGGGCGTGGTGCACCGCCATAATTGTGATGTGCTGATGCGGCTGATGATTGTCGAAGCCCTTTCGATTTGTGCTCGATTAGCGAAGATGCTACTCGTCGCCTATCGCGCACCGATTGCCGATTGCCGATTGCCGGTTTAAGGACTGTGATCAATCGGCTCAACACCCCCTTGCTAAGGCAACCACTTGCCACCGGGAAGTAGTGGACGGATATCTGCAACCGTCTCCTCATAGAGTGATTGGAGGCGACGTGTGCCCCCGTTCTGATGGCGTCGAGAAATCATGGTCATAGGGAATAAAACGATATCAGCATCTCGATGACTCAGCGCGCGTGAGCGACCGGCATTATCGCGATAGACGACCCAGCTCATATCAAGATGGTTGCCGAGCAGATCTCCAAACACCACTCCCATCGCTTGGAGTGTCAAGGTGTCGGTCGACGGCACAAGCCCATCGTCGAGTAGTCTTTGCAGCGTATCGATGTCACGTGTTGGTTGGCCTGTGAGATTGCGCCCTAGGCGATTGGCGAGCTGCTCAACGCGCACTCGTTGGTCTGTCATAAATTGTAGATCGATCGCGGTGAGTGGCTCGATGCGAACCTCCAAATCAGAGTCTTGTCCCCCACTCAGTGTGGAATACGTTGCCAAAAGACCGAGCAAACAGAGTTTAGCCACTTGATTTGCCAAATAGTGAAAGCGAATGACATTGTGTGGTTGTGAATCTCGGTCTGTAGTGGATAATTGCGGCACCATATTTTTCTGTCCTTGCTTGCCGAGGCATCCCCCGGAGTGAATCGATGATAACCGGAAGCATTGTTGCGTTGGTAACGCCCATGCACCCTGATGGTGCCATTGATTGGTCAGCCATGGCGACATTGATCGAATATCATATCGAATCAGGTACGGCGGCAATTTGTGTCGTGGGGACGACTGGTGAGAGTCCGACGTTAACGGTGCCGGAGCACTGTGAGCTGATTCGTTTTGCGGTGGAGCAATCGGGTGGCAGAATTCCCGTTGTGGCGGGGACCGGCGGTAACTCTACCCACGAGGCTATTGAATTGACCGTGGCAGCTGCCGAGGCAGGTGCTGATTACTCTCTGTCGGTAACGCCCTATTACAATAAACCAACTCAGGATGGGCTGTTCCAGCATTTTCAAGCGGTAGCCCGAGCCGTGAACTTACCCATTATCTTGTACAACGTGCCGGGTCGGACGAGCTGCGATTTGTTGAATGACACGGTAATCAAGCTCAGTCAGATCGACACCATAGTGGCTGTGAAAGATGCCACTGGTGACGTTACCCGAGGCGCTGAGCTGATTAGCGCCGTACCCGATGGGTTTGCCGTGTTTTCTGGCGACGACGCAACGGCGCTGGAGTTGATGCGCCATGGGGGTAGGGGCAACGTATCGGTGACAGCGAATATCGCTGCACCGGATATGGCGGCGATGTGTGGATCTGCATTGGCAGGGGAGTGGGAGACTGCCACCGCGATCAACGCACGCTTGAGCGACTTGAATCACTTGTTGTTTGCTGAATCTAATCCCATCCCAATTAAGTGGGCGATGGCATTCCGAGGTATGATCAGCGAGGGCATCAGATTGCCGCTGACACCGTTATCGTCAGGACACCATGCTGCACTGCAGCGCGCACTGGAGGTGTATTTCGCGTGATTCGATTAGGGTTGTGTATTGTTCTCGCGGCCACTTTGGCAGGATGCAGCTGGCTGTTGGGCGAGGATGGATTATTTCCAGACAATGCCAGCCGTTACCAGACTGCGCCAGAGCTGACACCCATTGACGTGCCCCCCAATTTATCCGCCGAATCGATACAGCCTGATTATCCGGTGCCGGTAGTGACGGAAAGTGCTCAGCTGGCCACGCAATTTGAAACCCCTCGACCGACGCCACTGACAGCAAATAACCAGGCCGATGCTGTTCGCATACAGAGCCTGTCTGATGAGCGTTGGGCCTTGGTCAACGTTGCGCCGGGAAAATTGTGGCCGCAGGTCAGAGCTTTTCTCACGACCAGCGCTATCGGCGTATCGTCGGTCGATGCTCAGGCGGGACTCATTGATAGTCAGTGGTTTAAATTGGAGGACCGAGAGCTGGCGGTAAGGTTTCGGTTTCGTGTCGACACTGGCGTTCAACGCAATACCTCCGAACTTCACGTTTTACAGCAAGATAGAGGCGTTGAAGAGCTGAGCTGGCCTGAGCAATCAGATGATCAAGACCTCGAGCGCAAGATGTTACAAGATGTAGCTCAGTACCTTGCTAATAGCGCGGACGCTGCACCAATCTCGATGATGGCAGATCGTGCGATGAGCGATTCAGGACGTATTGCGCTCGAGGATACCGAGGAAGCAACGCGGATCCGACTCCAGCTCCCATTTGATAGAGCATGGGCGTCGGTGATTAAAGGAACAGCTGACGCTGATTTTGCGATCGACGATCGAGATCGAAGTCAGGGGATTCTTTATGTCACGTTTATTGGACCTGAGGACGAAGACGAGAGTGGCTGGTTTGATTGGCTATGGGGCGGAGAAGAAGATCATCCCTTGGCGGGTCATCGATACCAAATAAGGCTTGATCGTATCGATGAAGATGCGGTGTTAATCACATTGCATGGACCTGAGGGAGAGGAGGTCGATCGCCGAGACCAGCAAGCATTACTCACGATCCTGAGAGGAAATATCACTTAATGCGGATCGCGTCCCTCGGCAGCGGTAGCAAAGGGAACGCGACGTTGGTCGACACGGGTGAAACGCTCGTGCTGATAGACTGCGGTTTGCCTCGCAAAGAGATGGAGCTGCGTCTCGCATCGCAGGGCGTAGCCGGAAACGATATTGACGCGATTTTGGTGACCCATGAGCATGGAGACCATAGCCGAGGTGTCAGCGCACTGTCTCGCGCCTACGACCTTCCCGTTTTCCTCACCGCAGGTACTGCATCCAGTCGCCAATTTGCGAGTCTCACTCGTCGCGTACTCATCCGGCCCGGTGACTGTTTTGACCTGGGTGACTTGCACATAGCGGCGGAGCCCGTGCCACATGATGCGCGCGAACCAGTCCAGTACTGCCTGAAGCATAATCATTTAAAATTGGGGATTCTCACTGATCTGGGCAGTATCACTCCTCACGTGCTCCAGGCTTTTGCGCAGTGTGACGCCCTCGTTTTAGAGTTCAATCATGATCCTGATATGTTGATGCGAGGCCCCTATCCGCGCTCGATCAAAACCCGAGTTGGGGGCGATTTTGGTCACCTAGCGAATGCCCAAGCAAGGCAGTTTCTCGATTGTGCTGATACCACCAACCTTAGATTATTATTTGTTGCTCATCTGAGTCAGCAAAATAATCGCCCAGAGCTGGCTGATGCAATGCTAGCGGACTGGTCCGATCGAGAGCACTGTACGATTGTTCATGCGACGCAAGAAAGCGGCTTTGCGTGGTTTGATATCGCTGGCGTTAATCCTGTGCCCGAGACGGCTGTCAACGCGTAGCCTTCAGCGCGCGGGTGTCAGGCGAAGTCGTCAGGCGGTTGATGTTTCCAGCGGCGGTTGGACCACAAAAAGCTCTCGGGTTCCTCTCGGATCGATTCCTCTGAGACGCGCGCGTAGGCTTCGATGATCTCCTCGGGCGTTGCCTCCCCAGGCGCTTCAACTATCGGCAGGAGCTGCAGGTGATAATGCCCGCGCGACGCCCGTCGACAGCGCGCAAACATGACGGGGAATTTAGTGAGTTGGGCGATAGTCGCCGGTCCCGTAAAAAAAGCCGTTGGTTGATTAAGCCATTTTGTCCAGTAGACGTTATCGCGTTGCCCTGGCGATTGGTCGGCTACGAGCACCAGCGCGCGGCAGCGCCTGCGATGTTTTAGAACATTTCTCGCTACTTTCTCCATGAGAATAGGTTGTCCACCAAACTGACTCCTCGTTTCGTAAGCGAAACGATCGGCACCCGCACTATGAAGACGTCGGTAGACGGGGTCGATAGCCATCCCGGTATAGGCATTGGCTGCGTGCATCATCCATTCCCAATTGCCTTGATGAATGGTTAACACGATGACGGACCGAGTTTGATTGTCAGAGAGACGGTTTAACTCATCGACCCCTTCTAGTGTGACTCTTCTTGCGAAATCATCAAGGCTCATGCGTGACGTATGCAGGATCTCCATCGTGACATCGGTAAATTGTTGATAAAAACGCTGGGCTACCGCTTTGCGCCACTCAGCATTTTGCTCTGGGAAGGCGTTATGTAAATTCTTAGCCACAACGCCGGCGCGGTATCGGAAAACGGTACCCAGTAAAAATGCGGCTAAACTCGACAAGCCATATTTTATCGGCAATGGCAGCAGCGCGAGTGCTCTGTAGAGCCAATACGTCATGAAGGTCGACAGTGCTCCGGAAGGGTGATGACAAGTTGCGGGCGCATTTCAGTTGGGGCAGGGCACTGTAATGACACGTTACCAGACAGATCAAGTTGACGAATCTTGGGCATGCGTAACACGGGGATCGGATCTATTACTGTATTGTCATCTAGCCAAAGCGCTTCGAGCTCGACGAGCCTTTCCAGCACCATGAGATTGCGGATTTGATTACCGCTGAGCTTTAATGATTTGAGCCCCGTAAATTGCGCTAGCCCTGCCAGCGTTGTAATTCCCCCATGGCTGCAATTAAGAGAGGTTAAGGCGACAAACGAGGTCGCTTTGGCATCGTTGAGGGTTTGTTGCAGACACTGTGCTAACGCATTGTCTTCGACGCCAGAAACCGTCGCGACGGAGGCCGCTTGGTAAACGGGCACATCATTCATCGTGATGTCATAGCGATCCAGTGTCTCGCAGCCGGGTAGCCACAAGAGAATCGCCGCCAGCAGACAGAGAGGCCGATGGCTAAAAACGATACTCAGTGAGGTCATATAACGATTAAGATACACGGGCGCTTAGTCAAGCATGGCCCCTCTCTGAATGCAAATTACCCCCCCTCAGCTTTCAGACCGCACAGCGAGACAGGTTGTCGTGAGGCCGGTGCCCGGCGAATCACCAGTGCGCGCTCAAGCGACGGCGGCACAATTGGCATTGCCTTATAACCCAGTACTGAGAACAGACGATATTGAGCTCACCGTAGGTGAAACAAGCGCGTGGTTAGAAACAGCAGGACTAAAAGTGTCGATACGATACGATTCAGCGGTCATGTTGCATCGACGTCACGGCGGTCAAAATGAGCTCTTGGGCCGCGCTGTCGGTGTCAAAAATGATCGATATCCTGTCGTATTCGATGCCACAGGTGGCTTAGGGCGAGATGCCTTTGTGCTCGCTGATTTAGGTTGCCGGGTAACGCTTTGTGAAAAGACACCCGTGCTGGCTTGGCTTTTACAAGATGCGATCATGTGTGCCCAAGTGAGCCGCTATGACGCGGTTCGTGATGCGGCTGAGCGAATGACGGTTCAGGCCGGCAATAGCGAAGTGCAGTCGCTGGATGGCGCTACCGTGATTTATATTGATCCCATGTTTCCGGAGCGGAAAAAGGCTGCTGCGGTGAAAAAGGAGGCGATGATGTTGCAGTATTTATCCGCGCCTCATGATGGGGGAGAGTCGCTAATGACCTGGGCTTGGCAGCAAGCTGTTGATCGTATTGTGGTGAAACGCCCTTTAAAGGCGCCGGTGCTGGGTAAGCGAAAAGCGTCGTTTACGCTGTCGGGCAAGTCAGTGAGATTTGATGTGTTTGTGCGCAGCACGCCCAGCGGTTGAGTGAAACAGTAGCCGCAGCGCAGCCACAGCAATGCGAGAGTTGCAGTAGATAGTGCGGGTAACGGCACGCGTTGGATAGAGCGGTTAAAAGTAGTAGTGGATAGGAGCGGTAGCGTTGGCAATAGCGAGTTGCATCTGGATCGGCATTGAATATCTCGCCACCGATATTGCGGTGGGCGCCGTTGGGTCCCATCGCCGCAGTCGACAGGTGTTTTGCGGGCGGCTCGCGGCATTACAGAATCTCAGGACAGCGGTCAACGAGCAACTGGTCGCTGCCGAACCCGGTGATCCCGAACCCGAGTGGCATGACGCCGATGCGAGCACCATTATTGGAGCTGGTTTGTTGTCTGATCTGTTGCGACAGCGTAGTCCTGTTGAGGAGGTGATACTGGTACTACCGCCTTGGGATGCAGCACATCATGCCGTGTCACGCGAAGCGCCATCAAAAGCGCCGTTGGAAGCGCCACTAGAAGCGCCACTAGAAGCGCCGTTGGAAGCGCCGTTAGCAGTACCGTTAGAAGTGACTTTGGATCACGCCAGAGGTTTTATTGAGCGGATCGCTATGAGCTCAGCCGCTGCGAGGGCGGTAATGTCGCCACCAGAGAGTATTGGTATGACGATCTTGTCCCAGACAATGGCAGCCGGCACCGCGTTAGGTGCCGGACTCCAGGCGTTGACGGAAGCATGGGTCCATGTCGAGCAATCAAGTTGGCTGGACCAGCGCCTGCAGCTCAATGTGATGCACTCGGCGGAGTGGCTGAGCGAGCGAGCCGTAAGGAAGTGTTAGCGCGGTCACTCAGCCGGTAAGAGCCGTTTCAGTATTGCCAGATAAATGGCAGTGAGTGTTGGGATATCCGCCATACTGACGCGCTCATTGCACTGGTGGATGGTGCTATTGATGTGGCCCAATTCGACCACCTGCGCGCCTGTTGGTGCGATGAATCGGCCGTCAGACGTGCCCCCTCCGGTCGAGACCTCGGGATCAAGCCCGGTGATTGCCTGAATACTGTCTTTGATTGCATTCAGTAATGCGCCCGGCTCGGTCAGGAATGGCGCACCACTCAGCGACCACGTCAGGTCGTAGTGCAATCCGTGTTGTTGAAGAATCGATTCGCATCGAGTCTTAATGTCGTCGACGCTGATCTCGGTGCTAAATCGCAGATTAAAGAGGACCTCGATGCTAGCTGGGATCACGTTAGTGACGCCATGCCCTGCTCTGACCGTTGAAATTTGCAAGGCAGTAGGATCGAAAAACGTATTGCCGTTATCCCATTGCTCGGTCGCCAATGCATGCAATGCTGGCAGTGCCCGGTGTATCGGATTATCCGCTAAGTGCGGGTAGGCAATGTGCCCTTGAGTGCCGCGAATGACAAGAGTCCCGTTTAGGGATCCTCTTCTTCCATTCTTAACGAGGTCGCCGAGTTGTTGTGTGCTAGACGGCTCTCCGACGATACACCAGTCGATGTGCTCGCCCCGCTCGGTCAGTGCGTCGACCACTTTGATGGTCCCGTTTTTGGCTGGCCCTTCCTCATCTGATGTGATTAAGAAGCCGATTCGGCCGCTGTGATTGGGATGTTCGGCGACAAAGCACTCGCAGGCGACGACCATCGCCGCCAAACTGGCCTTCATGTCGGCAGCGCCACGACCGACCAAGTCGGTTCCTGTCTCGGTTGCCTTAAAGGGGTCCGATTGCCACGCAGACTGATCGCCGGGGGGCACGACGTCAGTATGTCCAGCGAAGACGAGCAGGGGGCCTCCCTCACCTCGCGTTGCCCAGAAGTTATCCACTTCAGCAAATCGCATGGGTTCGCAAGTAAAGCCTACCGCGCTGAGTCGATCCATCATTAATTGCTGGCAGCCCGCATCCTCAGGTGTGACGGATGGACGTTCTATTAACGCTCTTGTCAGAGCGAGTGTCGCGTCTTTAGGGTCAATTATTGACATGCAACATCTCGTTTAACGCAATGGCAGATTGATTGGTCAGGCATTGCACGGAGCCCGTGGTTGAATGGCGCCGAAACAACAGATCGGAACGGCCAGCCAACGCGCGCGCGGGCACTGTATCGACCACGTCCCCTGACTCATCTAACAGACTGACTTTGGTACCAGCAGTGACAAAGAGTCCTGCCTCAATCGTGCAACGGTCGCCCAAGGGGATACCCAACCCAGCATTCGCGCCGATAAGACACTCTCGACCGACAGAGATAACAATGTCGCCGCCGCCTGAAAGCGTGCCCATGGTAGAAC
>JBDQJL010000028.1:0-15317 GCA_040263855.1 Luminiphilus sp. | reverse complement strand
TAGGATAACGGATCTAACAACGAATAGGTTTGATTAGATCAGAGGTTGACGGCCCGAAAACGGCCTGTGTACACTTCGCACCTCTTTGAGAGACCCTTCCGTCTTAGCTCAGTTGGTAGAGCAGCTGACTGTTAATCAGCGGGTCGCTGGTTCGAGCCCAGCAGACGGAGCCATATTCAAAGTAGGACGCCCATGTATTTCAGTCACTGCGGTGGCTGACATGCATGGCACTCTCCAACCCACCCCAAATTAGCAGTCAAAGATCTTCACTGTATCGAAGTTCTTTCGTGAGGCGCTTGCCGTATCTACGCTGTCGACGTCTGGCCTTCGCGGGCGTTGCTCGCCATCCCTGACGCTTGTCGATGACTAGCTCATCAAGATCATCAGCCAAGGTAGCGCGCGTTCCGTCTGTTTCATAAGTTCGTCGTGACATTTTCAAACTATAGCCAACTGACGAATAATCAGATCGCTAGCTACATGTTCTGCTAACTGATGTTCTGCTAACTGAATTGATTCGCAGAGATTGACCCTACCCCGGGGAGGGGCGCGGGCCTGTTCATTCGCGGGAGGTGCTACTCCCCTCTTACTAGAAGGAGAAATTGGAACTCTCTCATCCCGCCCTAATTGGCTTTCAGTCCCACCATACCCATATGGCGCCGGCCACCGCGATGATTGCTGGTTCGGCACACATTTCTTCGTTCCGAGGTGGCTCCTTCGCTTTATTCTTCATTTTGGCGTTATTAGCCTCCTTGCTGATTCATAAAGCCCCGGTTGATATTGATGCAACCGAGTAGATGATTACAGCAAGCGCAACAATGATTAGCCCGCGCATCCAAAAGTTATTTATCCCGTGCATTCAGCTCTCCTTGGCTGTCAGTCCTTCCACATCCAGATGGCGCAGCCCACCGCTGTCAGGCAGGCGCAGATGGCGATGATTGCTGGCTCGATGGTCATAGGAAGAACCCCGCCGGAGCGGGGTAGTGAGCTTCGTTATTGTGGGCAAGGTCTAGGTATGATGATTGCCCCCTCAGCCAGCCCTTCCACTGGGTCAAACGAGAGGTCTGGGCGGAATGGGCGTGCGCTTGGTGAGGAGGTCTCGGGGTAATAGTCGCTACCATAATAACCGCGCTCGGTGGTGTAAGCGCAGCTCCATTTGCCGGTCGCCTCTGAAACATCATAAGTCCAATGGGATGAGGTGACCCTCTCGACCTGTCCGTTCCAGCACACAACAGAGGCGGACTCGTTTGTTGGGTCGTTGCTATCTGCTATCGAGACCGTGTCCATGGTCAGCGTATTGTTCGGATTATCACCACGGAAAAGCATGGTTGATTCAAGTGCAGCGTATTCCGTTGTGCCAGCCTCACACAAGATGTGGCTGCCGGGCAGCCATTCAGTGGGTGGCCGGGACGACCAGTGGGTTTCAAGAACCTTCCCATTAAAGTCTACCGTTCCGCTGTGGTACCTGACCCTCTCAAGCTCCCCAGACGGGCCACGCCTATGCGACTCGATTCCGAAGGTGTACCACTTCGAACCTTCAGCCTCTAGTACCAAATCTTCTTTAGCCTCTGCCACTGGCAGGCACATAGTAGATAACGTAATAGCGGCGACAGCACTGTGTAGGGTTTTCTTCAACATTGTTCTTCTCCTTCCTTTGAGTTGTTCGCCATCCATGGCGTGAATCCGTCCTTGATGGACACATCATCGGAGAGAAGCGGCTTGATTGATTGACCGTTTGCGCCAAGCGTTTGGCTGAAGGTGCCAAGCTGGAGGAGTAGCCCCGTGCGCGCACCGTGGGGCAGAGGGGGCACTATTTTCAAAAGCACACTGTGATGCGGCTTTGTTAACCCCCTTGGCTATTTAGCTCTCTTTATTGGTCGGCGTCCGTACCCGTGTCCTGACCTTGATCCGCCTCTAGCGAATCGCTCTCATCAGACGTTTCAGTGGGCGCTTCGGTCGATCCCTCGGCTGCTGCCTCAGCCTCATCCGCAGGTAGGCATGCCGTTGCAGGCTCGACTCGAATATCTCCCGTCGCCTCCCAACTGGGAACATGGTCGATGATTTCGGTATATCGGAGGGTCGCGTCACTCATTAGTGTTACTTGTAGGGCGCGCCGTCTGATCTCTGACGCACCCCCGGCAGCAGAGATACCAGGGGTATCCTTGGGTCGAAACAAAAATACGTGGATCGGCTCACCCAGCGGCAATTGTTTACTCGCCCCTTTGTCAGATGCCCTCACGCCCCCTAGAAACTGTTTTGCGCCGGGAATATCGTTGTAGCTCGGGCATCCGGCACTCGCATCAAAAAACTTAAACTTAGTATTGAATGACCCGCCTTCAATCGACACCTGCAACGTCGCGGTATCCGCTAATAGCGCGCCAGACCCACACATGAGAACTGCCGCTAGACACCAATGGGTCGCCTTACTACTACTTTGCCGATACATCATTTCTCATCCCTCCGTCGACACTTACCAACCGTAAAATAAACCCGCTCGCACATCCACCCTCATCGTAGCCACCGTGAGCGACTGCTTTTATCCTCCAGCCCACCACTCTCCTCCAGTTCACCACGATCCTCCAGCTCAGCACTTTGCTTCTCCGGCCGGCACAAAACCCGAGCAAACCCCAGCTACCTGAGTGTACTCATTCTGACCGCGTGTGGTTAACTTACGATCCGGCGTGATAGGAAACACACTGACTATGGATACGATTAGCTGGGATGATTTTGCACGGGTAGAGTTGCGGGTCGGCACGGTCGTCTCTGCAGAGGTGTTCGAAAACGCGCGCAACCCCGCCTACATCCTCCACATCGATTGTGGTGCCGAGCTGGGTATCCTCAAGTCCAGCGCACAGATCACCGATCTCTACCAGCCTAATGATTTAATCGATCGACAGGTTGTCTGCGTCGTAAATTTTCCACCTAAACAAATTGGCCATATCCAATCTCAATGCTTAGTGACTGGGTTTCCTCAAGAGGACGGCTCTGTGGTGTTAATCGCCCCTGATCAACCCGTTGCGAATGGACTCCGATTATCTTAATGCCGGTGGCGTCGACTCCCAACACAGCGCCAGGCAGGCCCGCTATCCGGATCGCCCGCCTACGCGATGATTGAGTAAGCACTGCGTCTCAATGTGCAAAAATGTGTGCATAACAGAGCCTTAGAACCCCCCTATTTAGCGCTCTCGCGTGATAAGCTCCGCCCGCAACTAGGTCACCGGGACTGTCTTTTTTAGCACCTTCCTCATGCAAGAAACCGAGAACAACACGTTACGTCCATTGACCTTGGCCAATAAGAAGCTAGGGCTTCCCCTCGTGATTTTAACCGTCGCTGTCATCATCACGACGGCCCTGATCCTAACGCCACCCGACATCGTCAGTAGCACTGAGGAACTGCAACCGGTCACTGTTCGGATGATCGAAGCACAACCCACCTCGAGACGACTATTCGTTCGCAGCGAAGGCACCGTTAGACCACGAGCGGAAACGCAACTCGTCGCACAAGTCTCGGGGGAGGTAACTTGGGTATCGAGCGATCTCGTGGTGGGAGGAGAGTTTGCAGCGGGCGACCTACTGCTTCGACTCGATCAGCGAGATTACGAGGTAGCGGCTATTCAAGCCCAAGCGCAGTTAACGCGAGCATCCGCTGATCACAGTTACGCAGCAGCCGAGGCGCAACGCATTACTGCCTTGTATGATCAATCGCTTGCCAGCACATCGCAACTGCAACTGGCGCAACGAAGTCTGACCACTGCTGAAGCAGGCTTGCAGCAGAGCGAGGCACAGCTTAAGCGAGCACAAACTGATCTTGAGCGAACCGAGATTCGGGCACCCTTCGACGGTCGCGTCAGAAACGAATCGGTCGATCTAGGGCAATTTGTGCAAAAAGGCACGCCGGTAACCAGCATTTATGGCACTGACGCCATGGAGATTCGGCTGCCCCTATCCGATGCACAGTTGGCATATCTCGAAGAGGGATTGACGCGAACCGGCAGCCTCGGAGCGCATGAGCGAACGCCCGTGACGCTATCTGCGCAATTCGCAGGAGCACAACAAACTTGGTACGGTGAATTACGACGCACCGAGGCCAGCATTGCCGAGCGCAGCCGACTCATTTATCTCGTTGCAGAGGTGACTGACACCGTAAATGATGCAGGCACGCAGATCCCCGTGGGTCTTTTTGTGCACGCAAACATTACCGGGCGCTGGGTCGAGAACGTCATTGCACTACCGAGAGTTTCACTACGCGACAACAATACGCTGTTGATCATTGATGAGAGTAATAGACTCCGATTTAGAGCGGTTTCCATTTTAAGAAAGACGGAGGAAGAAATTTTGGTCTCAGCAGGCTTGGCTGCCGGGGAGCGCGTTAGTATATCGCCACTGCAGTTTGTCTCTGACGGCATGCCCGTTGTGATCGAGCAGTAGGCCACCTAAAACATGTCCAAGCTAATCGAATGGTTTGTTGATAACCCGGTAGCAGCAAACCTACTGATGTTTATTTTTATCGCGTCTGGGCTGTTGAGCCTTAAAGACGTCCGCAAAGAAGAATTCCCCAATATCGAAACGCCGATTGTAACGGTAATGGTCCCCTATCTAGGTGCCGCACCGACAGAGGTCGAGTCCGGGGTTTGCACCCGTATTGAAGAATCGATCTCAGGGATAGAGGGCATTGATAAAATCCGTACGACAGCAGCTGAGGGTCGCTGTAACGTCGTTATCGAAGTCGATCGGAATGCGGATTTGTCAAAAGCGCTCGATGATATCAAGGCACAAGTCAACGCCATTTCAACGTTCCCAGCCAATACCGAACGACCCATTGTCTCTCAGATCACAATGCAATCACTCGTCGTACAGCTCGCGATCCATGGCGACACCGACGAAAAGTCACTTAAATTTCTTGCCGAAGATATCAGACGGGATCTGCTCGAATTACCTGCCGTCAGCCTCGTAGAGACACTCTATCTTCGCCCCGATGAAATATCGGTTGAAATCTCTGAGGCGACACTGCGACGTCATGGGCTGACCATTGCAGCAGTCACTAATGCGATCCGGCAAAGTAGCATCGATATACCTGGCGGCTCGATTCGCTCAGTCGGGGGGGAAATCCGCCTGCGCAGCACAGGACAGCGCTACTCTGGCGAGGCACTCAGTGACATCACGGTGCTCAGTCACGCAGATGGGTCACGCCTTTTACTAGCGGATATCGCCACCATTGTGGATGGTTTCGAAGAGGTGGATCAATACGCTGAACTCAACGGCGATCCAGCCATGCTGATTCAAGTATGGCGGGTTGGTGATGATAATGCCCTGACGATTGCCGAAAACGTCGTGGATTATGTGGTCACCAAAGAGCGTGGCTTGCCTGACAGTATTCACCTGACGATTTGGAATAATGAAGCCAACGAATTAATTGGCCGACTGAGTGCCGTCATTGACAGCGCCTTGAGTGGCCTAGTGCTGGTGATTATTAGTTTGTCACTCTTTTTGCGCGTTCGGCTGGCGCTGTGGGTTAGCGCCGGTATCCCGGTCGCGATCTTTGGTGCGATTGCCTTATTTCCCGCGATGGACCTGAGCCTCAGCACGCTCTCGCTGATGGGATTGCTGCTCTCCTTGGGGGTCGTAGTCGATGATGCCATCGTCGTTGGTGAGCGTATCTACACGAAAGAACAGCAGGGGTTAGACCCCCGGACAGCAGCGATTACCGGCACCAGCGAAGTGGCGGTACCGGTTTTTTTTGGTGTGCTTACCACCATTGCTGCCTTTCTGCCCATGCTGAGTGTCAATAGCAATATGGGACAGTTTTTCGCCTCGATTGGTTGGACGGTTGTCTTGTGCTTAGTATTCAGCATTATCGAGTCGCAACTGATTCTGCCCTCTCATCTCGCGCACCGCCGACGACAGCGAGGCAAGACCAACGCCAGTCAACGCTGGGAGCAATTTCAGGAGCGCATATCGGGGTCACTGGAGTGGTTCGCTAGCGTTCATTATCGACAGTGGATCCAGTGGAGCTTGCTCAATCGGTATACCGTCTTGTCAATTGCACTCGCTATGATCCTCATCTTGGGCGCTATTTTGTCCAGCGGCCGCATCGTGTTCCAGTTTTTTCCGGCAGTCGCGGGTAATAATGTGGTGGCGCACGTGTCGATGCCTGAGGGATACCCCCTCTCAGGCACAAAGCGGGCGTTGGCCACGCTGCAAACCTCCGCAGAAAAAGTCAGGGCGATCGTCGATGCCGATATGCCAGCCGGACAATCTGCTTTTAAAAACGAACTCTCCTCCATTGGCCTGTCGATTACACAAGGTGCCATGGTGGTAATTGGCGAAACCGGCAGTCACGTTGCTGAGATCTCCCTGAACTTGGTGCCGTACCGGGAACGCGGTGGCGAAACACCGCAAGCCATTGCGGACCTGTGGCGTGAACTCACCCCGGGGATACCAGATGCCCTCGAGATGAGTTTTTCTGCTAATGCCGTGTCCCTTGGTCCAGACATTGATCTGGAACTGCGAGGCCGAGACATCGATGAGCTCGGGCGTGCTGCAATGGCTCTCGATGATGTGCTACAGAGCTTCAGTGGCGTTTATGACATCAACAATAGCTATCGCTCAGGTAAGCGTGAACTCACTCTGCAAATCTTACCGGCAGCAGAAACACTCGGCCTCACACAGGCGGACCTCGGCAATCAGGTCCGAGACGCCTTTTATGGTCGTGAAGCGCAACGAGTGCAACGCGGTCGGGACGACGTTCGCATCATGGTGCGTTTTCCTGAGTCTGATCGAGCGTCCATTAATACGCTGGAACGTATGCGTATTCGTCTGCCTGATGGGACCGAAGTCCCCGCATTATCGGTCGCTAAGTTAGTTGAAATAACGGGTAAGGCTGCGATTCAACGCACCGATGGTCAGCGCAGGATTAACGTGTTTGGCACGGTGGATCGTGCTGTTGCAGCGCCAGAGAGCATCTTGAATATTCTGTTCAAGGACCGCATTCCAGACATCCTCTCCCAATACCCGGGTATTACGATCTCTCAGGCTGGAGAAGCGGAAGAACGTTCTGCCGCACTCAGCGGTCTCGCGAGTACCAGCTTAATCGCGCTAATGATTATCTATGCATTATTAGCCATACCGCTCAAATCGTATCTGCAACCACTGGTCGTCATGGCGAGCATCCCTTTCGGCTTTATCGGCGCCATTCTCGGGCATGTCATCATGGGATACGACCTCGTTTTCTTCTCTCTCATGGGCATGGTTGCGCTCGCCGGCGTCGTCATCAACTCCAGTCTGGTGCTGGTTGATTTTATTAATCGTAATCGCCGCCTGCATGGCATGCAGCTTCACGACGCTGTGATCGACTCAGGCCTGTCACGTTTTAGACCGATTTTTCTCACGTCGATCACCACCTTTTTAGGACTCATGCCGCTCATGGTGACGCGCGACTTCGACACTGCACCTTTCGTCCCGATGGCAGTCTCGCTGGGGTTTGGTGTGATCTTCGCGACCGCAGTGACCTTAATACTGATTCCGGCACTCTATGTGATTCTGGAGGATGGTCTGACCAAGCTCGACTCCAGCGCTACGCCTGTGCCTGCGACGACTGAGTCTCATCAACCCAAAGCGTGATCTTCACTTGCTGGTAAAGCCCGTGATTGCGCAACGCTAGCCAGTGCCACTCGCTGGCATTGCTTGGGTTGCCACTTGTCACGCCACTCTGGGCAGGCGCCGTTCCATCAGGTCTTCGTGTTCCTGCTGCTGTTCTTGTTCTTGTTGCTGTTCTTGTTGCTGTTGCTGTTCCAATTTCGTTTTCTTCGTGGTCCGATTCACTGCGCTCCGATGTTTTTTCAGTTCTATCGCCGCGTTTTTTTTGCGGGCCGACATCGATTCGTGTGCCACTGTCCGTCAGGCTAAGGTCTTATCGAGTAGCGACATGACCTGCTGCCTATATCCCTGAGAGTCCACCAGTGAAGAACATAAATTGACCATCGCCAAAGGCGGCCTATTGGCCCGCTCATAACACGCCATTGCGTCACCTGGCTCGCCAATCCATTCTGCTAACAGTGCCGGACTCAAGGCGCCTGCCTCAGGCACCAAGGTAAAATCAGCCAAGCTATTGAGTGTTTTCAGAAGCTTGGGGCCAATCATCTGGGGGGCAATGTGTGCGGGGTCCGCACGGTCAATGAGGGATTCCGATAAGTAGGCGAGAAATGTGAGTACGGGTGACGCCGCTGTAAAACCCATGAATGCATTGTGCGGCGACAAATACGTTCGCCATCGCCCCTCAGCATTCTTTTGTACCCAGCACTCTTCTCCAAAAAAAGTATGTTCGCTATTGGAAAGTTGCCACGATGGATCCAGACACAGCGAGTCGGCATCGATCCAAACAACCAAGCCACCACGCTGTAACAGCACTGACTCGATCCAACGCAATCGGGCCAAATCAGCCAAGATAGGGGTGCGACCGATTAGCTTTTGCTGCCGTGCGGGCGTGACCCAATCAAACAGGTCATCAGCAAGGGTTACGTACTCATATCCCCATCCAATTGCCCATTGCTCTACTGACTTCATGCACCGACTGACCCAGACCGGCCTATTAATCGGTGCAGACTGTAAAATTGTCACGGTGTGCATGTGGACGACCCAACAGCCTTAATTCAGGCCTAGATTTTTTCCTAAACCTGTCACGATCGGCACATTAGGCGTAATCGCGCCGATCTGCCCTTCACGACGCAACCAGCGGGCTACCACATCCCATATCGCCTCGCCTTGCGTTTTCTGTATCGAGGCCCAACCCGCCACTTTATAGGTTTTATGCGCTTCAATCGGTTCGCCGTTCAGCGATAAGTCAGTAATACGCGACCCCATAGATGCCAAAGGCGCGATTGAATACTGTAGCCCCCCTGCGCGAACCATGTCACCGCCTTGCTGGTAGTAGGGATCGGGATGAAAAAGGTTATCTGCCACATCCTCTAGTACTTGCTTGAGCCGCTCTCCTGTCATTTCGGTCAGTGTGACTTCGGGGTACGTAATCGCAACCTGCGACATCAAATGCTCCATGGTGATGACGTCTCCCGGCAATAATGTGGTGCCCCAACGAAAGCCCGGTGATAGCGCAATCGGCGCATCCAGTTCTTCCATTAATGCCTCACAAATCAACTGATCCACACTGCCATTGAAATTTCCGCGGCGGTAAAGCAGGGCATCAGTTTGTGCCAGCGGCTCGTTGAGCAGACTCAAAAAAGGCGCTCTGACGTTAGTGATCAGTGCCTCCATATCTGGATCGGGGGGCAGTAACTCCGCAAATACTGGCAACAGCTCGTAGGACCAATCTCGTATGCGTCCACCGCGCACCGTGAAGTCGAGTACACCGACAAACTTGCCGTTCGAACCTGCATTGGTCACTAAAGTGACGCCCCCGGGATTAGCAATCTCAAGCGCACGTGGCATCGCATCATGCGTATGTCCACCCAAGATGGCATCGATACCGGTAAGGCGTGACGCTAGCTTGAGATCAGTATCCGCACCGTTGTGAGAGAGCAACACCACCACTTGAGCACCAGCAGCTTTGACCTCATTCACCTTTTCTTGCAACTCACGTTCTTGGATACCAAAGGTCCATCCGGGCGTAAAGTGGGCGGGGTTAGCGATGGGCGTATAGGGAAAAGCCTGACCGATAATGGCGACCGGCACACCATTCATCTCTCGCAACGAGTGGCTCGCAAAGACCGGGTCGCCAAAGTCCATGTCCTTCACATTGTGGGCAATGAACTCGATCTGGTTCTTTAGCCCGTTATCGAGAATATCCATCACGCGCTCAGCACCTAATGTGAACTCCCAGTGGCCCGTCATGATATCGACACCCAGCAATTGACTGGCATCGACCATATCCTGACCCTTTGTCCACAGTGCGGTGGCCGATCCCTGCCAAAGATCACCGCCATCGAGCAACAGGGCACCAGGCCGGTCTGCACGTAATGTTTTAATCAGCGTGGCAAGATGGGCAAAGCCACCAACGCGACCGTACTGCTCTGCAGCGGCGACGTAATCGAGATGGCTTAGCGCATGCGCGGCGCGCGATCCGGGCGAGATCGCAAAGTGCTCCAGTAAGGCTTCGCCCACCAAGTGTGGCGGTCGATTCCGAGCGCCATGAACACCAATATTCACTGCGGGCTCGCGGTAGTGCACAGGCAACAACTGGGCGTGCACGTCGGTGATATGCATTAGGTGAACATTACCCACTCTAGGAATGGAGTAAGCGTCCGAGCGCCCCCCGGAGGCCTGCGTTAACGAAGGTAATGGAAGTCCCGATGCGGCGGCGAGCGCCAACATCTGATTAAACTCGCGCCGTTTAATAGGAGCTACTCCGTCATTCTGCGGGTTGATTCTGCGGGTTGATTCACCGATGAGTTTGGATCTAACAGAAACGCCATGACATCCTTGAGCTGTTGCTCATCCAAGATCTTTTGCGCGCCAAATCGCGGCATATGTGAACACAGATTAAAGGCATGAGTATCCCACAACTTAGTCCAGGTGTAGCGCAGCATGGCATCGGACTGACCCCGCAAACCGTAGTCGGTCAATGAAGGTCCCAGCGTTCCATATGCCACCTCACTCGGTGCCAGCTGATGGCAGGCGTAACAATTACCCCCGTTGGCGATACTGGGGTCATCATTAAACTGGAGACCGCGTCCACTGGCAGCCACCGCCGCGCCGCGCCGCCAATCACCCAAAAAGTCCCCATCCGTTGGAAACACCACGGCATCCAATCGCTGTTGGCGCAATGTCATCGCGATTGGTTTGTCAGCTGGCTGACCACGCGGCTGACTGCAATGCTGCTGCAATGGGTCTTGCTCCAATCTCAGCAGCGTCGCCTGACCTTTGTCGGAGAAAGAAGCCTGTATCACGGACGCTAGCTCTTCTGACACCACTCCGGGTGCGATCCCAATCCACATCACTAAGGCCAGCGTGTACAGCGTCGTCTTCATCGCTTTAATCCTGGTGCCGTCATGATCCCGCCTGCTGCATTGACCGCCATATAGGTTTGTAGCGCAACACTGACCTCAGACCCAAATGTCAGCTCGGGCCAACGCTGCTGCCGAAAGCAATCTTGAAGCCGCCAACCCATCGTTCTGACCAATCCTTCTGACATACGATACGCGGGCCAACTGCCATAAGCATCCGCAGCCTCGGTATGATCGGTGAGATTCGGTAACTGTTGCAGTCGTATTCGCTTATTAGATTGCTCGTGACAGGTCGCACAAGAGAAATCATGAGGCCCCGCTCGATAAAAGAAGAGCTCTTCGCCCAAGGCATACATCGCTCGTTCTTTGGGATGAACCTGCTCAGGAGCGATGGTGGCACCCTCTGATTCGGCCGCGAGCCAGGTCACCAATGCCTCCAACTCGGTGCCAAAATCGCCTCTTACAGAATAGGGCTTTGTGGCAATCACCGCAGCGTCGCGACCTTGCAGCGTCTCCATGCAATACATCAATCGCGTCTCAATATCCATTACGCGATCGGTATCGGCGAAGTAGCGGGGAAGCTGGGCATAGGCACCTCGGGTGACGCCAGCGCCAAGACCAAGATCACAGGCTTCCAGGGTCGCACCGCGAGCTCCCTGAGATTGGTACCAGAACTCTTCCCCCTCATCGATCACGAAAATAGCGGGATTATCGTCACCCATCAGATCTCGGTATTGATCAAAAATACCCTCATCAGCCCATGCGGGCACGACCAGCAGTACTAAACACCATCGGGTAATGATCGTGACAAGGAGCTGCCAGGTTATAGCGTCATCGGATTGTCGTCTCACCCTCGCCCGTACCTCCCTGATTGTCGGTCCACACCACCCGCACAACGTCTCCTGCTTCACCACCTTGAAAGCGCACGCCTAAAAATGGGTTGGCTGAAACAGCGGCGCCCCAATGCGCCTGCATAACAGCTTGATCGCCATGCAGCACCGCAACTTCTGTGATGAAGTGTGCCGGAATAGGCTCTCCTGCCTGATCTTTACGCATCCCCGTTTCCATGGGGTGACGCATCAACGCTTTGACCTCGATCAGTTCGCCTTTCTTCTCTGCACGAATTTTTATTCGACCTGCCATGGTGCTCTCCTTAACCGCCACAGCCACCCAGAGTGACTTTCGTCTCTCTCGATGCCATGAATAATTGTCCATCAGACTCAACCACAGCATAAAGATTGCCGGTTTGAGCCACTTTGACGCGGGTTTCGATATAGACATCGGTACCCCGTGGGATATCAAACGAAGCGGCCAGCGGGTTGGGGTTCATCTCCACCAATACCGAGACTTTGGTGATATTCGGTAAGGCCCCAGCGTCAACCTCGACGCGAATCGGCACCACGGCTCCGTTTTCGGCAATGTCGGGCGTCATAAACTGTATGCCCTCATGTTCCTGTGGCGTGTCACCCAGTGCCGCCAACGCCTCATCGAGCGCGGTCGCACCAAACGCCGCCTCCGGACGGGTCACAGCTGCCCAAACACGCCCAGGCAGTGCCGCTGCAGTGCTCAACATCACACTCCAGCGCAGCCAAGCTCGGCGCGAGATCCCTTTTGAATCGATCCTTGTCATCGTCTCAATCACTCCTTTCTGATGCTTCACCTGAGGTTAACCAGGCCACAATCTGTTGCAGCGCGTCGTCACCCACTGCGGGCATGGGCGGCATAGGCATAGCCCCCCAAACCCCGGCGCCACCATTCACTATCTTGTCACGTAAATAGGCAGCATGCTCCTCTCCGGCGTACCTCGCTCGGATGGCATCAAAACCCGGCCCGATGAGCTGACCAGCTATTTGATGACAACCGGCGCAGCCACCTTCTGTGAGCGCGGCATCGGGCGCCATCGGCACCTTGGCAACCGCACTGGCCGTTGCAATCGGCTCAGGCCCCATCTCGGTCCATAGCCCGGGGAAAGGTCCCCAGTCCCGCACCTGCTTGGCGAGATTCCCATGAGCATTCATTGCGTAGGTAGGTAAGGATGACGTCACACTCATTGCCACGTCGCAGTCAGCGGTGCAGGACGAGCCGCTAACATCCGGCAGACCCGATACCGACCATAAACCATGGTCTTGACTCATACCATTTCGGTTGGGCATCCGCGCCTGAGTCTCCGCCATGTTGGTGTCTGAAAGCGTAAAGTCTTCGTCGACCACGTAGCCCAGATTTAAGATATAAGCGACTACCGCGTAGACCTCATCGGGCGTCAGAGACTTGGGCGCGTTCCATGGCATAGCGCGATAGATATAGTCCCAGAGAGTCGACAAGGTCGGCACCTTCATCAAGGTGGTCCGGGTCACAGCGGGGTCGGTGAGTGAGGCCACCCGGCCGGTAGCGATGTCCTCGTCAGTAATATTACCCAGCACCAGCGGTGCAAAAATCTCATTGGAATCGCCGAAATCACCATGGCAAGAGGCGCACTGCGCCAACCAGACCTCCTCTCCCGCCCAGACATCACCGCTGCCGGGCGGCAATCCAGCGAAATCGGGACGCACGTCGATATCCCAGGCAACCACCTCATTGTCAGTCGCTGGTCTACCCAAAGCGGCGACTCCCTCGGGCATCGCCATCGTCGACGATGGCACGAATAACATGGGGAGCAAAAGAACCGCGGCTCTAGCCCAGCTGGACATTATGCACCTCACCGTCACTGCCGACCCGCCAGGTCTGTATGGCATTATTGTGGTAGACGGATCGCGTGCCGCGTACCGCGACCAGCTGTGCGCGGCTGGGCTGAATATAGCCGCTGCTGTCCGTCACTCGGGACTGCAGCATCGCCTCGTTGCCCTGCCAGACCCAGTCATAGTGAAAACGGGTCAGGGCCTTGGGCAAGAGCGGGCCCTCGAGCCGAGCGATCCGCCAATTGCGTCCTCCGTCGACAGATACCTCGACCCGCTCCACCGTGCCGCGGCCACTCCAGGCTAAGCCGGTAATGTCGTAGTAGCCCTGCTTCAGTAACTTTTGCCCACCCGAGGGCGCCGTGATCACCGACTTCGCCTCCTGAATAGAGGTGTACTGTCGGTGGGTACCATCGGGCATTAAATCAACATAGTGCGCAACTTCGTCTTTAGTGGCCCAGGGCGCATCACCCACTTCGAGTCGACGCAGCCACTTGACCCATGACACGCCCTGCACACCAGGCACCACAAGGCGCAGCGGATATCCGTTTTCAGGGCGCAACATCTCGCCGTTTTGACCATACGCCACCAGCGCGTCGTCTAATGCGTTCTCCAAATTGATGGTGCGCGTCATGCTGGAGCCGTCAGCACCTTCGGCCAGCAGGACGGTGGCGCGTTTACGATCAAAACCCGCGCGCTCCAGCAATAAGGAAACCGGGACACCGGTGAATTCGGAGGCTGATAACATTCCGTGGCTGTATTGCACGGTTGGCACCGCCACGTTACCCCACTCGAGTCCCGTGTTAGCGCCACACTCGAGGAAGTGGATGCGCGACACGCTGGGCATGCGAAGCAGTTCTTCCATGGTGAATACCAGCGGCGTCTCTACCAGGCCGTTGATCATCAATCTGTGTCGTCGCGGATCGATGTCGACCCAACCTTGATGATGGCGCTCGAAGTGCAGACCGCTCGGGGTGATCATGCCAAACAAATTCTGTAAGGGCGTGAACGACACGCTGGACTGATCGGTGCGGGTGAGCCCCGGGCTCTGACGTCGTACGATGTTGGCCTCGTATGGGGAGGGCTGTCCGTAGGGGTTGGCCACAACCGGCTTGCCCAAACTGCGCGTCCAGCTGGGCAGGTTCACAATGTCCGGGTCGTCATCCGCCAACAGCGTCGGCGCCATCATGGACGCGGCGGCGGCCGCGAAAGCGCCCTGCATCAGAGAGCGACGACCCGGGTTGATGCCTTCCCGAGAGATATCCTCAACCAGTTCTTTGGGTAAAAAGGACTCGGGCGCGGGCGCTAGCTGACCCTGCTCGGCGTCTGATGCCATCCTTCTCCTCCCCCCTAGTTTTCCTGTATTCACCCGCGCTGCTCAGTGCGCGCGGCGCTTTCTTGTTCGTTATTGTTTTTTTATATATGGTTATAACTTAATGTTAAACTGCCCTTATCAGGGTAGCAAGCGTCGCGCTGTGTTTTTGCCACGCGGTTTGCCACGCCTTAAGGTGCGCTTAGTACCAACTGCGTCGCCAAAGTGTAGCGCACCTGCGGTGTCGCACGCGCGCGGCTTTGGTCCACAACGCGCGATGCTAAGACAACATCAACAAAGGCACCATCAACAAAGGCACCATCAACAAAGGCACCATCAACAAAGGCACCATCAACAAAGGCACCATCAACAAAGGCACCA
>JBDQJL010000027.1:0-16115 GCA_040263855.1 Luminiphilus sp. | reverse complement strand
AGGTGGTTCAGCGGTGGGGGCTCTGGGGTCATAGTAACGTTGGCCGTCAAAGATGAAATCGTAATTTCAGCGTAAACTAGCATGAACTGTAAAAAATCGATGCCTATCATGATAAAAGATGAAATCAACACGGCGCTGCAAGATGCCTTTGCGCCGCAGACCTTGATAGTGGAAAACGAGAGCTTTCGCCATAACGTGCCCGAAGGCTCGGAGACTCATTTCAAGGTGACGTTGGTGAGCGAGGCGTTTTCTGGACAGCGCAGTGTAAAGCGTCATCAGTCGGTCTATGCGGTACTCAAGGAGTGGCTAGCAGGGCCTGTCCATGCTCTGGCGCTGCACACCTATACGCCTGACGAGTGGGATCAGGTTGCGGCGGTGCCCGCGTCTCCTGACTGTCGAGGAGGAACGGGTAAGTGAACAGCGACGCTGAAGCCGCTGACCGTGTGGTGGCAGCCTTATATCGTTTTGTTCGCCTCGATGATTATGCGTCACTCCGTGCCCCCTTGTTGGAAGTGTGTCAACGGGCGCAGGTCAAAGGAACGTTGCTGCTTGCGAAAGAGGGCATTAATGGCACGATTGCTGGGCGCCGAAAGAGTATTGACACCGTCATCGCTTGGTTAGAGCAGGATCCTCGCTTCGCGAAACTCGACTGGAAGGAGTCTTTTCATAGCGCTGAGCCTTTTCATCGCATGAAAGTAAAGTTAAAGAAAGAAATCGTAACGATGGGGGTTGAGCATATTGACCCCACTGTTTGCGTGGGTCAGTACGCAACGCCCGCGCAATGGAACGCGTTAATCGACGATCCCGACTGCTTGGTCATCGACACTCGCAATGATTATGAGGTGGCCATTGGCACCTTTCGGGGTGCCATTAATCCAGCCACTGAGTATTTCCGCGATCTGCCTCGCTGGGTCGATAAGCACTTGCAGCCGTCACGCCATAAAAAAGTAGCTATGTTTTGCACCGGCGGCATACGTTGTGAAAAATCGACTTCTTACCTAGTGTCTCAAGGATTTGAACAAGTCTGGCATTTGCAGGGGGGGATTTTAAAGTATCTCGAGGAAGTGCCGGCGTCCGAATCGCGTTGGCAGGGCGAGTGTTTTGTTTTTGACGCCCGTGTTGCGGTGAATCACGATCTAGAAAAAGGCAGTTTTGACCAGTGCTATGCCTGTCGACACCCCATCACTGAAGCGGAAAAGCGGTCGCCAAAATATGAAAAGGGCATTTCTTGTCCGCAATGTTACGACACGCGCAACGACCGCCAGCGAGCGCGTTTTCAAGAACGGCAAAAGCAGGTTGATCTTGCGACGTCGCGAGGCGAGCGTCATATCGGGGGCGAGCCACCTGCTCGCCAGACCAATAATGCCTCATCGCAGTGAGCGAATGCGACTCGCTAGGCTGTCAGTGGGATGAAAGTAACTAACTGACTCACCATCACCCGCCGATATAACCCCAACCACTCGGACACTGCCGCTGGCCGTCCGCCGGAGAATAGCGCCGCCTGATGCGCCCTTTCTGGCGAAGCAATCAGATCGTGCCGGCCGGCTAGTGGCGCTGGTGACCAGGCAGTCTGGGTCGTACATCAGCGCTCGAGAGGATGGTGCTTCCGGCGGTCTCTCCGTTTCGCCCGAATCGGTTGTAGGCGCGAAACCTGCTGCGATGACCCGTGTGCCGCGTTGAGCGGGCGCGGGTGAGAGGGGAATCCAGGCGCCGATGACAGTGTTGGATAACGGAGTGAGAATCGCCCAATCCTCGGACATCGAGCCGCCGCTGATAATAAGGCGGGCTGGCAATGGGTTGCTGGGCGAGTGCGGCGCGAATAATTGAATAGGCCCTTGAGTGGCTGCGTAATCTTCGAAGCAATGCCAGGCGCTCAGCAATAACATGTCGGGCCCTGGCGTGATAGCAGTGGCGCTGCAGTGTTCAGTAAAATGCCGCATGCGGCCTGCTACCGAGCGGATGACCGGGACCTCAATGCGCACCATTGCGGAGCGCCAGTAGGGCGCTTGCGGGTCTGAGGTCAGTCTCGGGTCTGCACTGAGTGACGGGGACAGTATTAGCACGGTTAAAGCCCGCAATAGTTGCGCCAACGGCGTAGTGATATGACATGGCTGCATTGCGATTCCAGTGCGTTTATGCGGGCGGAGTGACCTTATCATCGATCGCCTTCGGATCCGCGTTTTCTCTCGATGGGGCTGCTCATGACGAGGGCCATCCTAGTGTATGCTCGTTGGACGATACGTTCGTTGGCTGCAAGTCTCGGCGACACAGGTTGTTACTCGAGTTTCGTGGTTTGAGAGGAAAAGGATTGGAGTCAAACACGTTGGATTACTCTGGGCAGCAGCTAAAAACAGGCCTCTCGTTGGCGGTCATTGCCAATATTATTTGGGGGGTCGCGGCGCTATATTGGATTGAAACGCAGCCGGTTAGAGCAGTTGATGTCGTCGCCCATAGAGCAATCTGGAGTTTGCCGATTGCGGCGGGAATCCTCCTCTGGATGCGCCGCTTGTCCGCCACCTGGGTACTGATCCAACACCATAAAACACTGCTGTGGAGTGCCCTCGCCACGCTACTATTGAGCAGCAACTGGGGTGTCTTTGTGTACGCAGTGAACGCGGGTCGGGCGACTGAAGCGAGCTTGGGTTATTTCATGTTGCCGTTATTGACGATTATTGTCGGCAAATTTGTGTTTAAGGAAGCGCTCAACACGGCGCACCAACTGGCAATCGGCCTAGCCGTCGCGGCGGTTGTTGTGCAGATTGTTGCCTATGGGAGCCTGCCATGGATCAGCCTAGTCGTATCGACTTCTTTTGCGCTTTACGGAGCCATTCGTAAAAATATTGTGGCCGATTCGATGCAGGGCTTGTTTATCGAAACACTCTGTATGGCGCCTTTTGCATTGGGTTGGCTTTGGTTCACCGGTGGAGCAGGAATGGGAGAGCATGGTCTGCGGGTAGACCTATTTCTTTTGTTAGCGGGGGTTTACACGACGGCGCCACTGCTCACCTATATTGCCGCTGCCAGATTATTGCCGTTGAGTATTGTGGGCTTTACCTCTTATCTGGGGCCGACGCTACAGTTATTGATTGCGCAAACCGCATTGGGCGAGTCCATTGATGTAGTGACGGCTGTCTCGTTCGGACTCGTTTGGATTGGTGTTGTGCTGGTGTCTGGTCAGGGGCTTCTTCGTGTTCGACGGCAAGGTCGCTAACAGGATTGAGAAAACAGCATCGATGACAAAAGGTTAAGCGGCTTTGGAAAGCAATCACGATGAGCTAATCGGCACCCCAGCGAGTTATTATCAGGGGCTGCCATGACCCAGTTAGGGCCACTGCGCCACGAGTGGCGAACACTCCTTGATGACGCGTTTCGACAACCTTATCTGTCTGAGCTGAGTGTCTTTTTGCGATCTGAGACAGCGGCAGGGAAAGAGATTTTTCCGCCCGAGCATGAGTACTTTGCCGCTTTGAATGCGACGCCACCGTGTGCCGTCAAAGTGGTGGTGCTAGGGCAGGATCCTTATCACGGTCCTGGCCAGGCACATGGGTTGAGTTTTTCGAGCAGGGGCGGGGGTCGACCCCCTCCCTCTTTGCGCAATATTTTTCGTGAATTGGTAGCGGACATCGGCATTTCAGCGCCTGAGCGATCCGATTTAACGGGTTGGGCGGAGCAAGGCGTGTTGCTGCTCAATGACGTGCTCTCTGTTGAGAGAGGCCTGGCGGGGTCGCATCAGGGTAAGGGTTGGGAGCACTTCACAGACGCGGTGGTGCGTGCAGTGAATCGGGGTGAGTATCCCGTTGTGTTTATGCTTTGGGGTAACTCCGCCCAGAAAAAAGGCGCCGCGATTGATCGATCCCGGCATTGTGTATTGAAGGCTCCCCATCCCTCACCGCTGTCTGCCCATCGGGGATTTTTGGGTTGTCAGCACTTTAGCAAGGCGAATGCCTTTCTGCGCGCCAATCAGCGAGGCGAGGTGGATTGGTCGGCGTCTTCGTAGCAGGCTTGGATGGCAGAGAGCGCACACTCGGGACCCTCGAGTAATACTGAGGCGCTTGCAGCCTCAGGATTCAGCTCAATGAGGGCTTGCTGAGAGTCTCCCTGACCGGCTCGATTGACGACACTGCCGACGGCTCGATTCGCCGCGTTGCTAAGCCGCGCACCGGGTGCCACCGCGTCAAGTGTGTTGTCGATTAAGGCGCGATATAAACGCCGTTTTGGCGTGCCGCGGTAATGTAGCCGGGCGATAATCTCCTGCCCCGTATAGCAGCCCTTTGTGAAGCTGACGGTCCCATTGAGATCGTAATTTAAATCCTGCGGCAAATAGGCACCAATCGTATCGAGTTCCACTCTGGCCCGAGCTGTCATGATGTCAGCCTCAGCTAAAGACAGCCCTGTCGTCGTTTGGCGCTGCGTTGCCGTATCACTAGCTTGCCAACACTCGGTGATGCCGTGGCCTCGGTGGACCTCAATGCGCACCACTGCTTCACCGTCATACTGTAATAGAGCGGCGTGTTCTGTTGACGGTGCATCAGTATCAGCTTGTCGACATGAAACAGCCCAGTCTGAGTGACTGAGGGTGCTTTTAGAGAAGGAAAGATAAGGCTTGAGGTGGATTGCCAGCGCCGCCATCACGGCTCGTCGGCCTCGCAATATAACGCGCTCGTCACTGACAATGACGGCGAGTACGTCTGCGATCACTCTGCCTTTTGGATTGCAAAACGCAGCAAAACGAGCTTCGCCGGTATTCGCATTCTCAAAGTCTGCGGTGGTTTGCCCTTGGAGAAAGTGGATTGCATCAGTGCCGGCTAATGTCATTACAACGTCAGTGTCCGCCGGTGCCGCGGGTTGCGGTGGTGTGTCAATGTCAGTCACGCGAGGTAGGTGTCCCCAACAGGTGCAGTAGAAGACGCCTATACTACACCTTTGGGTAGGCAGATTGGATCATTAGCATGGACCAGCGCGAAGAGTGGAACAGGGCAAGGTGGGCAAGCCGCCGTGGGCTGTTGGAATTAGATTTGTTGCTGTCGCCCTTCGTTGATGAAGGGTTTGCGCAGATGAGTGAGGAGTTACGCGCTGTCTATCGAGAGCTGTTATTTCAGGACGATCAAGATTTGCTCGAATGGGTCATGGCTCGCAGCAATGCCCCGGAGCCGCATTGGCAACCGGTGATTGCCGAAATAAGGCGCTTTCATGGACTGGAAGGATAGCCGCGGGCGTTATCGATATTCGGGCAGCTGTTCTACTGGACCCTCTAGGGCTAGCGTCGGATCAAAGTTGGGGGGTATCAGTACCGAGTCACGAGCGTCGGGCAAGGCGGCGGGGTAATCAGAATTAAAATGCAGCCCACGGCTCTCTTTGCGTCCAGATGCACAGGACACCATCAGCTGCGCAACCTGAGTGAGATTACGCATCTCAAGCAGGGGTCTCGTAATTTGAAACCGGCCGTAGTAGCGAGATACTTCCAGCTCAAGCAGGGCGATGCGCGCGGCGGCGTATTCTAGTCGACGTGAAGTGCGGACAATGCCCACGTAGTCCCACATTAAGCGTCTGAGCTCTTGCCAATTATGCTGTATGACGACCTTTTCATCAGAGTCGCGAACACGACTGTCGTCCCAGACCGCCGGCGGTGTGATATGGCTAGAGAGCGAGGCAGCGATATGCTCTGCGGCGGATTGTGCGTAAACAAAGCATTCAAGCAGCGAGTTGCTGGCCATTCGATTGGCACCATGCAGTCCGGTGCATGCAGACTCACCCACTACATAGAGACCCGGAATATCGGTAGCGCCATGCTGATTCACCACAACCCCGCCGCAGGTGTAATGCGCGGCTGGCACTACCGGTATACGCTCAGTCGTGATGTCGATTCCCAGTGCCAGGCAGCGTTCATGGGCTTGCGGGAAGTGGCGCTTGATAAAGCTTGCGGGTCGGTGGCTGATGTCGAGATAGACACAGTCCGCGCCTAGCCGCTTCATTTCATGATCAATGGCGCGCGCGACAATATCTCTAGGCGCCAGCTCGGCTCGGGTGTCAAAGCGTGGCATGAACTGTTCGCCATCCTCGAGGTGCAGCGTGGCGCCTTCGCCTCGCAGAGCCTCGGTGACTAAAAAAGAGCGGGTCTTTGGATGGTATAGGCAGGTCGGATGAAACTGATTGAACTCGAGGTTGGCGACTCGGCAGCCCGCACGCCACGCCACAGCGATACCGTCCCCGCTGGCTCCGTCGGGATTGGTGGTGTATCGATACGCTTTGCTGGCCCCCCCGGTGGCCAGTACCACCGCATTGGCGCTTAGCGTTTCAACGCGCCGGTCTTTGGTGTTGAGCAGGTGAGCGCCACAGACTCGCCCCCCTGCCTTGATGACATCAACCAAGCAAAGGTCAGTGAGTAATGTGATATTAGACGACTGCTCCGCGCGACGAGCGAGCACCTCGGAGATGGCGAGGCCTGTTTGGTCGGCTGCGTGTATGACACGTCGGTGGCTGTGGCCGCCCTCCATCGTGAGGTGAAATTCGCGAAATTCAAGGTCAGGTTGATCGTCTCTCAGATCGAATGCCATACCTTGTGACACCAGCCAATCGACGCTCTGTCGGCTTCGTCCGATGGTGAAGCGCACCGCTGGTTCATGACATAGCCCCGCACCGGCGTTCAGCGTGTCACTGACATGGGCATCGACTGTGTCGCGGTCGTGTAATACGGCTGCCATTCCGCCTTGGGCCCAGGCGGTTGAACCTGAGCCAAGCTGACTTTTCGAGAGGACCGCTATTTGCACGTTGTGGGGTAGTTGCAGTGCGAGACTCAGCCCAGCGGCGCCGCTGCCAATGATGAGCACGTCAAAGCGAGGAGTGGTGGGCATGTCAGGTTGACCGTTGGTGTGACGCGAGTGCAGTATAATAGCGACCTATTAGTGTAATTGATCGGGAACTTTTTGCTTGCGACGCAATCAGATAAGTCCGTAAATAGCCGGGAGGGTATATCACCCGGCATGTTGAGTGAATTGAAGGTGCAGTTTTGACAGCCTCTGAGACAGATCAGCAACTGGTTCAGAGGGCGCAACGGGGGGATTTGCGGGCGTTTGACCTGTTGGTACTTAAGTATCAGGGGAGAATTGCTGCGCTGGTCAGTCGGTACGTGTCGGATCCGTCTGAGGTGGAAGATGTTACACAGGAAGCCTTTATCAAGGCATACCGGGCCATCGATAAGTTCCGAGGGGACAGCGCCTTCTATACGTGGTTGTACCGCATCGCCGCCAACGCCGCGAAAAACTATCTGGTGTCGAAGCGCCGCCGTCCGGGGTCTGACGCCACAATAGAGGACGCTGAGGTGGGCTCTCAGGCTGCGCTGTTGGCCGATGTAGGAACCCCTGAGGCGGTCGCGATGGGAGAAGAGCTGGCCGCAGTGGTGGAAGACGCGCTGTCGGCGCTACCTGAAGAGCTGCAGGCGGCACTGACATTGCGAGAGTTTGAGGGCTTAAGTTACGACGATATTGCCGCAGTGTTGGACTGCCCCGTCGGAACCGTTAGGTCTAGGATTTTTAGGGCACGCGAGGCGATTGACGAGCGTGTTAAGCAACAAATGAGTGGGGAGTCGGGATTCAGATGACAACCAGTGACAGAGAGTTAGAAACGTTATCCGCGATAATGGATGGGGAAGCTGATGAGCTTGAGCTGCGGCGTGTGCTCGACTCCACCAGTAGCGATCCGGCGCTGAGGGCAAGATGGCGTCGCCAGCAAATGGTGCGGGAATTGCTCCAAACCCGCAGGGTTAGGCAGCCCAATATTGAGGTGTCTTCTGCCGTAACAGAAGCGTTGGCCGGCGGAAAAAGTGTCTACAAAAATCCACTTTGGAGCATGGCGGTAGCCGCTTCGGTGACCATGGCTGTTGTGCTGGGCGGGCAGCAATTGCTGGTGCCTAACAATAACGCGATGCAAGGTAGCGTGATCAGTGATGTCGTGGGTGGTGTTGTCCCGGTTTTGGGTGCACAGCCCGTGCAGGCGAGTCTCGGTGCGAAGTCGCTACCTGTCGCCGCCAGACAGATAGATACGGCCGATAATGAGCGACGAGAAGTGGCGGCGATGTATGAGCGGCTGGCGCAAGATCGATACCGTAATTTGGGTCGTCACCACGCCTCGGCTGCTGCGCAAACTCATCCTGCCCCTTATATCTCTTACATTCGTGCGCCGGCACCCACTGGTCAAGAATCTGCGATGCAGTGAACCTATGAGGCCTTGGTGGATGCGTTTTGTCGGCGTGTTGTTGCTGTGCTTCGTGTCTTTTTCCGCGGTGGCGCAAGGCACTGACCTCGACTGCGAGTTGGCGCTAGAGCCTGAGCTAACGCTCGCAAAGCTGTTGGATGCCCATAAAGCCGTTGCGTACCAAGGAACGGTGCTTTATGAACGAGCGGACAATCGACAATTTCTTGAGGTTGCCTGGCCCAGCGTAGATGGCCCTAGCGAAAGCCGCAACGGAATGCTGCGGCGTCTCAATGCTCAAGTAAATCCTCAGGCAGAGTATTGGCCCGCTGCGCTTAGCCCAAAGAGCCGCGTGTGCGATCTCGGCAAGTTTTATTCGCTTAGCCTTGATTCGAGTCGCGTCATTGCGGGTCGATTGACGAGGAAGCTCGTGCTTCGCCCGCGTGACACTTTGCGCTTAGCGCATTTTGTGCATGTGGATGTTCAAACGGGCATGGCGCTTGCAATGGTAACTGCTGAGCCGGGCGGAAAGGTATTGGAGCGTTTTGAATTTGCTGCTATTCGCTATGGTGAACTGCCTCCGTCGAACGGTGTCGCGGCGGATGCCGTCTCGATTGTACGGGGCCGAGGAGTGATACCCGGTTACTTTATGGTCTCTGAGAATACTGAGCAAGGCGTGTTTGTGGTGAGTGACGGATGGGCTACTGCTTCAGTATTTGTTGAGCCGTTGCCCCCGAGTGCACCTTCTGGTGAGGGTGCGGTCATTGACGGTGCCACCCTCACCTATACCCGAGGTACGCGGGTCGGTAGTAGTGGTGTATTGATCAGCGTGCTGGGAGAAGTGCCTGTGGTCACGGCAAGACTGTTAGCGGATGCGGTGCGCTCTGCTGAGCAGGGATCATAGTGGGCGGGGTAACGGAACCCGGTATTGTGGTTGCCGTAGAGACCAACGCAGTGTGGGTGGAAGCCGATCGTAGCGCCGCATGTGGTCGCTGTGCTGCACGCGCGGGTTGCGGGCAAGGCGCCTTGTCAGCCTTGTTGCAACAAGGTAAGGGTCGTGTGAGAGCGCTGTCGGGCGATACGCTGCAGGCGTCGAGCTGCCAGCTCGGTGATGAGGTCTTGATCGAAATCCCCGATTCCACCTTACTGGGAGGCACGCTATGGCTTTACGGTGCGCCCTTATTGCTCGGGACCGGTCTGTCATTGTGGGCGGCGTCCTGGGGCGATTTGTGGGCCGCTAGTGCATTCTGCCTTGGGTTATTGAGCGGGTTTGCTATCCTTCATCAACTGAGTCGTCGCTTTCAAGGCAGGTTGCCCGGTATGGCCGAGCCTAGGTTAGCGCCCAAAACGGCGGCGCCGCATTTCGAGCTGCTCGCGAAACAGTAACGTCAATATTCTTAGATGTGGAGTACGGCCATGATGGTACGCGCTGTGATGTTTATTTCTGCTTTTTGGTGTCTGATAGGCGTAGCCAGTCTGTCGAGTGCGGCGCTACCTGACTTTACTGAAATAGTCGAAGCATCGTCACCTGCAGTCGTGAAGATATTAGTAGAGTACGAAGCTGAAAACCCCCGCTACCAAGAGGAATTAGAAGAGTTACCCGAATCGCTGCGGCGATTCTTTAACTTTCGGGGTCGCCCCCCAGTGCCGCGTGAGCGAGCGGGTATGGGCTCTGGATTTATCTTCTCTAGTGATGGCTTTGTGATCACTAATCATCATGTCGTCGACGGTGCGAAACATGTCGTGGTGCGTCTGCCTAATAGGCAGGAGTTCGACGCCGAGATCATTGGTACCGATCCACGTTCTGATCTGGCGGTGCTAAAAATTGTCGCTGATAGCCTGCCCATTTTACGCTTGGCCGATGACGGGGCTGTGAAGGTGGGTCAATGGGTGCTGGCGATTGGCTCGCCCTTTGGTCTAGATTTCTCCGTTACTGCTGGCATCGTTAGTGCGCTTGGCCGCAGTTTGCCGACTACTTCGGGCGACAACTATGTGCCGTTTATTCAAACGGATGTCGCGATTAACCCGGGTAACTCGGGTGGGCCGTTATTCAACCTTGAAGGAGAGGTCATCGGTGTCAATTCGCAAATATTTACGCGCTCCGGCGGGTCAATTGGGTTGTCATTTGCTATTCCGAGCTCGGTGGTTCGCAATGTCGTTACTCAGATACAAGAAACGGGCGCGGTCGAGCGCGGATGGCTGGGTGTCAGCATTCAAGATGTAGACCGCAATCTCGCCGACTCTTTCGGCCTGGAACGCCCTCGGGGGGCATTGATTGCCCAAGTGGGTAATGGTTCGCCTGCCGAAAAAGCTGGTCTGGCACCTGGCGATATTATTGTTAGCTTTGATGGTCACGCAATCGAAACTTCAGCAGACCTTCCTCACATCGTGGGTCTCATTGCGCCGGGGACGTCGGTTGAGGCGGTGATTATTCGCGATGGTAGAGAGCGGTCTCTGCAGGTCGAAGTGGGCATGCTGGCTGCGGATGCAGTGGCGAGGGTTGAGACAGGGGCCGCATCAGATGGCACGGTGAGACTCTTGGGCATGCGTATCGCACCGGTTGAGGCTGAAGTGCTATCGGATCTGGGGTTGTCTGGCGGGGTAGAGGTCGTGGGTGTCACGCCGGGCTCTCCAGCAGATGAATCGGGTGTGGAGGAGGGCGACATATTGACCCGATTGGGCAGTCGACCCGTGAGTCAGTTAGCTGATCTTGACGGCGCGTCCGCGGAGTTAGTCCCCGGTGCCTCCGTCCCGGCGAGGCTGATCCGTGGACGGAGCCCGCTGTTCATTGGCATTCGTATACCTGATAGCGACTGATGTTCGGATGTTTAGCGTGCTAAAATGGCACGCTTCGATGTCATGGATTGTTGTTTCTTACAATCCTTATTCCTTTTGAGGCGACCAATCAGTGGCTGAACTCAGTCATATACGTAATTTTTCCATCATCGCGCATATCGATCACGGCAAGTCGACGCTGGCTGATCGTTTTATTCAGCACTGCGGTGGGCTGTCAGAGCGCGAAATGGCCGAGCAGGTGCTCGATTCCATGGACCTGGAGCGCGAGCGCGGCATTACGATCAAAGCGCAGAGCGTTACGTTGGATTACGAATCTGCGAGCGGCCAGGTTTATCAACTGAATTTTATTGATACACCAGGGCACGTTGATTTTTCCTATGAGGTGTCGCGTTCGCTGGCTGCGTGCGAGGGCGCCTTGTTGGTCGTGGACGCCGGTCAGGGCGTCGAGGCGCAGTCGGTAGCAAACTGTTACACCGCAATTGAGCAGGGTGTGGAGGTGCTGCCTGTGCTCAACAAGATGGATTTGCCTCAGGCTGATCCTGAGCGCGTGCAGCAGGAGATCGAAGAGATTATTGGGATCGACGCCACCGAGGCGGTCCCCACGAGTGCGAAAACCGGGTTAGGTATCGAGGATGTGCTTGAATATCTCATCAGAAAAGTACCGGCCCCGGTGGGGGATCGCGATGCACCACTGCAAGCACTGATCATTGACTCCTGGTTCGATAATTACCTGGGTGTTGTGTCGTTGGTGCGGGTTAAACAGGGTCAGCTGAGTAAGCGGGATAAGTTCGTTGTAGCGTCTACAGGTAAGCAGCATCAAGCGGATATGATTGGGGTGTTCACGCCGCGTCGGACCACCACGGGCTGCCTGATGGCTGGCGAAGTGGGCTTCGTAGTAGCCGGTATTAAAGATATTAAGGGCGCGCCAGTGGGCGACACCTTGATTCCAGCCTCGCATCAAGAGACGCCGGCCTTACCCGGTTTCAAACAGGTTAAACCGCAAGTATATGCGGGCATTTTCACAGTCAATTCTGACGACTACGAGGACTTTAGAGAGGCGCTGGGGAAGTTGACGCTTAACGACGCGTCGCTTTTTTATGAGCCAGAATCTTCTGATGCGCTAGGCTTCGGATTTCGCTGTGGCTTTCTCGGTATGCTGCACATGGAAATCATTCAAGAGCGGTTGGAGCGTGAATACAATTTAGATCTGATCACTACGGCGCCGACGGTGATTTATGAAGTCGTGAGAAAAGGTGAAGAGGTGATATATGTCGATAACCCCTCGAAGCTTCCCGACCCTGGCGACATTGAAATCATGCGCGAGCCCATCGCAAGATGCACTATTTTGACGCCGCAGGAGTACCTCGGGGCCGCCATTACGCTGTGTGTAGAGAAGCGAGGCGCTCAGGTTGACTTACAATTTTTGGGGCAGCAGGTGCAGCTCATCTACGATGTGCCGATGGCTGAGGTCGTATTGGACTTTTTTGATCGCTTGAAATCGGTCAGCCGCGGGTACGCCTCGCTCGACTACGGTTTTGAGCGGTTTCAGTCGGCTCCGCTATCGCGATTAGATGTTCTAATTAATGGCGATCGCGTTGATGCATTGGCGATTATCGTGCACCGGGATTATGTGCAATCTCGCGGGCGCGTGTTGACTGAAAAAATGAAAGAACTCATCCCGCGGCAGATGTTCGATGTTGCCATTCAGGCGGCTGTTGGAGGCAAGATTGTCGCTAGGCAAACCGTCAAGGCGTTACGTAAAAATGTGACTGCCAAGTGTTACGGTGGCGATGTGACACGAAAGAAGAAGCTGCTCGAGAAGCAGAAGGCGGGTAAAAAGCGTATGAAGCAAGTGGGCAACGTTGAGATACCCCAATCGGCATTTTTAGCTGTACTCCAGGTAGATCATTGAGGCCGGCGATTTTTTTCATACATAAACGACTCGTTTTAGTGACAATTGGGGCGTATGCCTAAGGCGTCTAGCATGATGAATATCGATTTTCCGCTGATTCTTGTGATTGTTGTATTGGGTAGCGGTGCGATTTGGCTTCTAGACACGCTGCTGTTAGCCAAGGGGCGTCAATCCCGTCGGCAGGAATTGGCTGCGCGGTTTCCTGGGTGCGAGCAAGAGGGCTCAAAGGCGGCGCACTCTTTTAATGAAGCGTGCCTGGCTGAGGCTGCTGAACCTGCTGTTGTCGAGTATGCCCGTTCGTTCTTCCCTGTATTGGCGGTGGTATTGGTGTTGCGCTCATTTTTGTATGAGCCTTTTCAGATTCCCTCGTCTTCTATGGTGCCCACCCTCGAAGTCGGCGACTACATTTTGGTGAATAAATATGCCTACGGCTTAAGACTGCCCGTGACGCGAACCAAAATATTTGAGCTGGGCGAGCCTGAGCGAGGCGACGTCATGGTTTTTTTCCCGCCGCACCAAAATCAAACCTATTACATTAAACGTGTCATTGGTAAGCCCGGTGATCGCGTGGCTTACCGTGATAAGCAGCTCACGGTGAATGGCGAACCAGTTCCTCAGATGTGGTTGGCCGAGATCCCGACGGGGCGTTACACGCTAAAAATGGGGCGTGAGTCACTGCCCGATACAGATGGTCACCTGATGCAAACCGATAGTCGTCGTCCGTCTCGCAATTTTTCGACCGTCGTGAAGCCAGGGCACTATTTCATGATGGGTGATAATCGTGATAACAGCAGCGATAGTCGCGTTTGGGGTCAAGTACCAGAACGCGATATTGTCGGTAAAGCGGTAGCGATCTGGATGCACTGGGAGGCATTTCTTAGCGTGCCTTCGTTTAAGCGGGCGGGCGCCATTGATTGACGATTGAGGGGGCGGTTGTGAATAGACGAGAGCTGCAACGCTCAAATGCAAGCCGAAAGCGCGGTAATGCAGGATTTGCTGTGTGGGCTATCATCACTAATCTGGCTTTTCTCGGGCTGCTGCTGGTCGCTGTGCTCCGTGTGGCGCCCGGTTATTTTGAGTACCTCACCGTGAGGGACATTGTAATGCGAGCTGTGGTCGAGCAGCCGGTGCCCGGTGAGAACGCGCCACAACTTAGGAATCGGTTGGCGGCGTTACTGAGGACGAACCAAGTGCGGGGCGTCGAGATCGACAATATTGCCATCTACCCAGAGCGAGGCGTGATCGTTGTTGATGCACGGTATGAAATCCGATTTCCGTTGTTTTGGATTCTTGATGGTGTCATGCAATTTGACGATCTTGTCGTCGAAACAGCCCCCGTGGGGCGTTCTTGACAGGGCTTCAACCGATTGCGGTCGCATCTCTGCAGGAAAAACTCGGCTATGAGTTTGCTAGTGCCGATTTATTGGCGCGCGCCCTGACACATCGGAGTGCGGGCAAGGCACACAATGAGCGACTAGAGTTTTTAGGCGATGCCATTATTGGATTTGTTGTGGCGGAGGCGTTTTTTCATCGGTTTCCAGAGTTCGACGAGGGTACTTTGAGTCGAATGCGGGCAAGTGTAGTCAGTGGTGAGGCGCTGTCGAGGGTGGCACGAGAACTTGGATTAGCAGAGCACATTATTTTAGGGGAGAGCGAGCGGAAGAGCGGTGGGCGCCATCGGCAATCGATCCTTGCCGGCACTCTGGAGGCGCTTGCGGGCGCTGTGGTGTTAGATGATGGCACCGAGCGAGCGGGGACCATTGTCGGCAACTGGTTGCTCCCGAGTATTGAAGCGGTGTCGCCGAATGATGTAGTTGATGCGAAGACGCAGTTGCAAGAATGGCTTCAGGCAAAAAAAGAGGCGCTCCCCGAGTACACCATTACGGCTGTTTCAGGTAGTGATCATGCGCAATCTTTTCAGGTGGAGTGTCGCCTGCCCAGTAGAAAAATGAGCACGGAGGCGGTGGGCTCCAGTCGTCGCCGTGCGGAGCAAAGTGCAGCCTCTTTGATGCTCGCTAAGTTGGTTCACCATGACCCCTCTTGATCAGCACTGTGGGGTTGTTGCGATCGTGGGTCGACCTAATGTTGGCAAATCAACACTGCTGAATCATTTGCTGGGACAAAAGCTGAGTATTACGTCTCGAAAGCCCCAGACAACACGGCATCAATTGTTGGGAGTGAAAACCGAAGGTTCAATGCAGCTTGTTTTCGTGGATACGCCCGGTATTCACAAGGGACAGACAAAGGCCATTAATCAGGTCATGAACAGGACGGCGGCCGCAGCGATGAGCGACGTCGACGTGACGCTGGTATTGTGTGATCGAACCCGTTGGACAGATGAAGACGATTTGGTGCTGTCACTGGCAGCCCAACAAAGTGGCCCTGTCGCACTGGTGATCAACAAAGTCGATTTACTAGAGAGCCAGTCGGTGTTGTTACCGTTTGCGAGAAGCCTCTCAGAGCGCTGCCAATTTGATGCGGTCTTGCCAGTGTCGGCACTGCGCCGGCGCGGTCTAGAGGAGTTGATGCAGTATGTGCAGCAGCACGCCCCTCTCGGCCCTCATTTATTTCCGGAAGACCAAATCACAGATCGGAGTCAGCGATTTCTTGCTGCAGAACTGGTTCGCGAAAAGATTATTCGGCAGTTGGGAGATGAGCTACCTTACGCAACCGCCGTTGAAATAGAGGCATTTAACGCTGACGAAAGGGGCGTTTTGCATATTCATGCGCTTATTTTGGTAGAGCGAGGTGGGCAGAAAAAGATTCTTGTCGGCGAATCGGGCGAGCGCCTCAAGGCGATTGGCACCGCTGCTAGGAAGGATATGGAGCGCGCATTCGATACTAAGGTGATGCTGAAGCTATGGGTGAAGGTGAAGTCAGGTTGGTCCGACGATATCAGGGCTTTGAAAACGCTGGGGCTGGATCCACTTAACGAGTCATGACAGCGCTGCAGCCAGCATGGGTGTTAAACCGCAAGGCCTATGGAGACAACGGTCTTTTGATAGAGCTGTTGACCGCCGAGTCGGGTCGATGCAGCGCGATTGTTCGGGGTGCTCATCGTCGCAAGCCAGGTGGATCACTTGCAGCTTTATTGCAGCCATTTCACCCCCTGCTGATCACGCTGGTGGGGCGAGGTGAGTTAAAGACCTTACGTGCGGCAGAGTCACCGAGATCTGCTTATGTTTTGCGCGGAGACGCGCTCATGAGTGGTCTGTACGTG
>JBDQJL010000026.1:0-17155 GCA_040263855.1 Luminiphilus sp. | reverse complement strand
GGACCAGTAGACCCGGTCCGCGACGAGGCAGTCGGTCCGGCTGGCCCCACGACCGCGACGCGAATGGATAAATTTACGGATTACATTCTCGATCAAACAGGATTAGCGGGCATGATTGGCAAAGCGGAGCGCGGCCCTGTTGCGGTGGAAGCCATTAAAAAGCATGGCGCGGTCTATCTGATGGCAGTGGGCGGTGCGGCCTACCTCGTTTCGAAGGCGGTGACGAAGGCTGAGGTGGTGGCGTTTGAGGATCTCGGTATGGAGGCCATTTACGCCTTCACTGTGAAGGATATGCCGGTCAGTGTGGCGGTGGATAGTCAGGGTGAGTCTGTTCATGTGACAGGGCCTAAAATGTGGAAAGCGCAGATTGAAGAGCAGGCGCTTGAGCTCATCTGAGTCTTTTTACTGGCACGATTATGAAACGTCGGGGGCGGACCCCACTCAGGACCGACCTTGGCAGTTTGCGGGTATTCGAACCGATACAGAACTGAATATCGTCGGTGAACCACTCACGCTTTATGCACAACCAGCAAAGGACCGATTACCTCATCCTGCAGCGGTGCGCGTAACGGGTATTACACCCCAAGAAGCGCATGAAAAGGGCGTCCCCGAAGCGACCTTCATTACCCGTATTCTCGCGGAACTCGCCAAACCTAATACCTGCACCGTGGGCTATAACTCGATTCGCTTCGATGACGAAGTCACTCGCTTTACCCTGTGGCGTAGTTTGCACGACCCCTATGCGCGAGAGTGGCAAAATGGCAATAGCCGCTGGGATCTGCTCGATGTGGTCCGCGCATTTTGGGCGCTGAGTCCCAATGGTCTTGAGTGGCCGCAACGTGACGATGGATTGACCAGCTTTCGTCTTGAGGACCTCACCGCCGCCAACGGTATTGAACATGGCGCCGCACACGATGCGCTAGCCGATGTGATCGCGACGATCGAGATGGCAAAGCGCTTGAAGCAGGCTAATACACATCTATTTACTACGCTTTATGACCATCGCAGTAAACGGGCTGCCAGTGCGCTGATCGATCTCCCACGACTGAAGCCGGTGGTGCATGTGTCCGGACTATTCGGTGCGGCAAGGAATAACGTCGCCTTGATAGTGCCGTTAGCTTGGCATCCCGATAATAATAATGAGGTCATTTGTGCTGATCTGGCCGGCAGCATGGCGTATCTCGAACTGCCGGTAGCGCAATTGCGTGACTTGCTGTTTACACCGGCTTCAGCCCGATCTAAAGGGGTCGTGCGACCGCCACTGACCGCGGTGCGCCTGAATCGCGCGCCGGTGCTGTTGCCTGCCGATTGGCTCGCAGGTGAGGTCGCAGAGCGGCTCGGGTTGGATGGCGATCATCACCGCGCACACCTGGCCGCGTTGCACACAGCACGTGCAGCGGGTGAGGAGGCGTTCGTTGCGCGTTTTCAGGACATTTGGCGTGGGCGAGCGTTTCCGCCGCGGACTGATCCCGATCAGATGCTCTACGATCGTTTCATCAACGATGCCGACCGTGCGCTGTGTCAGCAGATCCATAAACAAGAGCCGGCTGCACTAGCGTCGCAGAGCTGGCCTTTTACCGATGCACGATTGCCCGAGCTATTGTTCCGTTACCGCGCACGTAATTTTCCCGACAGTCTCTCTGCAGACGAGCGTGACCAATGGCGTGAGCACTGCCAATTGCAGCGACAAGAGGGCGATTTCAATCTGGATACTTTCGCGAAGGCGTTGGCCGAGGAGCGCGCGCGCGCCGGCATCACACCCGCAACGACGCTTGCGCTCGATGCATTGGAGCAATGGGTGAGAGAACTGTCAGTCGAGGGTTGATCAAGGCTACAATGGCTTTGATGAGCTGGGAGCAAGGCCCTTGTCGGGTAGCGGCTTGCGCAACATGCCAAGTCAGCCCGTTGGGGTGACGCCGACCATAATCTAGTGGGCCATCAATAGGGGAGCCTATATCGTGCAATTTGCCGGTAGCCACATTCTTGGTATCAGCCAATTTGAAAGACAGGATGTGGAGCGCCTATTTACTGTGGCGGATCAGATGCGTCCCTATGCCCACCGCGAGCGAATCACACGAGTGCTAGAGGGGGCGATTCTAGGCTCCATGTTTTTTGAACCCTCCACTCGCACCCGTATCAGTTTTGGTAGCGCCTTTAACCTACTGGGGGGTGAGGTGCGTGAGACGACCGGCTTCGAGCATTCAGCAATTGCCAAGGGGGAGTCACTGTACGATACAGCCCGCGTCTTAAGCGGCTACTCGGATATTATTGTCATGCGTCACCCTGAAGATGGCTCCGTGTCTGAATTCGCTAGCGCTAGTCGCGTGCCGGTCATTAACGGTGGAGACGGTGCCAATGAGCACCCCAGCCAAGCGCTGCTGGATTTATACACTATTCGCTCTGAACTAGCGGGTCGGGATCGCGGACTAGATAGCCTAAGAATTGCGATGGTGGGCGATCTCCGATTTGGCAGAACAGTGCACTCGCTGTGTAAATTGCTATCGCTATTTGATCATCTGCGTATCAGCCTAGTGTCGCCAGAGGCATTGCGAATGCCCGCCGACGTGGTGGAGACCTTGCGCCGAGCAGGACATGATGTGCTGGAGACGGAGGTATTAGAGTCGGGCATTACTGATGTCGATATTGTGTATAGCACGCGTATACAAGAGGAGCGCTTTAGCACTCGGGAGGAGGCTGACCTGTATCGTGGCCGCTTCCGGCTGAATCAAAGTGTCTATACTGCCAACTGTGAGCCCAATACGGTGATCATGCATCCCTTACCGAGAGATTCTCGCGAGGGGGCTCAGGAACTGGACATTGATCTCAACGACAATCCCAACCTCGCTATTTTTCGCCAAAGTGATAACGGCGTGATTGTGAGGATGGCGTTGTTTGCACTCATACTCGATGTCGTCGAGCAGGTGGATCAGCACGCAGTCCCGGTCAGTTGGTATACGGAGCGCCGGTTTTGACGTCATTCCAGCCCCGCTTTGGTGCTGGAGACGTTGACGTACAGCGCCAAGAGCGCAGCTTTAGCGGTTATTTTTCTGTCGACACACTGACGTTGCGTCATCGATTGCACAGTGGTGAATGGTCTGAATCGATGCGACGCGAGCTGTTTCAGCGCGGTGACGCTGTGGCGTTGCTACCTTGGGATATCGCAACGGATGAATTGGTGCTGATAGAGCAATTCCGCGTCGGCGCGATGCGAGCAAACGATAGCCCGTGGATGCTTGAGTTGATCGCTGGCATTGTCGAGACGGGGGAATCCGATGTGAGCGTTGCGCACCGAGAGGCGGATGAAGAGGCGGGCTGCGTTTTAGGCCGCCTTGAGCCGATTGCCACATTTTATCCCAGCGCCGGTGCCTGTTCAGAGCAAATTCGGGTTTTTGTGGGTGAACTGATGAGTGCTAAGCCCGGAACAATTCAGGGGCTCGACAGCGAGCATGAAGATATTCTGGTGCATCAATTGCCCCGTCAAGCGGCACTGACCCTACTGGATGAGGGCGCGATTAACAGCGGACATACTTTGATAGCACTCCATTGGTTGGCGCGTCATGGTGAGCGTCTGCGCGCAGCATGGCTCGACAATAACGATGACTGAGCAGGGTCAGCATGATGGTATCGATGGCGACAGACCCGCCCCGATAATACCGACGGGTGACCCCTCTGAGTTAGCCCGCTCGAGCGCCGTCGTCGGTGTCGCGACGTTGTTGTCACGCGTGCTCGGTCTGCTACGAGATGTGGTGTTGGCCAATTTAATTGGTGCTAGCAGTAATGCCGATGCATTCTTCGTGGCCTTCAAAATCCCTAATTTTTTGAGACGATTATTTGCGGAGGGGGCCTTTGCGCAGGCTTTTGTACCTGTGCTCGCGCAGACCCGAGAGCAAGGTGGCACTGCTGCTGTTCGCGAGTTGATCGACCGGGTCGCGGGAATGCTCGGGGGTATTTTGACGGGGCTGACGGTCTTGACGGTGATGGCCTCTCCTTTGGTCGCCATGCTATTTGCACCCGGTTTTCTGCGTGACCCAGGCAAACTGGCCCTGACTGCGGATCTCATTAAGCTAACATTCCCATACCTGTTACTCATTTCTTTAACGGGTTTTGCCGGCGCGATTCTCAATAGCTATCAGCGTTTTGCGGTGCCCGCATTGACGCCGATTCTGCTCAACCTCTCGTTAATCGCAGCCGCATTATGGGCGGCCCCAGGATTTGATGAGCCGGTTGTTGCGCTGGCGTTGGGTGTGCTGGTTGCTGGATTTGCTCAGCTCCTGTTTCAGGTGCCTGCCTTGGCGGCGATCGATTTAGTGCCGCGGCCCCGCTGGGCGCACCAGCACGAGGGCGTAAGACGGATTCTTATCTTGATGGTTCCGGCATTGTTTGGCGTGTCGGTCAGCCAGATCAATCTGTTACTCGATACTGTGCTGGCCTCGCTACTGCCTGCGGGCAGCGTATCGTGGCTGTATTACTCTGATAGATTGACGGAGTTGCCGCTGGGTATTTTTGCAATTGCGATTGCCACGGTGATATTGCCTGCGCTATCTGGGCAACGCGCTCGTGCCGATGATCCCGCATTCGCAGTCACCCTGTCTTGGGCGGTACGCAGTGTTTGGTTTATTGCCATTCCGGCCTCGCTGGCGCTGGCGATTTTGGCTGAGCCATTATTGTTGACCCTGTTCCAATACGGCGCTTTTGGCGCCGACGATCGATTCATGGCGGCGGCAAGTTTGCGAGCGTATACGCTGGGGTTGGGCGCGTTTATGTTGGTCAAAGTGTTAGCGCCCGGATTCTATGCCCGCGAGGACATGAAAACCCCGGTGCGTATCGGAATTATCGCAATGGTCACTAACATGGTGCTCAATGTGCTTTTTGTTTTTCCATTGATGTGGTGGTTTGAGATGGGACATGTGGGCTTAGCGCTGGCGACCAGCGTCGCTGCGTGGTTAAACGCGACGCTTCTCTACCTCGGCTTACACCGAGCAGGGATTCTCGTACTCGACGCTTCGGCCAAGCAATGGCTCATCAAAATTATGGTCTCGGCGACGGGTATGAGCCTGTTGCTGCTCCAGATTACCCCCGACATTATGATGTGGACAGAGTGGCGATGGTGGGAGCGAGGGGTCACGATTGTGATGCTCTGCTTAGCGGGACTAGGCGCATTTTTGGGTGGCTTGTTGATGCTGGGTGGCCGAATCGATCATCTCAAGCGCTGAGTCTTATGGCTGCTTGACTAAGGTGTGCCTGTGGCTGATCCCAAAGCCGCTGAGCGGTATACTGGTTCTTTTTAAGAAGCGGGAACCGTGTCGGTGATGCAACTCATTCGCGGTCAACATAATCTACAATCGCATCACCGTGGCTGCGCGGTGACGATTGGCGCTTTTGATGGCGTGCATTTGGGACATCAGGCGGTACTTGAGCATTTAAGGGAACAGGCGCAGCGATTGGAGATCCCCACCGCTGTGGTGACGTTTGAGCCGCTACCGCGGGAGTATTTGACGCCTTTGGAAGCACCCCCTCGCATCACCACTTTGCGCGATAAGTGGCCACTGCTTGAGGCCTGTGGCGTCGATAGTGTGTTGTGTCTGCCTTTTAACGAGCGCCTTAGGCAGCTCACGGCCAGACAGTTTGTGGAGCAAATTTTTGTAGACGGCCTGGGCGCCCAGTATTTGGCGTTTGGAGATGATTTTCATTTTGGTAATCAGAGAGAGGGTGACCTTGAATATGTTCGCGCGCTGTCGGACGAATTTGGCTATGCTGTCGCCCCGACCGCCACACTTGCAGTAGCGGGAGAGCGAGTGAGTAGCACGCGAATTCGGGCGGCACTGGAAGCGGGCGATTTTGATGACGCAGCGCGTCTGCTGGGTAGGCCTTTTGAACTCGCGGGCCGTGTGCAGCACGGACAGAAGCTGGGGCGACAGTTAGCGGCGCCAACCGCGAATATCGCACTGCACAGAATTCGAACACCGTTGCACGGCGTTTATGCTGTCAGCGTCTGGGGGGGTGGTCTCGAGGGCGCGCATGGTGTGGCTAACGTGGGCGTCAGACCCACCATTAGCGAGCGTTTGAAAGCAACCCTAGAGGTACATGTTTTGGAAGGCTCACCCGATCTTTATGGTGAGAGATTAACGGTACGTTTTCGACATAAGCTGCGAGATGAACAGAAGTTCCCCTCGTTAGAGGCTCTAAAGGCTGGTATCAAGGCAGATAAAGCTAACGCGCGCGCGTGGCTAAACGACCACGGATAAAGTATGAGTGATTACAAGGCGACACTAAACCTGCCGCAGACAGACTTTCCCATGAAGGCCAATCTCGCTCAGCGTGAGCCAGATCGTCTCAAGGCATGGGATGCCATGGATCTATATGGTCAAATCCGTGAGGCGGGCAAAGATAAACCGACTTTCATCCTGCATGACGGCCCGCCCTACGCTAACGGTCAGCTCCATGTAGGGCATGCGATTAACAAAATTCTGAAAGACATTATTATCAAATCGAAAACCTTGTCGGGCTTTAATGCGCCTTATGTGCCGGGCTGGGATTGCCACGGATTGCCGATTGAGCTCAATGTTGAAAAAAAGGTGGGCAAACCAGGCCACAAGGTATCCCCCGCAGCGTTCAGACAGCACTGCCGCGATTACGCGCATAAACAAGTCAACGCGCAAAAAACCGATTTCATGCGCATGGGGGTGTTGGGAGACTGGCAAAACCCCTATCTCACCATGGACTTCACATTTGAAGCGAATGTGGTGCGCGCACTCGCTACTATTATTGAGCAGGGCCATTTGCAACGCGGCTTCAAGCCCGTTCACTGGTGTTTAGATTGTGGCTCAGCGCTTGCTGAGGCAGAGGTGGAGTATCGCGATAAGCAGTCGTCTGCGGTCGATGTGTTGTTTCCCTTTGTCGATGCGGAGGAGGTTAGTAAACGGCTTAACTGCCATGCCGATCATGCCAGCGGTGTGGTGATTTGGACGACAACGCCCTGGACCCTGCCTGCTAATCGCGGCGTGGCGTTATCTGCGGCACTCGATTACGTGCTGTTGGCGGTAGCCGGGCGCGGTGTATTAGTGGCTGAAGCACTGGCCGAAAACTGTGCACAACGTTTTGGCGTCGATGAGATTGAAGTGCTTGGGCGTGCTAAGGGAGCTGACCTAGAGGGACTGCTGTTGCTGCCGCCGTTTGATGATCAGCCGGTGCCCATCGTATTGGGAGAGCACGTCACGACCGACGCGGGTACGGGCTGCGTGCATACGGCGCCTGCCCACGGCCAAGAAGATTTTGAAATGGGCCGTCGTTATGACCTAGAGGTGTACAACCCAGTGGGCGGTAACGGTGTTTATCATCCGGGCACCCCGGTCTTTGCCGGCCAGCATATCTTTAAAGCGAACGACGATATTGTTGCCGCATTAGCGGATCGGAATATCTTGCTGTGTCACGAACCGTTCGAGCACAGCTATCCCCATTGCTGGCGCCATAAGACCCCCATTATTTTTCGTGCAACGCCGCAATGGTTTATCAGCATGATGGGTAATGGATTGCTCTCAGCCGCACAAGCGGCAGTGGAGGGCGTGCAATGGATACCGGATTGGGGTCGTGCACGAATCGACAGTATGTTGGCTGATAGGCCGGACTGGTGTATCTCCCGTCAGAGGACATGGGGTGTTCCGATTACCTTGTTCATCCATAAGGTGACAGGGGAAATACATCCCAATACCTTGACACTCATGGCGTCAGTTGCGGAGTTGATCGAGCAAGGTGGCATTGATGCGTGGTTCGACTTGGATCCCGCCGACCTGTTGCAGGCCGATGCTGACCAATACGACAAAGTGACGGACACGCTGGATGTGTGGTTTGACTCTGGTGTTACGCATGATTGTGTCCTCAGGCAGCGAGAGATGCTCAATGGACCCGCCGATTTATATCTAGAGGGCTCTGACCAACACCGGGGGTGGTTTCAATCGTCGTTACTGACGGGCGTAGCGATCCATAAAGCAGCGCCATACCGGAGCGTCCTGACACACGGTTTTACCGTGGATGGCGATGGACGAAAGATGTCTAAATCTCTGGGCAATATCATTCCAGCAGGCAAAGCGATGCAGGACTTGGGGGCCGATGTGCTGCGCCTGTGGGTGTCGGCGGCTGACTATCGCAATGAAATTTCTGCCTCTGACGAAATCTTTAAGCGAACGGCAGATGCCTATCGTCGAATACGAAATACCGCACGATTTTTATTGGCTAATCTTGCCGGCTTTGATCCTGAGAGAGATTGCCTACCCACTGAGCAATTGTTGCCGCTCGATCGCTGGATTATAGGGCAGGCACATGATTTACAAACCGAGATTCTCGCCGCTTACGAGCAATATCAATTCCACCATGTCTACCACAAGGTACATAATTTCTGCAGTGGCGAGCTCGGCGGTTTTTATTTGGATATTATTAAAGATCGGCAATACACGACGGGAGCCGAGTCCATGGCTCGTCGTTCTGCGCAAACCAGCTTATTTCATCTTGCCGAGGCGCTGTGTCGCTGGATAGCGCCGATCTTAAGTTTTACCGCCGAAGAGATTTGGGAGAATCTCCCCGGTGCCCGCTCTCCGTCAGTCTTTCTGGCCGAGTGGTACGAGCACTTGCCCATGCCAGCCAGTGAGAATGCCGTAGAGAGTGCCGTAGAGAGTGCCGCAGATAGTGCCATAGATAGTGCCCTCGATAGCGCCTTTTGGAAGCAGATGATGAGCGTGCGGCAGCAAGTCAATAAGGCCTTAGAGCTACAGAGAGCAGAAGGTGTTTTGCGCGGCTCGCTTGATGCCTCGGTGACGCTCTATGCCGACGCCGCATTAGCGCAGCAGCTCCGGGCTTTAGAGGAGGAACTACGCTTTGTGTTGATTACCTCAGAGGTCACCGTCGCGGATTGGGAGGCGGCCCCGAAGGCCGCGATGGAAGCAGAGGGATTGGCTTTGCGGATCGTTGCCGAACCGGCCAGTAGTGAAAAGTGCGAGCGTTGTTGGCATCGCCGCCCCGATGTGGGTGAGCATGCAGTCCACCCGACACTCTGTGGCCGCTGTGTGAGTAATATTGAGGGTCCCGGTGAGGTGAGACACTTTGCCTAATGAGTCTGGTTGGGTTGCTCGGTGGCAGCGACCTTGGGTGGGGTTGGCGATTGCGGTAGTGGTGGTGTTGCTTGATCAATGGACCAAACAGATAGCCCTGGAGCAGCTCAGTTATCGCTATCCTGTGCCAGTGACGAGCTGGTTTGATTGGATGTTGACTTACAATACGGGCGCGGCGTTTAGTTTTTTGGCTGATGCAGGGGGCTGGCAACGTTACTTTCTCTCAGGAATCGCCTCATTGGTCAGCGTGTTTATCGTAGTGTGGTTATGGCGCTTGGCGCCTGCCGATCGCGTATTGACCGTGCCATTGGGTCTCATTCTTGGCGGCGGCGTCGGAAATTTGATCGATCGCGTTGCGCAAGGCCATGTGGTGGACTTTATTTCCCTCCATTATGGTGAGTGGTATTGGCCCGCTTTCAATCTGGCCGATGCCGCCATTACAGCCGGCGCGAGTTGCTGGGTCATTATCATGTTAATGGGAAGTGCTTCCCCAATTGAAAAACCCCCCGTATCCTGACGCTATGAATATTGAGATTCAGACCAACACTCGCGTGACCTTAAATTTCTCACTGTCTCTTGAAGACGGCGAGGAAGTCGATTCTAACTTTGGTGCAGAGCCAGTGAGTTTTGTCATGGGTGACGGTTCGTTATTGCCGGGCTTTGAGCGGCGCTTGCTGGGTATGCGACCTGGTGATGAAGCCGAATTTCAAATTCCGCCGGCGGAGGGTTTTGGCGAGCCGCAGGATGATAATATTCAGTCCTTGCCGCGCCGTGATTTCGACCAAGCATCGTTAGCGCCCGGCATGCTGTTTTCGTTCGCAGACGCGGCGGGCGGTGAAGTGCCCGGTATGGTCGCTGAAGTAAGTGAGGAAACGGTAAAAGTGGATTTTAATCATCCCTTATCGGGAAGAACGATCAATTTTAAGGTGCGCATTGCGCAGGTGGAACCAGCGGAACTGCATTGATGGATATCGTACTCGCTAATCCGCGCGGATTTTGCGCCGGCGTCGACCGAGCAATAGACATTGTTAATCGGGCCCTCGAAGTTTTTGGTAGCCCTGTTTATGTTCGTCATGAAGTGGTCCACAACCGCCATGTGGTGGATGATCTGCGTGATCGCGGTGCCGTCTTTGTCGATGAATTGGCCGAGGTGCCCGATGATGCGATTGTCATTTTTAGCGCACACGGAGTATCCCGAGCGGTGCAAGATGAGGCCGATGGACGCGGGTTGAAGGTTTTCGATGCCACTTGTCCCTTGGTCACCAAGGTGCACGTTGAAGTCACCGCCTTTAGTCGGGCCGGTCGGGAATGCATTTTAATTGGTCACGCAGGTCATCCTGAGGTTGAGGGCACGATGGGTCGTTACGATACTTCCCATGGGGGCGCGATCTACTTGGTCGAAGACGAAGCGCAAGTGGCGACATTGGCAGTCCGCGACCCCAGTGCACTCGCCTATGTGACACAAACTACCCTGTCGGTTGACGACACGGCTAAAGTCATTGATGCACTTCGTGCGCGCTTTAGTGATATTCAAGGGCCACGAAAAGACGACATCTGTTATGCCACTCAGAATCGTCAGGATGCGGTCAAATCCCTCGCCGAAGCGGTCGACCTTGTGTTGGTGGTGGGTTCGACTAACAGCTCTAACTCGAATCGATTGCGAGAATTGGCTGAGCGTTGCGGTGCGAGCGCCTATTTGATTGATGACGCCAGCATGATTGATCCTGCTTGGCTAACCGATGCGCGAGCTGTGGGTGTCACTGCCGGTGCCTCAGCGCCTGAACTGCTGGTAGCAGAAGTCATCGATACGCTGCGGCAGCAGGGTGTCGCCACCGTTAGGGACCTCGAGGGCCGCGAAGAAAATGTGACCTTTTCGTTGCCAAAAGCACTGCGAATACCCACCGTGGTGGTGGACTAAGCAAGCACTGGGCCGCAACTCGGCGTTAACGAGTGCAGCATGGCGGTGTGCGAACCGAGAGGTGCCACATGACTGTCTGGGGTAGGATCGATTACCCCTTGTAGATAGCGGTCCGCGCAGCGACCAAATGCCAGCAGTGATGATCGTAAACCACCGTTGATAGGGTGTTTTGCTGTGAAGATTGCGATGTTATCGCGATGGGTGACGAGGGAATGCAATGGCAACCGGGGCTGACGCTCTTGGAGTGCCTTGTTGCGCTGGCGATAGTTGCCTTACTGTCTGCTATGAGTGCGCCCACCTTTCTAGATCAGTTGTCGGCAGCACGGGCTCGTGCGGGCGCCAATCAGTTGTACAGCATGGTGCAAACTGCGCGTAGCAAGGCGCTGCTATTGGGTGAAGATATTATGCTATGTCCATTGCGGCATGCGGACGTACAGCCACCGACCTGTGAGGGACATTTTGGAGAGCCTGTTGGGCTGCTGAACCCGGCCGGATTGTCGGCGACACTGGACAAGGTTTGGTTTCCAGTTGAGGGCGTTACGGTGCGCAACAGAGCGGGTACGGCGGTGGTGGATGGTGCGTTACGATGGGATCAACACGGTTTCGGTAATCGCAACGTGACTTTATCGGTTTGCTCGGGCGGATATAACTGGTCCGTTGTGGTGAATCGTTTGGGTCGGCCCAGACTGGCAAAGCAGTGGGGCGCGTGCCCATGAGTCGTCTGTCATCCCCCATGTGAATTAAAGGAAAAGGACTCCGAGGGGCGATTCAAGGGGCCGAAATACGTTACCCTTCGCGCCTTGGCTTAGCCTGCGACAACACGAGATAAGAGGACTCCGTCATGAAAATCGTTATGGCGCAAATCAATACATTAGTCGGAGACATCAAGGGGAATACCCAACGGATCCTTGATATTTGTGTTGATCAGTCTGCGCTTGGTGTCGATATGGTGGTTTTCCCAGAGCTCACGCTAACGGGATATCCGCCTGAGGACCTATTGCTTCGCCAGCACACTACAGATCTCACTGCGGCAGCACTGGAGCGGCTTTGTCGCGATCTTCCCGCTGAACTTGCGGTGGTGGTGGGGTACCCCCGTCGGCAAGGTGACCGGTTATTCAACAGCGCAGGGGTGCTTTACGACGGTACCATCTTGGCAGAGTACGATAAGCAATGTCTGCCCAATTATCAGGTCTTTGACGAGAAGCGCTATTTTGAGGCGGGTGCGGATACCTGTGTCGTCACGATTAAAGGCCTGCCCATAGGACTCACTATTTGCGAGGACATCTGGCATCCGCATCCGGCCGCGAATGCCGCAGCAGCCGGTGCGCAGGTGTTGATTAACCTCAACGCGTCGCCATTCCATCGTGGCAAGCAGTCCCAGAGAACGGCGCAAGTGTCTGCGCTGGCGCGAACCCATGCGTTACCCATCCTTTATGTGAACCAGGTTGGTGGCCAAGACGAACTGGTTTTTGATGGTGGGTCCTTCGCGGTGGATGCGCGTGGCGATATCCAAAATCGGGCTATTGAGTTTGCTGAGGTCATGGTGAGTGTTGAGATTGAAACATCACCAGAGCTCTCGGTAGCGGCAGGTGCTGTGGCAACGCCGCTGGATGAGCTGGAAGCCGTGTGGCATGCGCTGGTTCTGGGCATGCGCGATTATGTGGAGAAGAATGGTTTCCCCGGTGTTGTCTTGGGGTTGTCCGGAGGTATTGACTCGGCGGTAACCCTCGCGGTGGCAGTCGATGCCTTGGGACCGGAGCGGGTGGAAGCGGTGATGATGCCGTTTCGCTATACGGCATCGATGAGTATCGAGGATGCGGCCGAACAAGCGAATAATCTGGGCGTGTCGTTTAGTAATCTATCGATAGAGCCACTTTATGATGCCTTTATGACGACACTGGCGCCCGAATTTCAGGGTTTGGGACCCAATATTACAGAAGAAAATTTGCAGGCGCGCTGTCGGGGCGTGCTACTGATGTCTATTTCGAACAAGAAAAATCTGTTGGTGCTCACAACCGGTAACAAGAGTGAGCTCGCAGTGGGTTATTCCACGCTCTATGGTGATATGGCGGGGGGGTTCGATGCGCTGAAAGATTGTCCCAAGATGCTGGTTTATGCTTTGGCTCGGTATCGCAATACGCTGGGGCAGTGCATACCCGAGCGTGTGATCAGTCGTCCGCCCTCAGCTGAATTGGCGCCGGATCAGAAAGACGAAGATAGCCTGCCGCCCTATGAAGTGTTGGATCAAATCATAGAGCACTATGTGGAGCGGGATGCTTCGCGTGAGGACATGATCAGCGCAGGTTTTGCTCCTGAGGACGTTGAGCGGGTCGTGAGATTGATTGATCTGAACGAATATAAGCGTCGACAGGCGCCAGTGGGAGTCAGAATTTCGCCGCGCGCCTTCGGCAGAGACCGCCGTTACCCCATTACTTGGGCGTGGCAATCACCCCAGTAAGTGGCAGTTACGATTTAGGTCGGTAGTTGAATTGCGGTGGTTTAGGGGGGTCAAATAGACCGAAGGTCGCTTGATTAATCCAGGACCTTTGCAGCCCATCCATCGTATACACGCTATCGAACTCACATCCTGAGGAGAGGTTGGGGTGGTCGGGGTAGTTTTCGCACAGCACCAAAATCGAATCTTCAGCCAGGTCATTAAGCCCAAGCAGTAGATAAGCCTGACCCATAATAGCGAGCCCATCGGCAACGCTGGGTGTTTGCTGCATGTGCTCTACAACATATTTGCCACGATTCAGTGCGGCCATATAGGCGCCACGGCGGAAATAATAGTTGGCGACATGAATTTCGTGTCGCGCCAACATGTTACGCATATGCACCATTCTTTGCCGCGCATCGGGGGCATAGGCGCTGTCGGGAAAACGCGCCAACAGCTGCGCAAATTCTGCAAAGGCGGTTTGAATATGGCTCACGTCGCGTTTGGTGTCATCCGACGGGATAAAACGTGAGAAGAATCCGGGTTCAATGTCGTACGCAGCCAACCCTTTCATGTAGTAGGCATAGTCGACGCTTGGATGCCGGGGGTGCAGCCTGATAAATCGGTCAGCGGCCTCGTTCGCGGCCGCAAACTCATAGGCGCTGTAGTGTGCGTAGATGAGCTCCAATTGTGCTTGCTCAGCGTAGCGACCAAAAGGATAACGGCTCTCCAGCCCCTGTAAGCTGCGGACAGCGAGGCTGAAATTTTCGTTTTTCAAATGTCGTTGAGCTTCACGGTACATCTGCTGCTCGCCTGAATCGGCGATTAACTCGTCATCATCGCCACCAAACCAAGAGCAGCCTGATAACAATAATAAGAGACTGAAGAGCAGCGCTTGAGAAGAGAATCTGGAAAAAGCCGAGACCATCGTTCCACCGTGATACATTCTGGTCCTGTAGTGTAAACGTAACTGTTAGGGAGTCACAGCGCTTGAAAGGGGAAGTTTTCAACAGCGAAGAGGCACTGCGGGTCCAGATTCCGGCTGATTTACATGGGACGAGGCTGGATGCCGCCGCCGCACACTTATTTCCCGATTTTTCCCGCAGTCGACTGGCCGAGTGGATTAAGGCGGGTCGGCTACAGCGCAATCACCAAGTGGCCAAGCCCAAGGACAAAGTAGCCGTTGATGACCAGTTATCACTGTGGCCTGAAACCGAAAATCGCGTTGAATGGGCGCCTGAACCCTTACCGCTTGATATTTTATATGAGGACGAGCATGTCATTGTGCTCAATAAACCGGCTGGGTTGGTGGTTCACCCTGCCACCGGACATCAGACGGGCACATTGGTCAATGGCTTACTAGCTCACGCCCCTGAAATGTCTGAGTTGCCTCGAGGCGGTATTGTGCATCGACTCGATAAGGACACCTCAGGGGTCATGTTGGCTGCACGATCTGTTATCGCGCATAAGTCCTTGGTGGCGCAGCTGGCGGATCGATCGGTAAGCCGTATCTATAGCGCCGTTTGCCGCGGCACTTTTACCGGTGGCGGCACGATTGACGCGCCGATCGGGCGTCACCCCACTTCACGATTAAAAATGGCGGTTGTAGAAGAAGGTAAACCGTCCAAAACACATTACCGCATTGAAAAGCGATATCGTGCCCATACGCACCTCTCAGTCAGTCTTGAGACCGGACGGACGCACCAGATCCGCGTTCATCTCGCATGGCGCAAGCACCCACTTGTGGGTGATCCCGTTTACGCAGGTCGGGCAATGCGACCTGCCGGTGCCAGCGAGCAGTTAGTGGCGGCGTTGGCAGGTTTCAGGCGACAAGCGCTGCACGCCCGCGAGCTGACTTTTCTTCACCCTCAGTCACAAGAAAGTATGAGTTTTGAGACACCGATCCCTGCCGATATGACTCACCTGTTAGCGTGTTTAGAACAGGAAGAGACAGGGTGACGCAATTGCTCTCGCTGATCATGCCCGAGCTCGATATGCCGGGCGTAAAAATAGGTGTGACCACTCGCCGTGGCGGAGTGAGTGAGGTGCCATTTGATGCGCTGAACCTAGCTGACCACGTAGGCGACAATCCGGCGCATGTCAGTGAGAACAGAAGACGATTGCAGTCGGCGTTGACTGGTCAGTCCATCTGCTGGTTGCGGCAGGTGCATGGCAACCGCACTGTGCTAGCAGATCAAACTGGATGCGTCGAAGCTGACGCGCAGTGGACGCCGCAACGCCACACGCCGCTTGCCATATTGACGGCAGATTGCTTGCCGGTTGTTATCGCCGCAAAAGATGCCTCTTGCGTGGGTATTGCGCATGCCGGTTGGCGTGGCTTATCAAACGGTATTGTAGAATCCTTGCTGACGACATTACCGTTAGCATCTGCCCAACTATTCGCCTGGTTGGGCCCTGCGATCAGCGTTAACGCCTATGAAGTGGGTAATGAGGTGAGACAGTGCCTGTTGAGGACACAGGGGGAGGAAGCGATGCATTGCTTTAAGCCTTCTGCTCGCAAAAAAGATCATTGGATGGCTGACCTGCCGGGATTGGCAACCTTGATCCTGCAGCGTGCCGGCATTGGCGCGATAACTACCTATCGCAGTTGTACGGTCGCTGAACCCCACGATTTTTTTTCACACCGTCGCGACGGACCCGCAACGGGGCGCATGGCAACACTGGTGTGGCGCACCTAACGTCGAACTGACTAGGGACTCTCTAGTATTGCGCCGCGTCAGTATGAGATTGCGCAATAACCACACTTGAAAGGCGATTCGATAACCCCATATCTTTTCTAAGACGAGCTAACGCATCAGTGAACGAGGGTTGGGAGAGCGCAATGCGCATGGACAAGCTGACAAATTCTTTACAGGCCGTATTGGGCAGTGCTCAATCACTCGCTGTTAAATATGAGCATCCCTTTATTGAACCCACGCATATTCTTCAGGCGATGTTGGCGACGGCAGGGTCACCGACGCGGCATCTTTTGCGTGCAGCGGGGGCGCAGGTAGAGCAAATAGAGAAAGCGGTTGCGCAAACGTTGCAGACGATCCCGACCGTATCGGGGGATCAGGATATTCACATCAGTCAGGATACTCAGCGACTTTTAAATCGTGCGGATAAACTGACACAAGAAGCCGGGGACGCTTACGTGTCCACCGACACCGTCCTACTGGCTATGCAAGACAGTAAGCCTACGGCTCGTTTATTGACAGACGCCGGCGTCACGCACGAGACATTAGCCAGCGCCATTGAAGCGGTGCGCGGCGGAGACGCCGTTAACAGTGCCGAAGCAGAGGAGACGCGACAGGCCCTAGAAAAATATACGTTGGACCTCACAGCGCGCGCGGCGGCAGGTAAACTAGACCCTGTCATTGGGCGTGATGAGGAAATCCGCCGGACGATACAAGTGTTGCAGCGTCGAACCAAAAATAATCCGGTGTTAATCGGCGAACCTGGTGTTGGCAAAACCGCCATTATTGAGGGTCTCGCTCAACGAGTGGTCAATGGCGAAGTCCCCGATAGCCTCATAGATAAGCGTATTCTCGCGCTAGATCTCGCTGCACTGCTTGCTGGCGCTAAGTTCAGGGGAGACTTTGAGGAACGCCTCAAGGCGGTTTTGAATGCGCTTTCCAAGCAGGACGGGCGCATTATCTTATTTGTTGATGAATTACACACCATGGTGGGTGCCGGTAAGGC
>JBDQJL010000025.1:0-19134 GCA_040263855.1 Luminiphilus sp. | reverse complement strand
AGCACGATCAGAATCTGTTTGCTGGTATGTATCAATTCTGGTGCCAGAAGATATAAGCACTATTTGCTTCTCTCATTTGGAGAACGCAAGTAAAAGTGATAAAAAAACATATCCACCATTACGATTTCGAGCTCCCCCATCATTAACAGGAGGTGCCGCTCCCGCACACAAGAGACGACACTCGGCGTTGATGCTAAAGAGGCATCTGCGATGTGTTTGAGCACGTAGCGCTGGGAGGAGGACGCCCGTTTATCGAAGAACTGATGAACTGAGCGTCTTTAATTTCAAAAGTCCTTACGTTTGCGCTTCTTGGATTCTGACTGTGGTGAGCTTTTTGTCGCTAGGGCGATTTTGGAACCCAGCCAACGTTATTCATTGGAACAGTTGGGCGTCATTGCAATAACCGGAATTTCTTTTATAGCACCTCTCGCTTTCGCGGAATTCCTCGATTACCGAGACGTACCTGAGGGCACCAAGGTTCCAGCTGAGGAAATCGAAAGCCTCTTGGACTTCTTGGATAAGCGGGACGACCTCAAATAGTCAGTCTTGATATTCGGAAGCCGCCCCGATAATGGGGCCCTCCCTTACCGGGATTCTCACGAATCCGACGTGTAACGCCGAGTGTGAAGTCTCAGCGATCGTAAAATGAATCAGCGCATAAGACACGCCCGTCAGTGCGAGAAAACCCGATGCGCCACGCCCTAGCGGCAACCCGCGACGATGACCCGAAGGACTCGCATTCACCCTGCGGATCTCGGCGAGAGCCAGCGCGACCGATATCAGCGCCCGAATAACATAATCTGGAGTAGCAGAATGCCCAGCTGAGCCACTTTTTTAACTACCGCAGCCATCAGCGCGAAGGCCAGCGCGCTGATCACCATGCAGCGTTGGCCGGTCAAGAACGAAGTTGCGTGAGCAAATGCCTCACGTCATAGCGCTGGTCACCCTCCTGCCGAGGTGCAAACTGTCGATAAGCCTCAGCAATCATGCTTTGACGCTCGTCAATCCGAACCTGGTTGTAACCATGCGATACCACATAGGGTTCGCCAGCCAGCATCTGCGGCAGGATGATTGCGGCGAATTCATCAACCGGCATACCCATGGGGCGCATCGGCTCGGGTATGAGCTCAGACCCCACGAAACCCGGTGCGATGACACCCACAGCAATGTAGTCCGGCATTTCTTCTCTCAGGGCGTCAGTTAAACCCAGTACCGCATGCTTGCTTGCCACATAAGCGGCGGAGTATTTCACCGCCACAAAAAAACTGTTCTCGGAACCAACGTTGTAGAGCGCAGCCGGAGCACCTTGCTCAATCAATCGCTGACCAAAGAGCTGACACCCCCGCCACACCCCGTCGAAGTTCACCGCCATGACGCGCCGCATCTCTTCAAAGGGAGTATCCATAACGGCGCCACGGGTCTGACCAATACCGGCGTTGTTGACTACCAACGCTACCTCACCAAAAGCAGCAAAGGCCTGCTCAGCAAAGCGTGTCAGTTGTTCGGAGTCAGTCACATCAAGCAGAAACGCCCGAGCGGTCACGCCCGCCGTTGCTAGACATTCCACCGCCTCGTCGAGTCGCGCCTGCCGTGGCTCCCCAATCACCACGTGAGCACCCCGCTCGCCACAGGCCTTGGCCAAGCCAAAGCCAATACCCGTCGCGCCACCCGTAATGATGACCGTTTTGCCTCGAAGATCCAGCATCGAAAACTCCTTGTCTGTCATTCCACCCATTAGCGCTCGCGCTCAGTGGTTACGCAGTGACTCCAGATCAATCACAAACCGGTACTGCACATCGCCGTCGTGCAGCCGGTGCCAGGCGCCTTCAATCTCATCTGGCTGAACCAGTTCGATCTCTGCGCCCAAACCATGGGTATGGGCAAACTGAATCATCTCGCGGGTATCCGCGATGCCACCAATCAATGAGCCCTCGAGGCTGCGATCACCAAATACGAGCAATGCGGGAAAAACCTGCAATTGATCAGTGGGCACCCCTACCAAGCAGAGCTTGCCGCCACGACGTAACAGTGGAAACCATTGATTCAGATCGTGGGGATTAGAGATCGTATCCAGAATCAGGTCACATCGACCCGTCCACGCTTGCAACTCCTCAGACTCTGGATCGAATGCCAGTTCGGCACCCAATCGTTTGGCATCCGCCCGCTTTGCCGCAGAGCGAGATGCGACCACAACGCGCGCACCCATCGCGTTAGCAAACTGGATGGCAAGGTGGCCAAGCCCGCCCATTCCTAAAACACACAGGGTCGTGCCGGGGCCCACCTTGAAGCGCTTTAGCGGTGTGTAGACCGTAATGCCGCCACACAGTAGCGGCGCCATCCGCGCGAGATCTGCGCCGTCGGGAATCGGCACAAGGTAGTCGTAGTCGACCACGTAGTCGGAGGCATAGCCGCCATGATTAACGCGGCCCTCGCGATCCCTGCTGTTAAAGCTCAGAGTAAAACCAGTCTCGCAGTAATGCTCATCTCCCGACGCACACGAGTGACAGCTTCGGCAACTGTCTGCAATGCACCCGACACCCACCACCTCACCGACCGAGACACCTTCGACTTGGGCACCCATGTCGCTAACAACACCCACCATCTCGTGCCCCGGCACCATGGGATACATGCCGCCGCCGAGCTTGTCGCCCGCGGCCACCAGATCGGAATGACAGATTCCGCAGTACTTCAGATCAAGCCGTACGTCGCGGGGGCCTAGCGGGCGCCTTTCAATCGTCGTCTTGCGCAGGCGCGTGCCCGCTTCTTCGAGTTGGTAGGCCACGGTCATGGGTGTCTCCTGATTATTCTGTTTGTCGTATTGGCACGACAGTGTGGCGCGAAATGCTTAGTTGCGCCCGTCTCATAGCGCATTGATCGTATCAACGAGAACGAACGACCGCGATGCCCAAACCCCTTACCAGCGAGTGCGATTCACAATGGCAACGAGCGACAGCATGACCGGCACCTCGACAAGCACTCCCACTACGGTAGCTAGCGCCGCTCCAGAGTGTAAGCCGAAAAGACTGATCGCCACCGCGACCGCTAATTCGAAAAAATTTGAGGTGCCAATCAGCGCGCAAGGCCCTGCAATGGCGTGCTCAACCCGCCACCAGCGTGCCGCCAGATAAGCGATCGCAAAGATGCCATAGGTTTGAATCAAGAGCGGGATTGCAATGAGCACAATATCCAATGGCTGAGCGAGGATGGTTTGTGCTTGCAAGCCAAACAGCAGAACAATGGTCCCTAAAAGCCCGGTGATCGAATAAGGCTTGAGCACCGCTAACAATGATTCGAGTCGCTCTGGCGACTCAGGTCGATGCAGCGCCTTGCGGGTCATTGCGCCCGCCACAAGTGGGATTACCACGTAGAGCACGACGGACAAAATGAGCGTCTCCCATGGTACGACAATGTCGGTGATGCCCAGAAGAAAAGCGGCCAGTGGCGCAAAGGCGAAAATCATGATGAGGTCGTTGACCGAGACTTGAACAAGCGTGTAGTTCGCATCGCCCTTGGTAAGATGACTCCAGACAAATACCATCGCCGTGCAGGGCGCCACGCCCAGCAGAATCATGCCCGCGACATATTCAGTCGCTGTTTGAGGGTCAACCAGATCGGCAAAAATCACCCGAAAGAAGAGCCATCCGAGTGCCGCCATAGTGAAAGGTTTAATGAGCCAGTTCACGACCAACGTGATGATCAAGCCTTTAGGTCGCCGGCCAATGTCACGGATAGAACCAAGATCCACCTGTACCATCATCGGGTAGATCATGATCCAGATCAGCACCGCTACCACCAGATTCACGCCAGCAAACTCAAGCATCGCCAGCGCCGCAAAGGTTTGGGGTAAAACATTTCCCAATGCGACCCCCGCCAAAATACACAGGCCTACCCAAACACTCAGATACCGCTCAAAAATACCCACCTTAAACTCCCTTAAGTGATGCCCAATCTTAGTGCGATCAAGATTGTGCCGCTAACGCCCACTCATCAACCTTAGCCTCGATGCGATCGATTACCGACATAAAAGCATCACGGATTGCATTGTCATCACTTTCGATTCGAGATGGGTCTGGCAAGCCCCAATGCGATTTGGCCACAGTACCCATCCATATCGGGCACGCCTCTCCCGCGGCGTTATCACACACCGTAATAACCCGATCGGGTTTAAAGGCCTCGAGGTCATTCCAGGATTGGCTCGTCAAACCAGCGGTTTTATAACCGCGCTCAATCAGGTAACGGAGGGTCAAAGGGTGCACGGAGGCTGCTGGCGCACTGCCCGCACTGGCAGCTTGCAGGAACCCTTGGCTTCGTTGGCTGGCGATTGCCTCGCACAGGATGCTTCTGCAGCGGTTGTGGGTACAGATAAATAGCAGTTTCATGGGCTACTGAGTCAGCTGACTTTCGCTGTGACTAAAAAGCACGCAGTGAAAAGCCCGCCACGACAGCCCTTGCACCAACTTATCTTTGATTCCATTCATGGTCACCCCCCCTTTTCACCCCCTTTTCCTCAAGCGTGATCCTACACCGTGAACAGTTTTGCAAACACTCCATCTACCCTTCTGATATCCGTGTCATACTCGGACACAAAGCAGTGGGCTGCCCAACATCATTACCCTTTCACTCGCAGCGCGTATCTACCCCTTGATCTCTATGCCGGTAGGGGGCATGTTAAGGCGAGTTAAAGAGAGAGAGGATTTAGTGATGTCTGAAACTGGCCAATGCCTATGTGGCGCGATTCAATATCGCATCGATAACTCGCCTCAAATGGCAGGCGTCTGCCATTGTAAGAATTGCCAACGCCAAGCGGGTTCCGCTTTTTCAACCCTTGCGGGGGTGCCCACAACCGAATTTCATCTCATCCAAGGCGAACTCAAGCTCTACACCGATACCGATACGGAGAGCGGCAATGCCGTGCAACGTTTTTTTTGCGGCAACTGTGGTTCCCCCATTTATTCAGCAGTGCCCGGGTTTGAGGGAATGATTTTTCTTAAAACAGGCACGATGGACGACACATCTCGTTTTGCGCCCCAGTTTCACGCCTGGGGTGATACCAAGCAAAACTGGTTAGAAATAACCGATGGGGCACCCGTTGCAGCCAGAAACCCGGGCTAACGAGCTCAGCCTCACTGGTAACGCAAGCGAACCCACGCCGCCCGCGAGTCAGTAGCTTAGTTACCTCGTGTCACATCATGATCATTAACTGCCGCTCTCCGAGTGCTACACTTTTACGGAGAATCGGGAGCAAAAGTCAGCCATGGAAAACCTTCTCGCACTGCTAGACACCGTCCTTGATGTGACTGTCATGACCTTAGCGCTATTGATATTGCTAGGGCTAGTCACCGTTGCCGTGCTGTACGTCATCGATGTCACACAGAGCACCCAAGCCATTCGCAAAAACTATCCAGTGATCGGCCGGCTGCGTTATGTCTTTGAGCACCTCGGCGTCTTTTTTCGGCAATATTTTTTCGCCATGGATCGAGAGGAACTCCCGTTTAACCGCGCTCAGCGAACATGGGTGGCACGCGCTGCCAAGCGAATCGACAGCACGGTCGCCTTCGGGTCGACCAAACCACTTAATCGCCCCGGCGATATTTTTTTCCTGAATGGAGCGTTCCCGCCGACCTCTGAAGAGATTCAGGCCCACACCCCCGCAGCAATTATTTTCGGGGAAGCGTCGGTCGCCAACCCCTACATTGCCCCCTCTCTTTTTAATATTTCGGCCATGTCGTATGGCGCCTTGTCGGGCCCCGCCATTTCGGCACTGTCTCAGGGCGCATACCAGAGCGGCATTTGGCTCAATACCGGCGAGGGCGGACTCTCGCCGTTTCATCAGCAAGCACCCTGTGACTTAGTATTTCAAATTGGCACGGCCAAATACGGCGTGCGAGACGAGCAAGGTCGGCTCGACGTTGCGAAGCTAAGCGAACTGGCTGCAATACCTGAGATCAAAATGTTCGAGATCAAGCTCTCTCAGGGCGCAAAACCCGGCAAAGGAGGCATCTTGCCCGGTGAAAAAGTCACTGAGGTGATTGCGAGTACTCGGGGCATTCCCGCCGGTCAAGATTCGATCAGTCCCAATCGGCACCCCGAAGTCACGTCAGTCGAGTCGCTTCTTGATCTGATCCACATGGTGCGTGACGTTTCAGCAAAACCAACGGGCATTAAATTCGTATTGGGCCAGACGAAATGGCTCGATGACTTGTGTGCGGCCATCCACACTCGGGGCATCGACAGCGCGCCTGATTTCATCACCCTCGACAGCGCAGACGGCGGCACCGGCGCGGCTCCCCAAGGACTCATGGATAACATGGGCTTGCCTGTTGCGGCCAGCCTCCCCTTGGTCGACGCCGTACTGCGTCAAGCGGGCCTCAGGGACCGCATCCGCCTGATTGCCACCGGTAAAATGGTCAACCCTGCCGGCATGGCCGCAGCACTGTGCCTCGGCGCAGACGTGGTGTGTTCGGCGCGCGGCTTCATGTTTTCGCTGGGTTGTATTCAAGCGCTTCAGTGCAATGAAAACACCTGCCCCACCGGCATCACCACCCATAATCCCAAACTACAAAAAGGCCTCAATCCAACTCTCAAGGCCACGCGCGTCGCTAATTACGCCAACTCAATGAACGAGGAGGTTGCCCTTATTGCCCACAGCTGCGGCATTTTGGATCCCAGTGATTTAGATCCAACTCACGCCTTCATTATTAATGATCAAGGGCGTCCCGAGGGGCTAGGGGCAAACCTTCAAAGATAAGGAGGGCAGCGCCCACCGCCCCGAAAACTCGTTCGGAGCAGCGATGTTGGTCTGCCCTTTGCGCTGCCGCCAAGCAAGCGTTTTTGCCACAAATGCGCTAGGGTCGCCTAATATCGCAACGCATAGGTCAAGATGACTTTTCACAGAAACTGTCAGCTGAAGGAGAGGCGGAAAACCGTGTGGTGTATTAGTCTTTCCCTGAGCTCTTAAACGTTTACTCATCGTCTTGCAGACCAAACCACCTTTCATCCGCACTATGGCGCTTATCGCGCTCCTACCGTGCACCCAACAAGCGATATCTGCGGAGTTTGATTTGGAACTAACCGCAGGCTACGCCTGGGACGACAACGTTGGCTTGGACGAATTAGAGAGAGCAACCGGCGAATCAGACGAAGTGACGTCTCTCGAAGCGCAAGCTTCAGCCTTGTTCACCTACCAAAATAAAACCTCGCTAAGGTTATCCGCCGGGATAGTAGACGACGCCTATCAAGAATTCTCACAAGTGGATCGTCAAACCGAATCCTATGGGGTTAATCTTGAAACGCAATTTGCTGCCACCACAGTGGGTATTAATTGGTTTGATGTCTCGGCCGACCTTGATGGCGAGCCCTTCTTAACTTACGAGCGCTTATCGCCCTATATCGCAGGATTTCTGAGCAAACAATGGTTTGTGCGCGGCGAATATATATACGGGCAAAAAGAAATTGCCCGCCGCCCAGCACGTGAGGCAGATAGTCACAGCGTATCGATAGACAGTTACTATTTTCTGCAAGGACTCAAACGTTACGTCGTCCTTGGCTACACCTATCGAGAAGATGACGCCCGCGCCAATCGTTATGACTATGACTCGCACGTGTTGAAAGCGCGTTACGTCCATCGAGAGACCCTCTGGCAACTGCCTTTTGAACTCAAGCTCGAAGGCAAGCTGGAGGACCGTCAATACAACTCTCCTGACCCTATGATCGGCACAGAACGCGAGGATACGCGGGTCAGATTTGCTGCTGAACTCAGGGTTTCTTTCACCAGCTACGCGTCAGTGGCAGTGACGATCAAAAATTCCGACTATGACTCCAACCTCCCTACTGCCAGTTATAGCGATTTGGTTGTGGGCACAGAAGTCAGGCTCTCGTTTTAATCCCATAGAAAGGTCAGATCAGAACTGTAGCTGCCCGTAGCCATAAATTTGATCTCTCCCCGGAGCACCAATATCTCTGGCACTGGCATACAAAGCGTCGAGCATCAGGGCGGGTTCAGCGGTGGATTGCAATAATCGTGCGGCCGCCACGGTGACAAAGGGAACCGCATAAGATGTTCCCGAAGATGCAGCAAAGCCGCCACCAGCTTGAGCATGACGGATATTGACACCCGGAGCGGCGATGTCGACGTACTCCCCCCGGTTCGCCAACCGAAAGGCGCGCCCTCGATCATCGGTGGCGGTCACGGCAACGACATCAGGATAGGCCGCTGGATACATCGGTTGTGCCATCGGCCCTCCGTTGCCCGCTGCCGCAATTGCGAGCACACCTTTTTCGCGGACGCGCGTCAGGGCCGTCTCTAATAGGCGATTGGAGGGCCCCGCGAGACTGATGTTAATCACCGATACGTTTTGTGTCATCAGCCAACTCAATGCCTTGATCAAACTCACAGTGCTGGCAAATTCACCTTGCTCGTCATTTTTATCAAACACCTCAGCCGCGTAAATTTGGGCACTCGGTGCCAAACCCAACGCTTGAGGGTCATTACTCGCGATAATCGACGCGATGGCCGTACCGTGAGTATTAGGTGGACTCTCGTTGTCGACAAAACGTCGTGTCGTGATCGACGCGCCAGCAAATGCGTTATGACGCTGGTCGATGCTGCTATCAATAATGCCAATGCGGAGCGTCAGGCTAGACAGGTCTGTGGGGGGCGGCAGCAACTCTCTCGGTGCCAACCCCACCAGTGGTTGCCCATTATTTTGCGGATCTGGGACGCCCGCTGTATACAAGTGGTTAAGATCGACGTCCGCCTGCTGCCCACCAATCACCTCGTAGATGCCAGCCCTCGTGGCGGAGAGGTCGAAACTAGCGGGTGCAGCCACCTCGGCGAGCAGAAAACCCAGACCTGGTAGCTCACTGACGCGATCAAATAAATAGCCTTCTTGCGCGAGTTGCTCAAATACATCAGCCTCTGCCATCACCAGCCAGTGGTCAGTCTGAATGCGCAGTGAATCTTCACTCAGGCGCGACTCGATGTCCGCCAAAAAGTCCTCCATCACTTGCTCTATGCGCTCCTCAGTGGCCTCCGAGACAATCTCTGACACTTGGTCTTCAACCTCTTGTGCCGTCACCAAAGCGACGTTAAAACCCCACAGCAAGGCCAATAGCAGGCACGCTTTCAGGGAATATTTGGCTTGATGTCGCAGCAAGATAGTGAACATGATGCGAGTCTAACTCTTTTCTGGGTGGCGTCGGTACGCTGTTGACCCACAAAAATGCGGTGACTCGCGGGGAATAAATCCCACGCTGACACGTCGTTATTACAATAGGCCAATTATGACAACGCTTACTAGCCAGCAAAGGCAGGATCTCATTGACGAGTTGCCGCGATTAAAGCGCTATTGCTTGTCGCTAACGTCAGATCCAGCGGACGCCGATGATTTATTGCAAATCACGGTAGAAAGGTTGTTGGAAAAAGGCATGCCCGCCGATGCCCACGTTGCAAAGTGGGCACACAGAGTGTGCAAGAACTTGTGGATTGATGAGATTCGATCCAGAGATGTGCGGAACCGCTACGCGTTATCAGAGGGTGTGATTGACGGGGCGGGAACCACTTCGGCGAATACCGAAGAGTCTGTGCAGCTAGATCGAGTCTCCGCAGCAATGGAACAGTTACCTGTGGAACAGCGCGCGGCGCTAGTGCAGGTGGCAGTGGAGGGTCGCTCTTACGCTGAAGCGGCGGCTTTCCTGGAAGTGCCGATTGGAACCATCATGAGCCGCGTAGCGCGAGCTCGCAAGGCACTGGCAGCAAATTTGGAGTGGCGTGAAGAAAGGGAAGCGTAAGCTTCTAAAACAGGGACAACCCACTTGGGAATGGGTGTCGCGAAAAAGGTAACAGACATGCGTGATGACCGAAAGAATGTAGTAGACATGGATGGTGGTCGAGTCAATGACGATTATTTGTTGTCTATGTATATCGACAATGAGCTCGATGCAGCGCAAACCATTGCGCTCGTGAGTCGCCTAAAGTCTGAGCCAGTGTTAAGAACACGCCTGACGCAGCTTGAAGAAAATGACGAGCTGGTCAAGCAGGTTTATGCACAGAGCGCTGTGCGCGTACCCAATCAGGTTACAGCCCTGGTCAGTGCTGACAATGTCACCCTGCTCAGGCCTGGTAGCCAATGGCGTCGCTGGACGGCAGCCGCGGTAGCCGCGTCGTGCGCGGCGGTAGTCGCCATGCTGGTGAATACCAACCAGACCGCCGTGTTTAATCCGATGACCATCGACGCACAGATGGCACAGGTATTGGAGTCCTCACCATCGCGCGCGTCGGGCTGGGAAACGCTAGACGACGAGCGAAAGTTCCGCTCAGTACTCACTTTTCCGGCAGTCGACGGCAAGTGGTGCCGCGAATTTTTGCTGGCACATCGCGAGTCCAATTGGCGCGGCGTAGCGTGTCGAGATGGTGGCAACTGGGTCAACCAAGTAGTGGGTAGTGAGGTTTTTTTAAACCAAGAAACTCAGTATCGACCGGCCGGTGCTGACGACACTGAAAGTGTCGCCCGCTTCATCGATGAAACGGCTACTGACGTGGCACTTGGCCCTCAGCAAGAGGCTGCCCTGATCCAATCAGGCTGGTAAGCCGCACTCAGCGCTGACTGGTTCTTAGTGAACGAGGAGCGCTCCCTCCCTGTCTCTATTTACTGACGCTTCACTGACCGAGGTGGCGGCATTTACATATCATCTCGCGACGACCGCTGGTATAGATTACGGTCGAGGACTGACTGAATCACTGATATGATGTGCGCATGATGAGTGCCGTTACTTTTTTCCCACCTCTCCTCGGTGGCCTCACGCTTGGCCTCGGCGCATTATGGCTGCTCTACAGCCTAGGGCGGGTAGCAGGTATCAGCGGCATTGTATGGGGAGCACTAGCGGGTCCAGATCGAGATTGGCGCTGGCTTTTTCTCGCCGGACTGTTGGGTGGCGGCGCGATAACACATTGGGTCTTTGAGCTGCCCCTACCCGCTGAATCAACAGCTTCTTTAGGACTATTAATCAGCAGCGGTCTACTCGTTGGGTTCGGCACGCGCTTTGGTGGGGGTTGCACCAGTGGGCACGGAGTGTGCGGAATAGGTCGGCGCTCGCCTCGGTCAGTGATCGCCACCCTGGTCTTTATGATTTTCGGCATGCTAACCGTCTATGTTGTACGACACGTTCTCGGTGGCGGAGCATGAAAGCCTGGTCCGCACTTGCTGCGGGTATATTATTCGGCCTGGGTCTCACGCTATCGGGTATGTCCGATCCCTTAAAAGTACTGGGGTTTCTAGACGTGTCGGGCAACTGGATACCCGACCTCGCATTGGTCATGGGCGGTGCACTCGTCGTATCACTAGCTGCAACACCTTGGGTACTCAAACGCGCCGCGCCGCGCTTCGCCACACAGTTTCACGTGCCGGCGATTCGCACCATCGATAAACGACTCGCCATCGGCGCCATGCTTTTTGGGATTGGTTGGGGGCTGTCGGGTTATTGTCCGGGACCCGCTATTGTGAGCCTACTATATGGCTATGAAACCACGATGATTTTCTGTCTGGCAATGATCGCTGGCATGCTAATAGAGGGGGCCCTCAGGCGATCAAAAATCGCTTAGCAAAGTTCGCCCCATGTCATCTGAAACACCATCACCCTATTAAGACAGATCCATTGCGTGCTGCTTCAAGATGTCCAGCGGGATGACATCCAGTGTCTTTTGGTGAGTAGCGCGCAAAAACAATCTGGGCGCCTTACCTGCTTGATGGGCTTGGTGCCACCTCATTGCGCACAGGCACCATCGATCACCCTCTTTCAATCCGGGGAACCCGTACTGTGGCATCGGCGTCGATAAGTCGTTACCGGCCGCCGCGGAAAAAGTCAGAAACTCCTCTGTCATCAACGCACATACCGTATGAAGACCGTGATCATGGGGCCCCGTATGACAGTGGCCATCACGGAAAAAACCGGTGACCGGATCTTGACAACACAATTCAATCGGAAGGCCGAGCGCATTCAGTTGCTCATTTGATTCGCCTGACGGTTCTCCCATTCTCGTTTCACCTTTTTTGTCTATTTCGTCTATCTTGCTACCGTCGCGAGACTGACTGAGCTGTTACTGTCAGCTACTTAAAACGCGATACGCTCTTTAGTCATTGAACTGCCAACCCGTGAAGCGTCTGCACTGCGCCTCCCGGTATCGCAGACTACAACAGCCCTCCGACGAACACCATTGACCACCGTTTGCATTGAAGCAATTCCTCAACAGCAAAAGGATTACCCCCGCAGTGGTTTCAGAGATTACGCACTCTTCTGGGTCACTAGAGATCGAAAAAATATGGGGCTAGTCGGCGAACCCAATCGCAGTCTCAGCGTCCAGCATGGAAACACGCTTAAGCCAATTTCACCGTGCTGCAGTGAGTCGTCGACACTGACAAGACACCCGTATGATTCAGGTTGTACCAACCTGCCTTTAAGCAGTAATCAATCGACCGGTGTTGAGCCACACAACACCTCCTCTGCCCAAACAGTTATGGCATCACACGTACTGAGCTCGATCGAAAAGGAGCAAGAAATGATGCCGGTTTATCCTCTTATTACGTCATAATTTACCAGGAGTGGTGAGCGCACCGCTGAGTAAGCTGATAGCTGAGCCCCTTTCTCGACGAAGGTCGTGACGTAGGAGACCCTTTTTTGATGGAAATACGTGCCGCAGCAGACATCGCAGCAAAAGAGAGACAGCTTGTTGTGAAGTGGATTAAACGCTGCCTGCGGGAGGTCACTAAAGCCGCCCATGAGTTGCCGGTGGATTACCCAACGGCACGCAATGACATCAGGGTCACGATTAAAGGGGCCGGCCATCGCTCCTCTGCCTGTGCAAAAGGAATCACCATCGATATCGTGCCCTTTCGAAAGCAACAAACTCACATACTGGAATATCCAGCCTTTGCGAGCGATAAAGTGATTGGCTCTCGCGATAATGTGCCCGCCGAAATTGCGTTGGCGGCGACTGTTGCGCATGAGATCAGTCATTTTGTGCAGTACCGCTACGGCCCTGACACACGGTGGTTACAACGAAAATATCGCAAACCGCACGGCGAGGGCTTTCAGGATATTTATCGTATCCTACGTTCCCGAGTGGTGAACTTACATGCTGAGACACTGGCGACGTGACGCGTCGCATCTTCAGTTACTGGCCTCATGCTAATGCATTGGCACACCTGATCTGGCGGCACCGTAACGCCACAACTGACATGATAATCGTGCAGATCGCCAGCCTTGCGACGCGATCACACCGTTCCGCGTAGAAGAGGACCCTTCATGCATACCGACCCCCTCGCAGCCGGCTTTAGTCCACGTAAACTCGATAAGTTAGTTGAGCACTTAGACACACGCTACGTGCAGCCCGGGAAGATACCCGGATGCCGCGTTTTGGTTTCCAGGCGGGGTATCACCGCACTTTCAAGCACGCTGGGGCTCATGGATATAGAGCGTCATAAACCGATGCGAGAGGATACGATCTTTCGTATCTACTCTATGTCAAAACCCATCACCTCGATCGCACTCATGATGTTATTCGAGGAGGGTCGTTTTCAGCTCAGCGACCCAGTCTTTAAATTCATTCCCGCGTGGCAAGGGCACCAAGTTTGGGTAGAGGGTAGCGGCTCAGAGATGGTTACTCGACCTCCTAAAACACCCATGACCATCCAGCATCTACTCTCCCACACAGCGGGTCTCACCTACGGCGGATTTCTGCCCGGGCTTGAGCTCCCAGTGGATGCAGCCTATGCCGCCGCTGGGATCTCACGTGCTGGCACCGATACGCTTGCGTCTTTTGCTGACAAACTCGCTCACGTGCCGCTACTTTATGACCCCGGTACACGATGGAGCTATTCTCTTGCGACCGATATCTGTGGTTATCTGGTGGAGCTGATCTCCGGACAACCCTTTGATGAGTTCTTACGTGAGCGTCTTTTTGAGCCACTCGCGATGCCCGATACTGGCTTTACGGTTCCCGATGAAAAATTGGAGCGGTTCGCGGCGTGTTACGAGCGAACACTTGATAAAAGGCTGCGACTGCAGGATGACCCCGAGACGAGCCGCTATCGCACCACACCCCTTGCGCCCTCAGGCGCAGGCGGTCTAGTCGGAACGATGTCTGACTACGCAAACCTTTGCGACATGCTGCGCCAAGGTGGGCAATTTAGGGGCCAGCAGGTGATTGGCAGACCCACACTCGAACTGATGACTCGCAATCACCTTGGCGGCCAATCGTTAGCACAGATGGCAATGGGCGGGTTTTCAGAAACCAGTAACGAAGGGGTCGGATTCGGTCTGGGTTTTGCCTCAACCACTGATGCAATCGCATCTGGGACGGTGGGTGAAGGTGATTTTTACTGGGGAGGCTTGGCTTCCACGCTCTTTTGGGTCGATCCCGTTGAGGATCTTTATGTCATCTTCATGACGCAGTTGATCCCTTCTTCTGTTTTTAATTTTCGAGGGCAGGTGAAAAACATCGTATACGGCGCTATCACTGCAGATTAATGAATGGTGCGGTCAGTAAACTGCCCGCGGTTCAGTGTCATCCCGCAAGCGTTAGGCTCTGGGCTTGAGTGTGAATCAGAATGGCGGTGGACGCAGTCTCAGCAGCGGGTGTTACCGTCGGTAACCTGCAGTACCACTTTCCTACCAAAGATGTTTTGCTCAAGTCTTTGCTGGATCACTGCATTGGTCGATATTTGAAGATGTTTGCATCTATTCGTAACTCTGCAGGAAACGACCCTCGTCGTCAGTTTGAAGCGTTAGTAAAGGGAATATTCGAGGACCTCAACTCAAAAAAAACGACGATGTTTTTTCCTGAGCTCTGGTCTCTGGCTAATCATCAAGCATCGGCGACGCAGCTAATGGACGATATGTATGCGCAGTATCGAGCGGTGCTGAAAGAAGTGATTAAGGAGATTAACCCAAAGCTCAAACCTTCATCTGTTGATCGCCTAGCATTGTTTATCTCCGCCTCTATTGAAGGTCACACTGTATTCATAGGTCACGGCAAACCGTGGCAAAAACAGACAAAAAAACTAATCAAAATTGCTACGCAATCATTTTTATTCGCGATAGAGTCGGAAGAACTCTAAAAATCTTGGCTAACAGCCGCTGAAATAATAACTTTCGAGAGAAAGTATTAAAGCCAATCTCTACTAAATTCACTCTCACTGCTCACAGCGCCAATCTGCTGCAATAACTCAAATACGTCGTTTAATACCGTTTTCTGCATCGTTTTCTTAAAGAATTATGAAATGGCGGAGAAGGAGGGATTGATTCGAGCAGCGTTGCCTCCGCTCCTCGAACCCTTTCAGGGCGCTCCGCCTTACGGCTCCGCGTCCAAACTCTGCCCTAGGCAGAGTTTGTCGAACCCGAGGGTGCTCATCCCATATTCAAAGCCCCAAACAAAAAAACGCCCCAGAGGGGCGTCTTTTGTTTGGATGGCGGAGAAGGAGGGATTCGAACCCTCGATACGCTATTAACGTATACTCCCTTAGCAGGGGAGCGCCTTCAGCCACTCGGCCACTTCTCCGGATTGATCGTCCGTATTTTAGAACGGTTGCGGTGCAACGTGAACCATATTCGTCGTGAAAAAATCCGCGGCTTACTGCCTTACTCCCAGAGAATCTTGCACGCCAACTATTTCGTTAGTCTTTCCCTGTTTCTTGGGCCGCTGACTCTTCGATTCGATTCAAAATTTCTTCTCGATGCACGGCTACCTCTTTCGGCGCATCAACGCCGACGCGCACCTGATTCCCTTTAACACCCAGCACAGTGATGGTCACGTCGTCGCCTATCATGAGGGATTCACCCACCCGTCGTGTCAATATCAGCATCGTTCACATCCTTGTTCAATCAAGCCGCTCTTCACTCGCAGACTCTCTACAGAAAGTCGCTTCAACGCGACGCTCCAGTCCTAACTATCGACTGATTCTTGGGCCACCATATCAAGACCGAAGGCAGAATGCAGGCTCCGCACCGCCAGTTCAAGATATTTTTCTTCGATAATGACGGAGATTTTGATCTCTGAGGTACTGATCATATGAATATTCACGCCGACATCCGCTAACGCCTTAAACATGGTCGCTGCGACCCCTGAATGGGACCGCATACCCACACCTACCACGGACACCTTGGCAATATGATCATCTGAGATCACTTCTCCCGCACCTAATTCGGCGACAACGGGGGTCAGCACCGCTGCTGCTGCCTCCATATCGCCGCGCGCCACTGTGAAAGTAAAGTCAGTCGCATGTTCGCCACGACTATTTTGTAAAATCACGTCTACTTCAATATTCGCTTCACCCACAGGGCCTAAAATGCGGTACGCCATCCCGGGGTTATCGGGAACACCCATGACCGTCAATTTGGCTTCATCTCGGTTAAACGCAATTCCCGCAATCACAGGCGCTTCCATGGAGGCACTCTCCTCAGTTGTAATCAGTGTACCCGGACCTTCCTCAAAACTGCTCAGCACCCTAAGAGGGACCTTATACTTACCTGCAAACTCTACGGCGCGTATCTGCAACACCTTCGAACCCATGCTCGACATCTCGAGCATTTCTTCAAACGTAATGTGCTCTAAGCGCTTTGCGCCGTCGACCATCCGAGGGTCAGTGGTGTAAACGCCATCAACATCGGTATAGATCTGGCACTCTTCCGCCTCCAAGGCCGCGGCCAGTGCCACAGCGGTGGTATCAGACCCCCCTCGACCCAATGTGGTGACATTACCTTGCAGGTCAACACCTTGGAATCCGGCAACCACGGGAACACCGCCATTCTCGAGTTCGGTTTTTAGTGTATCTATTTGAATATCCTGAATGCGCGCCTTGTTATGCGCACTATCAGTCAAGATACCAACCTGATTGCCGCTGAAGGAGCGGGCAGGGATATCACGCTCACTCAGCGCCATACTCAGCAAGGCAGTGGTGACCTTTTCGCCTGTGCTCAGCAGCGCATCCAGCTCTCTCGGTGCGGGGTTAGCCTGAACTGCGTGTGCCAGACCCAGCAACCGATTGGTCTCGCCCGACATTGCGGAGACGACCACCACCACATCGTGGCCCTCGCTTTTAAAGCGAGCCACTCGATCTGCCACCAATCCGATCCGCTCTACCGAACCGACCGATGTGCCACCGTATTTCTGGACAATGAGCGCCATAGTGCGGAGTGTGCGTATAAATAAGAGGCGACATTAAACACGATTCAGCGCTCGCTGAGAACTAGGAATGGTCATAGTGGCAAGCTTTGCCCCGATCCTCTAGGCTATTGCCAGTGTAGTGATAAGTATTTGGACAATGACAATTGCCGACCCACTTTATACCGATTGGCTGCATCAACAAATTCGCATAAAGCCCGATCAACTCTCCGTTCATGATCTTTCAGCTGAGCGATCGTTCACCTGGCAACAATTAAATGATCGCGTCGATGCGCTGGCGCACCGGTTGATCCATGAAGGTATCGCGCCAGGCGATCGTATTGCCTATTTGGGACTCAATAGCTCAGATGTCATTGAAATATTCTTTGCGGCTATCCGCATAGGGGCTATTTATGTCCCCCTCAATTTCCGCCTGACGGCATCAGAGCTCACCTATATCCTCGGGGATTGCGCGCCAACAGCGGTCTTTTATGATCAGGCATTTAAAGCGGTCATTGGCGATATCGATGCCAATGCGATGCCTCATCTCACCATCGAAACCACACTCGATGGTCGCGATAGCGCCTACGAAAGGTGCATGATGACCAACGAACCAGCGTTGCAAGCAGTCCCTGCCAATGGCGACACCCTGTCGATGATCATGTATTCCTCTGGCACCACTGGCAAACCCAAGGGGGTGATCTACACCCATCGCATGATGTTGGCGTCGGCACTCAATCTACTGCAACCCAGCGAAGCCAGCCCCAACACAAGGGCGCTGAACGTAATGCCCCTGTTCCACATTGGTGGCATGCAATTCGTGCTCATGACAATGAAGTTCGGCATTCCCTACCTGATGATGAAAAGTTTTGATCCTGCCGCGATGTTGGCCGCCATCGGCGATACCGAGTTGGGCATTACCAATATCGGCGGCGTACCGGCGATGTGGAGCGCCATGTCGCTTGCTCCCGACATCGAGCGCACCGAGTTAAGTCGAATCAGAGTCGCTGCCACCGGCGCAGAGTCGGTGCCCGAACCGATGCTAAAAGACTGGCAGCAACGCGGTATTTTGCTGCAAGAAGTCTATGGCATGACCGAAACGGGCGGCGTCGTTTGCATGGCTCAGAAAGCCGATCTGCCGGAGCATATGGGATATGCCGGTCGCGCCCTCCCCTATGGCGAACTCAAGGTCATGACATCGGAGACCCAAGAGGCAAGCCCCGGGGAGTTAGGTGAAATCTGGATGCGAGGGGCCTCGGTCACGCCGGGTTATTGGAATCGTCCCGATGCCACTGAGGAGGCTTTTGTCGGTGACTGGCTCAAGTCAGGCGACATTGGGCGAAAAGACGAGACTGGGCGGTTATCGGTAGAAGACCGCATCAAGGATATGTATATCTCCGGTGGTGAAAACGTGTATCCCGCAGAGGTCGAATCTATTCTCATGGCACACCCCGATATCCGCGAAGTCGCCGTGATTGGCGTACCAGACGCAAAGTGGGGAGAAGTCGGTTGCGCGGTCATTGCCAGCCTAAGCGGCGAGACGGTGTCTTTGGCTTCGGTGCATGCGCTTTGCGAAAGCGCGCTGGCGCGGTTTAAATGGCCGCAGCAAATAACCCATACCGACGCACTGCCGCGCAATAGCACCGGCAAAGTACAGAAATTCCTATTACGTCAGGCGCATTCCTAACCGATCCACTCGCGAACGCTATCAGCTGAGTTGGGTTGCTATCCACGCTGGAAAAGATGCCAGCACGTCGGGCAAAGCGGCCACATCGGATCCACCCCCCTGAGCCATGTCAGGCCGCCCGCCCCCTTTACCACCGAGTTGGTTGGCAAAATGCTTGATCACGTCGCCCGCCTTGATACGGTCCGTTGCGTCGGAGGTGACTCCCGCAACCAAAGTGATTTTCCCTTCGTCCACCGCGGCCAATAAAATGACGCCCGTCCCCAGTTTGTTTTTGCATTGATCAAGCGTATCC
>JBDQJL010000024.1:0-22045 GCA_040263855.1 Luminiphilus sp. | reverse complement strand
ACGCTCAGATCAGCGATTTTTAGTTCACAAACAGGCGATTGGTGTCGTCGCCGCGATCACCCCCTGGAACTACCCGATCTCAATGCTCACCCGTAAACTGGGACCCGCCCTAGCGGCGGGATGCACCGTCGTATTAAAGCCCGCTGAAACCACGCCGCTCTGCGCTATGGCCGTCTTCGAAATTTTACATGAGGCAGGCTTTCCAGCGGGTGTTGCCAACCTTGTCACAACCAGCGAGCCGAAGCCCATTGGCGATGTTTTTTGCACACACCCCAGCGTTAAGAAGCTCACGTTTACGGGCTCTACCGCAGTCGGCAAACATCTTGCTCAAGCGGCAGCGCCGCAGCTCAAACGGGTCTCAATGGAGCTGGGCGGCCACGCCCCTTTTATTGTGTTCGACGATGCCGACCCCGTGCATGCGGCAAAAGGTGTATCCCTCGTCAAATTCCTCAATACAGGCCAAGCGTGCATCAGCCCTAATCGTATTTTTGTGCAGCGCCGCATTCTAGAACCATTTCTCGCCACGCTTCAGGATCGAGTCAGTAAACTGCGAGCCGGTAACGGATTGGATCCAGCTAACAGCATTGGACCACTCATCAATGAAGCGGCGATCCTTAAGGTGGACCGTCAGGTGAAGGATGCCGTTGCAAAAGGCGCCACCCTGCTCAGTGGTGGAACTCGGCTCAGCGATGGCGAACTTGCTAACGGTCATTTTTACGGGGCCACGCTTCTCAGCAATGTCACTGCCGAGATGCTCATCTATCGCGAGGAGACCTTTGGTCCCGTTGCGGCCGTGGTGCCATTTGATGATGAAGACGATGTCATTGCCATGGCGAACGATACCCACTACGGGCTGGCGGCTTATCTATACACACAGAACTTGTCTCGTGCCTTGCGGACCTTTGAACAACTGCAGTTTGGTATCATTGGCATCAATGATATTAACCCCACCAGCGCCGCAGCCCCTTTTGGTGGCATGAAGGAAAGCGGCTTGGGTCGAGAAGGCGCGCGCGAAGGTATCGAGGAGTATCTCGAGACGAAACTCGGCGGTCTCAGTATATAGTCGCCCCATTAATACGAGGAACACTCCCATGGCTGCATCGGACTATCCAGGTCTCGACACATTGGCTTTGCACGCAGGCGCTCAGCCTGATCCTGCGACGGGCGCCAGAGCCACACCGATTTATCAAACGGCATCTTTTTGCTTTCCCGATTCAGATCATGCCGCATCACTCTTTAATATAGAGCGAGCAGGACACGTTTACTCTCGCCTGAGCAATCCCACAAATGCCGTATTAGAGGAGCGTATTGCTGCGCTTGAGGGCGGTGTGGGTGCGATTGCCACCGCCAGCGGTCAAGCCGCACTGCATTTGGCGATCATTACCCTCATGGGTGCGGGGTCTCACATCGTGGCCTCTGCCGCACTGTATGGGGGGAGTCACAACTTATTCGCATACACACTGCCCCGCTTTGGCATCGACACAACCTTTGTAGATCCGCGCGACCCACAGGCCTTTGCCGCCGCGATTCAGGACAATACGCGACTCATTTTCGGCGAAACATTGGGTAATCCGGGGCTCGATGTGCTGAACATCCCCGCCATCGCTGACGTCGCCCATCAGGCAGGACTGCCATTGATGGTCGATTCCACCTTTACAACACCCTATCTTATTAAACCCTTTGAGCTCGGTGCCGATATCATTCAACACTCCGCCACTAAGTTTCTGAGTGGGCACGGCATCGTCATCGGTGGATTACTGGTCGATAGCGGTCATTTCGACTGGGAAGCCTCTGGTAAATTTCCAACATTAACAGAGCCTTACGAGGGCTTTCACAACCTAATTTTCACTGAAGAGTTTGGTCCTACTGCGTTCATCCAAAGAGCCCGTAAAGAGGGTCTGCGTGACTTTGGCGCTTGTATGGCACCGACTTCTGCATTTCACATATTGCAGGGTATCGAAACGCTGAGCGTTCGCATGAATCGACACGTCGACAATACACGTGAGATCGTTAACTTCTTGATGGCCCAGCCACAGGTTGATCGTGTGGGTTATCCCGAACTTGAAGGACACCCCGATCGGTCGCTGGCAGCCACTTTGCTGCCCAAGGGCTGTGGCGCCGTGTTCAGCTTCGACTTAAGCGGGGGTCGACCGGCGGGCATTGCTTTTGTAGACGCGCTCAATGTCTTCTCCCATCTAGCCAACATTGGTGATGCCAAATCACTCGTTATTCATCCCGCCAGCACCACTCATCATCGCATGGATGCCAAAGCACTGGCCGCGGGAGGGATTGGTGAGGGCACGATCCGCCTGTCGATAGGGCTAGAGGACCCGAAAGATCTCATAGCAGATCTCAAGCAGGGGCTGCGTGCCGCTGGAAAGGCGGCCGGAGGCAGCCGCTCATGATGATCACCGTCGATGATCAAGCTGTTTATTGCTATACCAACTCTCGTGAGATCGATGCGACAAAGCCCAGTATCGTCTTTATTCACGGCTCGGGCATGGATCACTGCGTGTGGACGTTGGCGAGCCGACATTTTGCCCGGCATGGCAATAACGTCATCGCGGTGGATTTACCCGGCCATGGTCGCTCCGGCGGCGCACCATTAGCCACCATTGAGGCAATGGCTGAGTGGACCGTTTCGGTGCTCGACACACTCAACATTGAGCAAGCGGCGGTAGTCGGCCATAGCCTCGGTAGTCTCATTGCGCTGGAAAGTGCGGCCGCCTACGCCAGTCGCATCAGGGCCATTGCGCTAGTGGGAACGACCTCCCCCATGCCAGTTTCGGACGCCATTCTTAACGCTGCCGAGGCGAATGATCATGCGGCCTTCGACATGCTTACACAGTGGGGGTTTAGTAAACGACACCAATTTGGCGGTAATCGTAGTTCAGGTATTTGGATGATCGGCAATACCCTCAGGCTGTATGAACAGTCTGGGCCCGACGTGCTGTTTCACGATATGCGGGCCTGCAACGACTATCAGTCTGGCATTGAGCAAGCGAGCCGAGTGACGTGCCCTACTCTGCTGCTGTTGGGTGCGGAAGACCGACTCACCCCCGTGCGCAGCACGACGGGACTTCAGTCAGCGCTGACATCCGCCAAAGTTGAGATACTCCCCGGAGCCGGCCATACCATTATGGTAGAGGCGCCCAACGCCATGCTCGATGCGCTGCATCAAGTGCTCTAGAAAGGAGCGCTACCAAGCTGTTCAAAACTGGGTATCAGCAATCGTGGTGCGATGAAGCAATCGATGGTGACCGTCGTAACCTCCGGTAGCCGCGTGCAGTAGCGATCGGTTATCCCACATCACTACCATACCCGCCTCCCATCGATGGGTATAAATGAAGTCGGGCTGAGTCTGGTGAGCGTAAAGGCGCATCAGTAGTGCCTCGCTCTCTTCATGCCCCATCCCAACAAATTCGGTGATGTAGGCCGCAGACGAGAATAAGGCTTTGCTGCCATTCTCACGATGGGTCCTTACGAGTGGATGCGCATGCGTGTCGCGCGCGTGCTCGCTCGGGAGGATTTTCATACTGCGCCCCAGCGCCTGATCGTCTTCACCGTAGGCGCCGTCTGGCGCATAGCCAAGTGCAGCAGAGTGAATCGCCATGAGATCGTCGACTTGACGTCGTAAGTCATCGGGTAGCTTCTGATAGGCCATCACCTGATCCGCGAACAATGTTTCGCCCCCCATCGGCGGAATCGTGATCCCGTATAACACGGTGCCAGCGGGAGGCAACGCTAAAAAACTCCAATCGCTGTGGAATATCTCGGCAAAAATCGCGGTCTTCTCATCGGCAGCTCGCTGCACGGCAGCGACCTTCGGATGCTCGTCGATATGACCGAAGAAAGGGTCTTCTCCAATCTCACCAAACTGCTCACTAAAGGCAACCAATTGCGATGGCGTTAGCTGCTGTTTGGGAAAAATAAGTACTTTGTGCTTCAGCCATTGCGCACGCAGCTCGGCGATTAAGTCCGCGGAGAGTCGCTCGTGTAACTTCAAGCCATCAATAGTGGCACCGCAACTGGCGCCCGAGGGCGTTATGGTTAATCCCATTTCCGAGCCTCCTGGGGCATAGCATGTCGAATCACCGATCTGATGCTTTGGTCACTATCACAGGAGATCGACGGCATGGTTCCACCAGGCTAGATCGGAGTATGCTCGCAGATCTAACTCGTGAGTCCATACCGAGCGGTGCTGCTGCGCTAAATGAAAGTAGGTCTCAGCGATTTTTTTTGGCAGCAATAAACCGTCATGCTCTTTGCCGCGCGCATCTCTCAGCGCAGCAAAAGCCTCCTCGCCGAGCATTTTGCCAAGGGTGTCAGGCGCATCAACCGCGCCGTCAACAATGATATGCGCCACGTGAATGCCCTGTGATGCATATTCAGCATTTAAGGTTTGGCACAGCAGCCGTCGACCCGCCATCGCAGCAGCGTGGGAATGCTGGCCTGCGTTACCGCGCATGGCAGAGGTCGCAGACGTCACTAATAGCGTGCCCTTGCCGCGTGCCGCCATTAACGGTACTAAGACCTTCGCCACTCGAAATAATCCAAAGCACGCAATTTGCCAGCCCAACTCAAAGGTTTTGAGAGAGGTTTTTTCCAGCGATCGATTCCCAATTTGCGCCCCCAGGTTGTAGACCATCGTATCGATCGGCCCCACCTGCTCCACGTCGCTGACTAGCTGCTCGAGCGCTCCCGGTTCGGCGGCGTTAGTGAGGTGGCCGCTAACCGACAGTCCCTCGTCTTCGAACGATCGAGACATGGCCGCTAGTCCGGCCGCATCGCTTCGACGACATAAGGCGGCGTGATAGCCCTCTTGCGCAAATTTCCGCCCCACCGTGCCGCCAATCCCAGCGCCCGCGCCGATCACCAAACAAACCGGCTTCACGATGCCCACCTATTCATTCTCATGTCGCTGCTTAACTCCTCACCGTGCCATGGCTAATGAGTTGCTCCACCTCAGTGTCGCTATAACCCAGCGCAGACAAAATATCTCGACCATGCTCACCCAGCTGCGGTGCGGGACGCGAGACAGCCGCTGGCGTGCGTTCGAACTGAGCGGGATGCCGTGCCTGACGAACCTCGCCGAATCCTTCAAACTGCAGCCGCTCAACGGAGTGATTCGTTTTCACTTGCTCATGGCCCAGCAGTTCTGAGCGATCAATGATCGGGGCACAGGGCACCTCTTCGGCATCGAACCGAGCCAGTATCTCGTCACTGGACCATTTTTTAATTTCCTCAGCCATGATCGCCTTACGCTCAGCGTTATGAGTAATGCGATCAGTTGCGTCTTTAAAATGAGGATGCTCAATCAAATCCTCTCGCTGTATGGCGCGACACAAACCCGCCCATTCGCTATCAGAGATCGCGCCCGCAGTAATAAAACGGTCCTGGGTTTCAAAAACGAGATCCATCGCGCCTTGGTAGGGCGTGACATCAAATTCTTTCTCGGCAAAGGTCAAACCAGCCATCGCTTCCGGCCAAAAAAAACTGAGCATCGCATCCAGCATCGACAACCGAATATGCTGGCCTTCACCACTGTGTTCGCGAGCATAAAGCGCCGCACTAATGGCTTGCGCAGCCGTGAGTGCCGTGACTTTGTCGGCAGCGATAATACGGAACATTTGCGGTCGGCCCGTGGCGCGATCTGCCTGAATATCGGCGGCGCAAGACAGCGCCTGTATCACCGGGTCGTAGACGCGCTTATGTGCATAGGGCCCCGCCTCACCAAATCCGCTGATAGAGACATAGATGAGCCTGCCGTTGCGCTCTCTGAGGGCAGGTTCTGAGAAACCCATGCGCTCCATCGCACCCGGTCGAAAATTTTGAATCAGCACGTCGGCACTTTCAACGAGCTTCATTAAAACAGCACGACCCTCATCAGATTTTAGGTCGAGCGCTATCGAGCGCTTTCCTCGATTGCAGGAGAAAAATGCCGGTGTGATCTCGTTGACCTTGGGACCAATGTGCCGCATCTGCTCACCGTGTAACGGCTCAACCTTCACCACATCTGCGCCCTGATCAGCCAGCATCATGGCGGCTACCGGGCCCGACACCATACTGGTGAGGTCTAATACTTTGACATCGTTGAATGGACCCATCTTTGCTACCCCAAAATTTGATTCATGTGGATGTGGCTAATCAATTGATTACCAATGCGACCGGCATAACACGGATCCCAGTCTAATAACGGCAGATTACAAGACGGCAGCCGCCGCACCGTTGACAGCACATAGTCTCTTATCGTGATGTCTGCGCCGGTGTCATTGTGGCGGGAAGGCACTCAGCAACTCGTGGAGTACCGTCACTCTGAGCTCCTGCTTATCGGCATACGACATCTTATTTTTTAACCGCCCTTCGGCGACGCCTCGCCACACAATTTTGCTCGTTCGAATATCGATCACATCAAATACGGCAGTGCCATCTTCATAGGTTTTAACTGAAGGACCAGAGGAATAACCCACACTGACAGATTTGCCATAATTACTCACGCCCACCCCACCGTGCATGCCCTGCTCTTGGCCTGTTATTTTCTGAGTCTGTCGCTTGGTTACGTGGTAGTTCACCCAAAAATCGGCATTACCTCTGGTCGCTTCCCGAAAACCCCTCATCATCAGCTCTTTGTTGGCGACCGAGCGCACCTGCTGATCACTACTATTCTGACGGCGATACTGACTCTCTCTGGAGGCATGGTCGTCGTCATACCATCGATAGCTTTGATATTGCGTAAAGCCAAAGCTTTGGTCGTAATCGATCTCGTACGTGGGCTTGTCTGCGCATCCCACTAAAGCCACTAGCAACCACAGCACCGCGCATCGTAGCCGGGAGTTAGTGGTCCCCAAAGCAGGACGGTCATACTGTAAAAAAACCATTGTCATGATGCTGTTCACTCTTAATAATCGAATCGTCATAAGCAAGGGCCCGGTTAAGGGAATGGCTCCTGCGAAACTATACTACCCCTAGGGCGCCTTCCTGAAGGTAACATCGCTATTAGCGGCAAGCCATGTGACCACCGCAAACGCCGCAACATTTTGGTCCAGCGAGGCCGCATCTAATTTGTCCACCGTATCATCTGCCGTATGGTGCAGGTCAAAATAATCGCGACCGTCTTGGTGGAGCCGCAACGTCGGTACCCCCGTTGGCACAAGTGGCATCAGGTCAGGACCACCACCCGGCTGCTTGTTGCTACCCGGCGCAATCCCTAGCGGCGCCAATAGCTCTGCCATGTGCGCGAATAGTTGATCGCCCGCCTCCGTTTGGCTGTCAGCGGTTATCTTCCAAACGCGCCCGCCACCAAAGTCACTTTCGGAACCAATAATGTGGTCCCCAAGCTCGGTGGCATGTTGATCACGATATGCTAGCGCCCCGAGTAATCCGACTTCTTCTGCTCCCCACAGCACCAAGCGAATCGTCCGTCGAGGCGATAGGCCCGCTTCTTGGATCAGCGCCATGGCCGCCATGGTAATCCCGACACCAGCCCCATCATCAATCGCACCGGTGCCAAGATCCCAACTATCGAGATGCGCACCAATCACCACAACCTCCTCGGGCGCAGCATGGCCCCGAATCTCCGCAATGACATTGGCCGATTGCGCTGCAGGGATGATCGACGTCTCGACTTGCAGTCTAACGATCAAGCCACTATCGCCAGCCAGTATCCGCTCGAGCTGATCAGCGTCGGGATTCGATAACGCCAGTGCTGGAATTCGCGGAGTATTTTCTGCATAACGAAGCGACCCTGTATGGGGGAAACGATGGCTGTCGGTACCAATTGACCGCAACAGATACGCTATCGCACCTTTCTGCGCCGCAACACTCGGTCCTGCGGTGCGTACCGGATTAAAATAACCGTAGGAAGATCCGTCTTGGGTGCGCTGCATCGTGTGTCCGACGTAAACGATTTTACCTGCCACCGCCTCAGGGGTCGCGGCTCTCAGCGCCGGCAACGAATTGAATAACACCACCTCCCCCGTTAGTCCGGCCGCCGCGGTCGATACTGACCCCCCAAGCGCTGTCACGGCTAGCGGCTGCGGAAACGGCGTCACAATCTCGGCGTGCTCCGAGTGACGCTGCCACGCGCTCATCTCGAAGTCCTCTGTGCGGATCTGCTGCAAGCCTAAGTCAGCCAGCCGCTTCACTGCCCACTCTCGAGCGCGGGTTTCAGCCGCGCTACCCGCCAGTCGCGGACCAACCTCTGTCGTCAGCGATGTCACTATCTCCATGGCTTGACTACCCGATAATGCGCTATCGCGCAGCAGCACCGCATGGGCAAGACTCTCCCGCATCGTTGCATTATCGACCGCAACCCTCTCACCACTAACGCTAACGCTTGCCGCACTGAGCACACTCAGCACCACCAATTTGTGCATGACGAGCCTGACGGTCTGCGTCCAGCGGCAACGGACCTTCGGCTGATGGTTAGCTAAGCGATTCATGCTGATCCAAGCAGAGTGCTGCGAGCGGCAAGCCAGGCTTTGGCTGCCTTGGTCTGTGCCGTCGTGGCGGCCATAACCCCCATCGACACATTGGTCTCGCCCCTCAGCCCCAAGGCCGCGATTTGCTCGTAAAACCAATACTGGGTTGCAAAGGCGCTGATGGTGCGCACGAACTTGATACGGTTGAGAAAGCCAAGACTGCGTGGCAATAATGACAGATCGTCCTCAAAACGAGGCAATTCTTCGAGGCCCGAGAGTAATTGAGCCGGCGCGTCAGTGACCACGCATAAGGGTCTACCAATACCGATCATATCGGCACAACCGGTTTCCAACGCCATATTCATGGCGTCCAGCCGCCGGAGTCCACCCGTGACCATCAGAGGAATGGATAACTCGCGCCGCATCGCTTCAGTGAAGTCGACAAAGTACGCTTCGCGAGCGCGTGTCGACGATGCCACTGCTTGCTCCTCCACTGGCTCCATTCCCTCTAGATTGAGGAGTCGCGGCTGCTCATAGGTGCCCCCAGAGATCTCTATCAGATCCACCGATGCCGCCTGCAACCATTGAGCCACTTGCAGACTCTCCTCAAAATCAAAGCCCCCTTTCTGAAAGTCGGCACTGTTGAGTTTCACCGATATCGGAATGCTGGGGCCGATTGCGGCCCGCACTCTCGACACGCATGACAGCAGCAATCTCGCTCTATTTTCCAGCGAGCCACCCCATTGATCCGTTCGTTGGTTGCTGCGCGGACTGAGAAACTGAGACAGCAAATAACCGTGCGCCGCGTGCAGCTGCACTCCCGTAAAACCTGCCGCTATCATGATCTTTGCGCAGCGGGCAAAGCCCTCGATGACCGACTCGATATCCGTTTGTGTCATGGGTATCGGCTCCCCAAATTGACCGCCAGGTAAACCCAGCTTAATAGCAGATGGGGCCTTCGGGTGCGCATTCACTATTTTTTGACATTGTCGTCCTGCATGACTGATTTGCGCCCAAAAGTGATTGCCCGCGCGCGTGCCGGCGGCGGCCCAAGCAGCCAATGCTGCCTGCATCATTTCTGAGGGTTCATCCTCAACAATCACGTTGCCTGGACGTTCAAGGTGCAGCGCATCAATTTGAACATTTCCTGACAACAACAGCCCGGCACCGCCGTCACTCCAGAGCCCGTAAAGCTGGTTTAACGCCTCAGAGGGTTGTCCCGAGGGATCGGCTAGCCCTTCGGTCATGGCGGCCTTACACAGGCGATTACTAATGCTTGCACCACAGGGAAGGGTTAATGGGGTCTCAATCATGGGGGGCTCCTGCCGCCGCTTGGCTTGTCCCGCCATGTTACCTAAACGGGTCCCCTGTGAGGATCCATAATTTCCCGTTTTAGCGACCGTTTCTCGCTATCGGGCTGCCGCTGTCCGCATCACAAAGGCTATGAACGACTTATGCCCAACTGCTGATCGATAGGGGTGTAACAGTACCCCTATCGATCAGGCGGCATGCGGCTGCGTTTGGAGTGTCTCGACGAGAGGGGGGGTGCTTCTTTCGCGCGGTGACAACATTTAAACTCCCAACGCGCCAGCAGTAGTGTGTGGTAATACCGCTAATGGAACCCAGAGAGCTGCCGCCGGTCAAATTAACTGCCAAATCCTCATCAAGGACATAACACCATGACGAAACGCATTGTAAGGCACTCACTGATGATGATTGCACTACTGCTACCCATGAGTTCACTGGCGCAGATCATTTCAGTACAGGGCACCGGCACCGTGGACATTGAAGCCGAATTTGCCACTCTGGCGGCATCCGTCGTTGTCGATGCGCAGACGGCTGCACTGGCGCAAACCGCTGCTGACAACAAGATGGCTGCGCTCTTGATCGCAATCGATGTACTGCCGCTAGACGAGCAATCAATTGACGCTGGGCGACTGCGCATTCAACCCCAGTACCGCTGGAACTCGGCGACCAACCAGCAGGAATTTCTAGGGTACCAGGCCACCCGCGACCTCTCGTTTAAACTACTCGAGCTCGATGACCTCGGCCAGGCGCTGCAAACACTGTCAAGCGCAGGTGCCAGTAGCGTTGCGGCACCACAATTTGGCAGTTCACAAACCCACGTCGCGAGACAAAAGGCGCTGACAATGGCCTTTGATCAGGCCAAAGCGGACGCGCTGGCATTAGCGATCGCCGCGAACACCTCCCTAGGGGCAGCTGAGACGATCAGCACCGGTAGCAGACCCATGCCCCTGTTGAGAGCGCAAAGTCGTGGCGACGTGATGGCGATGGAAGCGGAGCGAGGGCCGCGCTATCAACCCGGCCAGCTTTCTATCACTGCAACGGTATTGGCGACGTTTACCACTGGGGGACAATCAGCACCTTAACCCAACGGATACTCAGTATCTCCCTGCGAACAGCGATTGCGAAAGAATGGCAGTGGACTTGGATTACGTCAGTTCTGACCCTATTATAGGGTGATCGGTCACACAACGAGGTACAGCACAATGAGCGACAAGCCCCTTTACAGCAGTACGGCAACACTCGACCCCACTGCGAGCATTGCGCAGACCAATAAAGTATTGAGTAATACCTACTGGCTACTAGGCCTGACGCTGGCGTTTAGTGCGTTGTCGGCCACCGTCTCTGTGGCGGTTGGCGTGCCTCCCATGGTCGGCCTTGTGCTGATGTTAGTGGGCTTCGGTTTGTTGTTTGTCGTTCATAAAATGGCCGACTCAGCCAGAGGCCTTCCCGCTATTTTTGCGTTCACTGGCGTGATGGGCGCCTCTATTGGACCCACACTGTCATTTTATCTGGCGCTCGAAAATGGCCCGACCGTGGTGCTTCAGGCGCTGGCCGGTACAGCCTTAGTGTTCTTTTCGCTCTCTGCCTATGCGCTAACGAGCAAAAAAGACTTCTCGTATCTGGGCGGCTTTTTGATGACGGGGCTCGTCATCGCGATAGTCGCGATGATTGCGAATATTTTCTTAAATATCCCTGCGCTCTCGTTAACACTCTCTGCTGCGGTCGTGATGATTATGGCGGGGCTGATCTTGTTTGATACAAGCCGCATCATCAACGGCGGCGAGACCAACTACATCAGAGCTACAGTGGGTTTATATCTGAGCATTTTCAATTTGTTTATGCATTTACTGCATCTCATCGCGGTCTTTACCGGCGGTGACGACTGAGTCCCGTATATTGATCCCGAATAGCCCCGGCATCGTCGGGGTTTTTCATTTATAAATCATGGAAATCTCTCTCATCATTCGCACCCCGGGGACCCTTCCCAGTCGGTGCGAGCGAGTTCAGGATTTTATTCAATCTGCTATTGATCAAGGGCACCAGATTAGGCAGTGTTTTTTTCAAGGCGCAGGGGTGTCGGTAGCCGTCTGCGAGCAGACGCTGCCGCGATGGCGTCAGCTGGCAGCGCTGACCGGCGCCGAGTTACTGGTTTGCAGCCAAGCGGCCGAAGCATACGCGCTCACGGTATCTGATCCCTTCGTGATCGCCGGCTTGGGCTCACTGATTGAATCAGCGGTAAACGCAGATAGGCTGGTGTCTTTTGTCTAACCACAAATCTTGGCTCATCACCCTCGCGGGGAGCACCCCGACTGGCACTGACCGTGCTGACAGAGCCGCTTTGCAGGCGGGCTTAGACCTGGCGTTAGCCGCTGGCGCATTTGGACAACGCGTGACGCTGGTTTTAGCGGGCAAAGGTCTCGAGCTACTGACCCGCACGCCTGATCGGGATGACCCGCTCCATCGGCTATTGGGCTCGGCACCGTTTTATGACATTGACGCCGTGTACGTGTTGAATGGGGCGAATACCCTGACCGCTTTCAGAGATGACCTGTACGTCATGGCAATGTCTGCAACGGAGTGGCTTGCCGTGTCAGGTGAAGCAGATGTCGTGATCAATTACTGATGATACTTCACCTACTCCACAGTCCTGCTTTGTTTGATGAGTGCACAGCACTGCTTACTGAGCATGACACACTGCTGTTACTCGACGAGGCGGCCGACGACACCTTCATCGGCACACTGACCCCATTACCCTGTGCCGTGAAAGTGCTGAGGCCTGCCGACAGTCACGTAAACGGCCCACGCCTCGGCCCCGAGAACATCACGGTGGATGATTGGGTAGCCCTTGTGATCGCTCATCGTCACTCGATGACTTGGGGCTGAGCATGGCCGCTTCGCAAGCCCTCGATGATCTCTGCGACGACAACGGATTTCTTATTGGCTGGACAACCTGGACCCCCGCGTTCGCCCATGATTTAGCGGCCGCGGAAAACATCGTGCTGACCGAATCACATTGGGAAATTATAACGCTACTGCGTGCTTTCTACGCGGATTATGGCGATTCACCGGCGAATCGAGCGCTGGTGAATTATGTCAAAGCGCACCTAGGCGCCCAAAAAGGCAATAGTCATTACTTGATGACCTTATTTCCGGGCTCCCCCGCAAGAATCGGGAGTCGCATTGCTGGCCTACCCAAACCTAAGCACTGCCTGTAACACCCGCAATGCTGATTAGCACAATACAACCCGACCAGTACCAAAGACTATTTGAAGAAAAAGTCGGTAGCGCTCTGACGTTGCTCGCTCCCTTTGCACCGCCTGAGCCGACGCTCTATGCCTCGCCGCCACTGGGTTATCGATTGCGGGCAGAGTTTCGGATGTGGCACGAAGGCGACGCGCTTGATTACGTCATGTTTCCACCGGGAAAACCTAAAGAACCCATCGTGGTCAGTGACTTTCCGATCGCCACCTCGCGTATTACTGATTGCATGCCCATGCTAAGGCAGTCTTTGCAGCGCTCTGCAATCCTGCGGCGGCGATTATTTCAGGTCGAATTTCTGTCAAGCTGCAGCGGTAATCTGCTGGTCACGCTGATATACCACCGTCCTCTCGACGCGGAATGGGAAGTAGCCGCAACAGCATTAGCGGCACAGCTCAATTGCGATCTCATTGGGCGAAGCCGGAAGCAAAAAGTCATTATTGGCAAAGATTGGGTGGACGAGTCACTGCAGATTCAAGGTAGTACCTACGACTATCGTCAACCGGAGCAGTGCTTCACCCAGCCCAACGGCAGTATTAACCAACGCATGATTGAGTGGCTATTAACCCATACCCCTCCATGCCAAACCGATTTATTGGAGCTATATTGTGGTGTGGGCAACTTTACGCTGCCGCTGGCGCAACGCTTTCGCCGCGTGCTCGCCACCGAGCTCAGCAAACGCGCCACGGCAGCCGCCACGCATAATGCCGCCGCGAATAGCATTCACAATCTCGAGCTAGCGCGACTGTCTGCAGCGGAGATGAGTCAAGCAATGGCTGGCGATCGACTGTTTCGACGCCTATCAGCCCTTAAAGAGCCCCTCGACAGCTTTGCATTCAAAACCCTCCTCGTGGACCCACCCAGAGCTGGGCTCGATATCGATACTCTAGGTCTCGCAAAAGGCTTTGACCGCATTCTGTACATCAGTTGCAACCCGAAAACCCTCAGTGAAAATTTGACAGCGCTAAGCGAGACCCACAGCATTGAAACGCTGGCATTTTTTGATCAGTTCCCTTATACCCAACATCTCGAATCCGGTGTAATTCTCAAGAGACGTCCAATATGAGCAAGCTGCACTCCGAGGCCATCGCGAAACACATGGCGCAACATCCACAGTGGCGCCTCAAAGCACCTTGGCTTGCTCGGGATATTCAATTTAAAACTTTTGCGGAGGCATGGCGTTTCATGACAGTCATTGCTGAACATGCGGAGGCCCAAGATCACCATCCAAACTGGTATAACGTCTATGGCACAGTAAAAATAAGACTGTCCTCTCATGACGCCGCCGGCGTCACCGAGAGAGACTTTCGTCTTGCCAGCACTATTGACCACAGCCTCAGCGAGTTCGACTATACCGACCTACCCATCACGCCTGTTTTCGAAGGCTAATGCACTGAGGACACACCATGCAGTTGTCTTTTTATGACGCCAGCATCAAATGCTACGAGCAGATGCTCGACAGCACCGCTCAAATACTCAAAAAGGGCCAAGAGCATGCGGACAGTGTGGGTATGCCACTCACCGATATTGTGGAATATCGACTCCATGACACGATGTTGCCCTTCAGCTTTCAGGTCATATCGATCTGGCATCACTCTCTGGGCGCGATCAACGGCATGCGCGACGGCGTATTCACGCCGCCGCCGAGCAAACCAGGAATCGAATACCAAGGGCTTTGCGCACTGGTCGATGAGGCGCTAGCAGGTATCCGCGCAGAAACGCCTGATTCTGCCGATCTGCTATCAGGCCGCGAAATGATCTTTCGGTTGAGTGATATGGAGATACCGTTTACGACAGACCATTTTCTGGCCTCATTTTCACTCCCTAATCTGTACTTTCATGTCACCACGACCTACTCGATCTTAAGGGCCTTAGGTACGCCGCTTGGTAAGCGTGATTTCCTGGGAGCAATGCGCATCGGTCACTAAGCAGCCACATCACGCGGCGTGGTGGGGACTTTCAGCGCAAATGCTAAGCGCTTAAAAAAGCCAAGATAGCTTCAGGAACATCCGCCTCGGTTAACATAGGGGCGTGGCCCACGTTAGGCACCGTCAATAACTCAAGACGAGGCGCTCGGCTTTGCATCGCCAGCGCACAAGACTCTGACAATAGGTCTGTTAGGGCGCCTCGTATCAACAGCGACGGCACATCGACCAAGGTATCGAATAGCGACCAGAGGACGGCGCTGTCTGCACCCGCCTCTTGCGAGGCGAGCGCCTCACCAATCCGTGGGTCATAATCTGCCACAATGCGATCACCTCGCTCGACATAGCACTGCCTAGCAAACGTCGCCCATTGGGCGGACTGCCAGTCAGGAAAGATCGACTGACTGACTGACATGACATAAGCAGTCGCCTCCTCCCAATCCGCAAAGGGACCAGCGACCCCCAAGTAGGACTGAATGCGCTCAAGCCCGGCGGCATTAATATCTGGCCCTATGTCATTAATGACGAGTCGCTGTATGACATGCGGATACAGCGCATTCAACGCAAAAGCCATAAGACCGCCCATGGAAGTGCCGATTACCGAGATCTTGTCACAATCAAACTCGGCGAGCATGGCGTGAGTGTCGTGCACGTACTGCATCAAGTTGTAGCGGCTGGTCACCGTGTCATAGTCTGAGCGCCCGCGTCCTCGCTGCTCCGGAACCACGACGCGAAACCGTTCGTTAAGCACGGGGGCAAGATCCTGAAAATCGCGGCTATTCCGGCTCAGTCCATGCAAACATACAACAGTGGGGGCTGACGGCGTCGGCGCTGGATAATCTCTGCAGTACAGCGTCAGACCATCGTCAGTTTTAAAAAAACGTTCTGCAAAGCGACCCTTCATGAGTCGGGGTAACGCTGCGTTAAGGCGTCGTAGACGGCCTCTGGAAACTGCGGGTCATCGGCATCCAGCAGATCCAATATCTCTGATAAGTGCTCGTTATCCTCTCTGTCTTGCCATTGCTTAACGTAAGTACCCTCTTGATAGCCGTGATCCTGCCGGAAGAAGTTCAGCACATTCTTGCCGACGTAATGTCGGTACAACTCTGCCGACGACAAGCCGCACGCCTCCATGAGCGCGACAAAATGGCTCACAGAAAAGCTTTGCGTCTCAAGGGAGGACTGCGCCAATGCCTCGGTAGCGCTATGAATAGACTTGTCTCCAGCAGGCGCCGCTGCCGCCGCTGAGACGATTTGATCGGCGAGATCAGAGAGATCGCTGTCTGCCTCGAATAGCGCTGACATGCCAAAATGCCAGATATCTACCACCTCTAGCCGGACTTGCTCCATATCAGGTGTCTGTTTTTTCCACCATTTGTAACCGACATGATCCATTAATTCTGCGCACTCGATCCACACCGCTCGATACCACTCAAATCGTTGTGATATCCAGTCGGCATGGACTCGGTTATTCATGCGATGCTGCATCTGCAGCATATTGAATACGGCATCTCGATTCATGGCAGTCACTTACGGTGTCAATGAAGCAGTAAAGGGTAGCATGATGCCTCCAGCGCGCAGGGCATACAGCGGCGCCAGCTGCCACTCATTGACGCTTCGCAACATGGACAGCGTAGCCGGCATCGCTATGGGTACGCTTCCAGATCGGCGGCAAAGAGTCGACTGGGGTCCCGAAACGCCTTGAACTCTAGGCAGTTGCCGCTGGGGTCTCTTAAAAAGAGGGTGCGCTGCTCCCCTACTCTACCCACAAAACGCGTCGTCGGCAGGATCTCAAACACTGCCCCTGACGACGCGAGCCGCTCCGCTAGCGCCTCAAAATCAGGCCACGGCAGTATGACCCCAAAATGCGGCACAGGAACCTGCTCACCATCAACGACATTGCTACCGGAAAGGCCTTCATGGGCGGTTACCTGATGCAATACCAGCTGATGGCCATAAAAGTTCAGGTCGACCCAGTCAGAGGATTGTCGCCCGCGCTCACACCTCAACATCTCCTCGTAAAACCTCAGTGCAGCCCTTAAGTCGGTAACCGGTATCGCGAGATGAAACGGCGAGAGCACGTCGACCGTGGTCACAGTCATGGAGAGATCACCACATTGCCACGGGGTTAATCACCATTTGTACCGCACCTTTGAGCCGAGCCTGCCCTAACACAAACATAAATTCCTTCACTGCCTCCTCTGCAAGGCGCCCGGTATCCATCGTCTCAAGGATATAAATACCGTGTTGCTTGAGCAAAATAGCGTGGTCGTAAAATACCTTATCACCCGGCTTCGGGGGCACAGCACCTAACCCCCAAGTATCTGCGCCTACTGCCAGTGGTTTTAACGAAGCCAAATATCGAGCGGCATCATTTGTAATGCCCGGAATGGAACTGCCCCATTGCTGCGGATCGGCCTCCAAAAAGGCGTCGGTATATCCCGTATGAAGCAGTATCACATCACCCTCACGCACCGAAATGTCTTGCTCCTGCATGGCGCTTTGAAGGTCTTGTGTGGAAATAGGTTGCGCAGCGGCAAGGTGGGATACGCCAAAGTATTTTGCGACGTCAATGAGCACCCCGCGCGCGACCATGGGTGGAATCTGACTGATATCCAGTTTGGTCAACCCTGTAATAGCGGCGAAATCTTTACCCTGATGACAATTATAAAACTCGCCGTCCTCGCCAAGATGCCCTAAGCCATCAAGCTGCGGACCAGTGCCTAACCACATTTGCACCAAATCGTCGTTGGCGCTGATTTTCCAACCGAGCTTGTGCGACGCGTCAGTTCGATACTGGTGCTCAGGTTGAACCACCTGCAACTGTGTATATCGCGGTGGATATGCGGGCATGCCAGGCGTGATAACGATGCCCAGCGGATGACTGGCGCCGGTTTTAACTAGCGACGCGGCGGCTATGGTTCGCGCTGGCGTGATCCGATTCGCCGCACCGATCTGATCGTCGCGACCCCACTCTGAGTACTCACAATCCTCAGCCATCAAAAACGGCGACGCACACAGTAAACCGAGTCCTAAAAGGCGTTGACACAACATACTCTGCTCCTATCTTGATCAAGGCGTGACCATACGTGTTTCTGCGGAGGCAGGCAAAGCTAAGGCGCTGAAAACGACGGCGGACCAATCGCTACGGATACGATGAAGCGCAACCACCTAGGGAACCGACGCGACGGTCTAGCGCGCCTGCCAAATGCAGGTGGGGCTGCTGAACCGCGGCGACCTCAATGGCAACCCTCACTGCACAGGTGTTCAGGTCTGTGGGTAGCGTATGTCTAGCGGCGGGCAATGATCGGGCTGTGGTGGCACCGGTCGCGGCGTCAAATCTCCCACTAACTCCAAAAACACACCGTCGGGATCAATCGCATGAACAATCCCACCGGTGTCACTGTCTTGACCCGAACAACAAGGCGCTATCTCTGATAAAAAAGGCACCCCTCGCTCAGACAGGATGCGCGTGGCCCGCTCGACGTTCGGCACCGTCAGCGCCAGTCGATTGATTCCCTTATGATTGATGGGCGCTGGGTATGCCGGCTCGGGATCAAAAGGCGATATCCACTGCAGCAGGCGCAACCGGTGGCGATCACCTCGGTTAATGGTCACATCGGCACCGCGATAACGCACTGGCTGATCAAAGCCCCAAGCCGCAGATTCTTCAGCACTGAGCGTTTGCTCATTGATAAGTCGCACCTCGGAGTAACCAAACTGCTTATAAAACACCACGGATTCGTCCACGTTGCTGACGTTGATGCCGATATAGGGCATGCCCACGATATGGGTTTTGTCTTTGCTAGCTGACCCGCGAGGTATGGGGCTTTCCTCGAGCTTCAAATACACCCCATCAGGATCTCGCATAAACACAAATCGATTACCTGGGGCGCCATAAGGCTCACTTACAAAGGTCACGCCCTGAGATTTTAGCAGCGCAAAGTCTGCTGATAAGTCGGTCGTCATTAGGGTCGCGTATGCCATTCCGAGGTGGTTCGGCAACGCATAAGGAGGCTCTGGGTTAAACGGCTTATGCCACTGTAATAAATCAATGCCTGTCGTGTTTTCGGCACCGGGGAACAGCAACACCTCCCCCTTCTTTAACTCATATTGGCACACATCAAACATTCCCAATGCCCGGGCCATCGCGTGGGTGTTGGTCAGCGGAAATCCAGTGATCCCATCCGTAAAACCGAGGCGCCGATAAAATTCACGCGTGGTATCAAAGTCCTCGGTATGAATCGCAAAATGAAAACGCGCCCACAGGCCAATATCGGTCTCTGATTCGAAAGCGAGATCGGGCGTATCAACGGTGGCCTGAAGCTCGTAGTTATCAGCATGCGCGGCAACCCAAAAGAGTGACACCACTAGGGCAATAACACCGGGCATCATTTTATTTTTCATCATATGACTATCCTTGAGCACGCCACAAACGGCAGAAAAGTTTTATCAGAATACTAAATTTAATCAGACAGATAGAGGCTTTTCATACAGCACTTTCGCCAATAAGGTCTGGGCTAGGCCGCTCGCATATGAGCCGGTTGCGGCCGGGCTCCTCGCAGGCATCACGCTAGCATCTGTGACTGCCGCAACACGCCTACTCAGCCAGCATGTTGCGGCACAGTTATCACCCCATGCGTTTGAGCGCGCAAATCTTGTTACCCGCTGGATCTCGAAGGTAAGCCAGATACATCCCGTCCCCTTCCCGAACGCCAGGAGGATCTTCGCAAGTTACTCCACCATTGGCCACTCCCGCAGCGTGCCATGCATCGCCCTGCTCTGGACTGTCAACGTTAAAGCCAATCGTACTGCCATTACCGTGTGTCGCCGCGTTGCCATCGATTGGCACACTCAGTCCGAAAATAGCGCCCTGATGAAAATAAAAACAACGACCTTTGGGATCTATAACGCCCTCTTTACAACCCAGTGCGCCAAGCACGGCGTCGTAGAATTGCTTCGAAGCCTCAATATCGTTCGCACCGATCATGATATGACTAAACATTCGATTTCCTCGTTTGTGTGATTAAGTAATGCACGCTGTCGCGCTGGGGCGTCAGTTTACTGCTATTTAGACAACGGTATACCCCCACCAAAATCAGATGGCGGAGCAACCATCATCATCGCTTTGACGGCTTACTTCATTGACGCGCCCGCGAAATACACGCTCACTATCAAGGTCGGTGTCGCCTGCAAAACTGAGCTACTATTGCTTTAAAAACAACAAAGAAATGCTAAAGCCTCTCTTTATATCGCTAAACAGACGCGGTCTAATCGTGGCTCCGCGTAGGGCGCCCCCTCTCGATTGAGGGAGTAGCGGCAAGCAGTGCCGGCCCCACAACATCATGCGAGCCCAATGGAAGCAATGGACACGAGAAAGCGCAGCCGCATTTCCCAACTCCTCGGCACTATGGCCAACGTTCAAGGGCATGAAGTAAAAGCCGTTGTCGGCTCGTTTCTCTTTGTGGTGCTGCTGATGTCTGCTTACTACATTCTGCGCCCCGTGCGAGACGCCATGGCCAGTGATTGGAGCGATGCGGAGGTCAGCTGGTTGTGGACCCTCAACTTCTTCATCAGCACCGCGGTCGTTGCACTGTATGGCGCACTGGTAGCGCGATTTCCACTGCGTCTCTTGGTCCCCGCCACCTACGGGATTTTTGCGCTCACGTTCTTAATTTTCTATGCCCTCGCACTCACCATCAACGATCGGACGCTGATCGACAAATCCTTCTATGTCTGGGTCAGCGTCTTTAGCCTTTTCCATATCTCAGTATTCTGGAGTTTCATGACGGAACTGTTTAATAAGGAGCAGGCCGGCCGGCTATTTGGCATCATTGCGGCGGGTGCGAGCGTGGGCGGACTGATTGGACCCTCGATCCCCTCGTTTTTCTCGGCGTATTTGGGCACCGATACCTTAATGCTAGTAGCCAGCGCAATGCTGCTATTGCCTATCCCCCTTATTTTCTACCTACAGACGCTCAAAACATCAGACCTAGGTAACGAAGCGCTGGCAGCTAAAACTATTCCCGCCCGAATTGGCGGTAACCCGTTTGCTGGGTTTACTTTATTTATATCGAACCCCTACCTGCTGGCCATTGGCCTATTTATCCTGCTGTATACAGGCATCAGTTCATTCGTCTATTTTGAATTGAAAAACTTACTGGCCGAACTCAACCGCGCAGAGCGGACAGTAATCTGGGCGCAGATGGATCTGGCGGTCAACGTACTATCCATCGTGGTGGGACTGTTCGCGACCGGGCGACTCGTTGGGAAATTCGGCATGCCGATAACCATTGCATTAATCCCCGTGATGATCTGCACAGGCCTGATGATTGTGGCGATTTCGCCGTTTCTCGGGGCCGTGATTACACTGCAGATAATAAGGCGCGCCGGTAACTACGCTGTTACAAGGCCGGCTCGTGAAGTGCTTTTCACAAGAGTCGACAGAGAGACACGCTTCAAAGCCAAACCCGTTATCGACATCGTCGCCTACCGAGGCGGCGATATGCTGATGGCTTGGGCGTTTACTGCTCTGACTCAAGGACTAGGCCTCGGTTTGGCGGCAGTGGCCGCAGTGGGTGCTGGCATAGCTGCACTGTGGGCTATGGTGGGACTCTATCTAGGGCGATGGTTTGAACAAGAGACGCATCAAGAGCCTGAAACGCTAGCGTAAGCCGTTCGCGCCGCAGCATCATATTGATCCTGTGGGAATAAAACATAAACAATCAATACTGGAATCAGACTATGAAAACTTTTTCACTTATCACGACAGCAGCAGTGTTGCTGGGCTTGGCAAGCTTTTCGCAGGCAGATGGCCATAGTGGACATCACGACGCGGTACCTGCAACGCGGTTGTACGCTGAGTTTAATCAGATTGGTAACCCAGCTGACGTACTCACGGTTAAAGCCGCCGAATCTCAGGCACTGGAGAGTGGCGAAGTGAGAGTGCGCGTATTAGCGGCACCGATTAACCCTTCAGACCTGTTACAGATTGCAGGTCAGTATGGTGTGGCTGCGACTTTGCCCGCCAGGGCTGGTAGCGAGGGTGTGGGTCGAGTCGTTGAAGTAACGCCCGGTGGAGGCTACCTCAAGGAAGGCCAGTTAGTGCTGATTTTAGGGGGCGGCACTTGGAGC
>JBDQJL010000023.1:0-24979 GCA_040263855.1 Luminiphilus sp. | reverse complement strand
TTATAAAGTGATTGTGGATGAGCTACGTGCGCGCTTGGCCTCGGTTGACTGAGTGTGACCGCGCCTCTCAGTCATACTGAGTTTAGGGAACAACAGGCGGCGGGTTATAACCGTATCCCCGTTGCGCGCACGATTCTGGCTGACACCGACACACCCTTATCGGCTTATGCCAAGCTGGCACAGGGCCCACGATCTTTTCTCTTCGAATCGGTAGAAGGGGGTGAGCGTTGGGGACGCTACTCGATTATTGGGTTGCCTGCGACAACGTGGCTAACCGTCGAGGGGCATTGCCTTAGCATCTACTCGGCCGGAGATTGTGTTGATAGCCGTGAGGTCAACAACCCCCTCGATGAAATAGAGCGTTACCAGGCGCAATTCCGCAGTGCGCCGGCACCTGACTTACCGGTTTTTCATGGTGGGCTGGTCGGATACTTCGGTTACGACACGGTGCGTTACAGTGAGCCGAAACTGCTGGACTCCTGCCCACCCGATGAACTCGGTCTGCCCGATATTATGCTACTGCTGGCGGAGGAAGTGCTGATTTTCGATAATCTTCGCGGCACATTAACTTTGGTGATCAATGCGGATGCCAACGGTGACGATGCCTATGGCAGAGCCTTGACAAGACTACAGGAGATTGAGGATCAGCTGCCTATTGCGACCGCGTCTTTTGCGCCAATCAAACTAGATGTGGAGGCCGATTCGCCTGCGCCTTCTGTACGTCACCGTACTCAGCAGGGGGAGTATGAGTCTTGGGTTGAGCAGATTCGGGAGTACATTCTCGCGGGCGAGGTGATGCAGGTCGTGCCTTCGCAGCGTCTGTCAGTGCCGATCACTGCCGCGCCACTGTCTTTGTATCGCGCACTCAGAAATTTGAATCCATCCCCTTATATGTATTTTTTGGATCTGGATGGTTTCGAGGTGATTGGCTCTTCACCTGAGATTTTGGTGCGGCTTGAGGACGGCAATGTGACCGTGCGGCCTATTGCGGGCACCCGAAAACGCGGGGCGAGCGAAGAGGAGGATCAAGCACTCGAAGCGGACTTATTGTCGGATGCAAAAGAGATTGCCGAGCACTTGATGTTGATTGATTTGGGCCGTAATGACGTGGGTCGGGTAAGTGAGGCGGGGAGTGTGACACTCACCGAAAATATGGTGATCGAACGGTATTCTCATGTCATGCACATCGTCTCTAATGTGACGGGCAAGGCACGTGCTGGCATGTCGGCGATGGACGCACTGCGTGCCGCGTTGCCAGCAGGCACGTTGAGTGGTGCACCAAAAGTACGGGCTATGGAAATTATTGATCAAGTCGAGCCGGTAAAACGCGGCATTTACGGTGGCGCAGTCGGTTATCTGTCTTGGTCAGGCGATATGGATACCGCGATTGCGATCCGGACCGTGGTGGTCAAGGATGGACAGGCGATCCTGCAAGCGGGCGCTGGAATCGTCGCAGACTCTGTGCCCACCGCGGAGTGGGAGGAGACGCTCAATAAGGCGAGAGGGATGCTGCGGGCGATCACCATGTGCGACAGCTAACATCTTACTGACGTGCACCTTGACTGAAGGCCTAGTCCACGCGAGTAATTTCTACAATTTCGAAGGTTTGGGTTTGGGTCTGCCACGCTAGTACTAGATCGTAAGCTTGGTCCCCTACTTGGGCACTACGTATCTTAATGAAATCTGAAAAACCTGATACGTAAGACCAATCTAACTTGGGCGTATTGGCTTTGTTGAGGTAAGCCATGTCAAACCGGACTACTTCAAATGTGGAGGAACGTTCCGCCTGAGCGCCAAATTCATCGGTGACGACGACTGAGACGGTATGTTGCCCGGCACTGAGTGCGCTGTAGCGGAACGGGACGGAAAAGCCGGATGTGCTGGCCCCGTTGATGTCTGGGAAAGCTTTCCCAATATCCGCTCGAGGATCACCATAAGGTATGTCGAAGGCATAATTGCCATCAATGAACACTTCGATTCGTTCGACGCCTTCCTCTGAGACCGCCCAGCCGTGAATCATGCCTACGCCACTGTGCACACCATTGTTCCTAGGCTCGGTCAATGACGCGCGGACTGGTTCGGTTACCGTATCAAACTCCACCAAGTACAGCAGCTGATTATCTGCCTCGAGATCATTCCACTGTCCGCTGCTACCCAGGTCGTAAAAAGGTGCTGGCCACTTCGCCAGTCCCATCGCCAGCGCATTTTCGGCGCCGCCGGCATTATCCGGTTGTACGCCCCAATTGGTATAACGCCCAGCGACCGGTTTTCCGTTAAAGTTGCCACGCCAGAAGGGGTCGCCGTTATTGTCCCACAGCCACTGACCTTCTCGATCTTCGTCTGAGCCACCGAGCCAGATGAAGGGCGCCTCTGAGACGTCGTTAGGAATGGTGTTTGCCAGCTGCGCTGGACTGAGATGGGCAGACAATGCCGCCAAGACGGCCTTGTTTTCCGCTGCCGAATCGATTCGCGCAAGATAGCCTGCTTCTTCACCGAGGCTCATCTCCGCGGCGCTTACTCTGGCGTCATCCCAGCTCGCTGGATTTTCAACGAGTTTATAGGTGTGGCCCTTATGCTCAAAGATCAGGTCAGCGAATGCCCCTGCAGACAGCAGCGATAGTGCGATAGCGGCGATGGTTCTCCTCATATTGGAGCCCCCTGCAGAGTGAAAAGGACAAGTAAGTTAGCACTCGTTTGTGCCACTCACCAGCAATGTTGGTGTGTATATTGACGCTGGAGCCTCAATGATTATTCCCCGTGTGGTCAGACGAAAGACGCATGGAGAGGCGGAGTTCGCCTGCGAGCCCTGCGTAAGCCGCGCCGCAGCTGGCCTGTGGGATTCAGGTTGGGTGAATCAAGAGGCGGGTGTCAGCGAGCAACTGTGCCGACGGGGGTCGGTTTTAGGGGGTTAATAGCGGGTCAACGCCTCGATGGAAGGATCAGTCACCGAACTGCTGATTCATCGCGGTGGCGCAAGCATTAACCGGCGCTAAATCTGGCAGCAACTTTCAGGTTGAATGTGTAGTTAAAAGATCTTAGCAACATTTAGCCTCAATATAGGTTTATTTGTAAGATTTTCTTGTTTAACGAGTGCTTTTGCCGACTGGATAGCGTAAAACGACGCTTCCAACCTTTTTATCGGCGCGCTAGTGTAGTTCCCCATGATTATGATGATTGATAATTACGATTCCTTTACTTGGAATGTCGTCCAATATCTGTGGGAGTTGGGTGCCGAAGTGGAGGTCTATCGCAACGATGCGTTGACGCTAACAGAGATTGCGGCCAAGGCGCCCTCGGGTATTTGTATCTCGCCAGGCCCCTGCTCACCCAAGGAGGCAGGTATTTCGATGGCCGTGATTGATCACTTTGCGGGTCAAATGCCGATATTGGGCATTTGCTTGGGCCAGCAAAGCATTGGCGCTGTTTACGGCGGTCAGATTATTCGCGCGCCCTCGGTCATGCACGGCAAGACCAGCCCCATTCATCACACTGGCCTCGGGGTCTTTGAGGCACTACCGAGTCCGTTAACGGCGACGCGTTACCACAGTCTGGTGGTTGACCCCGATACCTTGCCAGATTGTCTTGAGGTGACCGCTTGGACTGAGACCGCGGATGGTGGGCAAGAGGCTATTATGGGGTTGCGGCATCGCGAGTTGGATGTGGAAGGCGTGCAATTTCACCCAGAATCTATCTTGTCCGAACACGGCCACGACATGTTGGGTCGTTTTCTAGCCCGCTGCGCCTAACTGGTTATAGGACGGACCATTGATGACACTGCAACAAGCCATTAATCACCTTGTCGCTGGCGAGCACCTGACGCGCGATCAGATGCGCACGGTGATGATGCAAGTCATGACGGGAGAGGCGACACCAGCGCAAATTGGCGCCTGGTTAGTGGCATTGCGCATCAACGGCGAGGCAATCGAAGAAATTGCTGGTGCGGCTGAGGTGATGCGAGAGTTAATGATCCCGGTGCAGGTCGATGACACTCACCTCATCGATTTGGTGGGCACTGGTGGAGACGGCGCGAACTTATTCAATGTGTCGACAGCCGCTACCTTTGTGGTCGCGGCTGCGGGTGGACGGGTTGCCAAGCACGGTAACCGATCTGTCTCCAGCAGCAGCGGTTCCTCCGATGTCCTAGAAACCCTTGGTGTGAGTCTCAGCCTGACGCCGGTGCAAATTGAGCGCTGCATTAGTGAAGTGGGTCTGGGGTTTATGTTTGCGCCAGTGCACCACGGTGCCATGAAACATGCCATTGGTCCTCGACGTGAACTGGGGCTGCGGACCATTTTTAACATTTTAGGACCGCTGACGAATCCCGCAGGCGTTAAGCGTCAAGTATTGGGTGTGTATGATCCTGCTCTGTGTGAGCCACTGGCCCGTGCACTTGATCAGCTCGGTAGCGTGCACGCACTGGTGTTACATAGTGAAGATGGGTTGGATGAAATTTCGATTGCCGCGGTAACACATGGCGTTGAGTTGAAGGCCGGCCATATTGCGCCCATTACGATTGACCCAACTGCATTAGGTCATGGCTGTGACACTCTTGATGGTTTGCACGTCTCGACTGCCGAGGCTTCCGCGGCGTTGATTCGATCAGCACTCGATAATGACGCATCTCAAGCGAGCCAGAAGGCACGGTCGATGATGGCGCTGAATGCGGGCGCTGGGATTTATGTCTCGGGACTAGTGGATAGTTTAGCGGAGGGCGTCGAACGCGCCGAAATCGCTCTCGCATCGGGTGACGCTGCACTCCAACTGACGCGCTTTGTGGCGTTTACGCAAGGGTTCTCCCATTCAGCAGGATCGGATTAATCGATATGAATACCAAGCTGGCAGCCCCGACCGTACTTAAGAAAATTTTTGAGCGTAAACGAGAAGAGATCATCGAGCGTCAGAGAGACCGATCATTGTCCCAGCTTCAAGCGATGGTCGCTCATGCGTCGCCGGCTCGAGGATTTCGACGGGCGCTATCGCGGCGCGAAGCAGAGGGCGCTGCGGCAGTCATTGCTGAGGTCAAGAAAGCCAGTCCCAGCAAAGGTGTCATTCGGGAGCATTTTGTGCCTGCCGAACTGGCTGCAAGTTATGAGCAAGGAGGGGCTACCTGTTTATCGGTACTGACAGACATCGATTTTTTTCAGGGAGCGGATGCTTATTTGCAGGCAGCTCGAGCCGCCTGTGAGCTGCCCGTTTTGCGCAAGGACTTCACGCTTGATCCCTATCAAATCTGGGAGGCTCGGGCGCTAGGTGCTGATGCCATCCTGCTGATCGTGGCATGTCTTGAATTGCCTGAGCTAAAAGATCTGTATGACTGTGCCAGTGACGCGGGCCTTGATGTGTTGGTCGAGGTGCACAACGAGGCCGAGCTGGATGAAGCATTGACACTGGGTGGCGATTTGATTGGCATCAACAATCGGGACCTGCATACTTTTGAAACGAGTTTAGAGACGACCTATCGCTTATTGGAGCAGATCCCTGCGGGAGTGCAGGTGGTGACAGAGAGTGGCTTTAGTACTGCTTCTCAAGTCATCGAGATGCGTGCTAAAGGTGTCCATACCTTTTTAATTGGCGAGACCTTTATGCGCGCAGACGATCCGGGTGCGGCGCTCGCCGCCTTCTTTTCTGTGGACTAATCTGCGCCCTGACCGATGTGAGCCACTGTGTGAAGTGCGTTCGCGGATGCTGATTAATGCCATGGATCTCGCCGAAGACACTGAGGCTGTCTTGCTCATGACATAACGCGCTCAGTCGCACTGTGTGAGGGCAATGCATCGAGCCGATCAAGTGTGGTGATGGCTTTGGTGGTGATGGCTTTGGTGGTGATGGCCCTGGTTATTATGGCTTTAGTGATATGGCTTTAGTGATATGGCTTTAGTGATACGACAATGATGGATGTCAACACAGGGTCATGTGATGGTGGGCGTCTTTCCAGCATTAACTGTACTGAAGATTTATCACGATAGGAGCGTAAAAAGCATGCAAGGAACGGTGAAGTGGCTCGACGACGCGATGTTTATTGGCGAGTCCGGGTCGGGGCACAGTGTCGTCATGGATGGCCCCGAGGATTTGGGTGGACGTAACCAATCACTCCGCCCTATGGAGATGTTGTTGCTCGGTACGGGAGGGTGTGCGCTCTATGACGTAGTGAGCATGTTAAAAAAGTCGCGGCAGCAGGTCACCGATTGCCGCGTTGAACTCCATGCTGATCGGGCGGACGCCGTGCCGGCTGTTTTCACCACGATGAGGCTTCACTTCGTCGTAACAGGGTGGGGGTTGCGCGAGGCGCAAGTTGAGCGTGCCGTCGCACTCTCAGCCGAAAAGTATTGCTCGGCCTCTATCATGTTTGCCAATGCGGGAGTGGCAGTGACGCACAGCCATAGCATTGAGGAAGCGACAACGCCTTCCTAATTGAATCAGATCCAATAAGTGGTCCGTGTCATGACCTGACTGGCCAGGGTCATGACGTCTTTGATCGGACGCGCAAACTCTTGGCCCCCCAACGCTAACGCCTCTTCGCCGTGACGTTCCTCATCGGCCAGCATTTGCTGCAGGATCAACTGTGACTTACGGTCCTCGCTCGGCAGCGCCTTAAGATGTGCCCTCAAGTGTCCGGCAACACGCTCCTCAGTGGCATGCACAAAGCCGAGACTGACTTTATCGCCGGCGACGGCGGTGATCGCCCCGAGCGCGAAGGAGGCCGCGTAGAAGAGGGGGTTGAGCCGACTCGGTTTAGCGTCCAACTCCTGCAACCGAGTTTCACACCAAGCAAGGTGATCGGCCTCTTCCTGTGCCGCGGTAAGTAAGCTGTGACGTGTGGCATCAGATCGCGCAGCAAGCGCTTGCCCTTGATACAGCGCTTGGGCACACACCTCGCCCGTATGATTCACTCGCATCAACGAACCTGCATGGTCACGTTCGCGCGCACTCAAAGGTGGCTCTTGATGCGCTAACGCAGGGGACGGTCTTGAGGAAGCCGGGCTTTGGTTGGTCTGTCCGGTCAGTTGACGCAGCCGATTATCGACGCCGCTGATGAAGCGATCGAGACCCGTTAGCGTGCGCTGTTCCAATGTTGTGTTAGTTGCCATGGACACAGCTTAGCGATCTATCGCGCGCCAGCCAATATCCTGGCGAAAAATCATGTCCTGCCAACTGATGTGATCGACACCTGCATAGGCTGATTGAATGGCTTCCTCGATGGTATTGCCCAGCGCACTGACACACAACACGCGCCCACCATGCGTCACGATGGTATCCCCCTTAGCCTGTGTGCCGGCGTGAAACACTTTGGTGCTTGCGGGCCATGGGGTATCGAGACCGGTAATAACATGGCCTTTTCCATAGGCATTGGGATAACCGCCCGCCGCTAAAACAACGCCCACTGCGGGGCGAGGATCCCACTGCGCCACCGCAGTATCGAGCGCCCCCTTCAACGCAAACTGGCAGTGAGACACCAAGTCACTCTGGAGTCGTTGCAGAATGGGTTGCGTTTCGGGATCGCCAAAACGGCAATTGAATTCTATGACGGAGGGGCTGCCCTCGGCATCAATCATTAACCCTGCGTAGAGAAATCCGGTGTAGGGGTGGCCTTCTTTTGCCATTCCCTTCACGGTGGGCAGAATAACGCGCTCCATAATGCGCTGGTAGACAACCTCTGTCACAACCGGTGCAGGCGAGTAGGCACCCATGCCGCCCGTGTTGGGGCCCGTGTCACCGTCACCGATTCGTTTATGGTCTTGAGAAGTGGCCATAGGCAGCACGTTTTTCCCATCCACCATCACGATAAAGCTGGCTTCCTCACCTTCAAGAAATCCCTCGATCACCACTTGCGCGCCGGCCTCACCAAATTTATTGTCTGTGAGCATGTCGCGAATGGCGTCCTCCGCCTCCTCAAGGGTCATGGCGACGATGACGCCCTTGCCTGCGGCAAGTCCGTCAGCTTTGATGACAATCGGAGCACCCTGCTCGCGAACATAGGCGAGCGCGTCGTCGAGCGCCGTAAAGACAGCATAGGCCGCGGTGGGAATGTGGTGCCGTGCGAGAAAGTCTTTGCTAAAGGACTTACTGCCTTCGAGTTGCGCGGCGCCGCGTGTCGGCCCAAAGCAGGGTAAGCCCGCCGCAGTAAAGTGATCCACAATGCCCGAAACCAATGGCGCTTCCGGTCCAATAACCGTTAAAGCACAGTCTTGCTCGGTCGCAAAGGCCGCAAGGCCGGCAATATCGAGAGGGTCTAAATCGATATTCTGTAACTTGGGTTCGGTCGCTGTGCCAGCGTTACCCGGTGCAACATAAACGCAGTTCACATAGGCTGGCTCGGCAAGCTTCCACGCCAGGGCGTGTTCTCGTCCGCCTCCTCCGACAACCAAAATATTCATCTCTGCTGACCTCAGTGCCTAAAGTGGCGCATTCCAGTAAAGACCATGGCGATGCCTGCTTCATCTGCCGCGGCAATGACTTCCTCGTCGCGCATCGAACCCCCTGGCTGAATGACCGCAGCAATGCCCCGTTCAGCCGCATTTTCAATACCATCACGAAAGGGGAAGAAGGCATCAGATGCCATGACGGCACCCTCAACGGTTAAGCCGGCATGCTCTGCTTTAATTGCAGCAATGCGAGCCGAATTTACCCGTGACATTTGCCCTGCACCGACACCAATAGTCCGCCGATTGGCGGCATAGACGATGGCATTACTTTTTACAAATTTAGCCACTTTCCAGGCGAACAACAGGTCAGCCCATTCGGCCTCAGTCGGCGCTCGTTGGGTAACCGTTGTGAGGCTTTCGCGATCGATCGTGCCATCGTCGCGATCTTGAACCAGCAGACCGCCATTGACGCGTTTGAAGTCGCGCGTGGGGCATGGTGCCGACCAAGCGCCTGTTTGTAGCAAGCGTACGTTTTCTTTTTGCCCAATAATCGATCGGGCATCATCGGATACGGCAGGTGCAATAATCACCTCAACAAATTGCCGTTCAACGATGGCGCTCGCCGTGTCAGCATCGAGTTCTCGATTAAAGGCGATGATGCCACCAAAGGCGGATTCGCTGTCAGTGTGAAAAGCGAGGTCGTAGGCATTGATCAGTGTGTCTGCTTCGGCAGCACCGCAGGGGTTAGCGTGTTTTACGATGACACAGGCTGGATCGCTAAAGCTCTTGACGCACTCTAGCGCGGCGTCGGTATCTGCCACATTATTATAGGACAGTGCCTTGCCTTGTAATTGCTCAGCACTACTGATGCCCACCTCTTTAGGTACGGCTTCGCGGTAAAACGCCGCGCTTTGATGGGGGTTCTCGCCGTAACGCATCTCCTGCACCTTTTCTAGCTGGAGTGAGAAAGTGCGCGGGTAATCAGCCGAACCGCCCTCGACGAGGCAACCAAAGTGGTTAGCGATCATGCCGTCGTAAGCAGCCGTGTGTTCATAGGCCCGAATCGCTAAATCAAAGCGAGTCTTCAAGGTGGTGTGTCCGCCGTATTCGGTGAGCTCTTTAAGAATCACCCCATAGTCTTTAGTCGCGACGACGATCGCCACATCACGATGGTTTTTGGCGGCTGCCCGGACCATCGTAGGACCACCAATGTCGATATTCTCGACGGCGTCTGCCAGTGTGCAGTCAGCGCGTGCAACCGTGGCTTCGAAGGGATAAAGGTTGACGACAACCAGATCAATAGCAGGGATGTCGTGAGCTGCCATAACACCATCATCGACACCTCGGCGACCTAAAATGCCACCATGAATTTTTGGGTGTAACGTTTTGACTCGGCCATCCATCATTTCCGGAAAGCCTGTATGGTCTGATACCTCAGTCACCGCCAGTCCTGCTTCACGCAACAGTCGGCAGGTTCCGCCGGTCGATAATATTTCCACGCCCTGTTCGATGAGGGCGCGAGTAAAGTCAACAATGCCGGTTTTATCTGAAACACTGATGAGGGCTCTTTTCAGGGGGGCGAGTCCGGCGTCACTCGTCATCTATCGTTTCCTTTTGGCAGATGTTTTGGCGGGTTGCTTATTTGACTGGCGGGATTTTTTCTTGGGCTGAACGGAATCGGCCTCTGATAACAAGCCATACTGACGTAGCTTTTTCCGCAGGGTGCCTCGGTTTAGGCCGAGCATGGTGGCAGCGTGGCTTTGGTTGTGCTGTGTGTAGTCGAGTACCTCTCTCAGAAGGGGTTCCTCTATTTGGCGCAGCACCATGTCATACAGATCGATACAGGACTCACCATCCAGCGTGGCTAGAAAGTGTGCAATGGCTTCAGCTGCACTGTTTTTGAGAGGGGGTGGCCCCGATTGTCGATGGGTACTTGTCGATTCAGCGGCGGCTTTTTTGCGTGTAGTCATGCCGCCATGTGCCCGTCGACGTCAAAGAGGCTGTCAGACAAACGCTGCAGTGCCTCATCTTGAGTTGTCGGGTTAGGTAGCTGATTAAAATGTTGTCGCTGTCCCAGGGCAAATTGTGGCCCGATAATATTTTGCGCCACTAAAGATGCCAGAAACCAAGTGTGATGTTTTCGGCTAATGCGAGTGCCCAAGAAGTCGCCATAAAACGTATGCAGTCGAGCGAGGTGGCGGCTATGGAGCGTCAGTTGCTCAGTCACCGAGGGCGTCAATACTGGCGAGTGGTCCCTGATGTGAGGAGCACCAGCGTCACCGACTCTGTGTTGCAGTGCGCGAGCGATAGCCCCCGGTAGCCACAGTTGTCCCTGAGCCCCACGACCAATCATTACCCCAGCAGCGCCAGTTTGGTTCAGTACCGTTTTGGCTTTGTCTGCTGAATCGATGTCGCCGTTTGCGATGACCGGTATCGAAACAGTGTCGACAATGGCGGCGATCGTGTCGTACTCGGCTGAACCCTTAAATCGGTCAGCGCGTGTGCGACCATGCACGGTCAGCATCTGGACGCCTGCCTGCTCTGCAATCCGTGCAATGGTGGCGCCGTTGCGGTGCTCATGATCGGTGCCTGTTCGGATCTTCAGTGTCACCGGCACAGGCACCGCGTTGACGACGGTATTCAAAATCTGTTCAACGAGCTGTTCATCTGCCAGCAACGCAGAGCCTGCTGCCCGCCGGCAAACTTTTTTGGCAGGGCAACCCATATTGATGTCAATTATATCTGCGCCCAACGCGACGTTGAACCGCGCCGCGGCAGCGAGCTGAGCCGGTTCGTAGCCCACTATCTGTGTCGCACGAAGCCCCGCATTGTCACTGTGCTGTTGCCGCAGCTGTGTTTTATGGGTTTGCGCCAAACTGAGATCTGCCGACAGCATTTCGCCCACTGCTAATCCAGCACCGGTTTCGATGGCGAGCTCGCGCATCGGTAAGTCCGTCACGCCAGCCATGGGCGCGAGAAAGACGTTGTTGTAGGGCTTTAGGCCGCCAATGTGCATTGGGTAAGGCTCAGTTTCGAGGGGTAGCGTTTCGAGCTACAGAGTGTAATAGAGGCAGGACAAATCGGGAACCCATACTGCACATTTATTAACCATCGATCAGGAGTCGACGCGGGTCTCAGGCCCTCGACAATGCTTACTGCTTGTGTCGCCTGCATTGCTATTTTGCGCGCGGTGCGGGTGTTGAGGTAGGCGGTTGCGAGGAAGCGAAGGGAGTTGATGTAGGTGGCGACGGGGGAATCAGCAGGGCCCATAGGCGGATATCTGACCTCAAGTAAAAGCGCTCCCGGGCGGTGTCAGGTGTGTGCGAAAGGCGCTGTTTGCGCAATGCACTGAGTGTGCGTAGTGGCGCCGCGCGGGAATGACTTGTCTGCTCGAGCGTTCTCTCCATCGACTTTTCGCCGCGTCACGGGTGACCTGCACCGCCCTTAAGGATAGTGCGATGGGGGAAAGTAACGGGAATAATGCGGCGAATAGGGGCCTAACTTCGCTAAAAATAGGCAAATCGCCGAAAAAGTGGACGCATCGCTGAATCTGCGACACACTCTCAGCTCGTAGGGAAGATTCGCTGGAGTAGCCCATGGCGGCAATTCTCGTATTGCACGGGCCTAACCTCAATTTATTGGGTTCTCGTGAGCCTGAGATTTATGGCTCAGAAACCTTAGATGAGATTAACCATCGCCTGCAGGCAGAGGCAGAGCGCGCGGGCGTCAGCTTGACTTGTCTGCAAAGCAACGGGGAACAGGAACTGATTGAAGCGATTCATCAGGCGCGCGCTGATGATACTCAGTTTATTATCATCAACCCGGCCGCCTTTACGCATACCAGTGTCGCCCTGCGCGATGCACTGGCAGGGGTCGATATTCCCTGTATCGAGGTGCATATTTCCAACGTCTATGCACGAGAACCTTTCCGACACCACAGTTATATCTCCGATATTGCTGAGGCGGTGATTTCGGGGCTGGGTAGTTTTGGCTACGACTGTGCACTGACCGCAGTATTGCAGTCACTAGACACTCACTCCACGACCCATTGAAGGAGCAACTATGGACATTCGCAAAGTCAAAAAGCTGATCGAATTATTGGAAGAGTCCAATATCGGCGAGATTGAGATTAAGGAAGGGGAGGATTCAGTCCGCATCAGTCGACAAAGTCATCAGCCTCCGACGATGACTTATGCGGCTCCCCCGCCGATAGCAGCGCCTGCTTCGGCATCCGCGCCGGCGGATACGCCGGCCGCAGAGAGCGCTGCAGCGGCGCCTAATGCTGATAATGCCGTGCTGTCTCCCATGGTGGGGACGTTTTATCGTTCACCTAGCCCTGAGGCGCCCTCTTTTATTGAAGTGGGACAGACAATCCGTGTCGGTGATGTGCTGTGCATCGTCGAGGCGATGAAGATGATGAATCAAATCGAAGCAGATCGCGCAGGTACCGTCACGGCGATTCACGTCGAGAACGGCGAAGCGGTTGAGTTTGATCAACCACTGATTTCGATCGCTTAAGGCATGGGTGAGGCAACCCAAAAGGATATCTCGCATGCTTGAAAAAGTACTGATTGCCAATCGTGGCGAAATCGCGCTGCGTATATTGCGCGCTTGTAATGAGCTGGGGATCCGCACGGTGGCCGTGCACTCAACGGCAGACCGGGAACTAAAACACGTCCGTTTAGCCGACGAGGCAGTCTGTATTGGTCCGGCGCTCTCCGCACAAAGTTACCTCGACGTTCCGTCGATTATCAGTGTCGCCGAATTAACCAATGCCGACGCAATCCATCCCGGGTACGGCTTTCTTTCTGAGAATGCTAATTTTGCCGAGCAGGTCGAAAAGAGTGGTTTCACTTTTATCGGCCCTACCGCCGACACTATCCGTCTGATGGGCGACAAAGTATCGGCAAAGCAGCAGATGAAACTCACCGGGGTGCCGACGGTGCCGGGTTCAGAAGGTGCTTTGCCTGATGATCCGGATGAAGTGCTGCGCATTGCTCGCGAGATCGGATTTCCTGTGATTGTGAAAGCGGCCGCTGGAGGCGGTGGCCGAGGCATGCGAGTGGTCCATAACGAAGAAGTGCTGCTGTCCTCGATACAAGTGACTCAATCAGAGGCCCAGGCGGCGTTTGGGTCGCCAGTAGTCTATATGGAAAAATTTCTGCAGCGCCCACGCCATGTCGAGATACAAGTGCTGGCTGACGGTCAGGGTAATGCGATTCATTTGGGTGATCGCGATTGCTCTTTGCAGCGCCGGCATCAAAAGATCATTGAAGAGGCGCCAGCGCCGGGCATCGAGCCCGCGCTGCGTGATGAAATTGGTGATGCCTGTATTAGAGCTTGCCTTGATATGGGCTACCGCGGTGCGGGCACCTTCGAATTTTTGTTTGAAGATAATGCCTTTTACTTCATTGAAATGAATACGCGAGTTCAGGTAGAGCACCCCGTGACGGAGATGATCAGTGGTATCGATATTGTGCGCGAGCAGCTCATGATTGCCGGGGGGCGACCACTGTCGATCAAACAGGACGATGTCACCTTGACCGGCCACTCGATTGAATGTCGGATTAATGCTGAGGATCCTCGTACTTTTATGCCATCCCCGGGTACGATCAAAACCTTTCATGCGCCTGGCGGCCATGGCGTGCGCGTAGATTCGCATGTTTATAGTGGTTATACGGTTCCGCCTCACTATGACAGTTTAATTGGCAAGGTGATTACCCATGCTGATACTCGTGCGGGTGCTTTGGCAAAAATGCGACAGGCACTTGACGAGTTGGTGGTAGAGGGCATTCGCACGAACGCGGCGCTACATCGTGAGCTGGTCACCGATACGTCTTTTATGGCGGGCGGCGTCAGCATCCACTATCTAGAGAGTAAGTTGGAACATGAGCGTTGAGTGCGCCTCCCAGTTGGCAAGAGCTTCATTTCACTGCTAAAAAAGAACAAGTGGCCGCACTGGAGGTGTGGTTATTTGAGTGTGGCGCCCTGTCTGTCACCCTCGAGGATGACGCCGACCAACCTTTGCTAGAACCCGGCCCTGGCGAGACGCCCCTCTGGGAAGCGGTGAGTGTGACGGCGCTGTTTGACGGTGATCGCGCGCTTCATTCTGTGATCGATGCGGTGCCGAGCCACTTGGTTGTCACGAGCGATGCGCAGCCGGTTCCCGTGGCAGATCGCGAGTGGACTCGTGTCTGGGAAGATCAATTTCATCCGATGCAATTGGGACAGCGCCTTTGGGTCTGCCCAAGTTGGACTGCACCACCTGATCCTGCAGCGGTGAATATTTTATTGGATCCCGGTCTTGCGTTTGGCACAGGCACGCACCCCACGACAGCCATGTGCTTGAGCGCGATTGATGCCTGCGTCTCGCATCCTCTTCGCGTTGTCGATTATGGGTGTGGCTCGGGCATTCTGGGGATTGCTGCTGCGCGGTTAGGCGCAGGACCGGTTCTCGCGATTGATAACGATCCACAGGCGTTAGTCGCGAGCCGAGCCAACGCGCAAGCTAATGCAGTGGCAGAAGCGCAGTTTGCGGTGGTGATGCCCGACGATAGTGCGGTGACACAGTGGTCAGGCACCGCAGAGCTTGTGGTGGCTAATATTTTGGCGGGTCCTTTAGTCACTTTGGCGCCGACGCTGTTATCACTGTTGGCGCCTGGCGGTCAGTTATTGCTTGCGGGGTTGCTCAAGGATCAGGCCAGCGAGGTGATCGACGCCTATGCGAATCAAGTGCCGCTGCAGATTGCCGCACAAAAAGACGGATGGGTGCTGCTCTCGGGCCAGCGCGCAGCGTGATCAAGGATGGAGTGGTTCTCTGGCCGCGCCGAGTTGCCATGGGTGCCGCTCTCGCCTGAGCCCCTTATCCTTGCGACAGTAATTCCCTTAAATCGATGGTGGCTGCGTTGGCTCGCGAGATGTAGCTCGCCATGACTAGGGAGTGATTTGCCCAAAGTCCAAATCCTGATCCGTTCAAGATGATAGGACTCCAAACAGGCGCCTGTGCTGCCTCCAGTTCGCGGATGATTTGCCGTAAACTGACGGTCGCATTTTTCTTAGCCAGCACGTCAGAAAAGTCGACCTCTGCAGCCTTTAAAAATTGGGTGAGTGCCCAGGCTGCGCCACGACTCTCATAAAAGATGTCATCAATCTCCCGCCACGGTGTCTGCACGATGATTTCTTCAGGGGCCTGAGTGGATTGTGCGGCAGCGCTGTCGCCAGCGAGGTCAGTATTCAGTCGACGTTGCCCGACACTGGCAGACAGTCGCTGTGACAGGCTGCCGAGGCGTTTCTCAATCATGCCAAGCCAATGGTTGAGATTATCCGCACGGGCATAAAACTGAGCGCTGCCCTCACCGGTAATGGCCAGTCGCGACCGATAACCCTCTAAGAAACGGCTCGCATCGCGGTATTCACTTTCTGAAGCGGGCAGAATCCAACTATCTGATTGAAAGTTGATCCGGGGTTCCGCCAGTGTTAGATCCACATCTTCCTTTGATTGGGACTGTGAGCGGCTCAGTACTTCGCGCAGTGCTCGCGCCAAATCGCGGCACTGGACGAGCGCGCCATATTCCCAGTGCGGCATGTTGTCGAGCCAGACGCCAGGGGGGAAAAGATCGTTCAGCAAATAACCACCGGGCTTTTCCAGTAGGGTGCGGATCACTTCTCTCAATGTGGATACGGTAACGCTACCAGTCACTACATCTTGTTCGACTGCCGCGGCATATTGTGCTGCGGTCTCATTGGTATCAAAGCCGTCGGGCGTTTGGCTCCAATACATCCCAAGACCTGTGACCAACATGCCGTAGATCGCCAACACCAGCCCGACCCAACGGCCAAGACGAATCGGATCAGAAGCCTCGGTGTTAGGCTGCCATCGCTTTATCAGCTGAGATAAGCGGGCAAGTGCCGAGGGCTGCGTGGGTTCAGAATCAGACATCAGTGGTGATGACCACTTTGTTCAGTAGCAGGCATAGGGGCCTGCCGTTGAACCGGCGCTGACGTGCAATGCTCAGCGTTATGTGTTGTGAGTAGGCAAAGCTCAACAAGGCTGCCCTCGGGCGGAGGTGCGGTGACGCCGAGCAGCATGATGTGCTGTCCCCCCGGCATGAATTCTGTGGTCTCGCCGGCGGTAAGGGTGACGGCGTCGAGCTGAACCATTCGCCGTTGATCGCCGTTAGCAATGACATCGTGCATTTGTGCTACTTCACCTACCGAGCTGTTAACAGCGGTAATGACCACGGTTTGGTCACTCTGATTGGTAATGCGGCCATAGGCGGCGGCGACTTCGGTGCCTGGCGGCATACTCCGCACCCAAGCGTCTTCCCACAGCAGTTCTTCAGCCAGCGCTGACCAGGGCAGGCACCATAACAATAGCACTGGAGAAAGGTAGTGCAACCGGATGTTGAGCAAGGCGTCACGAGTGGCGCTCACCGGCTGCTTGCTGTTGAGATGGCGCCTAGCGCTTAACGGCATCGAGAGCCTCCATCATAATACGAGTTGTTAGCAGTTGCGGCAGTATTACCGGCGTTGCCTGAGGGTCACCGCTGTACATCACATACAGTGGAATCCCATTGCGACCATGTTGGCGCACAAACTCGCCAATGCCGGGGTCGTAGTTAGTCCAGTCGGCCACCATATAAGTGACCTCGGACGCTGCAAATGCCTGAGTCATCTCGTCGGTGAACAAGACTGCCTGCTCATTGGCAAGACAGGTAATGCACCAATCGGCGGTAACGTCGACAAATACCGGCAGGCCTTGCGCCCTTAATGAAGCGAGTGCGGCGGGAGACCAGGTGACGACGCCTTCGCGGCCGTCCGCAGTGGAGGCGTCTGAGGATCCCCCCCGCACGCCGCCCAAAACGATGGCACTGACTAAACACGCGCTACCGATGACGCGGCCGATACGACCTCCTCGCAGTAAGGTGAGGCCAAGGGCGAGCATGACTAACCCTGCGGCGGCGGCGGCCATGGTATCAACACCATTTTGCTTACCTGCTACCCAGAGTAACCAGACGGCGGTGAGGTAGAGTGGAAAAGCCATAATCTGTTTGAGCGTTTCCATCCATGGACCTGGTTTGGGTAACCAGCGGCGTGCGCGATCACTGGTGCTGAGCGCAACCATGGGTGCTGCCATACCGGTTCCCAGCGCGGCAAATACCGTCAATGCATAAAGGGGGGGCTGCGTCAGCGCAAAGCCTAGAGCGCTGCCCATAAAGGGTGCTGTACAGGGGCTGGCGACGATAACAGCGAGCACGCCGGTAAAAAAGCTGCCCTGAATTCCGGGTGCCGTGGCTAGGCCTGAGCCCACATTCATCCATCTCCCGCCAAACAAGACGAGTCCAGAGAGCGATAACCCCATGACGGCAAAGAGATAAGCCAACGCAATGACAAAGCCTGTTGATTGGAGCTGGAATCCCCAGCCTACCCAGCGCCCGGCAGCTTGCAGGCTGATCAGCACGCTAGCAATCAATAGGAATGATGACACCACACCCAGTAAATAAGCGAGGCCATGTCGGCGATGTGTCGCGGGATCGCCGGTGGCGAAGCTCAGTACTTTCAAAGACAGAATCGGAAACACACAGGGCATGGTATTGAGAATGACGCCGCCAAGAAAGGCGAGCCCCAGTGCTAGCAGGAGGGTCATACCCGCAGGCGGGGGAGCCGCCGTTGTATCCTCGACAGGTGGCGTCGTCACCAGTGCAGTGGTTGCAACGGTGCCGCTCGACGCATTGACGATGAGATACTGGGTCTCGGGCGGGTAACACAGCCCTGCATCGGCGCAGCCTTGATAAGTCACCGCAACAGTGAGTGAATCCTCGGCTGAGGGTAATGTAGCGGTTAGATCGGCATGGTCGTAATAGACCTGCACTTCACCAAAAAACTCATCGGTTTTGTTCAGTGCAGGCGGATAGTCAATCGCCAGTGGCTCAGATCGATAAGGTGATTCGACCCTGACATTAAAAGCGTGCTGGTAGAGATAGTATCCCGCGGTGATTTGCCAATACAGGCGCAGATCCCCAGCCGCCGTCAGCTCCCCCTCTAATTGATAGGCCTGCTCTACCGGTAAGAACTCAGTTTGCTGCTTGAGGGCGTCTGCCAAGCTGTTTTGAGTGTGTCCCGGTAGGGCAGACGTCAGCAGCGACACCGCCACGATTATCGTCGTCCAGCACCGCGCAAACGTCAGGGTGAGCGCCTGCAACTGCTGCGCGCCGCGCTCTCTCATGCTAAGTCAGTCATTGGGGTAACGCAGGCGCGTCCCGTGATCCAGTGATAAACGGATCTCATCGGCGCTGAGTGCTGCAGGAAAATAGACTCCCGATACTTTGGCATCCATCAAACTGGCGCCCTCGAGATTGGTTTCGCGAAAATCGATACCGCTCAGGTCGCAGTTACGAAAATAGGCATTGGAAAAGTCCAAGCCTCGGGCGTTCATGCGGCGAAGATCTCGGCCGCGATAGTCGCCACCAGTCAACTCACTGCTGTCGAGTGAATCTCGGTTGGTATTGAAGCTGTCCACGTCTTCCTGACGCAACATTTGGTAGAGCGGGTCAGCTTTGATGACTGGTTTGATTTCTTTGTCGCTCATGAGTATCCATTATTCCCGTTGCGGTGATGACTGTTCAGTCACCAAAAAATTGATGGCGAAGAGCGAGACAGGCTGCTCGATCTAGCCGTGGTCCGAAAGATTTTACTACTTCACTGGCTGCAAGGGTGGCAAATTCGGTTGCACGTTGATCATTCTCTCCGCGAGATAGCGCGTAGAGAAAGGCACCTGCAAACATGTCGCCAGCACCATTGGTGTTAACGGCGTCGACTGCCGGGGCTGAAACGCGGTGCAATGTCTCGCCATCCCACGTGATGGCACCTTGTGCCCCGAGTGTGATGACAAAGCGTCGAGCGACTTGCTTAATGGCCGAGATGGCGTCGTCCAATGAGTTACATTGGCCCCACTCAAGTGCTTCGATTTTGTTACAAAACACCAGCTCCACGCCGCCTTCTACCATGGCGGCCATGTTATCGCGAAAGAACTTCACCATGCCCGGGTCCGAAAAACTCACGGCTGTTTTAACCTGATGCTGGATTGCCAGCGCCTTCGTTTTTAGCGCGGCTGCATGTCCGGTCGGAGAGGTCACTAAATAACCTTCTAGATAAACCCATTGCGAGGCTTTAATCGCTTCCTCGTTGACTTCGTCGACAGACAGCGTTTCTGAAATACCAAGATGCGTATTGAGAGAGCGCTCTGCATCCGGCGTAATGAGCACGAGACATTTGCCGGTGACGCCCTCTTTGCGCTGCTCATTGAGGCCATGGGCGACACCCGATTCCTCCAGATCCGAAAGGTAAATATCACCGTCGGTATCTTGTGCCACCTTACAGCTCATGTAGGTAGGTGCTCCCATTAAGGCGGTGGCAATCATACTGTTGCCGGCGCTGCCGCCTGATGCATGACTGGCTTGGACTAAATGCGCCGAGAGTTGCGAGAGCATGTGAGTCTGTTGGGATTGGTCCATCAGCGTCATCATGCCCTTGTCGACATTCATGGCGGCGAGGTCGTCATCGGTGACTTGTATCTCGGTATCGACTAGGGCGGCGCCGATAGCGTAAGCAGCATAGGATTCCACAGGTTGGGGCCCATTGGTAATGAGGAAGCCACATTCTACCGGAACCCTCGGGCCCTTGCCGCTAACTTCACAGCGTAACGCGTTATGATGGGCTGACGATAAGGGGAGCCGTGACGCAATGACGGACTGGTTTTCTGGTCTAGCGGTCAAGCGACAAGGTAGCAGCACCCCGATGAGAGTATTAACCCCCACAATAAAGCAGCGCTTAGCGCATTTTCATAAGGAGCCGGCTGGGTTTGAGCCGCAGGCTGGCCGAGCTGCCGTGGCGATCATATTGCGAGAGGGCGTGGACGCGACTGAAATGTTGATGATTCGCCGTGCCGTCCGGGAGGGAGATCCATGGTCGGGTCATATGGGGTTCCCCGGCGGGCGCCGCGATCCTGGCGATGCATCGAATCTCCAGTGTGCTCTGCGAGAGACGGCAGAAGAACTGGGAGTCGATCTTGTACAGTGCGGGACGCAGCTAGGCGAGCTAACCGATGTGAATACAGGATGGCGCGCTGATCGCCCGGAAATGCTGGTGACGCCATTCGTTTTTCAGGTCACCGATGTCCCGGCAATGAGTCCGAATCACGAGGTGGCTGAAGTGGTCTGGGTGCCCCTCGATTTTTTTATGCAGCCAGATAAGCGGGAATCGATGGAATGGGAGTGGAAAGGCAAGAAGATGGAGACCGACTCTTATTTGTATGCGAGTTATCGCATTTGGGGTCTGTCGCTGATGATGATTGATGAAATGCTGATGGTATTGCGTGATGAGGTATAACCGTCCCCCAAAATAGCCTTCGATCAACTAATCAATGCGGGGTAGCGAAGATTAACCGACACTGCGCGAGCGCCATGTTCTGGCTCGGTGAGTGGCTGTACAGAGGGGGTGGCTGGGTTCGGAGCCATTGAAATAGGTTTAGGTCAGTTGAGATCGGTTGAGACGGGTAGAGAGAGGTTAGGAGCGACTCAGTCGTCTTCCTCTTCAATCCAGTCCTCTTGGCCACGGAGAAAGCGTCGAGTATCCAAGATAAGTGTGTCAACGGCTTCGGGGTGCGCTCGGCTGGCTTCAATGAGTGCCGATTCGGGCACTGTGCCTGCTAAATAGCCCGCTACCAAATCGACTAACACTGGTGACATGTCAGGCTGGTGGTAAAAACGCGGCATGTCGGGGACTAAATTACCGGAGACGGTATTGCCGTTTACCCGCAACCAGTAGCCACCGCAACTCGATAATTGATAATCCAATAGCCGGCCATAACTCTGATTGGGAGTAGACGGATTAAAGCTATCCTCGGGTCGCTCGCGGATTTCTGACAGGGCCATCATCCAGCGGCTACCGATCGGAAAGTGTTCCACTGGCGGACGACAATAATCGCGCGTTTTCATCCAAACCCGCAGGGTATCCAGCCAGAACTGACCTTTTAGAACAGTCTCAGGCAACAAGTCCACAGCGTTGCCCTTGATCGCTTGTACTTGACCGAGGAGGACGAGATCGGCCTGCGGTGCAACCTCGGAAAAACTGCCTTCCCATAGGCAGCCGCAGTCGGCATTGATTGCATCAGATTGGGTTTGTGCTGTGGCGCTGAGACTACCTAGTGTCAGCACCGAAAAAACGATAGCAACACGCCACCTCATGGCGGTGTTAGGAATTGAGTAGCCGCGCGGCATCCATCGCAAAATAGGTCAGGATTCCGTCGGCCCCTGCGCGACGAAAACACAATAACGATTCGAGCATCACGGCCTCCCGATTTAACCAATTTTGAGCGAAGGCCGCTTGGTGCATGGCGTATTCACCACTCACCTGGTAGGCAAACGTGGGTACTTTGAATTCGGTTTTGACGCGTCGCACAATGTCGAGATACGGCATGCCGGGCTTCACCATCACCATATCAGCGCCCTCCTGCAGATCGAGTGCTACCTCGTGCAGGGCTTCATCGGTATTTCCTGGATCCATTTGGTAGGTCTTTTTATCGCCTCCTTTGATGTTACCGGCAGAGCCAACGGCATCTCGGAATGGCCCGTAATAGCTCGACGCATACTTGGCGGCATAGGACAGGATGAGCGTATTGATATGCCCGGTTGCTTCCAGCTCAGCCCGAATAGCGCCAATCCGCCCATCCATCATGTCCGAGGGGGCGACGACATCAGCGCCGGCAGCCGCATGGCTGAGGGCTTGTTTGACCAACGCATCGCGGGTCACGTCGTTGAGTACGTAGCCTGAGTCATCGATGATGCCATCCTGGCCGTGTGTCGTGTAGGGATCCAAGGCGACGTCCGTGATAATCCCCAACGCTGGTACGGCACTCTTGAGCTCAGCAACCGCTCGCTGCACTAAACCATCCGCCGCATACGCGGCCTCACCGAGCAGTGATTTGTCGGCCTGTCCAATGACCGGGAACAGTGCCAGGGCGGGAATACCCAATGAGTCAGCTTCTTTGGCGAGTTCCACCAGTAAGTCGACGCTCAGGCGCTCGACCCCCGGCATAGAGGGCACCGCTTCTCGCTGTCCGTTGCCCTCTAAGACAAATACCGGATAAATAAAGTCAGCCGGGCTCAGGGTGCTTTCGCGAACCATGTTGCGCGCGAAGGCGGTTGCCCGCAGACGGCGCAGTCGAGTGTGAGGGAACGGTCCACGTTGGCTCATAGCAAGTGCTCCAGTCGGTCTATAGCGACGCGAAAGCGGCCCGTGCCGCCTCTACAGTGGTCTGAATATCATCATCAGTGTGAGCAGAGGACATAAAGCCCGCCTCGAAAGAGGCCGGTGCGAGGTAAACACCGCTGTCCAGCATCAAGTGGAAAAATTGATTAAACGCGGCGACGTTCGAATTGATCACTTGATGGTATTGCGTCACGGTTTCTTCCTCGGTAAAAAAACCGCCGAACATCGAGCCGAGATGATTGGTGGTAAAGGGCACCCCGGCACTTTTTGCGGCTTCGCGCATGCCGTCGCACAGCGCTTGAGTATGTCTAAACAGATCATCGTAAAAACCCGGTTCGCTGATGATCGACATGGTAGCGAGACCCGAAGCCATCGCGACGGGATTGCCCGACAGGGTACCTGCCTGATAGACCGGGCCCAGGGGTGAAATCTGTTCCATGATGTCTCGCCGACCACCAAAGGCACCAACGGGCATGCCGCCGCCAATGACTTTCCCAAGGCAGGTAATATCGGGCGTGATCCCTAAGTAGCCCTGTACGCCTCCCGTACCAAAACGAAAGCCTGTCATGACTTCGTCAAAAATCAGAACGGCGCCGTGGCGGGTGCACAGTTCACGCATCCCCTCCAGATAGCCGTCCACCGAGGGGATACAGTTCATGTTCCCCGCGACTGGCTCTGTAATGACGCAGGCGACCTGATCACCTAATTCGTCCATTGCCGCCTCGAGTGCCGACAAATCATTAAACGGCAGGGTAATGGTGTGCTGCGCGAGCACCTCCGGAACACCGGGTGAGCTGGGCACACCAAACGTCAGCGCACCCGAGCCAGCCTTGATCAGTAGTGAGTCCGAGTGACCGTGATAACAGCCTTCAAACTTGATGATTTTGTCGCGGCCAGTAAATCCTCGAGCCAGTCGGATGGCACTCATGGTGGCCTCGGTACCCGAGCTGGTCATGCGGACTAATGCCATGCTCGGAACAAGACGACTGATGGTTTCTGCCAGTTCGATTTCGATTTCGGTGGGGCAGCCGAAGCTGAGGCCGCCTTGAGCGGCTTCGATCACAGCCTCGCGCACGCGGGGATGATTATGGCCCATGATCATGGGGCCCCATGACAGCACGTAATCGATGTAACGGCGTCCATCGGCATCAAAGAGGTAGGCGCCATCGGCGCGCTCCATGAAGCGGGGGGTTCCGCCCACCGCCTTGAAAGCGCGAACAGGCGAATTAACACCACCGGGGATCGTCTTTTTGGCACGCTCAAAGAGCACTTCAGATCGGCTCATGACACTTGGACTCTTCATTAGTAGGGATTAATTATCGCAGGAGGCGACGATGGGTGCACCCCACTCGCGTCACCCCCCCACAGTGGGTCGTAGATATACCAATAGGATAATCAAAAATAAGAATAGGACGGGTACCTCGTTAAACACACGGTAAAACACATGGGTTTTATTATCCTCACCCCGACAGACTCGACCCACATATATACCGGTTGCAATATGGTAGGCAATTAAGCATGCCACGCCGCCCAGCTTCGCGATCATCCAGCCTGAGGACAGGTAATACTCCCATTGGAAAGAGAGGCGCCATAGGCCCAGGGCGATAGCGAGGAGCATAAAGGGCGTCACAAAGCGATACAGTTTGCGTGCCATGACGGCGAGTACTGCCTTGGTTTCTGGCGCTGGGCTTTGTGCGTAGTAGACCAAGATACGCGGCAAATAAAAGAGTCCAGCAAACCAACAGACCACAAAAATGACATGAAATCCTTGTATCCAGAGCATGGCAGTGTCCTTTGGCGCCTTTGGTAAAAAGCCCGCTCGGTCATGACACCGCGCGATTGATCATGAGACAGTATATGCCCCGCAACACTAACAGAAGCAGGCGTAAAAATGATCAGGGTCGGAGTGGTCGGCGCGACGGGTTATACAGGCATAGAATTGGTGCGATTGTTACTGCAGCATCCTGGGGTCACGATTGATGTGGTGACATCCAGAGGCGAGGCGGGACGTCGGCTCGATAATCTATTCCCGAGCTTGCGGGGGGTTTCTGATCTCAGCTTTACCGACCCTGCTGACGCGGATTATGCCGGCTGCGACGTGGTATTTTTTGCCACGCCCCATAACGTCGCGATGCGAGAAGTGCCGGCGCTGATCCATCAGGGCATTCGGGTGGTCGATCTATCGGCCGATTTTAGACTGACAGATGTGGCATTGTGGGAGCGCTGGTACGGCGAGTCCCACGCCGCGCCTGAGCTCTGTGCGCAAGCGGTGTATGGACTCCCCGAGACCCACCGAGAGGCGATCAAAGCGGCGCGCCTTGTAGCCTGCCCGGGTTGTTATCCCACCG
>JBDQJL010000022.1:0-29941 GCA_040263855.1 Luminiphilus sp. | reverse complement strand
GTCTTAGGGCGCGCCTAACCCTCAGGGCCGATATCGAGTTGCCCGTCACCCGATTGTGCGGCTTTGAGCGTCATGGCGTTGAAGACGTAGTCGATTTCACCCTCTGGGGTGAAATAGGTCACCGCGCCTTCTCCTAGAAAAAGCATTTCGGTCTCGACAACGCAGTGCGCGTCTCGATGTTCCGCAAAGATAGGCTCAAAGCCATAGGTGCCCTGCGCTGCGGTGCCCACGTCGTAAATTAATTCGCCACTCATGATGAAGAACTGGCCGGTGCCCTCATGGCGATGAGCCTGAAAGCGAGCGCCGGGTTCCATGTGGACATACAATGCCCACTGCCCTGTTTTTTCACACAGCCTTAGGATTTTAAATTGTGTGCCACCGCCGACATCTAACCACTCAAGTTCATGGATATTGGCCAGTAGATCGCCCTCTGGGGTGGTGGTGATACCCGCGCTCATAGTCTGTCCTCTATTCTTTGTTGGGCAATTTAAAAGCGATCAAGTGATCTCCGGGAGGCGTGCCCAATGCTGCATGGCCGCCCGCTGCGATCACGACATATTGCGCGCTGTCTTCCTGCAGCTGGTAAGTAATGGGCAATCCATGGCCAGAAGTTGGCAGGCGACCTTTCCATAATTCGTCACCGGTTTGGGTGTCGAATGCCCGCAAGTAGTGATCTGTGGTTGCACCAATAAAAGTGAGGCCGCTCGCCGTCACGACCGGCCCGCCCAGGTTCGGTGATCCTTTGATGAACCAAAACGGGAACGGTGCCATGTCTCGAGTGGTGCCGAGGGGGACCTGCCAATCAACATCGCCAGTTTGAAGGTCGATGGAGGCGAGGGTACCCCAAGGTGGAGGGGTGCAGGGCACACCAAGGGGAGAGACGAATCCGAGCCAGCGGCGGTTGCAGTAGGGGGTGCCTTCACCTGGCTCCAAGATAAAGGGCCCGGGTGCGACCGGGTCTGGCCCCGTCTCGGGTCCGCATTCCTCTCGAGGTAATAACTGCAAGATTGTCCCCATGTGCAGCGTATTGACGATCAGTTTGCCTCTCACCGAATCGATGGCGGGTCCCCCCCAGTTTTGGCCGCCAAACGCGCTGGGCATGTGCAAGGCACCCCCGGTTGTCGGTGGCGTGAAAGGGCCTTCGTAACGGATGTCTTCGAGTGTGTTTGCGCAAGCGCCTTTATCCCAAGGCGTCAGCCCCCAGAGCAGCTCGTTTTCGCCCGGCAGTTCAAACAGGGATCGGGGCTTGCTCGGAATCGGCTGCGTAGGTGCCGTGAAGTCCCCCGCAACAGCGCCTTGTGGGACTGCCGTCTCCACGACAGGAAAGAGGGGTTCGCCTGTCTCCCGGTCGAGTAAAAAGACATAGCCCTGCTTGGTCGTTTGAGCGAGTCCAAGAACCGATTCACCCTCCCGCTCCCAATCGAAAAACGTGGGTTGAGAGGGAACGTCAAAATCCCAAATATCGTGATGTACAGTCTGAAAATGCCAGGCGACATCGCCGCTGTCGATGTGCAATGCCACCACGGAGCTGGAGTAAAAATCGAGCCCGTCTCGTTGTCCGCCGTAATAATCGGGTGAGGTGTTGCCAGTGGGCACGTAAACCAAGCCTAAGTCTGGGTCGACAGAGAGAAAGGACCAAGAATTGGTCGTCCCTCGCTGGAATGCTGGATCCAGGAAATCGGTCGTGCTCTGGTCGGTCGAAGTCGGCACCGGTTCAACGGCAGCCTTAATCTGGTCATCGGGCGCGGTTGACTTTGCCGTGGGATCGCCGAGTGGCTCCCAAGCCCAGAGTAACTCTCCACTGAGGAGGTTGTAAGATCGAATCACCCCACTGGGCACCTTGGTGGTGATGTTGTCAGCAACTGACCCACCGGTGATCAGGGTGTTGTTGACGATGACGGGGGGGGTGTTGAGCATGTAGAACCCGACCTCATAGGGGCCTAATCCCACGCTGAGATCGAGATTCTGCTTGCTACCAAACGCGCAGCGCTCACCTGTCTCGGCATCTAGGCCGACAATCCGAGCGTCCATGAGCGGGGCGATGACCACGGTGTGGCACATCTCACCCTCAGTCGTGCGAGGGTCTTGCCACTGGGTCACACCACGACAGCGAGGCATACCAAAGCTCGCGACATCAATATCAGGCGTGAAGGACCAACGCTCTTCACCGGTCGAAGCATCGACCGCGATAATGCGATTAAAGGGGGTGCAGATCACCAATTGATCTTCAATCAGGATAGGCGTGGCTTGCCATGAAGATTGCAAGGGTTTCGTGCCCGATAAACCATCGATGAAATTGTCGCCCTCGCTATAATCGCCCGACCGATGTACCCAAGCAATGGTCAAATCGGAGACGTTATCGGGTGTGATTTGGGTTGCGGTACTGAAGTGACCGCCTCCCTGTCCTCCCCCGGGTAGTGCCCAGCCGGCCGAGGGCTCCGACAGGGCGTGCTGCGCAAAGCAAGCGGTGAGTAATACTGACAGCCAGAATGGTAGGGTTCGTCTCGATTTAATTTCTGCGTGCATGATTAGCGCCTTGTTTTTGTATTACGGCGGTGCGGAGGTTCCTATCGAACCAGCACCGGTGCATCAGACGAAGGACTGACAATATGGTCCGATCCAAAAGGCTGTGCGAATCCAGCGGGCAGCTCTTCCGTCATATCCAGTACGGCGGCCAATCGGCCTACACCAACATAGAGCGCACAATGCATGAGTAGTTCCATGACCTCAGCCTCTGTGAATTCACCCTTGAGTTCGTTAAAAAAAGCATCATCAATGGACAGATGATCACAAGCAAACCGGTCGCCCAACTCAATAGCGAGTCGCTCTTTATCATTGAGCTGATCGGCTTCGGATGGCCTCTCTAGGCTACAAACGTCTGCCTCAGAGACGTCTGCCGCAGCACGTTGATAGCGAATCGCCATGCAGCTGCGGCACTGATTGTGGAAAGCGATGCGCAGTCGTAACAGTTCTATCAGGCGTTCCGGTAGTGTGCGGTTACTGACTAAGGCGGCACCGAACTGTAGGGGGCCCATGGCTGCGGCAGGCGCGTGTGCCAGCATTCGCGTGATGCCGAGCTCAATGTCACGAGCACCCTCGGCACCGCTAAAAGATCGCAGCGCCTCTGGCCAATCTGAAACGGGAACAAAACTGATTCGGCTCATGAGCATTCCTCGACTATTTTGTTAGATGGTTATACTCCTATTTTAAGTGAATTTCGCTGGGTTGACTCTGAGTAACTGGTAGTACTTCAGTGGCAACAGAACCGTGGAGCAGCGCCGTATGGTTGAGCAGAATGGATCCGATACTGTTTTCACTCCAGATGAGTATCGCCGGCTTCGTCAGCTGTTAGACGAGGACGCGATCCGTAACCTAACGCTGCGCTATTCCCACTATCTAGATCATGGTTATTTTGAGCGACTGAGAGAGGTATTTACGCCTGATATCGTCTGTGAATTTGGTCCCTATGGCGCTTGGGAAGGTATTGAGTCGTTCGTCGCGAACTATACTGCCGTGAATCAAGATATGGGCGGCTACCCTTTTGTCTCGATGCATGCAAACACCCAGCATTGGATCGAATGGCAAGATGTTGATACGGCAGTGGGGCGGCGGCAGTTACTGGATTTTGATCTCACGCGACCGGCTAGCGAGAACCCATTATTATGGATTGGCCTGTATGAAGACCGCTACGTCAGAACAACTGAGGGGTGGCGGATCGCTACCATGCGGCTCTCGTTTTTCTGGCCCCAACGCTTAGTGGACGAGCATTTTCCGGGCGATTTTCCCGGTGACTTGCTGTTATGAGGGCTTTTATTTTCGAGGCGACCAGCTGATCGGTAGCGTCAGTAAGTTGCGGCCAAATAGGCTCGGTTGGTAACTCGGTTCGTCACGACCCGGCGTGAGCCAGAAACGATCATAACGTTGTGTGAGTGCGCGAAAGGCGCTGATGATTTCTTGGCGAGCGAGTGCTGCTCCTACGCAGACGTGTCGACCCATACCAAAGGCAAGATGGCCGCCTGGTTTGGGTCGATGAAGATCCATTTGGTCTGGGTTAACAAACTGCTGTTCATCTCGATTGGCTGCGCCGAAGCGAATATTCAGTAGTTCGCCCTCTGCGAGGGGCACACCATGTAGCACGCTGTCCTTCGCACATCGCCGAAACATCCCTTGCGCGGGCGACTCGAGCCTTAAAATCTCCTCTGCTAGGCGAGGGATTAATGCGGGTTCGGCGACGATTTCGGCCAGTGCTGATGAATCCTCAACCAATAGTTTCATCCCTGAGCCTATTGCGGCGGTCGTGGTTTCGTTGCCCGATGCCAAAAGATCAATCGTGATGATGGTCATCAATTCCTGCATCGTAAAAGCGACGCCATCGCTATCTCGATAAGCGATGGCTTCGCTGATGAGATCGTCTCTGGGCCGTCGTTGCCGCTCCGCCACCATATCGGCAAAATACGACTGCATCTCTACGACGAGTTGTGCACATTCAATGCGGCGTTCTCGTGAGGCCATCATGCTGAATGGCTCGACAATGGCATCAGACCAGATTTTAAATTGGCCGATATCCGATTGCGGGACACCCAATAAATCGGCAATCACCATCATCGGCAGCGGGTGAGCAAACGCACGAACAAATTCGACCTCGGTCTGCCCTTCGAGCTCATCGAGTAAGGTTTTAGCAATCTTGTCGATCATTGGGGTGGCTGCCCGAACCCGCTCAGCCGTAAAGAGCTTCTCTAGAAAGCCACGCACCCGGCTGTGGTAAGGGGGGTCAGACGTTGAGCATGAGGCGAGAGGCAGCCAGCCTTGAGACTCGTAAATAGCAACGATTTCGGGAGCAATGCCGTCGTCTGATAGCGCCATCGGGCTGACGCTGCTGGGAAACGCATCAGGCGCCCTGATGATCTCTCTCGCTAACTCGTACTGAGTGACTAAATGGAAACCCGTCGAGGGCAATTTATAGAGCGGCGCGGCGCGGCGGAGTTTTTTGTAGCCATCATAGGGGCACTGCTGCACCGCCGGATCCATGATGTCAAAGTCACTCTCGCCACTCATACCACTTTGTCCCAACTATCGCCTCTTTTGGCGTTGGTTAACCCAGTTGGCCAATGACGTCGCCAAAAAGCTCTTCATCAGATGGGATTACTTTGGGCTCTGCTAGCGGCAAAGATACCCAGGTCTCGTTAATCAGATCACGCCAAGAAATATTGTTGTTGGTGCCATTGCCACCCCAGGATCCGCAACCGAGCGAGAAAGTTTGTCGCATGCCATTCCACACATTGCCGCTATTGGACGCCGACTGAGGCTGATTCACCATTACCCGAGACGTGTAGGTATTCTCAGCCACTTTCATAATATTGGCATCGTTATTCGAATAAATACCGCATGAGTGGCCCTGTCCCTGATAGGCCTGAATATGACGCGTCAATTCAATCGCGTGATCGATATCGCGGGCGCGATACAGCGCCATGATCACCGATAACTTCTCTCCAGAAAATGGATGTTCTGGTCCGTAGCCATCTTCCAACACGATAAAAAATTGAACCCCGTCTGGAATCGTGAGGCCCGCCATTTGCGCAATCTTTTCTGGGGGCTGCGCTACCATTGCCGTATTGATGTGCAACTCATCGTCCCACAGGGTATGACGAAGTGCTGTTTTCTCCTCTGCACTACACACATACCCACCCTCTGCTTTCAGCTTATCCAGCATGGTGTCGTAAATGCCGTCGAGTAAAATGACTGAGTTATCCGACGAGCATGAAGCAGCGAGATCGAGGGTTTTTGAGATCCGGATCTTTTCTGCCGCGGCATCCAGATCGGCTGTTTCATCAACGGTAATCACAGCGTTGCCGACGCCGACACCCAGTGCAGGTGTGCCACTGGAGTACGCGGCGTTAACCATTGCGCCACCGCCTGTTGCCAGTACGAGGTCACACTGTTGCATCAACTCATTGGTTGTTTCGAGGCTGGGTGTTTCGATACCAATGACTAAATCTTCGGGCGCCCCCATCTTCTTGATTGCTGCACGCATCAGGTCACAGATCTTTTTATTGGTGAGCTTCGCTCTAGGGTGCGGCGCGACAATGATTGAATTACGCCCTTTCACTGCGTGAATGCCCTTGATGACTGGCGTTGCTTCAGGATTAGTTGAGGGCGCTAGTGCGCCAATCACACCGAGCGGTTTCGCCAGTACCCTGATATTGCGTTCTGGATACTCCTCAATCACGCCAACTGACTTGTCATCAATGATATCGAGCAGCGTGGCGCGTGTTTTGCGCTGAATTTTGAGAAACTTACCGTCGTAATTCCCCAGCTGCGTCTCGTCGATAGCAAACTGCGCAATGTCCTCGGCTACTCCCGGTCGGGCTACAGACCACACCATGGCGCGAATTAAGGCATCAACTTGCTCCTGAGAGTAGTGCTCGATCTGTTTTTGCGCTGCGCGCGAGCGCGCCACTAATGCTGCGATGAAAGCCTGTGGGTTATCGCTGTCCTGAGACATGGTTGGTCCTGCCTTGATAGCTAAAAAATGACAAGCGATAGGGTAAACTGCACCGCCGTTGTGCGCCACCCGGGATGATGCGGAAAAGTAGGACTAGTGTCGTGTCATGCTCGCGGTTTAGGCGCTATCGCGGCGTGGGGTTTGCGAATGAAGGGTTTATACTATCCACCTTGGTCGCTTTGTAAGTGCCCGTGTGGTTTAACCGCGGGGTCACTCAGGCCCATTCGTTGAATTGAGACAATAATTGGAGAGTCTGCAGTGAATTTTGAACTGAACGACGAGCAACAGGCTTATATCGCCAGTGCTAAAGCGTTCTCAGATAAAGCGCTTTTGCCGCATGCAGCGCAATGGGATGCTGAATCCATCTTCCCCAAGGAGACCTTGCGTGCAGCCGGTGAGCTGGGGTTTATGGGGATGTATACCCCAGAGTCTGCTGGCGGTTTGGGTATGGGTCGACTTGATGCCAGCCTCATCGTCGAAGAGCTCGCAAAAGGCTGCACCACCACCGCGGCTTTTTTGACGATTCACAATATGGCCACTGCCATGATTGGTAAGTACTGTCAGGAGTCTGCAGTGGAAGCTTGGTGTCCCGCACTGGTAATGGGGGAAAAACTGGCGTCTTACTGCCTTACGGAGCCGGGTGCGGGTTCAGATGCGGGGAGTCTGCGTACCAGTGCGCAGCAAGACGGCGATGATTATGTGGTGAACGGTAGCAAGGTATTTATTTCTGGTGCCGGTGAAACGGATGTACTCGTTGTCATGACCCGAACAGGTGATGCGGGGCCCAAAGGTATTACGGCTTTATTGATTCCCGCGGATGCTGAAGGGGTTCAATACGGCAAAAAAGAACACAAGATGGGGTGGAATGCGCAACCCACGCGAATGGTCACCTTTGATAATGTTCGTGTACCAATGAGCCATCGTCTTGGCGAAGAGGGTCAAGGGTTTGCTATCGCCATGGAAGGACTAGACGGCGGGCGCATCAATATTGCAACGTGTTCCGTCGGCACGGCGCAGCGTGCTATTGCGGATGCGACGGCGTATGTCAAAGAGCGTAAGCAGTTCGATACGGCCGTCGCCGAATTTCAACATACGCAATTCAAGCTGGCAGATATGCTGACTGATCTGGTGGCGAGCCGGCAAATGATTCGATTGGCAGCCAGTAAACTGGATAATAAAGACCCTCAGGCAACCACTTACTGTGCCATGGCCAAACGTTTTGCCACCGATGCAGGGTTCGCTATTTGTAACGATGCCCTGCAGTTGCTGGGTGGTTATGGTTATATCAAGGAGTACCCGCTTGAGCGCTATGTGCGCGATACGAGGGTGCATCAAATACTCGAAGGTACTAATGAAATTATGCGCGTGATTGTCGGTCGAAAGTTATTGATGGACGGCGCACTGGAGATAATTCAATGAGCATCAGTCCATCAGAAAAAATCAAAGTGTCGATCGAAGGCAGCATCGCCACGATAGTCATCGATAATCCAGCGGCGAACACTTGGGATCGTGAGAGTTTGCCAGCGCTTAAGCAGGTCATTGAGGCGCTGAATGCGGACCCAACCGTCTATGCATTGGTGCTGACTGGTGCCGGCGAGAAGTTCTTCTCCGCCGGTGCGGATCTCAACCAATTTGCTTCGGGTGATGCCGACGTCGCGCGTGCGGTGGGTGAGGCTTTTGGTGAAGCGTTTGAGACGCTGGCTGATTTCCGCGGTGTGTCGATTGCGGCCATCAACGGGTTTGCCATGGGTGGAGGACTGGAAGTTGCGCTTGCTTGTGACATCCGTATCGCTGAAGACCAGGCAGCGCTAGCACTGCCGGAAGCACGGGTGGGGCTCTTGCCCTGTGCAGGGGGCACCCAGCGCCTGACGCAGTTGGTCGGAGAGGGTTGGGCTAAACGAATCATTCTGTGCGGTGAGCGAATTGGCGCGCAACAGGCGCTGACGCTTGGACTCGTCGAAGAAGTGGTACCTACCGGTGAGTCACTGGCAACGGCTACCGCACTGGCAGCCAAGGTGGGTAATCAATCTCCGTCCTCTGTGGCGGCATGTAAGCGGTTGATTCATTCTGCGCGCAATATAGCGATCGCGGATGGTCTGGCTGCTGAGCGCGATGAGTTTGTCGCATTGTTCTCCACCGAAGATCAGCAGGAAGGCACCAATGCCTTTCTGGAAAAGCGCCAACCTGAGTGGAAAAATCAATGACTGATAGTGTATTGGTGACCGAGCATCCGGCAGGAGACCGGGTGATCGGGCAGCTGACGCTTAACGTCGAAAAAACCCTGAACTCGTTGACCCGAGACATGGTTGATGTGATTACTGATCGTCTTGAGGCTTGGGCAGATGATGCCAATGTGGTCGCAGTGGTCATCGATGGTGCCGGCGAGAAGGCTTTTTGCGCAGGTGGGGACGTACAAGCATTGCGTCATTCCTCTTTGGAAACCCCCGGCGGCCCTTGTGATTACGCCGAGCACTTCTTTGCTCGCGAGTACCGCATGAATTATCTACTGCATACTTATGCGAAGCCCCTTATTTGTTGGGGTCACGGTGTGGTTATGGGCGGCGGTCTGGGTATTCTCGCCGGATGTCGTTACCGCATTGTGAGTGAGCGCACGCGCATCGGTATGCCGGAGATCACCATTGCTTTGTTCCCCGATGTGGGCGGCAGTTGGTTCCTCAATCGCATGAAGGGGCACATTGGTCGATTTCTGGCACTCACGTCATCTCATATCAACGCGGCAGACGCACTATTTTGCGGCTTGGGCAGTCACTTTCTGTCCCACGAGCAGAAGCCTGCGTTGTTGAGTCGCCTGACAGAACAGCACTGGAGTGCGAGTGCTGAGAGCAACCAAGCGCTCGTCACAGCGCTCTTGAATGACCTCACGCCGAGTGCAGTGCTGCCTGAAGGTCAGATAGAACCGCATTTGGAAACCATCAATGCGTGGATGTCGGGTAGCGACCTGATTGAGATTTATGAGCGAGTGGCGGCGTGGGAGGGTGACGATACTTGGCTATCGAAAGCCCAAAATGGCTTGCTGCAGGGTTCACCGCTGGCGGCGACCTGGATCTTTAAGCAGCTTAATCAGACTCAAGACGCCGGGTTACGTGAGGTCTTTGAGTCAGAATTAATTTTGGGCTGCAATATCATGCGCCATCCAGAGTTTGCCGAGGGTGTTCGTGCACTGTTGGTAGACAAAGACCGCAACCCCGTTTGGGCCTACTCCGACCTACGGTCAGTGCCTGATGATGTGGTAGATACTTTTTTTGTCGCGCCCGCAGATATGCCAGCGCTGGGATTACCGGAGTAAATCATGGCGCAAATCGCATTTTTAGGGCTCGGCAATATGGGTGGTCCCATGGCCAAAAATCTGATTGCTGCAGGACATACACTCACTGTCTTCGACCTGGTCGCAGAGGCATGTGCTGCGCTCGCTGCTGAAGGCGCTTCAGTCGCCACATCAGCGCTGGATGCCGTGTCGGATGCCGATGTGATTATCAGTATGTTACCGGCAGGCAAACACGTCGCGAGTACCTTTTTGGGCGAGACTGGTTTGCTGGCGCAGGTGCGAACTGAGACGTTGATACTGGACGCGAGCACGATCGATGCCTCCACCGCGCGTGAAGTCGGTGAAGCTGCCGCCGCACGAGGGATCGACTTTATGGATACACCGGTTTCTGGTGGTGTGGCTGCGGCGACGGCTGGGACGCTTGCCTTTATGTGTGGTGGCAGTGCGCCTGCATTCGAACGGGCAAGGCTGATACTGGCTGGCATGGGGAGCGCCGAAAAGATTTTTCACGCTGGCCCCGCGGGTGCTGGGCAGGTCGCAAAAGCGGCAAACAATATGCTCCTGGCAATCCATATGATTGGCACTTGTGAGGCGCTGTCGATGGGTGAGGCACATGGGCTAGATCCGGCAGTGCTGTCCAATATTATGAAAGCCAGTTCCGGTAACAATTGGTCGTTGCAGGTCTACAACCCATGGCCAGATGTCATGGAAGGCGTGCCCTCGAGCAACCAATACCGACCGGGATTTATGGTTGACCTCATGGTGAAGGATCTCGGTTTGGCGTGCGAGGTCGCAAAGAGCTGTGAGTTAGATAACCAAATGGGGAAGCAGGCAATGGCGAGTTTCTCTGCTCACCAGGCCGAAGGTAATGGCGATCGAGATTTCTCATCCATATTAGAGTGGGTTAAAACTCAGCACTGAGGAGGGTAATTTGGAGTTAGATCGACCTTTCTTACGGTTACCCTACGACTTCGATGCTGCTCGCCTTAATGAGGAGGTGCAAGCCTTGTCGGAGTCGACTTGGCTCCCTCACCCGTCTGGGCTTGAGGGCAACAGTGCGGTACCGCTGGTTTCCATTAATGGCGAATTAAAAGATGGTTTTGATGGCCAGATGGCGCCGACTCCCCATCTACTTGACGCACCCTACTTGCTCCAGGTCGTCGCGAGCTTCAATGAAGTGGTGGCACGCAGCCGCCTCATGAGGCTGGCACCCGGCGCGGTGGTTCAAGAGCACGTCGATTTTAACTACCACTGGTACAGCCGCGTGCGCATCCATGTGCCGATTATCACCGAGCCCGCCGTGCGGTTTTTTTGCGGGGCAGAGGAGATCCATATGGCAGCCGGGGAGGCGTGGTTATTTGACTCATGGCGGCGGCATCGTGTTATCAACGGGAGCGCTGATCAGCGCATTCATCTGGTGATTGATATCGCGGGATCCGCCGCATTTTGGCAAACGGTGCGTCAGGTGCAACGAGCAGAAGCCCCGATGAGGCCTCAATCAAAACCCTTCGACCCTGATCTCAGGCCGGAGCTGATCACCGAGCGGTTTCCTTTTGCACCGATTATGGCGCCGGGCGAAATGTCTGCCATTGTGGCTGAGCTGCTCGATGATTGTCGTGCCAATCCAGGCAATGACCCGCACATGCTCAATTATTATCACGACGTATTGTTCGATTTGGTACACGACTGGCGCAGGCAATGGTCTCTGTACGGGCTGACACCTGAGGGCATCGTGGGTTACCAGCGTCTTTTGCAACGGACGCGGTCAGCCCTGAAAGAAAACCCAAGGGTGTTGGTGACACAGTCAAACGGCGTCGGGATCAACCCCATTATTTTGCAGCGTATTTTAGGGAACGCTCTGCAGCCACGACGTGCCACCGAGTTTGCTACGGGTCGTAGCTGAACGCCTCAAAGTCGTCGGCGTACATCTCGGTCAGTGTTTCTCGCAGTTCTCCATCAAGGACTTCATGAGGTTGCCGGTGCTCGGAACTGTTTTTCCGTGACAGTGGCACCGCGGGCAGCGATAAAACAGTGCAAATATGATCACAATCGCTTTGTAGCGACTCATAGCGACCGATAAAGTCTAGCTTTATCGAGCCCGAGTGTTCACAGGTGAGCAAGGCGCTTTGGGTGGACACCAGCACCCGCTTACGAAAAGGAACACGTGTGAGTGCTCGCTTCATCCATGCAGTGGGATCGTCTTGGTAGCTGGGGTCGGTGCGGGCTAAAAAGGCACACACTGAGACAAATCGATCGAAAGGATGTCGCACGAAGGCAAAAGTAAAATACTGCGTTAGCGTCTCTGCGGGGATCACTCTCGCTAGTTGTCGATACGCCACATGCCCATGGTTAATGGCAGCGATTTCGGAGAGCGGCGACAATTGTTGGCCGTAGCGCATTTGTTGTTCCCAGTCCTCGGTACCCAGATGGGGTCGAAACACCTCTCGTATAGCGTGGGTGCCAGTTTTGGGAATGGCAAAGAACACGAATCGCTGAGAGTTGGAAAAAATCATGGGGCCTATGTCATCCCATAAGTCGACAGTATCTCATCGCCTAACGCGGCTTTAAGTGGCTCGAGATGATGCTCAAAGTGTCGCCACTGGTCTAGCCCGGAGCGGTAGATGGGTTGCCTGACCTGCTCCGCGCTAGGTGTTCGGATCGTGCGTTCCGTCTTGTGAAAATCTAAGCAGGCGTCTTCAAAAGGCAGTTCGCAGAAATCCAAAATCCGTTTGACTTGATCTTCAAGATTATCCACTACGTCCTCGTGGTGAACCCGCAAAACGAAGCCTGGCAGTACCGTGTCCCAGTGTGCCATCAGTTGAGTGTATTGCTTGTAATAGCTGCCGATCTCGGTCAAGCCATATGAAAACTCTTGCCCTTCGCCCCAGAGTTGCTTGTAGCCACTGAAACAGCACGACATGGGGTGACGTCGCGCGTCGATAATTTTGGCATTGGGGAGAATGAGCTTGATTAAACCGATATGGAAAAAGTTGTTCGGCATCTTGTCGATGAAGAAAGGGGCATCATCACGATAGACACGTGTTTGCTCTATGAACTGCTCGCCAAATTGCGTGAAGAGTTGTGTGTCTAGTTCCCCGAGTATTTTGGGATAGCGAGGTTCGGTGGCGCCCGCCTCGTCTCGACCTCGCAGTCGTTTAGCAAGATCCAAAATATTATGGAGTTCCATCGTGCCATCGACTTGCGAATGCGATGCCAAGATTTGCTCAAGCAGCGTGGATCCGGCTCTGGGTAGACCAACGATGAAGATAGGATCGGGAGAATCTGTGCCGGTGGGCCCGAGGCGTTCAAATAATGCCTCGGTGCAGACGTCAATTTGTGCCGTGATGCGCTTCGACAATTGCGCTGGATTAAAGTGTGTAGTGGGCAATTTCAGGGCGTTACCTCGAGCATAGTACTCAAATGCCGCATCGTATTGCTCGCTGTCTTCCAGCGCTTTCCCCAACGCAAAGCAAATTTGAATGCGATCAACGCCACCAATTGAGGCAGACTGCTCCAACGCCTTCATTTGTGCTATCTGTGAATCATCAAACCGATAGGACTTGGTATTGGCCAAACTCCAATAGGCGTCGCCATGGTCTGGCTTGATGCCAGCGCTCTCTTTAAATGCGGAGATAGCGGCGACTTTGTCTCCATTCGAATTATAGATATGACCTTGGCTGATAGGAATGAGGTGATCGCTGGGATGAGTTTGTCGCAGCTGCTGATACAGCTGATCAGCTTCCGCTGTTTGCCCAACTGCAAAACAGGCTGCCGCGTAGGCCTTCTTTATTTGGTCGTCGTCCTGCGGTTGCTGACGCCATAACGTTGCGGCTAATTCATAGGCACTATGAAAGCGTTGACGCCGCATCATGACATGAAACAGCTGAATGGCGGCGGCAATATTGTCGGGCTCTAACTGATGCAGTGTCTCTAATAAAAATTGGGCTTCGTCCAATATATTTTTGCGTGTCAGGACCTCTGACAACAATCGCATGCCTTCTGCGTGAGTCTTGTTGTCTCGTAAAAAGTATTTACACAGGCGCTCCGCATCGTTGAGCTGGTTTTGCGATAAGTAACTCATCACCGTTCTTAGTTCTTGCGGTAATGACTTGAGAAAGGCGATCTGCTGTTCCGAGATCTCTTGTTTTTCCGGGGCGAAACGTTGATGGAGCGGCGCAAGTAACTCCCAGCACGCGAGCAATGATCCGTCTAGCGCTACCGCTTTTTCAGCTGCCTCCAACGCTTTTTGGGGTAAATTGATGCTGAGACAATTGACCGCGATTTCTTGATACGCCCGGGCCATATCGGGAAAGCGCGCGGTGAGATCCGAGAGCGTTTGTAGCGCTTTCGCGGCGTTGCTCGTTAGTCGATAACGCAGTGCACTCAAGTAGGCGAGGTTAGGATCACTTGCAAAGTCCACCAACAGCTCATCGATGAGCGCACCCGCCTCATCCAGCGCACCGTTGGCGAGCTTCGTTTGGATGGTTTCGAGTGCAGAAGATGGGGCGCGAGGGTGAGTCATCAAATTATATTCCAAAAAAAAGGGCGATCAGGTGATCGCCCTTTGATTATTGCTGCAGGCTTTCTTAGAAAGAATACCCGAAACGTAAGCCCAAAGTGCGTGGACGCATCATGCTGGATTCAGGGGTGAATTTACCAGCAGTCTGCACAACGTACCCTTCTTCCGAAGTAACGTTGTTGACAAAGACTTCTGCCGTCCAGTTGTCCCTAGCGTAGCCCAAACCTAAATTCAGCGTGGTCGCCGCATCATTCACGTAGCGCGAGTTGGACGGAATGTTGCCATTTGACGTGGCCACCGTACCAAAAGTGCCGCCCTCGTTCTGAATGCTGATACCGGGGTCGTTGCCATACGCGAGGTTGTGTGTATCGGTCATAAACTCGGCACTGCCCACGATACCTGTGACGGTCTCACCACGGTAAACCAATGCAGCATTCACCCAGGCATTGCCGTTCATGATGTCAAAGTCGTAACGCGCGCGGATATTGCCGGAGAAGCTGGGTGCCAATGGCAACTCAGATCCCTTAGGAACACTGACGCCTTGTAACTGCTCGTTAATGGCCGTTAACTCTGTATCGAGAATGCTCGCTGCACCCGATAGCGTCAGTCGACCGGTAACCGCCCACATAAAGTCAACGTCCAAACCGCGCGTTTCAGCGTCACCAACGTTCTCTAGAAATACCAAAAACGCAACGTTGGATGGGTCAAATCGAGCGACCTGCAAATCAGTGATCTCGGTGCTATAGATACTGGCATTGAGTCGCAGCGTGTTGTTAAACAGCTCAGATTTAATCCCCAGCTCCATGTTCTCCAGCTCATCAGTAGTCGCCACTGCGGGCACCACATAGCCTTCATAGATACCAGTTTGGTTGCTCGCTAATTGCCCGGCGTTCCGGTTCTGAGCCGCAGGCCGGTACCCTTCTGAATACACACCGTAAATCATGATGTCATCGTTAATTCTCCAATCCAGAGAGAATCGAACGATCGTGTCGTCTTCTTCGGTGACACCGCTACTATTGATACTAGAAATATCAAGTCGGCCTTCCTTAATCGCTTGCAGTGTTGCCGCATTGCTACCGCCGCCTCGGAACATTTCCTTCGCGCTTCCACCGTAAGTCTCTGCTGCCCCTGGGTAGTTGAGAAGACCCAGGAATTGCTCGTCCGAAAGACTGCCAGCGTTATAGGCGCCTAGTGCCGTAAATCGGTCTGTTGGACTGTTACTGAAGCGGTGGCTATTGCAGAATCCGTCTGCGGCGCCGCCGCCGCCGTTTCCGCCATAGCGGCACCCGAACGAGAAGTTGGATGCGCCTTGTAGTTGCGTCTCGAGATCGTACTTCCGAGCGCCAATAGTGGCTGTGAGGTTATCGGTAATATCGAACGCTAACTGACCGAAGAAGGCTAGTTCCTCCTCGGTTCGGCTGTAATCGTTATAGAAAGTGGTCAGTGGCCCAGTCGGCCCCACTTGATTGGTTCCTGCTACACCTGGGATCGTCTCGTTTGCCAGCTGATACGGCGACTGAGCGGCCGCGCCATAATACTGAACCTGAAAGTCACTGAAGGCGTCACCGGTAGAATAGTATTGGAATTCACCCAGCGTTTTGGTTTCGACATCGCTGAAGTACACCCCAGCCATTACGCGCCAGCGGCGATCAGGATCCGTGCTGATTCTCAGCTCGTGCGTGGTGCGCTCGTTGGTGGTGGTATCTGAGTAAGCTTTCCGAGGATCGAAGCAAGTGTTCTGGTTCGATGGGCCAGGGGCAGCATAAATGTTACCGCTACACAGATAGTAAGTGATGTAGCCGCCACCATTATTGTAGTGGGTATAGTCGATCAGTGAATCGATTTCTCGGTCTAAGTAACCAGCGGCATAGACGATATCGAGTCCGGCAACACGGCCTTCAATGGTCAAGGTGGTCAAGTCGAACTCATCGACGTTACTTTCTGGTTGGTACTTAGCCGACTTGTCATCGCCCAGACTGGGGTCGATAAGAAATGATCCTTCTACGTCGAGCTTTTGTGATGAGTGCTGAACAAGGGCACTCCAGTCATCAGACACGTCCCACTTAACGCCCACACGGAAGCCGGTATAGGTGGCTTCGTTCCAATCGTCCTTCACTTCCTCCGAGTTGCTAACGCTGTTCACGACTGTGTCGGGGAAATTTCTGAAGTAGGGGCCGTAACCGATAGAGTTACGATCGATGACAGGGCCTGATGGTGTAAAGGTAGAAGCGGTATTGTCGATCCAGCCGCCCTGGCGGTTGTTGTAGCCTACCGCGCGAATGGCCAAGCTATCACCGATAGGCATGTTGATCATGCCCTCTACATTGCTGCTGGTATCGCCGCCATGAGTCGATGACATGCCGACATCCACTCGACCTTGCATTTCGCCAATGACTGGCTTGTTAGTGATCATGCGCATGTTGCCCGCCTGCGAGCTGGCGCCAAATAGAGTGCCCTGTGGGCCTGCCAGTACTTCAATGCGCTCCAAATCGGCCGCGTACACGTCCAAGTTTCGTCCACCAAAAGAAATCGGTGTCTCGTCGAGATACAGTGCCACACCCGGTGCGGAACCTTGCGCAGAGGAGACGGTGACCGATCCCTGCTCTGTGGCAGATCCGCGGATGTAGATTTCGCGCATACCGGGCGCGTTACCCGCATCGACTACGTTGGGTAGAAAGTTGACATATTCGTCGAACGTCATGATGCCTTGCTCACGCATCGAATCACCCGACAGGGCATTCACAGAGATTGGCACGTCTTGCAGGCTCTCAGCCTGCTTTGTTGCCGTTACGACAACTTCTTCAAGTTGCGCGTGAACGGGGCTAGAAACTAATGGTAGGAGCGCAAAACCAAGCGCAGCGGCGAGTGGTGTGCGTTGAAAACGATGGGGATGAGACATACGGATTCCCTTTCTAGAGTGACAGAATGATTGTGATGTTGCTTCTTATTGTGATGTTGCTTTTTATAGTCACTTAAAAGCCTACCTTGTATTCTCGCGGCCTGCAAACCGATATGCTTGTTTAGGACAAGCGTTTTTAGGGCGCTTGAGGTCGCCCGAGACGGGTAAATTGCCTCCGCAAATGGCTCAGTGGCAATGGGCTGAGCGGCCCTATGTGAGGCCCGCCGGACAGCCATACGACGGGGTTTGGGTGCGTTCGCTCTTGATGCGACCCCGCCGCGGATAACCCATCATCGGTTACACTGCGGCTAAATCCTCTAGAAATTGACTTATGACGCGTTTAGCTTCCTCCGAATTTTCGATTGATCCTGCTGTCTTCTACCCCGCGCTGGTGCTGTTAGCCCTTGGCGTGCTGGCCGTGGTGACGATGCCTGGAGATGGTGTCGCGGTTTTTGCGAATTTGCAGGCCGCTATCGTAAAGGCGGCAAGCTGGTTTTATGTGCTGGTGATTGCCCTCATTGCCGTAATGGTGCTGGTGCTTTCGGTTTCTCGCTATGGCGATATTAAGCTGGGCCCGGATCATGCCGAACCCGATTATGGATTTTTATCCTGGTTTTCCATGTTATTTGCCGCCGGTGTGGGCGTCGGATTGTTGTTTTACGGCGTTGCTGAGCCGGTATTGCACTTTTTATCGCCCCCGGTTGGTGAGGGAGGCACTGAAGCCGCCGCCGCGGGGGGCATTCAACTGACTTATTTGCACTGGGGTTTTAATGCTTGGGCCACGTATGCCGCGGTCGCCATGGTATTGGCGTACTTTGCTTACCGCCATAACCTGCCCTTAACACTCCGCTCTGCCTTTTACCCTCTGATTGGTGATCGGATTTATGGTCCGCTGGGCGCCTCGGTTGATGTCTTTGCCGTGATTTGTACCACCTGCGGGATCTCGGTGAGCCTGGGTTTAGGCGTGTTACAGATCAACACGGGGCTTAATTACCTCTTCGGTGTGGCGATAGACGCGTGGATCCAAGTACTACTGATTTTTGCCACGATGGCAGTGGCGACGGTGTCAGTGATTATGGGGCTGGATTCAGGCATCAAGCGGCTATCTGAGATTAATACTGTGTTGGCCGTCTCGTTTTTGCTGTTGATCCTATTCGCAGGACCGACGGCACTATTATTATCAGGCACGCTGCAAAATTTTGGCGGGTATATCGCCAGCGTGGTGCCAAGAACTTTTGATCTTTATGTCTATGCGCCCACTAACTGGTTGGGGGATTGGACAATTTTTTACTGGGGGTGGTGGATTAGCTGGACACCCTTCGTCGGCATTTTTGTTGCGCGCATCTCCAGAGGGCGAACCATTCGCGAGTTTCTGATTGGCGTGACCGTTGTGCCCACATTGTTCGTTTGCTTGTGGTTAGGCGTGCTGGGCGGCAGCGGTATTGATCTGATTTTAAATCAGGGTGTGACGGAACTCGGCGATGCGATTTTAGACAACCCTGCGGTTGGCTTATTCCGGTTCCTCGAGTTTTTGCCTGCGACCGAGCTGCTGAGCATGATTTGCCTGGGCATGATCGTCATTTTCTTTGTCACCTCGGCCGACAGCGGCGCGATGGTACTCAATATGCTCAGCGCGCGAGGCCGGGACGACACGCCCGCACTGCAGCGATCAATTTGGACGTTAGTGATTGCCATCACGGCGTCGGTGCTCTTGCTTGGTGGCGGCCTGCAGGCGCTGCAGGCCGCCACCATCGCGAGTGCATTGCCCTTTGCGATCGCATTGCTGGGTGCTTTTTGGGGCTTCGCCAAGTCGATTAGAGTCGATGGTGCCAAGCGCCAGGCAGTGTCGACACCGGCACCGCCGCCAGCACAGGCGCAGCACTGGCGCGAGCGCTTGAACAATCTGTTCGAATACCCCGCTGACTCTGCGGTCCGAGCTTTTCAAAAGAATACCGTAGTGCCCGCAATGCAGGCCTTTATCGCCGAGTTAGCGGGTCATGGCGTAGATGCGGTCGTGATCAATGAAGCAGACCAACGCGCGCGACTCGAGGTCTATCATGGGAATGAGGTGGATTTTGTCTATTCTGTGCAGGAGCGTAGCCACTCGTTACCAGACGCTTCTATCGTCGCCAAAGATCAAGTTGATGCGATTGTCGATGGTAGTTTCTCCCGCGCTGAGGTGCATCTGGCAGAAGGGGGCCAGGATTACGACGTAATGGGCTGGTCAGAGGAACAGATCATTGTCGATATCCTGAATCAGTACGAGGATCATTTGCACTTTTTACATACGGTACGATCCTGACTCCCATTATTGCACGATAGTGACAGGGTGAATGGCCGCTTTCTTGCGATTGGGGTTCACGTTGAGCATCTCTGGAATCATGGCATTGAGTGCTGCTTGCCGATTCTCAGGGGCTGGGTGCGTACTCAAAAATTCGGCTGGGCGCTTGTCATCAAGGTCTCCCATCTTTTGCCACAGTGTTACCGCCGCTTCGGGATCAAAACCCGCCTTCGTGGCTAACGACATACCCATGATATCCGCTTCACTTTCTGCTGTCCGGCTATTAGGCAGTGTTAGCGCCACGTTGGCGGCCATTGCGGCACCGGCCATCGCGGCACCACTATTGTCTGAGGCAACGCCAATGATGGCGACTCCCAGCGTCGTCGCCATAGCGCGCGACATGCGCTCGGCTGTGTGATTCGCCAGAGCGTGCGATATTTCGTGGCCCATTATTTGCGCAAATTCATCATCGGTTAACTCAAGCTTGTCGAATAATCCGGTATAAGCGGCCATGCGCCCGCCCGCCATGCACCACGCATTGACGGTATCGGGGTCATCAACAATCGCAACGCTCCATTTCCACTTTGCACTTTCGGGAAACTCAGACACCGCGACAGATACCAAGCGACCGGTGATGCGCGCCACTCGCGCTACGATCAAGGGATCGTCGACAAGCTTGTCTTCATCATCAAGCTGACGCACGGTACTGAGGTACGCGGTTTCCGATTCGATGATCGCGGCATCTGGGGAGATCAAGATAAACTGATTGCGGCCTGTTGGGCTCGTGCTGCAACTGACCAGCAGCACAAGACAGCTGACAAGCCATAGGCATTGATGACGAAAACATCGGCAGGCATTTTCCATGAGTCTTGATCCCAGAGCCATTGTGATAACCGGAAGCCTAGCCAAAACCCGCCTTGGTGACTATGGCATTTCTCACAGCTTAACCCAGCGGTGTCACAGCACTACCCTGGCTCTGATTCCTCGCCTGCAAGCACCCGCAAAAGGCCTTTATAGACACCGCGCGCGTTGGACTCGCCGATAATGACGCGGTAAACGTCCTCGCTAATAGGCAAGCTGATACGCTTTTCGCGCGCTAATTCAATGACGGTCGGCGCGCTTTTGACGCCCTCTGCCACCATATGCATGCTGCTGATGATCTCGTCGATTGGGCGCCCTCTCGCTAACTCCATCCCTACGTGGCGGTTTCTACTGTGTGGGCTGGTGCATGTGGCGATCATATCGCCCATACCGGCGAGGCCTGAAAATGTATTGGCGTTGCCGCCGAGTGCACTGCCGAGTCTGCTCATTTCCGCCAAGCCACGTGTGATCAGTGCCGCCCGTGTATTATCGCCAGCGCCAAGCCCATCGCCCATCCCCACTGCAATGGCGATGATATTTTTTAGCACGCCGCCCAACTCACATCCGATCACGTCGCGGTTGGTATACACGCGAAATAGCCCAGCATTTAGCACGGGTTGCAATCGAAGAGCGGCCTCATGTTGTGTGAGCGCCAGAACACTCGCTGCTGCTTGACCTGTGACGATTTCTCGCGCGAGATTAGGTCCGGTCAATACGCCGGGAATATTGGTGGGCGCCATTTCTGCGATGATTTGAGTCATGCGCATGCGGCTGCCTTTCTCTAAACCTTTACTGAGGCTGATGACCGGTATGTGCTTGGGTAACTGCGTGAGCGCGCTGTCCAGAACCTCGCGAAAGTGGCTGCTGGGCACCGCAATCATTACCGCATCGGCTTCAGAAACCGCCGACTGGATATTATCGGTCGCTGTCAGTTTGGGGTGTAGCGCCGCATCCTCTAAATATCTGTAGTTCCGATGCTCACTATTGACTTGATTGACTATCGTCGCGTCGCGCGCCCATAGCACGGTCTGGCAGTTGCGACTGATCACTGAGGCGGTAGTGGTTCCCCACGAACCACCGCCAAGCACGGCGATTTTAGATGGTTTCACGTGCAACATCCCTCAAGGTGCTAGCACCTCGCTCGGCAATACTCAAAGCTCTGATGACCTCTAGACGCCGTACTAATTGATTTAGATCGTCCGCATACCGCGCCAGGCTCTCCTCAGAATCGGTTACACCGCGGTTCATTAATGCTTTCCACGAATTGGCAAATAACAGTTTTCCAATTGAAGCCTCGCTACTGATGCGCCGCTGCAAGTATGCCTGCTTGCCAAAGCTCATGCATAGGCCGATAAAAGCCTCTTCATCCCCGTCGATGCTGTCAGGTTCTCTCATTAACACATCGGCTCCAATACTGTAGGCCTCGGCAAAGACCGTTAGTGCAACGTGGGCGAGTTTGGGTGCCATGATGTTGAGTATCTTCCTGCCGTTTTCTCCGCTGTCGCCAAGTTGACGCTGCCAGTCTGGTACCTCTAGGCAGAGCTCCTCATTAATTTGAGCTTCGAAAGCTTGGCTATCAGGATAGAAAAATTCGAATTTGAACAGGTCGCGGAGTGCTCGTACTTCACGCCAAAAACAGTCGAGCGCTTTTTCGTCTTTTGCATTTTCGCTGACCGCGAGTAGGGCGACTTCTGCGACGGAACGACTCAGGAAAAAATGAACAATGGTATTGCGGTAAAAGCTGGCGATGGGTGCTTGTCCATCGGCAATGCCGTAAACCGTTTCCGGACCGCCATCAAAGGCAGTAATGATCCCTTCTTTCATCATATTGCTCAGCAGGTTCCGCATATCACTGGCAAAATTTAAATTAAAGTCGGGTGATAACCGAACGCCTCTGCTAGTTGCCCACTGAGTCATGACGGTGACATCACGAATAATTTCAGCCTCTGTCAACGCACGAGGAAACGCACCAAGTAGTGACGTGGATACGACCGCCGGAAAGGTAGCCGGTGTCACGCGGTTAGCCTCTACCGCAACCTGAAACGCTATTTTTGAAATAGCGAGTTGGTCACTCGGGTCGGGCGCCATCGGTAGGCAGACTGGCTGTCCAAAATCGACGTGGATACGCCCCATCGGACGAGCGAGGCTGCGTAAATAACGGATTAGCCAGCCAATTGACTCAGGTGCTTTTGGCGTACCAGATTGCTCTCGCGCATATTCTTCTGCGTCGCGAATTAAATCGTAAGACACGGAGACAGGGATAATGTGGATATCTTGAGATCCCGCATGATGAGCGCCTTCCAGCACATATTTGAGTAGTCCGTATTTTGGGGGCATGAGCTTGCCAAGGCGCGACCGCGTTCCTTCAAATGACCAAGTCATAGGAAAGCGCTTCTCCATTAAATACCCAATATATTGTTTGAGGCTGAGCTTGTAGATGTCATTGTCTTGAAAACTGCGACGGATAAAAATGCCACCTGCGCGCCGCAATAAGAAACCAAGGATCGGCACATTTAAGTTGGCGCCGCCAAAAAAATGCGGCATGGGAAAATTATTATCGAACAATATCTTGGGTACTACGAAGCCGTCGATGTAGGTTTTGTGCGTCCAAAGTAGTGCCGATGGGTACTGCCGAACAATTTGTCGCACTCGTTCGACATCCCTTGCGTCATATTGGAGCGTCCTGTCATAGCCCAACCCCAAACAGATGCCACAGACCTTTGCCCACACGTCGAGCCAAAATCGCGTCGGAATAGAGATCATTTCTCTGAGGTACTGGTTCGCCTCTGCACGAACAGCTTTGGTGGGTCTTTCTGACTCATTCGCGATGGTCAGTAGTCCTGCTTTGAAAGACAGATTGTGACGGAGGCTCTGCCGCACGTAGCGCGGGACTTTGTATCGGCCACCAATCAATTGACGTTCAGCGATGTCGAGCACCACCGCTGCCTGGCGAGCCACAAAAACCGCAAAATCCTCGGGCTGCTGTGCCGCAAGCACGCCCGTTTTCCGGTGAAAGCGGTCGCCAAGATCTTGAGCAGATCCCGGTTCCCCTGAGGTGAGATTGATGCGTTCGGGATGGTGGCGGGCGACATAGCGAGCCAGCCAGTTGGGTGGTCGTCGCTCACCGCCTCGAATTAAATCTGTCAGCTGAGGACCGCTTCGCGTTTCTCTCTGCGGACTCAACCACGAGATCCGCAGAGGGGCGACATAGGCATCTCGATGATTTTGTAATGCGTCGGCTAGCGCCTGAACGCTTAGCGCTTTACGGTCATTTCTGAGGTCCAAGCATAAGATAATAGCCGATCCTGATGCTGCCTCGTTTGTGGTGATCCATCGTGTGAGTAACTGTTGCTCGTAACTACGCGACGTATCAAGCAGAAAAATAATAGGCGCGTGGGGGGTGGGCCAAGGGCTTCGCTCAAGCTGCGTTTGCAGCCGCGTTGCCTGTGACACTCAGTGTCTCGTCGCCTCGGGGGCATCATTGGTTTGCTCCCGGGATGGCTTCTTGTTCTCGATGATGCGCGCTTGGAGTGTTTGCTTGGGATGATCGTCGCTGTCGTTTGTTTTGCGATTAGCGCGTCGGCGCACTGTTTGACCACGCACCTCCGGCTTTAAGTCCTCAGGCGTGTGGTCGTGAAGCGCGACAGTTTCCTCAACCGACAACTCGGGTTGCGCTAGCGCGCGCAGGAATACATTGCGAACGTCTGTTACATGCGCCTGCAGTGTTTCGGCGGTCCAGTCTGTAGTGTCAATCGGGGGTAGTACATCGACATGCACCGTACCGCTACGAAAGATGCGATCACCCTTGGGCGAAATGTCGTGGGAGTTGTGAATCACCACCGGCACGATGGGGACCCCGGCCTGCATCGCCATATGGAAGCCGCCTTTTTTAAAAGCGCCTAATTTTCTCGTGGGGGCGCGCGTTCCCTCTGGTGCAATCACCAGACTCTTCCGTTCTTCCTGCAAGGCGTGGACTAATGGTTTCATTGTTTCAATAGCGGCGGTTCGATCGCTGCGGTCGATGAAAACGACCCCCGCCGCGCCCATCAGCGGACCAATGAAGGGGATGTTTTTGAGTTCCCGTTTGCCGACGCCCACAATATCCCGGCGGACCAAGCTCGCCATGATTAACATGTCGGCATTACTTTGGTGGTTAAACATGAAGATGGCTGGCCGATGGTTCCATAAGTGTTCTCTACCGCGAACATCGAGATCTAGGCCAATCAAGGCGCTCGCTGTCTCGGCGAAGAGAGAGATGGAGAAATTAATTGAGTCCCGGCGCGAACCGCTGAGCGCGTAGAGCGGGAGGCCTAATAAAAAACTCCCCACTAATGAGCCAGTCGCGGCGAGTGAACGAAGAATCTGCCCGCCGGAAGCGCTACCTCGACTGGTGAAATGAGCGGCTGCCCAGCCCTGCTCTCTCCCAATGACACGGAGTTGGCGACTCCCGTTGAGTACGACGGGATGTCCGACTGCTTCTAATAGTTCGATGTCATCGGTACTGTCGCTGTAAAAAAAACACTCGGCCAGCGAGCTCTGGTTGGCCTCCGTAAATGTCTCGGCAGCCAGCACCTTGCCATCGCCAAAACAGGTAGGTTGGACCACCCTGCCAGTGAAGTGGCCATCGATGACCTCAAGGTCTGAGGTGTAGACATTGTCTATGTTTAAATCTTTGGCTGCGGGGCGAACTTGGTAGGGGGTGGCAGAGCTGACAATGGCAATGCTGTGGCCTTTAGCGCGGTGCGCTTCGATCAGTTGGCGCGCTTCGGGATAAATTAATCGAGCAATCGCTCTGCGAAAGAGGCGCTCGCTGTTGGCAATATAGTCTGCCTCAGGGCGACCCGCTAGGTATTGGGCATGGACTGCCATAAAGGCAGAGAAACCCAGTGACCCTAGACCAAAACGGGTAGCTGCTTGTGTTAATTGCGCCAAGTCTGCGGGAGAGAGTTCTCCTCGTACAATCTGGTCCTTGAGAAAAGCGCTGGCTGAATATCCTGAAATAATGGTGCCATCAAAGTCGAACAGCGCACAGATTTGTGGACCGTCGTCAGAATCAGCAATATCCTGTAATAGTTTTACAATTGCCACTTGATGCCTGCCTTTGTGCCTTTAAGGACCGTATACGGCTAAGACTCTACACCGTGGCTGCTCGCAGCACCAAACGTAAAAACCGCAAAAACTGCGGCTGTCGGCCGGCCAAGAGTTAGTCGTGGTATGTTAAAAAACGCCGAATGGCCAGATTGAATCGCGACAGTGTTTATTGGAAAGATCGCAGACTGGATTGTTAGAGCGTCTTGGTTAATTCATGATGAGGCCCATCGGCTGCACTGCTTAGCGCTCGGTGGACTGTGACTGGAAGTCACACTATATCGGTTGGGCGCCCTCTGCGCCCGATGTTGCCGGTGAGTTGCGCCTGTTGCGACAGACAGCCATCAGTGCGACAACCAGCACCATTGCGACAGACAACCACAAGGAGTGGTGATGAAAAAGTGGACGACAGCCTTGATGCGCCGCCGAGTGAAACCCATTGTCGCTTGGCGTGCCATGCGCAGATTGCTGGCAGACCCTGATGATACGACGCAGGTGTTCAACATTATCGAAGCGCTGAAGGGCGATAGTCTGAGTAAGGCCACCAAGCGCCTCTCCGCTAGTGAGGCCGGTCGCAAGTTGTTGCAAAAGAAACCCGATATTGTCACCAAGCTGAATGATCGTGCATGGTTATTGAGTCTACCGGCAGGCAGCGTAGGCAGAACGTATTATGATTTTGTACACGGCGAAAATTTATCGGCTGATGGATTGATTTCATCCAGCGACGCGGTCTCTCGCTCCGAGGCTTATCTCGGACTTTCCAACGACGAGGTTTGGCTGGCTGATCGTCTGCGGGATATCCATGATTTGCAGCACGTGATGACCGGTTACGGCAGGGATCCGGTGGGTGAAGTGAGCCTGTTATCTTTCATGATGACCCAAAACCCGAATCGGGGTATCCGCTTTATTGTGTGGATCGCGACGTTACAATATCTGCGCCAAGTGCCGCAGTTCGATATCAGGACGCTGACCCGCGAGGGCGCAGCGATAGCGCGCCAGGCGCAATGGATGCCGGCAATTGATTGGGAAGAGAAGTTACCGCAGCCGTTGAGTGCTGTCAGAGACGAACTAGGGTTCCAGTCCCCCATCCGTTATCAACGTTTACGCGACCAGGCACCACAGTTGCTGCTGGCGGCGTGATATGGCCAACGCAATCTAATGGGCCTCAATCCGACTCATTGTCAGCTGGCTAAGCGATCGGTAAGAGTTCTGCTACCCTAAAGCCATCATTTTTTTCAGGCGCCGGTGCAATGAATTTCGAGTTTTCAGAAGAGCAACATCTGCTACGCGATCAAGCGCGGGCATTTCTTGCGGAGTTCTGTCCTACCAATACTGTTAGGGCGGTCTTAGACAGCGAGAACGAATGGGATCAGGCGCTGTGGCAGCGTGTGGCGGACATGGGCTGGACTGCCACGGTAATTCCTGAGGCCTATGGTGGATTAGGCCTCAGTCATTACGAATTGGCGATTCTCGCGGAGGAAATGGGCCGCTGTGTTGCACCACTTCCTTTTAGTAGTTCTGTTTATCTCGCCAGCGAGGCAATTTTGGCGTTTGGTTCTGAAGGTCAGAAATCAGAGTGGCTCCCAAAACTTGCCAGTGGTGAGTGTGTCGGCACAGTTGCGATGTGGGAGCGTCCTGGCGCGTTGACATTAGAACAGCTAGCAACGCGACGGCAGGGCGACAGTGTCAGCGGGGTTAAATCTCCGGTACCCGACGCCGGCGTGGCCGATGTGGTCATTGTGCTAGCGCGATCAGAAGCGGGTTTGGAGGCTTGCCTTGTTGCAACGGATCAAGCAGGCGTGCAGCAGCAAAGCGTCATGACGCTCGATGGCAGTCGAGGCCACAGCACTCTGACATTCGACAATGCGCAGGCAGAGGTACTTGGTCACTGCGCGATTGAACCAAGTGCATGGGAGCGCTTGATCGATGGTGCCGCGGTGATGTTTGCTTGGGAGCAACTAGGTGTCGCCGAATCGGCGCTGATACAAGCGCGAGACTATGCGCTTCAGCGATTTGCGTTTGGTAGGGCGATTGGTTCGTATCAGGCCATCAAGCACAAATTGGCGGCAATGTACGTGAAAAATACGCTAGCGCGCAGCAATGCCTACTATGGTGTCTGGGCGTTGGCCGAGAAGAGTTCAGATCTCCCCCTGGCCGCCGCGACCGCTCGCGTAGCGGGCATCCAAGCGGCCGCTTTTGCGGCAGAAGAGAACATACAAACGCATGGTGGGATGGGTTTTACCTGGGAATTTGACTGCCACTTTTACTACCGGCGGGCCAAATTGTTAAGTTTGGTCATCGGTAGCGAAGCGGTCTGGCAAGACAGGCTGGTTTTTGGCTTGACGCATAAACCCGCTGTTGCAGCGTGAGGTAGAGAGAATGGATTTCAACGATACCCCAGCAGAGGCCCGCTTTCGTGACGAAGCGGTAACATGGCTAAACAATAATGTGCCCACCGATGACGCATTTTGGGCACTGACGCCTTTAGAGCAGGCGAAGCGCTGGCAGAAGCGCAAATATGATGATGGCTGGGCTTGCCTTGGATGGGCTCCCGAATTCGGAGGCCGCGGCGCTTCTCCCATTGAGGAGGTGATCTGGCGCCAAGAAGAGGCACACTATGAACTGCCTACCAATTTTTTTCTGATTGGGCAGGGCATGATTGCACCGACGCTCATGGCCTGGGCGACCGCAGACGATAAGGCGCGTTATTTACCGCCACTGGCCAGCGGTGAGGAGGTGTGGTGTCAGTTATTTTCCGAACCCGCCGGGGGTTCCGATTTGGCGGCACTGCGAACGCGTGCTGAGCCCGACGGTGATGATTGGATAATCAACGGCCAGAAAATTTGGACCTCTGGTGCGCATTACGCCGACTACGGCGTCATTGTTGTTCGCACTGACCCAACGCTGCCCAAGCACAAAGGGCTTAGTTACTTTTATATCGATATGAAAGCGCCCGGTGTTGAGATCAAACCGATTAAACAGCTGACGGGGGATGCGGACTTTAATGAGGTGTACTTCACCGATGTTCGGGTATCCGATCGACAGCGCCTCGGTGAAGTGGGACAGGGATGGCAGGTTGCTTTAACAACGCTGATGAACGAGCGCGCAGCGATCGGCGGTGGTATTGGCAAGATGGATGTTGATTTAGCCATTGCTATCGCGCAAGAGGTTGACCTTGATGGGCAGCCCGCCATTGATAATGCCGCGGTACGTGCGCGGATAGCCGATTGGTATGTTCAGGAAGCAGGGCTGAAATACACGGGCTATCGCTCTTTAACCGCATTGTCTCGAGGCGCCCTTCCCGGCCCTGAAAATTCGATCGGTAAGTTGGTGGGTGCACCCAAGATGCAGGCAATGGCCTCCTTCCTAATAGATTTGTTGGGGGCCAGCGGCGCTATTACCGATGAAGCACTAGCCGTGAAAGCGGGCATTATTCAGCGTGCCTACATGGGGGCACCGGGAATGCGGATTGCCGGTGGTACCGACGAGATCATGGCCAATATCATTGCCGAGCGGGTACTGGGTTTACCGCAGGAGCCCCGATTGGATAAGGGCATTCCGTTTCATGACGTGCCTACGGGTTAACCCAGATCACCCGCAAACCTGACTTAACCTTTTTCTGGCGCAGACATGGAGCGTAACGAAACGTCCACCGACCGGGCGCAATTGGCAATAGCGGCCGACCCTGACAAAGCAGCGCCCGCCGCGGCGAGTCTCGCGCAGTTCGACCAGCAATCTGCCTCACGTATGTTGCGCATACTGATTGTATTTGCTTGGGCGTTAGCCGGTGCCACACTGGCCTCTGCCCTACTCGGTTTGGGTTCGCCGCTGTCGAATGCGCTAGCGTCACTGTGGTTTGTGGCCTTATCGTTTTTTTTATTGATGTGGCCGAGGATGAATATTTTCTGGCACCGCTGCGTTGCGTTGGCCATTTTGGCGCTGTTAATCCTGCGGTGGTCCTTATCCTGGTTCGTAGCGCCCCCTGCTGATGCCATGATAGGGATTCTGCTGGGCCTACTTGTTATCCCCATATTGGTGACGGTGACGACACTGCTGTGGGCGCATTACAGTCTTGCTATTGGCGTGACCACGGGCACTATATTGGGCGTGATCGCTGTTATTGGCAGTCGCCGTGAAGCGCTGTCCGATGCGTATCTCAATGATTGGCGATTGGGGCTTATGGTGGCCTGTACTTACAGTTTATTCGCGTGGTTACTGAGTATTTGGGCTGGTGAGCGTGCTGAATTGCGGCGCACCACTGAGCGTGTTGAGCGTCTTCATGAAGCGGCGAATACCGATACCTTAACGGGTAGTGCGAATCGTCGCGTTGCAGAGCGCAGGCTGCAGGTATTTGCGGCGGGGCATCGTCGATACGCGATCATGATGATCGATATCGATCACTTCAAGTTGATTAATGATCACCATGGACATGACATGGGTGACCGCATTCTGCAAAGAGTCGCTGAGGTTTTGAGCAGCCGCATGAGGCCTCAGGATACTGTGGC
>JBDQJL010000021.1:30342-30578 GCA_040263855.1 Luminiphilus sp. | reverse complement strand
GGTCACTATCACATGCCCCATGGTCTCAGTAATGCACTGATGCTGCCTGCGGTGTTGCGATTTAATGCGCCAGCGTGTGAGGCGCTGTACTTAGATTTGGCCACGCTACTACCTCAGCCTGTTGGGCCGGGGGTGGAGGGATTTGTCGTCTGGTTCGAGCAATTGATTGCGGATGCCGGTTTGCCACAGAGCCTCTGCGACGCCAAGGTGCCCGAACAAGATTTGCCCATGCTGGC
>JBDQJL010000021.1:25964-30332 GCA_040263855.1 Luminiphilus sp. | reverse complement strand
CGTGACAGAGCGAGCTGCGCCCGCAACGAGGGCTGACTTTGCGCTGTTTTACGCCTTAGAATCACGTTGGGCAGATAACGACGTCTATGGCCATATCAACAATGTCGCCTATTACGCTTATTTTGATACGGTGGTGAATCGGTTTCTGATTGAAGAGGGCGCAATGCGTCCCGGGGCCGACGCGGTCGTGGGGTACGTGGTTCAATCGAGCGCCAATTATTTCACGCCGGTCAGCTATCCCACGACATTGAGCATTGGTCTTCGTGTCGATCGTTTAGGCACCAAGTCAGTAACTTGGGCGCTGGGCGTCTTTGCGCCGCAGGCGCAACAGAGTTGTGTCACCGGTCAATTTACCCACGCTTTTGTCGAGAGAGCTTCGGGGTTGTCCGCTGACATCCCCGCGGAGATTCGCTCCGCTATCCAAGCTTTGGATAAGCCCGGGGGATCACGCTGATTTCAGTGGCGCATGGGTCGTAGCGTGGATAAGAACACTACAACCAGAATGAGGGCCGCGCCCCAGGCAGCTGCTGGGCCATTTTGTTGGTAGAGAAACCCACCACTGATAGGACCAAGGACGAAACCTGCTGCCGGACATGCGCTGACCAACCCCGACACACCGCCTTGTTCTTCTGGACCCACCGCCAAAGAGGCGCCTGCAGCAACCGCCGGTAAGAGCAATCCCAAACCGGCACCGATGAGTGCCATACAGCTAAGGATCGCGGTCCAGCTGTCCAGCGCACTGATGGCGATGGTGCCGATCGCCAGGAGTCCAGCGCCCCAGCGCACCAATTGCACCGGGGGACCGCTGAAGCGCTGAGCGATCAGCATTTGCATGAACAAGGAGCAGGCGGCCGAGGCCATCATCGCTAAGCCTGTGTATCGAGCCGTTTCGGTGCCCGTGAGTGCTAACGTATCTTGTAATCTGAAGGCGAGCGTTTGCTGCACCATGGCAAAGCCGGTGAAAGCGCCGATGGCCGAGATCAAATACATTCTGACTCGGGCATCAAAATAACCGATGCGCTTGGGCTGATTTTGTGGCGCCCGAGGCGGCACGCCTCTGGAGAGTCCCAATGCGACAACAATGGCGGCGATGCCCGACAAAAAAGAGGCGACCACTAACGGCGCGAGTAGCCCAAACCCCGCTACCAGTCCAGCCAGTACCGGCCCCATGATCATGCCGAGGCTGTTGGCGCTAGACAGTCGGGCCAATGTGCGAGTGCGGTATTGCGCCACGGTGTGATCGGCGGCATAAGCCATACAGCCCGGGTTGGTGGCGGACATGGTTGCCGCTTGTAACGATCGGATCACCAGCGCAGTGAGGAACAGGCCAGTGCCCGTAATCCAGCCAGATCCCGCTGCTGCGAACAAGGCGGCAAACGCCAGGGATCCAACGCAATAGCCCAGCAGGCCGATAATAATGATGGGCTTGCGCCCAATCTTGTCGGAAAAACGCCCCCAAAACGGCGCAATGAGTGTGAATACCAGCGCAGAAGTCGAAATAATGGCCGTTATGCGGACTTCATCGAGGCCGACTGAGCGGCCAAGTGGCGGCATGATCGCAAAGACAAAAGCCTGCCCGAGCGCCGTGGCAAACAAGCCCATAAATAAGAGTAATAGCGGTTTACGGGCTAGCTTATCGGTTCCTGCAAGCGAGTACGCGGCTGATGATTCAGTCATTGAGTCTCTTTCGCCATTCGCGCGGTCACCCAATGGTAGCTGGTGGGAAATAGCTTGATAAATTGCTGGATCAACCAAGCATCCCAACCGACTAGAATACGCCGTTTGCCGCGAGCGGTGCCCTTGAGAATGATCTCTGCTGCGCGCTCTGGTGTGGTGCGTGCAAACTGCTGGAACTGTTCATCGCGTTGATCGGCGTTGGCGACACCAGCTGCTCCATCGGTGCGCGCTGACCGGGCGATGTTAGTGCGGATACCCCCCGGGTGCACGCAACTCACCGCGAGGGTTGTGCCTAAGTACTCGGCCTGAAGTGCCTCGCTAAAACCACGAACGGCAAATTTTGCAGCGTTATAGGCGCTTTGAGTGGGAATCCCGACCATGCCAAAAATGGAGGATACGTTAACGAGGTGGCCGCGTGGCGCTTGCGTTAAGAGTGGCAGTAGGGCGCGCGTGCCGTTGACCACACCCCAAAAGTTAATATCCATTAGCCACCTAAAATTGTCTTCGGTAGAGTCCGCGAAACGGGCTCCGTATCCCACACCCGCGTTGTTGATTAAGCCGTCAAGACTTGTCGTCTGTTCGGCGATATCGCGGGCCCAGTTGAATACGGCATCGCGATTGCCGCAGTCGACAATCTGCGACGCCACGGAGGCGCGATCGTGATCCAGTAATGCACAGGTCTCTGCCAGTCGCTCTGGATCGATATCACAGAGCCAGAGCTGGCAAGCCGCGCGATTGAGCCTGATGGCGAGAGCTCGGCCAATACCATCACCGGCGCCGGTGATGGCAAACGTCTTGCCCGCAAAATAGTGATCGATGAGTGCCATTGACTGCTCTCCCTACTGGACAGCGCGACAGTGTAACGGACATCGGAATATGGGGTCAGTGTCGTCAAAAAATAGACACTGCCAGTCGTTTCCCGTAGACTGCCCTCCCAGCCCGCGCGGGGTTATTATCTGACCCAACACGCGCTCAACGTCCGCTTTTTGCGACCAAGGAGTGAATTGCTCCGGCCTAATTTTGCATCTGAAATATGCGTTAGGCCACTACGACTGGGAGGTCCGTTTGTCTCTACCAGCTGTCCTCGCCTTGGAAGATGGCACGCTCTTTCGCGGCCTGTCTATTGGCGCTTCGGGTACCACCGTGGGTGAGGTGGTCTTCAACACCGCCATGACTGGTTATCAGGAGATTTTGACGGATCCCTCGTACTGTCGCCAGATCGTGACGCTAACCTACCCCCATATCGGCAATACGGGTACGACTCGTGAGGACGAAGAGTCCAGTCGGATTCAAGCGGCGGGTTTGATCGTGCGCGACCTCCCGTTGTTAGCGTCAAATTTTCGTTCCGAGCAGAACTTGAGCGATTATTTGACCGAGCATAATACCGTGGCCATCGCTGATATCGATACGCGTAAGCTCACCCGCATTCTCCGCGACGGAGGTGCTCAGAGTGGTTGTGTTATGACGGGGCCTGCCATCGACGAGGACGAGGCATTGCGGCGTGCGCGCGCCTTTTCCGGGTTGAAAGGCATGGACTTGGCGAAAGAGGTGACGACGGCATCGGCTTATGAGTGGACCGAGGGGTCATGGCAACTCGGCACCACGGCGGCTGATTCACGCCGGTTGACCGAGGCGTCTTTGTCTGTGGTGGCTTTAGACTTTGGTGTGAAGCGCAACATTTTACGCATCTTGGTGGACTTGGGCTGTCGCGTCACTGTGCTGCCTGCGCAGTCGACCTACGCGGAGGTCATGGCACATGCGCCGGACGGCGTTTTTCTATCCAATGGCCCCGGTGATCCTGAGCCTTGTCGCTATGCGATCGACCTTGCACAGGCCCTAATGGAGCATCAGATACCAGTATTTGGTATTTGTCTTGGGCATCAAATTCTTGCGTTAGCGAGTGGTGCGATGACCGAAAAAATGAAATTTGGTCATCACGGGGCCAACCACCCGGTACAGAATCTGGCTGATGGCACGGTCATGGTCACCAGCCAAAATCATGGTTTCACTGTGTCTGAGGCAGACTTGCCCGCGTCCTTGCGTGTCACTCATCGCTCCCTCTTTGATGGCACGTTGCAGGGCATAGCCCGAACAGATGTGCCGGCTTATAGCTTTCAGGGCCACCCTGAAGCGAGCCCCGGTCCACATGATGCAGCGAACTTATTTCGTCCGTTTATCGCGGCGATGGAGGCTGGGCGGCAATGAAGGGAGATCGCTAGAACATGCCACGTCGGTCCGATATAAAGAGCGTGCTAATTTTAGGCGCTGGTCCCATTGTGATTGGTCAGGCCTGCGAGTTTGACTACTCCGGTGCGCAAGCCTGTAAGGCTCTCCGAGAGGAGGGGTATCGGGTCATTTTAGTGAACTCCAATCCCGCGACGATCATGACCGACCCCTCGATGGCCGATGCAACTTACATTGAGCCGGTAGAGTGGCAGACGGTTGCGCGTATTATTGAACGAGAGCGTCCCGATGCGTTACTGCCCACGATGGGCGGGCAAACGGCACTCAACTGTGCGCTCAGATTGGCGTCTGAGGGTGTACTCGACAAATTTGGCGTCGAAATGATTGGCGCGACCAAAGAAGCGATCGACAAAGCGGAAGATCGCGAAAAGTTTGATCGGGCCATGCGCGCTATTGGATTGGCAACACCGCGGGCAGGCATTGCCCACAGCATGGATGAGGCACACG
>JBDQJL010000021.1:0-25954 GCA_040263855.1 Luminiphilus sp. | reverse complement strand
GGGTGTTGGAGGACATTGGCTTCCCTTGCATTATCCGGCCCTCCTTTACGATGGGCGGATCGGGCGGCGGTATTGCCTATAACCGAGATGAATTTGAAGAGATCTGTCTTCGTGGCTTGGAGCTGTCTCCGACCAATGAGTTGCTGATTGATGAATCACTCATTGGATGGAAAGAATACGAAATGGAAGTGGTGCGGGATAAAAACGATAACTGCATCATCGTCTGTGCCATCGAAAATTTTGATGCGATGGGCGTGCACACTGGCGATTCTATTACGGTCGCGCCAGCTCAGACGCTGACCGATAAGGAATATCAAATTATGCGCGACGCCTCGCTGGCGGTGTTGCGTGAGATTGGCGTCGAGACAGGTGGGTCAAATGTTCAGTTTGGCCAGTGCCCTGATACGGGGCGTCTCGTTGTGATTGAGATGAATCCTAGAGTGTCGCGTTCCTCCGCATTGGCGTCAAAAGCGACTGGCTTTCCAATTGCCAAGGTGGCGGCCAAGCTCGCGGTGGGTTACTCACTCGATGAACTCAAAAACGATATTACTGGAGGGGCGACTCCCGCTTCTTTTGAGCCCGCGCTCGATTACGTGGTGACCAAGATCCCGCGCTTTGCCTTCGAAAAATTCGCCACGGCTGATCCTCGACTGACGACTCAGATGAAGTCAGTCGGCGAGGTAATGGCAATTGGTCGTACGTTTCAGGAATCGTTGCAAAAAGCGTTGCGCGGTTTAGAGGTGGGGTCTGCTGGCTTTGAGCCGCAGATGCAGGTGGTCGATGAAGATAGCCGGTCAGAGCTGGTGGATCGCCTCACTAACCCCGGGGCGGATCGCATCTGGTACGTGGCCGACGCGTTTCGCGCCGGCTTCCAACTCGAGGAAATCTATGGCTACTCAGGTATCGACCCTTGGTTCCTGGTGCAAATCGACGATATCGTGCAATGGGAGTCTCGTCTGCAAGGCCTATCGATAGAGGCCATTGACTATCAGATGATGTGGGCACTTAAGCGCCGCGGGTTTTCGGATCAGCGGATTGCTGACCTGGTGTCTGCGCAGGAGTCGGCAGTCAGAGCACATCGCTGGTCATTGCACATTAGGCCGGTGTACAAACGTGTTGATACCTGCGCTGCTGAGTTCTCCTCCTCGACCGCTTACATGTACTCCACCTATGAGGAAGAGTGTGAGGCGGCTCCCAGCGATCGAAAGAAAATACTGGTGCTAGGGGGCGGGCCCAATCGCATCGGTCAGGGCATCGAGTTTGATTATTGCTGCGTTCATGCCGTACTTGCGATGCGAGAGGATGGCTACGAGACGGTGATGGTCAACTGCAACCCTGAGACAGTCTCCACAGATTATGACACGTCGGACCGACTGTATTTTGAGCCAGTGACACTTGAAGATGTTCTCGAGATTGTGGCGTTAGAGCAGCCGACCGGCGTCATTGTTCAGTTTGGTGGCCAGACGCCGCTTAAGTTGGCTCGGGCGCTCGAGGCGGCAGGCGTGCCGATCATCGGTACGACACCAGATCAAATCGATCGCGCTGAGGATCGAGAGCGGTTTCAAAAAATGATTGAGGGATTGTCGTTGCGACAGCCCGCTAATACGACAGTTCGCAGCGTCGAGCAGGCTGTTAAGGCGGCGTCTGCAATTGGCTACCCATTGGTGGTTCGGCCGTCTTACGTCCTGGGTGGTCGTGCGATGGAAATTGTCTATCGCGAGGAGGATCTCCTGCGCTACATGACGGATGCAGTGCGCGTCTCTGAGGATTCACCGGTATTACTCGATCGTTTCTTGAGCGCCGCTATTGAGGTCGATATCGATGCGGTAAGCGACGGGGAACAGGTCGTGATTGGTGCGATCATGCAACATATCGAGCAGGCTGGGGTGCATTCGGGAGACTCCGCGTGTTCTTTGCCACCCTATAGTCTGCCCGCTGACGTACAGGAAGCGATGCGTGATGTGGTGCGCAAGATGGCCTTGGAGCTCGGCGTATGTGGACTCATGAACGTGCAACTCGCGTGGCAAGATGACGAGATCTTTGTCATCGAGGTCAATCCTCGCGCGTCTCGCACCGTGCCGTTTGTCTCGAAAGCGGTTGGACTCTCCCTCGCGAAGGTGGCCGCCCGCTGTATGGCAGGTCAAAGCTTGGTCAGCCAAGGCGTGACGCGCGAAATCGTCCCGCCCTATTTTAGTGTTAAGGAGGCCGTACTCCCTTTTAATAAATTTCCCGGTACTGACCCCATACTGGGGCCTGAAATGAAATCGACCGGTGAGGTCATGGGCACAGGGGATACCTTTGCAGCAGCGTTTGCCCGCGCGCAGTTGGGCGCGGGAGATGAGCCGCCCACCTCTGGTTTGTGCTTGATCAGCGTGCGCGATGTTGATAAAGCGGCTGCCGTGGAGGTGGCTCGGCGGCTGGTAGCGCGCGGTTTTACGCTGGCGGCAACCGGCGGGACCGCAAACGCCCTGACCGATGCTGGCTTGACGGTGCGAATGGTCAATAAAGTGGCAGAGGGGCGCCCCCATATTGTTGATCTGATTAAAAATGATGAAGCAGCGATTATTATCAATACCACAGAAGGCCGCCGCGCTATTATGGATTCAGCTTCTATCCGGGCAAGTGCCGAGCAGCACAACGTGTTTTACACTACAACATTAGCGGCTGCCGAGGCTGTGTGTATGGCATTAGAGCAAGAGACGGATATTACGGTTCGGCGGTTACAAGACTTACATGACAGTATTCACGAGAGCAGAGTTGTATGAATCGGGTACCGATGACCGTGCAGGGCGAGCAAGCCCTGCGAGATGAACTGGAGCGACTCAAAAAGATAGATCGCCCACGGATCACTCAGGCTATTGCGGATGCACGAGAGCATGGTGATCTGAAAGAAAACGCTGAATACCATGCTGCTCGTGAGCAGCAGAGCTTCGCCGAGGGGCGGATTCAGGAACTCGAGCACAAGCTCTCACATGCTCAGATTATTGATATCACGACCATACCTGCGTCGGGAAAAGTCATTTTTGGCGCGACGGTGACCTTGATCGATGTGAGCGATGACCGCAGCGTCACGTATCGCATTGTGGGAGAGGACGAAGCAGACGCTAAGGCCAATCTGATTTCAGTCAACTCGCCGATCGCACGTGCGATGGTGGGCAAAATGGAAGGTGATGAGGTGGTCGTAAAGGCGCCAGCTGGCGATGTTATATTTGAGATCGATACGGTGGCGCATCTTTCGGCTACGTAAAAATGATGGTGACTAAGCGTGCAGTCCTCTGTTTATTCGGGGGGTACTGCGCAGTGGCGGTCTCCAATACAGTTACCCTTTTGGGCGCTTGCCCTGCACACGTTAGGATTGTTAATCGGGTTCGAGCCAGCGCTGCCTGATCGTTACAAAGGCCGGCCGCAAGAATGTGGATTTCGCTTGGGTGATCCGCGCGTGTCGCCGTCACGATCGCCCATTACGGTTGTCGCCAACACGAGCAATATGCTGACAAAGCATCGACGCAGTATTGACCTAGCGGGTTTCTCTTAGCCGCGCTGGCAACGTGGGTTACGTGTCAGCCAGTTTCACTATTTTAGCAGCGCCTTTAGCGGCTTCTCTGGAGGTTGGACTTGCGCGGGTCGGCTGAGGGATTGTGTCGAATAAGTGTGGCGATGTTACCGATCCGCTGCACCAGGTGCGCACCACTTTGCTCGCATAAAGCAGCAATCACGATTTCACGCTGACTTCGTTCGCCCACCGATACCTTGACCTTGATTAATTCATGGTCAGTGAGCGCACGGTTAACCTCTTCCAATACCGAGGGAGACAGGCCTTTACTGGCCACGGTGACAATCGGGCGGAGTGCATGGGCCTGCGCTCTAAATTGTCGAAGTTCTTTGCTGGAGGGCATGATCTTTACCTGCGCGGCAGAATGTCGCTATAGACTCTGGTTATGCGCTAGTGTAACCCCTTGCAGGGTTTGATTGTTGACCGGGAAGAGGTAGGTGTGGCGAAAAAGAAATCTTCAAGTCGAGCCTGGCTGAAAGAGCATCACGACGACATCTATGTTCAGCAGGCGCAAAAAGAAGGCTATCGGTCTCGTGCGGTCTACAAGTTGATGGAAATTAATCAACGCGACCACATAATACGACCGGGTATGTTCGTACTCGATCTCGGCAGTGCACCTGGTGGGTGGTCTCAAGTGGCCGGCCAGGTGGTAGGGGCTCGAGGACGCGTGATAGCGAGCGATATTTTGCTGATGGATCAATTAGCCGATGTCACGTTTATTCAGGGTGACTTTACTGAAGAAGACACCTATGAACAGATAGTGGCGGCGCTCGCAGGAAATCGGCTCGACGTGGTGCTCTCGGATTTAGCACCTAACATGAGTGGTTTGCCAGAAGTCGATCAGCCTCGGGCGATGTATTTGGTTGAGTTGGCGACAGCATTAGCGATAGCAACGCTCTCTTCGGGGGGGGCTTTTGTCACAAAGGTTTTTCAGGGCGAGGGGTTTGACGTATGGCATCGCGAGATCCGTAGTCACTTTGAGCGCGTAGTCACTCGTAAGCCCAGTGCGTCACGCCCGCGGTCTCGAGAGGTGTATATTGTGGCGACCGGCTTCAAGTCGCCATCAGCTAAGGGCAGCGAAGCCGCGCTACCCGGTCAGCAAACCGGCAATGCTGTGTAGGCCGATGCTATCGGGCAGGCACTGCAGCGCGGTACGGAAAAAGCCCGGTGTAAGCGGGGTGACTTGAAAACGGGTCTTTTGGACCCAATAACCCATAGAATGGGCGATTAAGCGGCGTTGTTAGGGGTTTCCCTGAGAGGCGCTATACTATCGGGCCAATGCGATCATCGCAGGCTTTAGACCGAGAGGAAGAGTTGTGAACAATATGGCTAAGAATTTGTTGTTGTGGCTGTTGATCGCTGCAGTGTTACTTTCGGTGTTTAATAACTTCAACCTGCGCACCAGTACGGAACAGGTCGGTTACTCTGCCTTTATCAGCGAAGTCCAGTCAGATCGGCTATCGAAGGTGGTCGTGGATGGACTAACCATTAGTGCTCAACGCAAAGATGGGTCCAGTTTTGAGACCGTCCGGCCGATGGTTGAAGACCCCAAGCTCATGGATGATCTGTTGTCCCACAATATTACGGTCGAAGGCAAAAAGCCTGAGCAGCAATCCGTTTGGACCCAGTTGCTCATCGCTAGCTTTCCTATTTTATTGATCATTGCTGTTTTCATGTTCTTTATGCGTCAGATGCAAGGCGGTGCAGGGGGACGCGGCGGCCCGATGAGTTTTGGTAAAAGCAAGGCAAAACTGCTTGGAGAGGACCAAATTACCACGACCTTTGCTGACGTAGCAGGCGTTGAAGAGGCTAAGGAAGACGTGCAAGAACTGGTAGAATTTCTGCGCGATCCTGGGCGATTTCAGAAGCTAGGTGGCAGGATTCCGCGCGGCGTTTTGATGGTGGGTCAACCGGGAACGGGTAAGACCTTGCTGGCCAAGGCCATTGCTGGCGAGGCTAAGGTCCCTTTTTTCTCGATTTCCGGCTCCGATTTTGTAGAGATGTTTGTGGGTGTGGGAGCTTCCCGTGTTCGCGATATGTTTGAGCAAGCCAAGAAGCAGGCGCCCTGCATTATTTTTATTGACGAGATAGATGCTGTTGGACGCCATCGCGGCGCGGGTTTAGGGGGTGGTCACGACGAGCGTGAACAAACGCTGAACCAGCTCTTGGTTGAGATGGATGGCTTTGAAATGAACGATGGTGTGATCGTCATTGCGGCGACCAACCGGCCAGACGTGCTCGACCCCGCGCTGTTGCGACCAGGTCGCTTTGATCGGCAGGTGGTGGTCGGGTTACCCGATATTCGCGGCAGAGAGCAAATACTAAAAGTACACATGCGCAAGGTGCCGTTGTCTGAGGATGTGGATTCCTCCAAGATTGCCCGCGGCACCCCCGGATTTTCGGGAGCTGATCTTGCTAATTTAGTCAACGAGGCGGCGCTGTTCGCCGCTCGCGGCGGGCTGCGGCTGGTGGATATGAATCAGTTTGAGCTGGCTAAGGACAAGATCATGATGGGCGCCGAGCGTCGATCGATGGTGATGTCTGAATCTGAAAAGCGCAATACCGCCTTTCACGAGGCAGGACATGCCATTGTCGGCAGGCTGATGCCCGAGCACGACCCAGTTTATAAGGTATCGATTATCCCAAGAGGCAGGGCGCTCGGTGTGACGATGTTCCTGCCAGAGGAAGACCGCTATAGCCACAGTCGCCGCCATATCATTTCGCAGATTACGAGCTTGTTTGGTGGCCGTGTCGCTGAGGAAATGACGCTGGGCAAAGACGGCATCACCACCGGGGCGTCTAACGATATCCAGCGCGCTACCGAAGTGGCTCGCAATATGGTGACAAAGTGGGGCCTGTCTGAGGCAATGGGACCACTGCTTTATGATGAGGGCGGCGAAGAAGTCTTCCTTGGCAGGAGTGCTGGGCAGCCCGCGAAGGCAATGTCGGATGAGACCGCTTTGGCGATCGATCGGGAGGTGCGTAGCATCATTGATGAGTGCTATGCACAAGCGCATCAGCTGTTGGAAGATAATCGCGACAAGCTGGATCTGATGGCCGACGCCTTAATGCAGTACGAGACGATTGACGCAGGGCAGATTGACGAGATTATGGAGGGCAGGATGCCCAGCCCACCAACCGACTGGTCTGGCGATGATCGCGGAACCCCGCCTGACGCGGGCGAGGCAGAGTCGACAGCCAGTCCCATAGGTGGTGCGGCGACTGAGCATTGATTGACTGATGGTATCCCCGCACTGGTGATGACGCGCTCATGAGCACAGATATCACCTGCGGGACACGTACCCTAGATCTATCCTGCCCCAATATCATGGGCGTGCTCAACGTAACCCCCGATTCTTTCTCTGATGGTGGTGCGCTCTATCAAGGGGCTGTGCTGAGCCATGATCTACTGCTTAAACGTGCTGAGCAGATGGTGCTGGATGGCGCAAAGCTGTTGGATGTGGGTGGGGAATCGACTCGACCCGGTGCAAAGCCCGTTTCTGAATCGGAAGAACTGGATCGAGTGCTCGGTGCCGTAGAGGCCCTCACTCACCATGTTGATGTGCTTGTCTCGGTGGACACCAGCACCCCTAGCGTGATGACCGAGTCGGCGCGACTGGGAGCCGGGTTGCTCAACGATGTTAGGGGCTTTCGACGATCAGGCGCACTACAAGCTGCGTCTGCTACAGGGCTACCTGTCTGTGTTATGCACATGCAAGGCGAGCCTGACACCATGCAGCAAAACCCTCATTATGCAGACATGATGTCAGGCATCCGTCATTTTTTTAACGAACGCCTCACTGCGTGTGACGCCGCCGGTATTGCGCGGGAGCGCATTATCCTCGATCCCGGCTTCGGGTTTGGTAAGACCGCCGAACACAATTTTCATCTCTTGGCGCATTTGGGCGAACTGTGTGCCGGTGAGCAGCCTGTCTTGGTGGGGCTGTCGAGGAAATCAATGATTGCCAGCGTGTTGGATAGGGCGCCAGACGAGCGCGTATTTGCCAGCGTGGCTTTGGCGCTGATAGCAGTTGAGAGAGGGGCGAGTATAGTGCGAGTCCACGACGTCGCCGCCACGGCCGATGCTTTGGCGATGTGGGGCGCCTTGCCTCGGAGTATCGACCAATGAGTAAACAATTTTTTGGCACCGATGGTATTCGAGGTGCGGTAGGCCAATATCCCATCACGGCTGACTTCATGCTCAAGCTCGGTTGGGCTGCAGGCAAGGTTTTTGGCGAAACCGATAGCGTGACGCATGTCTTAATCGGCAAAGATACTCGCGTATCAGGCTATATGTTCGAGTCAGCGCTAGAGGCTGGACTGGTAGCGGCAGGAGCCCGTGTCACCTTACTCGGACCAATGCCAACGCCGGCAGTAGCGATGCTGACACGTAGCCAAAAAGCCTCTGCAGGCATTGTGATCAGCGCGTCACACAATACCTACAGTGACAACGGTATCAAGTTCTTTAATGCCGATGGCGGCAAGCTATCGGATGATGTGGAATTGCAGATCGAGGACCAGTTAGCGCAACCCATGGAGACCGTTCCCTCTGCCGAGTTGGGCAAAGCGATGCGATTGTCAGATGCGCCGGGTCGCTACGTTGAATTTTGTAAAAACACTTTTCCGGCGGCGTTGAGCTTACGCGGACTGAAACTGGTGATCGACTGTGCGCATGGCGCGACCTATCACGTCGCGCCGCAAGTATTCACTGAGCTAGGTGCCTCGGTCGTGGCGCTGGGCTCGGAGCCTGACGGTTTCAATATCAATGAAGGCGTGGGGTCGACATCACCGGCGGCGCTGCAGAAAAAAGTGCTAAGTGAGCAGGCCGATGCGGGCATTGCCTTTGATGGTGATGGCGATCGTGTGCAATGTGTTGCTGCTGACGGTAGCTTAGTTGACGGTGATGAATTGTTATTCATTATTGCGATGGATCGCGTTCGTCGTGGTGGCGTTGTTGAAGGGGTTGTGGGCACACAGATGACGAATTTAGGCATGGAGCAAGCATTAACAGAGAACGGAATTTCGCTAGTCAGAGCGAGCGTGGGCGATCGTCATGTCTTAGCTGCAATGTCACAAAGAGGCTGGCCATTGGGTGGCGAGGCCTCGGGTCATATTATTTGTGGTGACTTAGCGACTACCGGCGATGGCATTATTGCCGCCTTGCAGGTGCTGGCAGCTATGATCGGCTCTGGAGAATCCTTGTTGACCTTAAAAAATGGCATGCGCAAGCTCCCACAAACCATGATCAACGTGCCCATAGCCGCTGGCTTCGAGCTCACGCAATGCACCTCGGCGCTGGCGGAAAGCGCACGAGTAGAGGCATTGCTGGCAGGCAGGGGGCGGCTGGTGCTGAGGCCGTCTGGCACTGAACCTTTGATCCGCGTGATGATAGAGGGCAGGGATGCTGCTGAGAATCTGCAGTTGGCCGAGGGTATCGCTGAGGTGATTCGGCAGGCCAATTAGCGGGGTTGCGGGGTGGGGCTACGCCCAGTATTATCTCGCGCCCTAGCCTTCTGCCTCGAAAGGGTCGATTGATGGAACAAATAACACTCATAGTTCATCTGTTGGTTGCACTCTCACTGATTGCATTGATTTTGCTGCAACGGGGCAAGGGGGCAGATATTGGCGCCTCATTTGGCGCAGGCGGGTCTCAGACTTTATTTGGGAGTGGCGGCAGTGGTAATGCCCTGACCCGAATGACGGCTTGGTTATCGGCAATTTTTTTCGCGAGTAGTTTTGGTTTGGCTGTAATTGCCGATAACCGCACGGCGAGCGAGGAGGATTTGGGTTTCGAGATTCCGATGACGCAAGCTGTTGAGTCTGATATGCCAGATACTGATATGCCGGCGATGGATTCTCAGGGGGATCTGCCTCTGAACGACGCACCCGCTATTGAAGGCGAGTGATGAGCACAATTTGCGGGAGTGGTGGAATTGGTAGACACGCTATCTTGAGGGGGTAGTGGCCTATGGCTGTGCGGGTTCAAGTCCCGCCTTCCGCACCAATTATCGAAAAGGCTTCCCGTGGGAAGCCTTTTTCGTTTTGACCTATCGCATTGTCGCTACCAGCTCGACTGCGGCACAGGTGGACCCGCGATAGGCCTCTGCGTGTTTAAAAAAAGAAGCTGTTGGCACTGATTCGGCGCCGGCTGCAATGGGCGCTAGCTTTGGCACGTTGCGTTGATCATCGGGTGTTATGGGAGCCATGACCGCAGAGCGAAGTCTTCGGGGCCATCTAGGGCGGTGTGGTCGGGTCAACGACGGCGGGTCAGCCCAGTGACTACGGTAAATGTTCCAGTTGACGCCAGTGCTCACGATTCCTATACTCCGCGACCTCAGTTTGTGGTCTTCGGACCACTGTGACGCCTGCATCGATCTGGGTTTGAGCTGGAAGATGCTGAAAAGGGGGCGGTCACCGAGAGTATTGATGCGGGGTGGAGCAGCCTGGTAGCTCGTCGGGCTCATAACCCGAAGGTCGTCGGTTCAAATCCGGCCCCCGCTACCAATTTGACGGCAGATAGTTGTTTGCTGACCGTCACATCGAAAGCCCCTTTTGGGGCTTTTTTGTGGCCGCTTGATTGAGGCGGGTTGGAGGAAGAAGGATGTCGGGGAGGGAAGCGAATTTAATGCAGCTTTTGCAGCCGACGATAGAATCGATGGGATTTGAGTTGTGGGGAATCGAATTGGTTTCTCCAGGTAAGCGGCCCACATTGCGGATTTATATTGATGCCGACGATGGGGTGAGCGTTGATCATTGTGCTCAGGTGAGCCATCAGGTGAGTGGGGTGCTCGATGTTGAGAACCCGATTAACGGAGAATATACGTTAGAAGTGTCTTCTCCCGGCGTAGATCGATTGCTGTTTCGGCCGGAACAATACGCCGCGTATGAGGGTGAGGTGGTGGATATTCGACTTCGGCTGCCGGTAGCTGGCAGGCGGCGTTTTAAAGGGTTTTTGGTCGCGATGAATGATGAGTCAATCACCCTACAGATTGACGATGATGAGTTTGAGTTGCCCCGGCGATCGATTGATCGAGCCAGGGCTTTTCCCCGGCTAGAGCTTGGTCAGGGTAAACATTAGGGCGGTAATACTGTGACGACAGGCTGGTCATGAACTGGCCTCGACAATAAGTAGAGAGCGAAGAGATGAGTAAAGAAATCTTGATGGTGGCTGAGGCAGTCTCGAATGAAAAGGGGGTGTCCGAGGACATCATCTTTGAGGCGATTGAGTTGGCGCTGGCTACGGCGACCGCGAAGCGGTACGACGAGGAGGCCGATATCCAAGTGGTCATTGATCGAGAGTCGGGAGACTACGTCACGACACGTCGCTGGTTGGTGATGCCCGATACCGAGATGGCCCTGTTGGGAACGCAATTCACCACCGAAGAAGCGGCGGAAGTGAGTGCATCCCTGCAAATTGGTGATTATCACGAGGAAACGGTCGAAAACGTCGGGTTTGGGCGCATTGCCGCGCAGACTGCCAAGCAAGTGATTGTGCAACGGGTGAGGGACGCAGAACGCGCTCAGATCGCGGATGAGTATCGCAGTCGAGAAGGTGAGATGTTGGCAGGCACCGTCAAGAAAGTGACTCGAGACAATATTATCGTCGACCTGGGTAACAACGCCGAAGGTCTGTTGCCTCGTGGTGAGTTAGTAGGCAGAGAGACCTTCCGGATCAATGATCGGGTGCGTGCCATTCTGACTGAGATTAATACGGAATCACGGGGCCCGCAGCTTATCTTGTCGAGATCTTGCCAAGAAATGCTGGTTGAGCTTTTTAAAATTGAAGTGCCTGAGATTTCGGAGGGTGTCATCCAGATTAGGGCAGCGGCAAGAGACCCCGGCTCAAGAGCCAAGATAGCCGTGAAGACCGGTGACCAGCGGATTGATCCTGTCGGTGCCTGTGTGGGTATGCGTGGATCCCGCGTTCAAGCGGTCTCTAACGAGTTGGATAACGAGCGTGTCGATATTATTCTCTGGGACGATAATCCCGCTCAGCTGGTCATCAATGCGATGTCTCCGGCAGAAGTCGAGTCAATAGTGGTCGATGAGGATAACTCGACGATGGAAGTCGCGGTTGCTGAAGATAATCTGGCACAAGCTATTGGTCGTGGCGGGCAAAATGTGAGGTTGGCATCAGACCTCACAGGGTGGGTTATTAACGTCATGAGTGTCGATGATGCGATCGAGAAGCAAGAGACAGAAGCGGGCGAAGTGATTGAGCGCTTTATGGTCGCGTTGGATATCGACGAGGATATTGCAGCGGTGCTGGTGGAGGAGGGTTTCTCGACGCTTGAGGAAATCGCCTATGTCCCATTAGAAGAAATGAACAACATTGAAGGATTCGACGAGGAAATCTCGGAGGAGCTCCGAGCGAGAGCAAAAGATGCACTCCTCACGCAAGCCATTGCATCAGAAGAGCAACTGGATGCGAATGAGCCTGCTGAGGATTTGCTCACGATGGAGGGTATGGATCGGCACTTGGCATTTGTATTGGCAAGCAGGGGGATCATTACGATGGAAGATCTCGCTGAGCAAGGCGTCGACGATTTATTAGATATTGAAGATATGACGGCAGAGCGTGCGGCTGAAGTGATTATGACAGCTCGCGCCCCTTGGTTCGCTGAGGAGGAAGAGGCAACCGCCTAACAGAATGTTGGGTTGAGCATGCACTCGAAGAACTGAGCGGTTAGGGAGAAAAATATGGCACAAGTGACAGTATCGCAGTTAGCGGAAACAGTGGGCGCATCGGCAGAGCGATTGCTTGCCCAGATGAAGGATGCGGGTTTGCCCCACGCCTCCGCTGAAGAGGCTGTCTCAGAGGAGGATAAGCAAACGCTGCTTGCCTTCCTGAAGAAGAGCCATGGAGAGGGTTCGGGCGCGCCTAAGAAAATTACCCTCAAGCGCAAGTCCGTGAGCACTTTGCGAGCTAGCGGTGCAGGCAAGCGAACAGTCAACGTTGAAGTGCGTAAAAAGCGAACTTACGTCAAGCGCGACGAAGAAGTGGAGTCAACGGATGAAGCCGGTGTCCCCGAGTTAGTCGAAGAAGTGGCGGCTGAACCGAGCGCAGAGATGCCTGAAACTTCGGTGGTCGAGCCAGAAATGGAGCTTGCGTTAGACGACACGGAATCAGCAGTAGACGAGAAAGATCCAGAGGTTTTGCGGCAGCGAGCTGCTGCGCGTCGTAAGGCAGAAGAGCAGGCGAGACAGTTGCAGTTAGACGCAACGGTCAAAGCGCGCGCTGAAGAAGCTGAACGGCAAGCACAAGAGGCGGCCACTCAGCCCGCGAGTAAAGAGGTTGATAGAAAGCCTAAGCGTCTGCATGCGGCGCCAGCAAATAGCGATGACGCACCCAAGCGAGACGAATTACGACGAAAGTCAGGTAGGGGTCGCACAGAGCGCGGCGGTGTGCCTGGCGCTCGGGGTAAGCAGCGAGGCCACAATCTGTCTATTACCGATTTGGCAGCTGCAGAAGGTGGTGTGGCAAGGCGTCGAGGCGGCCGCAGGAAAAAGGTACAGGGCGAGCCTAATCAGCATGGCTTTGCGCAGCCGACTGAAAAAATTGTTTACGACGTTAATGTGCCAGAGAACATCATGGTTGGCGACTTAGCCCAGCAGATGGCGGTCAAGGCCGGTGAGGTCATCAAAGAGCTCATGAAGCTTGGTGTGATGGCCACCATTAACCAAGTGCTAGACCAAGATACAGCGACGCTGGTAGTGGAAGAGTTAGGTCATCGTGTCGTCCTCAAAAGTGCTGAGGAAGTCGAGGAGCGACTGGAAGAAACCCTGACTAACCAGGGGGGTAATCCAGAGCCAAGAGCACCTGTTGTCACCGTAATGGGTCACGTAGACCATGGTAAAACGTCGCTGCTGGATTATATTCGCGAGTCGCGAGTTGCCAGCGGCGAAGCCGGCGGGATCACCCAGCACATTGGTGCTTACCACGTGAAAACTGAGCGGGGAATGATCACTTTCCTCGACACCCCTGGTCACGCCGCCTTTACCGCGATGCGGGCGCGGGGTGCCAAATCGACCGACATCGTTATTTTGGTGGTGGCGGCTGATGATGGTGTCATGCCACAAACAGAAGAGGCGGTTCAGCACGCAAAGGCAGCTGGTGTGCCGATTGTCGTTGCGGTCAACAAGATGGACAAAGAGGGTGCCGACCCTGAGCGAGTGAAAAACGAGCTTTCAGCGAAAGAGGTCATACCTGAGGAGTGGGGCGGCGATACGCAGTTTATTCCTGTGTCTGCGCATACCGGCGAGGGTGTCAAAGAATTGCTAGACGCGCTCTTGCTGCAGTCGGAGTTGTTGGAGCTGACTGCCCCCGCCGATGTGCCGGCATCGGGTATCGTGATTGAGTCACGGCTCGATAAAGGACGCGGTGCGGTTGCGTCACTGCTGATTCAGCAAGGTACGTTGCGCCAGGGCGATATTGTGCTTGCCGGGGTACAGTCAGGTCGGGTGCGAGCCATGTTGGATGAAAATGGCCAGCAGATAAAAGAAGCTGGGCCGAGTATTCCTGTAGAGGTTCTGGGTCTTGATGGGACGCCCGACGCGGGTGATCCCGTCGTTGCTTTGGAAAGCGAAAAGAAGGCCCGCGAAGTTGCCGATTTCCGTCAGGAAAAAATGCGAACGTCCAAGTTGGCACGGCAGCAAGCTGCCAAACTCGACAATATGTTTGAGACGATGACAGCTGGATCGGTCGAAACCTTGAACTTGATTATCAAGGCAGATGTCAGGGGCTCATTTGAGGCGCTGCAGGGCGCGTTGATCGATCTGGGCAATGATGAGGTGAAGGTCAATATTGTCTCCGGGGGTGTTGGTGGTATCTCTGAAACAGATATCAGCCTGGCCATGACGAGTTCTGCCATTATTATTGGATTTAATACTCGAGCCGATGTGAAAGCGCGCGCCGCAGCGGAAAACGAGGGTGTCGAAATCCGTTACTACAATGTCATTTATGATCTAATCGATGATGTGCGGGCCGCTTTATCGGGCATGTTGTCACCCGAGATGCGCGAGGAAATTGTTGGCATCGCAGAGGTGCGCGATGTTTTCCGATCCCCCAAGTTTGGTTTGATTGCTGGCTGTATGGTCATAGAAGGCACGGTACATCGCTCTAAGCCTATTCGGGTTTTGCGCGATAACATTGTGATCTACGAGGGTGAGTTAGAGTCGCTGCGCCGCTTTAAAGACGACGCTAGCGAAGTGCGTAACGGCACTGAGTGTGGCATTGGTGTGAAAAATTATACCGATGTGAAAGCGGGTGATCTCATTGAGGTCTTTGATGTCAATGAAATCGCTAGGAGCCTCTGAAGGGACTCACCATGGGCAAGGAGTTCGAACGGACGCAGCGCGTCAGTCAGTTCTTGCATGAAGAACTAGCGCGACTGCTGCACGCTACGGTCAGGGACCCCCGTGTTCGGCAGATCAATCTGACCGATGTTGAGGTGAGTCGAGATTTGTCTCATGCAAAGGTTTTTTTTACTTTGCTAGACGACCATACGGATGCCGATCGAGCCGACATTGCCGTGGTACTCAAGAAAGTATCCGGTTTTTTACGATCTGAACTTGCCAAGCAGTCCGCTATGCGAACGGTGCCTAGGCTGAGTTTTCGCTTTGATGAAAGCGTTGGACGCGGGCGCGATATGGAGCATTTACTCCGGGAGGTTCGCAAAGCCGACGCGGTATTGTTCGAGCATCAGGTTGCCGATGAGGACGTTGATTCAGATTCAGATTCAGATCTCGATCCGACAATTGCGTAGCCAAGATGGCTCGACGGCGAAAAGGACGATCGGTCAACGGTTTATTGATATTAGATAAACCTGCGGGAATGACCTCTAATGCCGCGTTGCAGCGCGTAAAACGCTTATTTACTGCCGCTAAAGCAGGCCACACGGGCAGCCTAGACCCTTTGGCGACCGGTGTATTGCCACTGTGCTTTGGTGAGGCGACAAAATTCTCACAATTTTTACTCGATGCTGATAAAGGGTATCTCAGCACCATCGTGCTTGGCGTTGCGACCGATACCGCCGATGCCGACGGGCAGGTTATCGCGCGAAAAAAGGCGACAGCGGTTGATGCAGACGCGGTGCGTCAGGCCATGACAACGCTGACGGGAGCGATTGAGCAAGTGCCGCCGATGTACTCTGCGCTGAAAGTGAATGGCCAGCCACTCTATAAGCGGGCACGGGCGGGAGAAGAGATCGAGCGGGCCGCTCGCCCGGTTCATATTCATCAGTTTGATTTATTGGCCTATACCCCTGGTGTGGCGGCTGAAATCAACACGGCGGTGCTCTGCAGTAAAGGCACCTACATTCGCGCGCTGGCCGAGGATCTCGGTACGGCACTGAACTTGCCGGCTCATGTTAAGACGTTGCGACGAACTCAGGCCGGGCCCTTTGGGCTTGCTAAGGCGGTGACGTTGTCGCAGTTAGAGGCCGCTGTGGAGGCTGGTTCGGAGGACCGGCTCGATGCACTGCTGTTGCCTGTGGATGCTAGTCTCGATCACTTACCGAGTGTTTTGCTGTCAGAAGCGGCCACTTTTTACATGAGAAAGGGCCAGACAGTAGTAGTGCCAAATGCCCCGCGGAGTGGTATGGTGCGGATCGCTGACGCAGGGGGAGTGTTCCTCGGTGTCGGAAAAGTGCAGGAGGATGGGACCATAGCGCCCGTAAGACTTCTGGCACAGTGACTAGCGGCAGGTGCCGTTTCACGAACCTCTCTGTAAACCTGCACGGATTGGCTCGCTTCTACAAAGCAGGTTGGAGAAAATATCATGGCGTTGGATGCAGCGACTAAAGCAAGTATTGTTAAAGATTATCAGCAGTCTGAGGCCGACACCGGATCTCCGGAAGTACAGGTGGCCTTGCTCACAGCCAATATCGAGCAACTGCAGTCCCATTTCAAAGACCATGCGCAGGACCATCACTCACGTAGAGGATTGATCCGCATGGTGAACCAACGTCGAAAATTACTCGATTACCTCAAGCAAAAAGATGCCGCCCGCTATACGGATTTGATTAAGCGGTTGGGTCTGCGACGCTGAGGATTAGTCGGGGTTGGCGTTTTGCCAACCCAGTCATATTTGGAGAAAACAAGTGAATGTAGTGAAGAAAACTTTCCAGTACGGTGATCATGAGGTCACGCTGGAAACAGGTCGTATTGCGCGACAGGCAACCGGTTCGGTTTTGGTATCAATGGGCAGTACGAGTGTTTTGTGTACGGTAGTAGCGGACCCAAAGGCAAAGCCCGGACAGGCATTTTTCCCGTTGGGCGTGCATTACATCGAGAAGCGGTACTCAGTCGGTAAAATACCAGGCGGTTTTTTTAAGCGTGAAGCCCGGCCTAGCGAAAAAGAGACGTTGACCTCGAGGCTGATCGATCGGCCAATTCGACCACTGTTTGAAGATGGCTTTATGAATGAGGTACAAGTGGTTTGTACCGTCATGTCTGCGGATCACGATACTGATCCCGATATTCCGGCCATGATTGGGACGTCGGCTGCCTTGGCGTTATCGGGGTGTCCATTTAATGGCCCCATCGGTGGCGCGCGAGTGGGCTTTACCGATGCCAGTGGCTATATGCTCAATCCGGGCTACGCGGCGCTGGCGGGAAGCCAGCTCGACATGGTTGTTGCAGGCACTCGCGACGCTGTTTTGATGGTGGAGTCTGAGGCGAAGGAGTTAACTGAGGACCAAATGCTGGGTGCGGTCTTGTTTGCACACCAAGAAATGCAATCGGTCATCAACGCGATCAACGAACTGGTCAGCGAAGCGGGCAAGCCACGATGGGATTGGAAAGCTCCTGAGGCTGACGCAGCTTTGGTAAGCGCCGTAGAGGCTGCTGCGCAAGGACCGCTCGGTGAGGCGTATCGCACTACTGAGAAAACGGCTCGTTACGAGCAAGTGGGCCAGGTACGGGATCAGGTGCTGGCAGAACTGGCCACAGAGGACGGCCCCTCTGCCGACGACGTGAAAGATGTTTTCAAGAGTCTTGAAAAGCGCATCGTGCGAAGCCGCATTTTGGCGGGTGAGCCACGCATCGACGGCCGCGACAATCGCACCGTCAGAGCGATCGCTTGCGAAGTCGATGTGCTCTCAAAAGCACATGGCTCAGCACTATTTACTCGCGGAGAGACGCAAGCTATTGGTGCTGTGACGTTAGGTTCTACTAGGGACGCACAAATTATTGATGCTTTGGAAGGTGAGCGTCGTGACCCGTTCATGTTGCACTACAACTTCCCTCCCTACTCAGTGGGTGAGGCGGGACGAATTGGTTTTACCAGCCGTCGAGAAATTGGTCACGGTCGATTGGCGCGTCGCGGTCTAGCAGCCGTGTTGCCGAATGCTGAGGAATTCCCCTATACCATTCGCGTTGTTTCTGAGATCACCGAATCGAATGGTTCGAGCTCTATGGCGTCGGTGTGTGTGGGTTCATTATCGATGATGGCCGCTGGCGTGCCATTGTCGGCGCCGGTAGCCGGTATTGCGATGGGTTTGGTCAAGGATGGTAATCAGTTTGCCGTATTGACCGATATTCTCGGTGACGAGGACCACCTTGGTGATATGGACTTTAAGGTGGCCGGTACCGCTAAGGGCATCACTGCATTGCAAATGGATATCAAGATCGAGGGCATTAACGAGGAAATCATGGAGCGTGCGCTCGAGCAGGCGCTAGAAGCACGACTGCACATCCTCGGACAAATGAGTACGGTGCTGGATGCGCCACGCGAAATCACCTCAGATAACGCACCGAGCATGGCGACCCTAAAAGTCGATCAAGACAAGATTCGGGACATCATCGGTAAAGGTGGCGCGACGATTCGTCAGATCACTGAAGACTCCGGTGCCACGGTTGATATCGATGATGACGGGACAGTTAAGGTCTTTGGTCAGAATGCGGCGGCGCGCGATGCGGCGGTCGAAATCATTATGTCGATTACTGCGGAAGCAGAAATCGGCGCCATTTACACGGGTAAAGTGGCCAGAATTGTCGACTTTGGTGCCTTTGTGACGATTTTGCCTGGCAAAGACGGACTGGTGCATATTTCTCAGATCGCAGACGAGCGGGTTGAGAATGTGTCTGACTATTTGTCAGAAGGCCAAGACGTTCAAGTGAAGGTGTTGGATGTCGATCAACGAGGACGTATCAAGCTGTCGATGCGTGAAGTCGCTGACGACTCTGGTTCCAGTGAAGCGACTGAGAGTGCTGAGAGTGCTGAGAGTGCCGATGCGCCTGAGGAAGAGTCTCTGTCAGAGGAGTAAATCACGTTTGGGGGCGCACGCGCGCCGCTTGGAAGGCCCGCTAACGCAAGTTCGCGGGCTTTTTTATTGCCTGTTATTACCTGTTATTGGCGCCGGGTAAGGATCGGCTTATGGCGCCTTTGTTGCATTACTGGAGTACACGACCTCGCCATTCACCATGGTCCAAGACACCACGGTGTCGATTATCCGGTCTGTCTCGACCGTCATGAGATCTTGTGACAGCACCGTGATGTCAGCCAGCTTACCCACTTCGATAGAGCCTTTTTCATTTTCCTCAAATGCCGCGTAAGCGCCAGCCAGTGTCATGGCATAAAGGGCTTCTTGCCGGGTTAGTTTTTGCGCTGGTTCGAAGCCGGTTTCAGGTGTTCCGTCGAGCGATCGGCGGGTCACCGCGGCGTAAAAATTGGCAATAGGATTAGCCGGCTCAACGGGGGCGTCTGTGCCAGTCACGATAAGTACTCCCTCTCGCAGAAGATCTCGCCAAATATAAGCGCCTTCCTCAATGCGTTGCTCACCCAGTCGGTCGATAGCCCAAGGCCGGTCAGAACTGAGGTGAATGGGCTGCATTGAGGCAATCACCTGTTGTGCCGCGAACAACGCCGCATCCCCTAAGCGAAGATGCTGGGCGTGCTCGATTCGAAAGCGGTGGTCTACTGCCGCTTTGGTAAAGGGTGCGAAAACCGATAGCACCTCGGAATTGGCGCGATCACCGATGGCATGCACATTGATTTGCCAATTATCGGCGCGAGTTTTGGCAATGAGTTCACTGAGTGCTTCGAGGCTAAAGGTGAGCACACCTCGGGTATCAGGCGCATCCGAATAGGGGGCGTGTAACCAAGCGGTTCGAGAGCCCAATGCGCCATCTGCCTGCACTTTAATAGCGCGAACAGCGAGCCGATGATCGCCGTCATTGAGGAGTGGGCCTCGAGCTAACCACTCTTCTAGGGCCCCTTCATCGCTGGCATAGACCATGGAGTAGAGCCTGAGTATAAGGCTGCCTTCCCGGGCCATGAGCGCGTGCGCGGCCAGGTCGACCTGGGACGCGCCGGCATCATGTGCAGTGGTAATTCCCTGACTCAGCAAATGCCATTGCGCGGCATCCACCAATGAGGTGGCGGTCTTTAAGTCGTACTGTTGCAGCGGAGCAGTGAGCTCGATCGCTGTCTCATGGAGAAGGCCTGTGGGTGCTCCGTTGAGATGCACAATGATCCCGCCCTCGGGGGCAATGGATTCGCCTGTGATCCCTAGCGACACCATAGCGGCTTGGTTTAAGAGTACAGAATGTCCATTGGCATGCTCCAGTAGGACCGGATGGTTTGGCACAGCTCGTGAGAGCGCATGATGGGTTGGAAAACCATCTAGATGTCCTTCAGGCGGCTGAGTCCATTTGCTCTGATGCCAGCCCGTCCCCAGTATGACGGTGCCAGGCCGCAAAGCGCTTGCGCGCAGGCTGACGCGTTCGATGAGTTCCGTGAAGCTCTCCGCATTCCTGAGATCAACAGAGCGAAGGGCTGAGCCAATGCCAGCAATATGAACATGGGCATCAATGAGCCCTGGGTAAGCCACTGCGGTATCAAGGTTGATGACGGTGGTGTTTGAGTCTGCGAGTTTTAGCGCCTCCTCTTGGGTACCGACAAAGCTAAAACGGCCACCCTGAATAGCGACGGCTTGCGCTTCAGGCTGCAGCGGATTCAGCGTGTAGAGCTTGCCCATGACAATGGTATCGGGGTGTGGCGTAGTCGGTTGGCACCCTGTGTTGAGCACCATCGCCAGTAGCAGCAGAAAAGTGGATAACCGCAACAAAGTGAACCCCATTTGACGCCTCTCGCGTTGTGTTAGTGAGCGTAAAGTGTATTAGCGGCAATAAAAAGGGGGGCCGAAGCCCCCCGTATCGTACTTGTTAACTGTCTCGCTTAGAAATTGTAGCGATAACGTGCGTACCAGAATGCGCCGCTGATGCCGAAAGGTGAATACTGGCTGTAAGTATTACCTAGGATCGTTGCGCTATTGAAACCGAGATTGTTCACATCGGTTGCTTTTTGGCCATTTTCGTCCAACACGTTGTTGCCGCCGATCAGGATGCTGGAGTGATCACCGATCATGTACTCGACTTCAAGGTCAAGCAGGTACTCACTATCAAAAATAGCGTCGGTACCGAAGACGTCATTTTCGAAGCTGTCGTACCACTCGTCGTAGAAGCTCAGACGTGCGAGGACTCGGAAGTTACCCACTGAGTGGTTAGCCGACAGGTTCCAGCGGGTCTCAGGAGTGGTCAGCTCAATTTGTCGAATACGATTAGCACCGACCGTCTCGGGATTGAAGCCTTCGACTTCGGTCTTGTTGTTGTTGTACGCCAAATTCCAATCAGTCGTGCCGCCTAACCATTCGGTGTAGGTTGAAACGACCACATCAACACCATGAGTATTGGTGTCGAAATCATTGGTGAAGAATCGGAATTGGGTTAGATCACCGGCCCCAGGCACATTGTCAGCAACGAGCTGATCAATCTGGTCTTGGGTCAGCTTCACTTCTGACGACAGGTTGATGCGATCTTCCATGTCAATGTCATAGTAGTCGACTGTGATCTCGAAGTTACCCAATGTTGCGTACAGACCTGCTGTAAAGTTGGTGGACTCCTCGGGATCCAGCTCCTTTCCGCCGAATTGCAACGCAACCGGATTAGTCGCTGGGATGGTGCCATTGTTAATGAGCGTCGGTACGCCGTTTACATTGGTCAGCTCGGTTGAGGTGTTAGAGGCATTAGCCTGACCGGGGGTTGGAGCCTTGAAGCCGGTACTGTAGGTTGAACGGACACCGAAGTTGTCAGTGATCGCCCAATTGGCACCAATTTTGTAGTTAGTGGTGTCGCCAAAGCCGTCAAAATCTTCGTAGCGGATGGCCGCTTGGGTTACCAAGCTGTCCGTCGGTGTCCACTCTGCATCAACATAGAAGGCATAGTTTTCACGCTCGAACGTGCCAGAGGTCGCCGCGGGGAATCCGGGGAATCCGTTGGAAGAAGTGCTGAAGCCCTGATCTGCCAGAACACCAGCGGTATAAGATTCCACCTGACCAGCACCAATCTCGAACTCTTCGTTGCGGAACTCACCACCGAAGCCAATGTTCAGCGCGTCTGACACAGTCCAGCTCAGGTCGGCGTTGAAGTTGGTATCGGTCTGCTTGTACAAGCCGGGGTCAAAGTCACGGGGTGAATCGGGGCCTAAGCTCGCATTCAGCGTATTGTTGATGAAAAAGTCTGCCTCGTTTTCGCCGCGATAAGCACTGACATCCCAACGCAAGTTATTGCTGATCTCACCACGCAAACCTAACAAAAAGGACATATCAGTCACATCACCGCCAAATCGAGGGGTGAAGCCGCCGGGAATGGTTTCTTGGAAGCTGAAGCAATTGGGGTCGGCAACGACTTGCGCAAAGGCATCTGCGTCAGGTGTGACGTTATCCGCACCGCCGAGAGCCACTACTGGACAGCCCTGGCCGTCGTTAGGAGTGAGATCGCCGACCAACAGTGTTTCGCCACCGTCACCGCTATACACCGCGCCGCGGTTGGTTGGGTTACGGAAGAAGAAGCCACCGTCGACCTCTTTGCTGTTGTAGTTAGCGTGTCCATAAAGGGTCAGCGTGTCGCTCAGGTCCAAGCCAAAGTTGGCCCATAGCTTCATGTCGTCATTGACAATCGGTCGGCCCCAAATCATGGCAGGTGCCGGTACGTCTTGGTATCCATTGTCGATGAGCGTTTGCGCGTCTGCACGTTGCTCTGATCGGCTCGTTGGATCAGACTCGCCCCACTCAGCGGTCAGGTTCAAGAAACCGTTGTCACCCAATGGTAGACCAATATTACCGGCAATCGTGACTTGCTCGCCGTCGCCTTCCTTATACTCGCCGTAGCGGACTTCCAAAGAACCGCCCTCTGCGCTGTCGTCCAGTACAAAGTTCATCACACCCGCGATCGCATCTGAGCCGTACTGGGCCGAAGCACCGTCTCGCAAGACTTCAATGCGCTTCAGTGCAGCAGCAGGGATGGCAGCAGCGTCGGGGCCCTGAGAGCCGTTGGAGATGCCATTACCGAGCCAAGTGATCACTGAGGCACGGTGGCGACGCTTGCCGTTGACCAACATCAAAGTGTGGTCGGGCGCCAAGCCACGCAAGTTGGCAGGTCGTACCAAAGTCGCTGCGTCACTGATTGGTTGGTCGTTGACGTTGTAAGAAGGGATGACATTTCGGAGCAAGTTGCTCATGTCGGTGTCGCCCTGATTGCTCATGGTCTCACCGCCAATGACGTCGACGGGAGCAGGTGAGTCAAGCGCCGAACGGCCTTGTGTTCGAGTACCGATGACCACGACTTCTTCGGTCAGAGTTTCTTCCTGAGCCAAGACGTTAAACGTGGGCACCATAGTCGCGGCTGCAACCGCCACTGCGAGGGTGCGAATGGGAAATTTCATGCATGTCTCCAAAATAAAAAAAGTTCATCCGGCGCATCTTGAGACGAGTCTCCGGATACGAGTGGATACCATTACTTTGTTTTTTTATTGTGTTCACTGCGGGCAAAGATGGTGCTTGCCCGGTGGCGAGATTATATGGAATAGGATGGCCGTATAGCGGTGCAAAACCGTAAATTTTAAATGCTTATTGTGGGGTGAATCGGGTCCTGAAACACACTTGCCAGTCAGCTTATAACGGTGTTATCGCCAACGCGTTGGGGCCTGGCAATCGGCCAGAGGCGGCGGCGTGTGGCGCGACTCAGTAGTAGGGTGTGTCGACACGGCAAAACATCGGGTCAATCGAGGGTTTACGTAGACGGTTGTGGTCGTCTTGCCTCGCTCTCTGCCATCATGACGCAGGTCGACCGGCTATGAGATCTTCGACCACTGAGGGGTCAGCAAGCGTTGAGGTATCGCCCAGACTTTTAAGATCATTTTCGGCGATTTTACGTAAAATTCGCCGCATAATCTTGCCAGATCGCGTTTTGGGTAATCCTGGCGCCCACTGAATCTGGTCTGGTTTTGCGATGGGTCCAATTTCTTGAACGCACAAACCCACCAATTCCGCACGCAGCGTCTCACTGTCTTCGATGCCTGACATGGGCGTGATATAGGCGTAGATCCCTTGCCCCTTAATGTCGTGCGGATAACCCACCACCGCGGCCTCGGCAATATCGGGGTGCAAGACCAGCGCGCTCTCTACCTCGGCGGTGCCCATGCGATGGCCTGAGACGTTTAGCACATCGTCGACACGACCGGTGATACGCAGGTAGCCGTCCTCGTCTCGTAATGCGCCATCACCTGTAAAATAGTAGCCGGGATAGACGCCGAAGTACGTATCGAGCATCCGTTGATGATCGCCATAAACGGTGCGGATCTGGCCGGGCCAAGACTGCTTAATCACTAAATAACCCGATCCTGCGCCTTCTATTTCTTGACCTTGCTCGTCCAGCAGTGCGGGCTCAATGCCGAAGAATGGAAAACTCGCAAACCCCGGTTTGAGTGCGTGGGCGCCCGGGAGGGGCGTTATCATGACGCCACCCGTTTCCGTCTGCCACCAGGTGTCAACAATGGGACACCTGCCCTCTCCTACAATACTGTGGTACCACTCCCACGCCTCTGGATTGATGGGTTCTCCTACTGAACCAATGATACGTAGTGAACTTCGATCATGACGGGTCACTAAGTCGTTGCCGAGGCTTTGCAACGCACGGATAGCTGTCGGGGCCGTGAAGAATGAATTGACCCGATGTTTGGCAATGATGTGCCAAAACCGATCGCCGTCGGGGTAAGTCGGTATGCCTTCGAACATGAGGGTTTTTGCACCGATCGCAAGGGGGCCGTACACGATATAGGTGTGGCCTGTTACCCAGCCGACATCGGCAGTGCACCAATAGGTTTCACCCTCTCGGTAGTCGAACACGGTTTTCATCGACAGGGCTGCCTGCAATAAATAACCGCCTGTCGTATGCAATACACCTTTTGGCTTGCCGGTTGAGCCAGACGTGTACAGAATGAACAAAGGATCCTCGCTGTCCATCCACTCTGGTTCGCACTCGTCAGAGACCGTTGCGACTGCCTCGTGATACCAAACGTCTCGCGCCGCATCCCACTCGATGGCTTCACCGGTGCGGCGGATAACCAATACGCTATCAACACAATCAGTCTCTTTCATCGCGGCATCGACGTTGCGCTTTAACGGAATCGCTTTACCTCCTCGCACGCCCTCGTCAGCAGTGATGACGAGCTGACAGGCAGCGTCATTGATGCGATCCTTCAATGCTTCAGGCGAGAACCCACCGAATACGACAGAGTGAACCGCGCCAATTCGGGCACAGGCCAGCATGGCAAAGGCCGCCTCTGGAATCATCGGCATATAAAGGCACACGCGATCGCCTTTTTTGATCCCAAGGTGCCTCAGCACATTGGCAAATCGGCAGACCTCAATCTTGAGTTCCTGATACGTAAAAGTCTGACTGTCATCGAGCTGGTCACCCTCCCACACGATGGCAGTTTGATCCGCTCGGTCGGGCAAGTGTCGGTCAATACAGTTCACCGAGACATTGAGCTGTGCGTCGACAAACCAACGCGCCTGTCCAATATCGAGATTATTGTCTGAGACCTGACGCCAGGGTTTGTGCCAGCTGAGCAACGCCTCAGCTTGAGCCGCCCAAAAGGTGTCCGGATCGTCGATCGACTGTTGATAGAGTGCGGCGTAGCCCTCTGGTGTGATGTGCGCATCACTGAAATCTGCAGGGATGGGGTAAAGCGCTGATTCAGACATAGGATCCGGCCGATTCGAAGACGACTGCGATAGTAGGCGACAGACCCGCGGACAACAAGCCGCCAAGTGGCGTTGACTCAGTCGATTCGATGACATGTCACGGGCTTAACAGCAGGGGGGCAGACAGTGCGCTGGCGTACTGCGCTGATTTATACTGTCCAGAGATTGTGACGACAACCAAAAGGAACTCAGTATGGGCACGCCTGTTAGCCAAGAGACTCGCAACATCTATTGGCGCGAAAATAGACGACTGATGCTTATTCTGGGTTTTTGTTGGTTTGTGGTGAGCTTGGGATGTGGTGTGCTGTGGGTAGAACCACTGAATCATATTCAAGTCGGTGGCTATAAGTTGGGA
>JBDQJL010000020.1:0-31206 GCA_040263855.1 Luminiphilus sp. | reverse complement strand
CCGAAATGGCGTGCGAGGTCGTCATGCTGACGACCTCTATGGACTGCAGATGGGATTGGTTTCCAACACGATGACTGACGATCAGGCGATCGAGGACATGGTGGCCTATATCACTACCTTGGGTAAAAACCTTGAAGCGCCAGTCAAACTGGCACAACAGCGATAGCCGAGAGAATACGATGGAACATATTGCACACGATGAGACGAGTTTTGTTCGGCCCGCCGAAGTTGGCGAGATGGAGCTCTACCATGCTAAAACGTGGTTAGGAAAATACGTTTTTTCGCAGGACGCTAAGACGATTGCGATTCAGTATGCGGCGACCGCCATTGCCATTGGAATGGTGGCGCTGGTGCTGTCTTGGGTCATGCGCTTGCAGCTGGCTTGGCCAAATACCTTCACCTTTATTGATCCCGCCTATTACTTACAAGCGGTCACCATGCACGGCATGATTATGGTGGTTTACTTGCTGACGGCGCTCTTCCTCGGAGGCTTTGGCAACTATCTCATACCGTTAATGGTGGGCGCGCGCGATATGGTTTTTCCATGGCTGAATATGATCAGCTTTTGGGTGTATTTTACGGCGGTGGTGTTACTGGCAGCGAGCTTCTTTGTGGGAGGGGGGTCGACTGGCGCGGGATGGACGCTTTATCCACCTCAGGCCATTCTACCCGGCACTCCTGGCTCAGAGACGGGTATCTTACTGATGCTCGCGTCGCTGGCGGTCTTTATTATCGGTTTTACCATGGGTGGTCTCAATTACGTCGTCACCATTCTACAAGCGCGAACACGAGGCATGACGCTAATGCGAATGCCGCTGACGGTCTGGGGTATTTTTGTTGCTACAGTCCTCGCGCTCTTTGCGTTTCCGGCGCTCTTCGTGAGTGCCATCATGATGTCACTGGATGTTTTACTAGGAACCAGCTTTTTCATGCCCGCCATTATGACAATGGGCAACGAGGCAGATCACGTCGGTGGCAATCCGCTACTGTTCCAACATTTGTTCTGGTTCTTCGGACACCCCGAGGTGTATATCGTTGCGCTCCCAGCCTTTGGGATCGTGTCTGACCTAATCAGCATCCATGCACGCAAAAATATCTTCGGTTACCGCATGATGGTGTGGGCGATCATCATTATCGGTGCCTTAAGTTTTGTCGTCTGGGCACACCACATGTACGTCAGCGGAATGAATCCCTACTTTGGCTTTTTCTTCGCCACGACGACTCTGATCATCGCAGTCCCAACCGCACTCAAGGTCTACAACTGGGTGCTGACGCTCTGGCAGGGCAATATTCATTTGACCATTCCAATGCTGTTTTCTATTGCGTTCCTGTTGTTTTTTATTAATGGCGGGATGACCGGGCTATTTTTGGGTAATGCGAGCGTTAGTATGCCGCTATCCGATACGCTGTTTGTCGTTGCTCACTTTCATATGGTCATGGCAGTGGCACCTGTGATGGTGGTGTGTGGTGCGATTTATCACTGGTACCCCAAGATCACGGGGCGCTGGTACCACGAGGGTATGGCGAGATTCCATTTTTGGGTCACTTTTGTGGGATCCTACCTAGTGTTTTTGCCGATGCATTACCTCGGTATTATGGGCGTGCCTCGCCGCTATTTCGAAATCACCGGTACGTCTTTCCTGCCCGACTCAGCGCAAACGGTCAATGCGAGTATCACCATTGCTGCACTGGTCGTTGGTTTCGCTCAGTTAGTCTTTATTTACAATCTCATCTTTAGTGCCATGAAAGGCAAGAAGGCGCCAGGTAACCCTTGGAACGCAACGTCGTTAGAGTGGCAGACAGAACACACGCCACCTCAGCATGGCAACTTTGGTAAAGAGCTGCCCTGCGTGTATCGATGGGCTTACGACTTCAGTGTGCCGGGTGTGGAAGATGATTTTATTCCACAAAATGTTCCGCCCCGAACCACCACGCCTGAGGCTGCATCATGAGCAATATTTTTACCGAGCAGCCTTGGATAGCCGACACCGGCCCACTTACGCCAGCCCTCTCGGGCGCGCAAATATCCGTCAACGCACGGCGGTCAGCACTGAAGATGTTGCTCAGTGTGGTGAGCGTCTTTTTTTTACTGATGATCGTCGCGTATGGCGGCCGTATGCTCTACCAAGACTGGCGGCCCACGCCACAAATTAACTTATTGTGGGGCAATACGGGGGTCTTACTGTTAAGTAGTTTGTGCCTACAAGCCGCTTTGCTTTGGGCGCGTGCGGGTAAAACTGATTGGGTGCGGGGGGCTTTGATCGGTGCTGGGATACTGACCGTCCTGTTCTTAGTGGGACAAGTGGCAGCATGGCAGCAATTGACCTCCATGGTATTGGGTGATTTTAGTAATCCGTCCGTGGGTTTCTTTTTCATGATCACCGGCATTCATGGTCTGCACATGGCGGGTGGGATGGTTGCATTGATGCGCGCTATTAGGCGCGCCTTTACGCAATCTGATATTCAGTCTATGGAGCATAACGTGTCTAACTGCGCGCTCTACTGGCACTATTTGCTGGGTGTGTGGCTGCTGGTCTTTGGATTGCTGTTCACGGGAAACAATTTTGAAGTTTTGCTCAAAATCTGTGGCTTTATTTAAGGTAGGAGAAAAGCATGTCGACTGACACGATGGCAGTGGATTCGCTGGAGTTAAAACCTGGGGTAGCAGGGTTTCTAGATGACTGGGGATCAGATCAGCGTGCTTTTAAGGGAGTCCCTTGGGGTAAGGCAATGATGTGGATCTTCCTCGTCAGCGATACCTTTATTTTCGGGTGCTTTCTGGCGTCTTATATGACCGTGCGTATGTCCACATTAGAGCCCTGGCCCATTCCTAGTGAGGTGTTTGCATTGAGCTTTGGGGGCGCGCCAATTCCCCTTATTTTGATAGCGATTATGACCTTTGTATTGATTACCTCCAGCGGGACGATGGCCTTGGCGGTCAACTATGGTTATCGCAAGAATAAATGGGTCACTTTTTGGTTGCTGTTTGCTACCGCATTGCTGGGTGCAACCTTCGTGGGCATGCAAGTCTTTGAGTGGAGTAAGCTGATTCTCGAAGAGGGAGTGCGACCCTGGGGAAACCCAATGGGAGCGGCACAGTTTGGCTCGGTCTTTTTTATGGTGACAGGGTTCCACGGGTTTCACGTATCGATCGGTGTTATCTTTTTGTTTATCTTCAGCTACAAAGTTGCCAGAGGTCATCTTGATGACCAAACACCCGGCTGGTTTACCAAGCGCGGCGGCAACTATGAAGAGATCGAGGTCCTGGGCTTGTATTGGCACTTTGTCGATCTGGTTTGGGTGTTTATCTTTGCGTTTTTCTATCTCTGGTGAGGAGCTAAGTCATGGATCATGCAGCTGACGGGCACGAACCTGTCGTCCGAGAAGAAGAGGCGATTCAGCACCCGCTTGGTGTGTATTTCAAAATTTGGATTTTGCTCTTTGTCCTAAGTGCGATGTCGTATGCAGTGGACTACTACCAGGTGCAGGGCTACCTGCGTTGGTTTCTGATTCTGATGTTTATGGTCCTTAAAGCAGGGCTCATTATTGCGGTGTTCATGCACATGGTTTGGGAGCGGTTGGCTTTAGTTTATTTCATATTGGTGCCGCCAATATTGTTGCTCACCTTCGTCGCTATTGGGTCATTGGAAGCCGATTGGACGTTTTTTCAACGCGGCGTGCACTTTTTGAAAGAGCTCATCATTGCCGCACCGGTATCACCACATCACTAGCGAAGTGATCGATAGCATCTTGTAGAGAGGTAACTGAGATGGGAGGCCAGAAGTCAGAGAGCACCAGTTATGTGACACATGTGATTGTGTTTCTGCTCCTTACTGTATTCATGTATGTTTTTGCCTATGTTTTGGTCGGCCACAATAAGGACGTCCCAGCGCGGGTGGACTCGGCCCATGCCGAAAAATCGCTAGAGTAGCTGGAAGCACCTGTTTCAGTATCCATCAGTTAGTTAGCGCGTAAGCGCTAGCGATGGCGAAGTAGCGGATTTATAGAGAGAGACAAACTGGTCCGCAACATCGGTGGTGATAAACGGCGGGCTAATGATGCCAGCGTATTGACCTTTTGGGTCCACTAAGTAAACGGCGCTGGAGTGGGTTACTTCGTAAACGTTCTCAGCAGTTTCCGGCTCGGTCCGAAACGGTGCCCCGAGCTGTCGCGTCAGATTAGTGAGTTGACCGAGTGAGCCTGTGGTAGCCAAAAAGCTGGGATCAAAATATTCAACATAGCGCTGTAGCTGAACGGCTTTATCCCGCGCGGGATCGACAGAAATGAACACAAACTGTACCTCTTTGTCACTCAGGCCATGCTCCACTAGCGCCGCCTTCACTTTAGAGAGGTCGTACAGCGTGGTAGGACAGATGTCAGGACAGTACATGAATCCAAAAAAGAGGAATGACCAGCGTGCCTGCAGCGACTTGAGGTCAAACACCCGCTTTGCGTCGTCCACGAGGATAAATTCTGCCAGTGGTCGCCGTTCTGGAAAGGCCACCAGTGCTGGCGCCCAAGTGTCATCGGGGGGCTCGGTTTGCGCTTGCCACAGCGCCCAATATCCTGTGCCGGCTAAGGTTAGGCCTGCTATTGCGGCGGCCAGTAACGTTGCAGACATCCATTTGTCTTGCCTTAACCACCTCGCCACAGCCAGTGCCCCCTTATTGAGCCTTGAGTCTGACAACCCAGTGCTACCTGCGTCAATATTAACTAAGGGATTTGGTCACATGAGTGCGTTTCCCGGTCTGCCATGCGGTAATATTCATGCTGAAGATAAATCGAGTATAACTAGGTGATGGAATCCAGCCTGACAGAGCGCGCAATTTGGCGAGATTATTACGAGCTGTGCAAGCCTAATGTCGTCTGGTTGATGATCCTGACCGCGATTGTTGGCATGTGCATGGCGACTACTGCTGCAGTGCCTCTGTCGATTGTGGTGGCAGCGAGTATCGGTATTGCACTTTGTGCGGGCTCAGCGGCGACTGTGAATCATCTCGCTGATCAGCATATCGATGCCGTCATGGCGCGCACATCCGGTCGGCCTATCGTTAAAGGTAAAATCGACTCTCAAGGCGCGGCCATCTTTGCCTTGGTGCTTGGCTGCGTCGGAATGGTGGTGTTACTGAAGTGGGTGAATGCGTTAACCGCTTGGCTGACATTGGCCTCACTCATTGGTTATGCCTTCATCTATACGTTCTACTTAAAACGGGCGACCCCTCAGAATATCGTGATCGGTGGCTTGGCGGGCGCGATGCCGCCGCTGCTTGGGTGGACCGCGGTCACCAACCAGGTAGATGGTAATGCACTGCTGTTGGTGTTGATTATCTTCGCCTGGACACCGCCCCACTTTTGGGCGCTCGCTATCGCGCGAAAAGAAGAGTACGCAAAAGTCGAGATACCCATGTTGCCTGTGACGCACGGCAGTAAGTATACGGCTGTCCATATTCTGCTCTACACGCTGATGTTATTTGTCTCGTCGCTATTGCCTGTTGCAACAGGGCTGAGTGGCTGGATTTACTTTGTCGGTGCCGCTGTACTCGGTGCCATTTTCATCTATCAAGCGATCGTGCTGCTGCGCACCATGAAAAATGCCGATGCGATGAAGATGTTTCGGTTTTCGATCGTCTATTTGATGGCGATCTTCCCGATTATGCTGCTTGATCACTATGTCCTGCCGAAAGCCTTTGTGTCGTAATTAACGCCGCGGTGTCGAGGATTTTGTCGATACCATCACGCGCGAGCGCGTCTCAGACTATGTACACAACACGCAATCGCCCTCCGCGTGCGCACAAACGCCAATCCCTAGAGTAGGATAGTGAGTAATTCAGCTCACCTGTCCAAGAGTGGAACCAGCACATGGTGAGTGATATGACTTATCCCAGTCTGTGCCACACACCACAGGAGAATGGCAATGTTTGACCTGCAAAGAACTTTTCATCTCGGCATGGCCGTCGACGATATTGAGGCGGCGAGAGTACAGCTTGGTGCTGATATGAATCTTTCATGGACGGCAACATGGTTAATGGACCCTCTGCCATTTTGGACGCCCGAGGCAGGAGAGCATGAGATCGTCCTAAAGGCGTGTTACAGCCGGCCGGGACCCCATCATCTTGAGCTCGTGGAGAGCGCCAGCCCTTTTTATGCGCCTGCGATCCACCCGGACAGTCGTCATATCGGAGTGTGGGTTGATGACTTGCCCCTCGAATGTGAGCGCTTGCTGAGCGCCGGCTGGCGCGTGTTGGCCAGCGGCGCCTCACCCGATAATGGGTTTGGCACCCTTAGCTATCTGTTGCCACCGACTGGTGGCTGGCTTGTGGAATTGGTGAGCGCAGAGCTAATGCCTGTGATCGACGCGTGGCTTCAGGCCCCTGACGATGACCAATGAGCGCACTAATGACGCCTTAGATAGGCGTGATCTGAATAGACCGCCTAGCACGCAGACCCGGCGAGCCATTGGCCAACATGCGTTGTATCGGTCGCACCAGCGTCAATTTACTGACCTATCGATGCGAATCAGCCCTGTCTGCGCCATGGCGTTGTGTCGCATCAAGCGCAGCTATCGGGCGCTATGCTTTTCGCTAGTGACTGGTTTGCTGTGTTTATCTTTGCCAGTGCAGGGAGCTGCACCCCTTGATCTGGTCATTCAAAACGGCAGGGTGATCGACCCCGAAAGCCAGCTCGACGCCGTTCGCTCAGTGGGCATTCGGCACGGGCAAGTGGTGGCGATCAGCGAGCAGCCGTTAGATGCAGCACAGGTCATTGATGCCACTGGCTTTGTCGTGAGCCCGGGCTTCATCAATTTGCATTCGCATAGCGTGGCCGAACCGGGTTACCGCTTAGAGCTACTCGATGGTGTGACGACGGTATTAGAGCTAGAGGCGGGCACTTTTCCTATTGTCCGTTTTGGTCAGCAGCTCGGTGATGCGCCGCTGACTCATTTTGGCGCATCGGTGGGTCATGCCTGGATTCGCATGCAGGTGATTGACCCACAGGCACTTGCTGACATTGCCAGCACGGGCAAGGCGGATATATCAGGCCGCGCTTTTACTCAGTCGGCTACCGTCGAGCAGCGCGCTCAAATGAGATCGATGATTGAACAAGAGCTGCTAGCTGGCGGTTTAGGAATTGGTTTTTTACTCGACTATATGACTCGCGCTGTCGATGACCCGGAGCGCGATATGGTGTTCGCCGTCGCCGCTCAACATCAGGTGCCCGTATTTGTGCATGTGCGGCGGGGTATTGACGGTGATCCTTCGGGGCTGGAGGAGGTGATTGCTGCAGCCGAACAGACAGGCGCGTCTGTCCATATTTGCCATCTCAATGCCAGCGCGATGAGCGGCGTGACCTTGTGGCTCGATAAAATCGATGCGGCGCGCGCGCGTGGTGTGGATGTGACGACTGAAATGTATCCGTGGACAGCGGGGTCGGCAATGATTTCTTCCGATGTGTTTTCCCGCGATTGGCGCACCATCTTTTCGATTGATTATGCCGATGTGCAATGGGCAGAAACTGGCGAATGGCTGACAGAGGAACGCTTTGCTCATTATCGTCAAACGCGGCCAGGTGGCCAAACTGTTCATCACTACATTGACGCTGCTTGGAATCAAGCGGCGTTATCGCGCGATCACGTGATGGTGGCGAGCGATGCCATGCCATTGATGAGCTACGATCGTAAGGTGGTTCCTAACGGCGCGGGGACCTCGACACACGTGCTAGGTCATTATGTGCGCGAGCAAAAATGGCTGACGCTGTCGGATGCCATTGCGCGCTTAAGCCTGTTGCCCGCGCGACGGATGGCGGATTTTGCACCGGCATTTGCGCGAAAGGGCCGCATACAGGTCGGTGCCGATGCTGATCTGGTGATCTTTGACCCGAAGACGGTGGCGGCACGAGCGACTTACCTTGAGCCGTTTCTAGCGCCAACAGGCATTCACAGTGTTGTCGTGGCGGGTCGGGTATCCGTGCAGCATGGCCAGATAGTGGAGAGTGCGGGCATCGGGACCAAGATTACCCGTCTCACCCCCTAAGCAACCTCACTTCCTTGGTAGGCTGCGCGCAATCGTTGCCGGTCAATAATCTCGATCTGCCCATAGCGCTGCTGCACAGCGCCCATCGCGGTGAGCGTTTTAACGGCTTCGTAAAGAGACTGACGGGAACAATGTGCCATGCGGGCGAGCTGCTGTGAAGTGAGTCGGATCAACGCAGGTTGTTGCGGCTCTCCACTCATTTCCATCAGCATGAGCAGTAAGCCGGCGACTCGACGGGGACGCTCACGGACCAGATTGTGCTGTTGAAGATTCAGCGCCGCCCGAAAGCGATTGGCCTCGATTTTCAGGACGATCGGATACAGCGTAGGGTGTTTGGCTAACAACGAAAGTGCAACCGCACGAGGAATACCCAAAATGTAACTACCTGGCGCTCCAATGAGATTGCGCTCTGCTGGGGTGTCGTGGAACAAGGCTATCCAGCTGGAAGTGCTGTTGGGTCCAAAAATCGCCAGTGTTAAATCATCACCTTCTGGGGAGCTTGCCACCATCGCAATCTCCCCTGTGACGACCACCCATAGATGATGATGCGGCTCGCCGCTGGCCTGCAGTGTTTTGCGGTGGTCTAACGCGTGTAATCGACTGCGAGCCAGTAGCAGCCTGCGCTCGGCTGTATTAAGCCGCTCAAATACCGGCAGTTTGGCGAGAAATCTCGCTAGATCGGCGGTGGGTAGTTGGTCAGTCATGGCTGGTGTGTACCGGATTACTAAATTGTCATATTTTAGACAATTATACGCCATCTGCGCTGTTACATTGAGATGCGTAATAGGAGGAGGCGGGTCATGGATCGGATAAACCAAACAGACCGGGGCGCGCAAATGCGAGCGCTCGAGGGTCAACGGTTTGATTTGCTGGTGATCGGTGGCGGTATTACTGGTGTGGGTGTGGCGCGAGACGCCGCCATGCGAGGCTTATCGGTGGCGCTGATCGAATCACAGGATTTTGCCAGTGGCACCAGTAGTCGCAGTTCCAAGATGATTCATGGCGGTCTTCGTTACCTAGTGGCGGGTGATATTTCGGTGGTCAAAGAATCTGCCTCGGAGCGGGCTATCCTGCACCGCATCGCACCGCACTTAGCGCAAAAGACACCCTATGTGATCCCTACCCACAATCGCCGTAGCAAGTTGATTTTGCGCGCAGCGCTGTGGGCCTATGAGCGCTTGGGAGGCGTGGAACGGAATGACTTTCATGAAGCGTGGTCTATTAACGAGTTAAAGCAAAACGAACCCTTGATTGCGACCTCAGGCCTAAATGGCGCGGTGGTGTATCCCGAATTCTTAACTGACGATGCACGCTTAACGGTGGCCACCGCGCGCTCAGCAGTGGCACATGGTGCCTGCGTGTCAACGTATCTGAGAGCCGTCAATATTCGGCGCGAGGATCATTTTGTGGTGCAAGCACAATCGACGCTACCGGGTGATACCAGTGAAATTACCCTGCGTGCCAGCGCCGTCGTCAATGCCGCGGGGCCTTGGGTTGATGCGGTCTGTGGTTTAGAGAAAGAGCAGGCGCCCAGACTGGCCCTGAGTCGCGGTGTTCACCTGGTGTTTAAGCACCAAGATCTTCCTGTGCACAATACCGTGGTGATGCGCACTCATGATGCGCGGCGTATTTTTGCTGTGCCACTTGGTGGCTATACCTATATCGGCACCACAGATGACTATCATCCAGAGTGCGAGTACTGGCCGCCCGTCACTGAAAGTGACGTGTCTTATCTATTGGCGGGCACGCGACGCGTGATGCCAGAAGCGAATCTCACGCCGGACAATATTGTTTCTGTTTGGTCGGGTATTCGGCCTCTCGTTGCCGACGGTTCGGGGCGCGCCTCTAAAGAGCTCTCGCGCAAAGACGAGGTCTGGGTGTCGAGTAGTGGCATGCTCTCGGTAGGCGGGGGGAAGCTGTCTGCCTATCGCGCAATGGCTGAACGTATCGTCGACCAAGTCGTTGCAGCCAATGCCTTTACAGCAGCGCCTTGTCAGACTGCCGAGGTCTCTTTGCCTGGTGGTGACTCGGCAACGACCCTGCTGAATGACTGGGACGCCGCCGCGAGGGACCGGATACAGCGGCTTTATGGTAGTGAGGCCGGCGCGGTGGTCGCTAACGCGTCATCGGCAGTGGATTTAGTGGAAGCCGAGGTGAGTCAGGCTGTGCTGTCAGAAGGCGCATTGCGACTCGAGGATTACTGGGCGCGTCGTAGCAGTCGTGCTTGGTTTGATGAAGCGGCGGGCTTACCGATTTTAGCGCAGGCAGCGACTGCGATGGGAGCCTTACTGAATTGGAATGCCGCGCGGCAGGCAGCAGAGATCGAAAACTGTCTCGCCATTGATGCCGCGAGCCGCTCAGGTTACACCCATCAATACGACGCAGAGGACGCAGCAGATGCCCATCGAAAAGCTGGCTAATGTCATCGACCCGGAGCGGATCTCTGTTGACCCAGACGATCTGAATGCGCATCGCTTCGATCGGTGGTGTTTAAAGCACTGGCAGGACTGGCAAGGCGAGACACTGCCCGCGCCGGGTTGTGTTGTGCGACCCGAGTCAACCGAAGAAGTACAGGCGCTAATGCGTCACGCTGCTGCGCACAGTATCGCCGTGATTCCCTGGGGATTAGGCAGTGGTGTTTGCGGGGGTATCGAACCCAGCGACGATCAAATTTTGCTCGATATGAGCGCCATGAATCAGGTTATCGAGATCGATGAGGAGAACCTGCTCCTCACGGTTCAAGCCGGCATCAATGGTTTGGTCGCTGAGGAGGCGGTGGCCGAGCGAGGTCTCACTATGGGGCACTGGCCTCAGTCGATCGGTATCAGCAGCGTAGGGGGTTGGGTCTCGACGCGCGCCTCGGGGCAGTTCTCTACCGCCTATGGCAACATTGAAGACATCGTCTATACCATCGATTTCGTGCTCGCGAGTGGCGAAAAAGTGACGCTGGGTAAAGCACCCCGTGCGGCTTCGGGACCCGATCTACGACACTTAGCGTTGGGAGCAGAGGGCACCCACGGCGTGGTGACGTCGGTCACCTTATCGCTGCGACGGCAGCCCGCATCACGTCAATTTAGTGCCTGGTATTGCGCCGATATGGCACTGGGCTTTCGCGCCCAGCGTGAAATTGTGCAACAAGATTGGAAACCTCCTGTGATGCGCCAGTACGACGCGTCAGAGGTGGCTCGGTTATTTGCGGGTCACGAATGCGATGACAGCAGCCTTATCTTATTGGTGCACGAGGGGCCTATTGCTCGGGTGGAGGCCGAGATGCTGGCCATCAACGACATCATGGCTTCATTGGGTTTAAGCGCGGCTGACCCAGCCGTTGCTGCGAGTTGGATGGAGCATCGCAATAATGTCCCCGAATGGCGTGATCTGCTCGAACAAGGCCTAATTGCCGACACGATTGAAGTATCGGGGAGTTGGCGTCAGATCGATGCGATTTATGACAACGTAGTGGCGGCGCTGAAAGAAGTGCCCGATTGCGTGAATGCCTCCGCCCACAGCTCCCACGTGTATCGGTCGGGCATTAATTTGTACTTCACCTTTGCCTGTATGCCTGGCGATACCAGCGTCATGGGTGATCGTTATCTCGAGAGTTGGGATCGCGCGCTCACCGCCACGGCGCAGGCCGGTGGTGGCATAGCACATCATCATGGATCCGGGCGATTGCGTCGCCAGTATCTTCACCATGACCTAGGAAAGGGTGGTGTGGAATTGCTCCGCACCGTCAAAAACGCCTTAGATCCTCAAGGTATTCTGAATCCCGGTAATCTACTGCCACCGCTCAGTGATCAGTAGGGGTCGCTAAGATGACTGCCGCAGCCCCACCATCTCCGTCACTCATTGTCGCGATTGATTTTGGGACGCAAAGTGTCAGAGCGCTGGCGTATCGTGCTAGCGGCGATTGCGTGGCGAAGAATCAATTACCGATAGGGGGCTATCAGCACCCCGAGCCCGGTTGGACAGAGCATGATGTGGAGGGGTTTTGGCGCTTATTGACCGATAGCTGCCAAGGTCTCTGGTCACAAGGTATTGACCCTGCCGAGGTGGCTGCAGTGGTGGTAACCACGCAGCGGGCGACGATAATTAATTTGGACCAAAACCACCAACCGCTGCGTCCGGCTATTGTGTGGACCGACCAGCGGCGTGCCGCGTTACGAAAAAAGCTCCCTTGGTACTGGCGACTGCTCTTCAGACTCCTCCGTATTAGCCATGTTGTAGACAACTTTGAGGGCGAGGCGGAAGCCAATTGGTTGGAGCAGCAACAGCCAGCTGTCTTGGCGAGCACCGCGCATTATTTATTGTTGTCGGGTTATCTCAATTACCGGCTTACGGGAAACACGGTGGATAGCATTGGTAGTCAGGTGGGGTACCTGCCCTTTGATTTTAAGCAACATGATTGGTGTGCCGCGACAGACTGGAAATGGCACTGCCTCGCGATCAATAAAGACACCTTGCCCGCGCTCCAGCCGGTGGGGAGCCAGCTAGGCAAAGTCACCGCTGAGGCCGCACGGGCCACAGGCTTACCAGAAGGTTTGCCGGTGATTGCCGGTGCCGCTGATAAGGCCTGCGAAGTGTTAGGCGTGGGTGTGCTGGCCGACGAGATAGCCAGTGTGTCCTGCGGCACCATCGCGACGATCAATACCTTGCGGGCGCAATATGTGGAGGTGGTGCCGTTTATGCCCGCCTACCCGGCAGCGATACCGGGGCAATTTAATACGGAGATGCAGGTATTTCGTGGCTTTTGGATGGTGAGCTGGTTTTTGGCGCAGTTTGGCGCAGAGGAAAGGCAGCGCGCCGCTACTGAGCGTTTGGCGCCCGAGGTATTGCTCGACGAATTGCTTGAGCAAACCGAACCCGGCGCTGACGGGTTACTGCTGCAGCCTTTTTGGAATCCAGTACTGGGTGAGACCGGTCCCGAAGGTCGAGGGAGTATTATTGGTTTTCAGGATTTTCACACCCGCGCCCACGTTTATCGGTCTCTTATCGAGGGTCTGGCTTTTGCCTTGCTATCGGGCCGAGAGCGGATTGAGCGGCGGACGCAAACCGCGATCACTTGTATTCGACTGTCTGGGGGCGGGGCGCAGAGCGATGCGGTGACGCAGATTATTGCCGACGTCATGAATTTGCCCGTGGAGCGATTTGATGACTGCGAGGCCAGCGGTCGTGGTGCTGCCATGATTGGTGCTGCGGCGATAGGGTGGTACCCCTCGATCGATGCTGCGGTGGCAAATATGCTCGGTGAGTCCACTCGGCTGTACCCTAATCCTGACACTGTGCCGATTTACCGCGCGATGTACGATCAGCTTTACCAACCCTTATACGGCCGGCTCAAATCCTTGTTCAGCGCGCAGCAATCGCTGCACCAGTGACCGACCTGTTTTACTTTCTTCGGTCTATGCCCCAACGGTAGATTGGCTGCGTCCCGAGACGACTAGCGGTTTAGATGGCGCTGGTTATCACAGGGACATTGCGTTGCGCAGTAGTCTGCTCTGAATGACGCCGCGTAGTAATGACATGCCAAAAAACAAGACTATTCGTCGCGGTGCGCTGAATCGCGCCCTGAGGGTGTCGCTTGCGGGCGCGCGAGCCGGGGGCGTCTTTGCCATCGACGGTGCCCTCAAGCGTCTGCGCGGTGACGAGGCCGGCGATGAAGCCCGACTCGACCGAGAAGCCCGCCGTTTTGCGCAGCAGCTGGGCACGCTCAAGGGCAGTTACGTCAAAATAGGGCAGTTGTTTGCGCTGCTGGGTGAACATTTTTTACCGGCGCCACTCACCCGCGCATTGCATGCACTCGAAGCCGAGAACGAGGCGCTGCCCTGGGCCGAAATGGAACCCCATTTTCGCGCGGCATTAGGGGCGCAATTTGGTGACCTCGACATCGAGACTGAGGCCTTAGCGGCGGCGTCTTTAGCGCAGGTCCATCGAGCACGCATCAAATCGACTGGTCACGAAGTGGTGCTCAAGGCGCAATACCCCGAACTCGCTGCAGTGCTTGATGACGATTTTAATGCGGTGGTGCGCATGCTGCGTCTGGCACGCTGGATACCCGCCAGCCGCGATTTCGATAGTTGGCTCACGATACTCCATGAGCAACTTCACGCCGAACTGGATTATCCGCGAGAACAGGCTATGGCGTTGGCTTTCGCAAGCGCCCTTGACCATCACCCGCATCTAACTGAAACCCAGGTGGCGCTCACAGTACCGCAGTTCTGGCAAGCGTATTGCGGCGCGCAGGTATTAACACTCGACTACGTTAAGGGTCATCGCGCTGGGTCGGCAGCGGTCGCAGCGCTATCCCAAAGTACGCGGAATGCGCTGGGCCGGTTGATGCTACAGCTATTTTTTATTGAGGTGTTTGAGCTCGGGCTGGTGCAGACCGATCCCAATTTTGGCAATTATTTGATCAGTGACACGGGGGATGAGCTCACGCTGCTAGATTTTGGTTCAATTATGGCGCTGGATGATGCGTTACGTAGTGCGCTGTGCGACACGATTGTGGCGGGCTTGCAGGGCGATGATGCGTTGTTACTCGATGCCTTAACACGCCTCGGTTGTCTGTCACCCCATGCTGAGCGTCACGCGCAAGAAACCTTTAAAACCTTTGTGATCAACTTACTTGAGCCCCTGCGCGCAGTCGATGAATTGCCGGCTGAGTACCTCAATCGCCGCGGTGAGTATTGCTGGGGCCATTCTGAACTGATCAATCGAACGGGGCGTCATGTGGCTCGCTCGATGACCAGTCGGCAGTTTGCGATCCCCAGTGGCGATTTTGCCATGGTGGCGCGAAAACTCACGGGTGTATTCACTTTTATTGCCGTGCTGGACGCCGAATTTAACGGTGATGAGATTGCGGCGCCATTTCTTGAGGCCTACGCAGCTAAACAGTCCACAGCCAAACAAAATTCGGGCGCGCTCAATGACCAGTGAGAGCCAAGCGGTACCCAGAGGGCGTGCGCGGCGCTTTGGTAAGTTTGCGCGTCTTGCGAGTGGGGTAGCGGGCAGCATGTTGGCCGAAGGGGTCAAGCAGGTGGCATCGGGTCGGCGTCCTAAAGCGCGCGATCTTCTGTTAACACCCGCTAATGCCTCGAGGCTGACCCAGCGGCTCGCTGAGATGCGCGGTGCCGCCATGAAGCTGGGGCAAATCTTTTCCATGGATACGGGAGATTTCCTGCCCCGGGAACTGGCTGACATCATGGCGACGCTGCGTGATGCGGCCTATACCATGCCTGATAATCAGCTCGACGAGGTGCTAAGCGATGCCTTTGGCGCAGACTATGCCAGAAAGCTAAAGCATTTTGAGCAAAAGCCGTTTGCTGCTGCCTCCATTGGACAGGTGCATCGTCTGACCACGCGAGACGGCCGCCCTGCCGTGCTAAAAGTGCAATACCCGGGGGTAAGAGACAGTATCGACTCCGATGTGGATAACCTCGCCACCCTGCTGCGGGTCTCTGGTTTGCTGCCCAAGCATATGGACATTACGCCGATGTTGGCCGAGGTGAAGGCGCAGCTGCACGAGGAGGCTGACTATGAGCAGGAGGCTCGGTACCTCAACGCATTTGTCAGGGCACTGGGCGATGACGACCGTTTTTTACTCCCGCGCGTGATTCCCTCCTTGAGCGCTTCACGGGTGCTCGGCATGACCTATGTGCCGGGTGTGCCCATTGAGGATGTGGCGCAGCAGGATCAAGACGAGCGTGATCGGGTGTGGTCATTGCTCTTTGAATTATTGCTGGTCGAGATGTTTGAGTTACGCTTGGTGCAAACCGATCCCAACTTTGCCAATTATCGCTACGACTCCGATACTGGGCAGGTCATCTTGCTAGATTTTGGCGCCTCGAGACGCTTCAAGGCAGTTTTTACCGGTGCCTATCGCGATTTGCTGAAGGCCACGGTGCAAGGAAATCGCGCTGGCATGGTCTCGGCGGCCGAGCGCATTGGCTATCAACTCGGTCCCGCCGGTTCGCCGTTCTACGAGACATTGCTCGAGTTAGCCGAGATGGTGCTGGAGCCGCTTGCGACAGACGCGGCTTATGATTTTGGTAATACCGCGTTACCGAGTCAGTTGGTAGCGCGCGGTGAGGATATCAAGGATTATCGCGAGTTCTGGCAGGCTCCACCGGTAGACGTGGCGTATATTCATCGTAAGCTGGGTGGCCTTTTTATGCTGGCATCACGCTTAAAAGTTAGCGTGAATGTTCATCAGCTGATTATGCCTTGGCTTGATGATTGAAAGCCTTCGGGCAACTAATAAAGCGCCCTTCAAGGAAGGGTGCTTTGTTGTTGAGCGAGTGTGCCTCGCGCCGGCGGCAACCGGCACGAACAGCGCCTGAAGTCGCGTGTGGTCGAGCGGCCGAGCCATACCATTTTGCGGCCAAATGGGTCCCGCTAACACACCCCTGCGCTAATGGTGAGCGCAAGGTTCCGCAGCCCGATCTTGCACAGGTTTTTCGTGCCATTCCGCAGAGAAAAATCATTAGGGCGGCACCGTATCCAAGCGCTCTAGATGCCTGTCATAACAATTTAAGATGCTGTAACGATACCGCCATCAAATTTTCATTTTTTAGGTCTATTGTTGGTCCCGCCTGACAAACAGGGTGAGTGGATGTAGTAGTGTCCAACCCGGTAAAGCGGTCGTGATTGCTATCGCTGATCGGGCGGTTTTGGTGGGTGCTAGCAGTGCGGCCGGTCAAGCAGCAGAAGCGCTTTTCATCCATGTTTTATTAGCTGGGGTTGCTGGGTTTGGAACGGGTCGACGGGATCGCGGTAGGCACGACGTGTGCAGATGCACTGGCGGGCAGTTTCCTGTTGAGGGGGCCCTGTCAGCCAGCACGCCAAGCCGTAATGAATCAAAAGACGCCTTGCGCCTGAGCAGGCAAAAATGACGGTTTTTGTCATTTGCAACATTGTTGCATTTTGCTACATTTACAGGGTGACATGAGGTCATGTGCATCAGACAGGAGGTCATCGATGCGTTCTGATACCGATTCCGGCACCGCTCAATCTGCTAATGGCTGTGAACCAGCGTTAAATGAGCGATTCATCACCACTCGCCATCTGCACGCTTTGCGTAGTCTCCCACCTGCGTCTGCATGTGCCGTTCAGTCTCCGGCACAACGGCGTTGCGTCTACGAGGGGGGCTGGTCATGAGCACTGCAATGGCACTAGCCGCTAATCTGCGGGCCGTAATGGTCGAACGGGGCCTGTCGCCCGAAGATGTGGCACAGGGCTGCTCATTAGCGCTCGCCACGGTACATGCGGCATTGTTTCAAGAGGGCGTCAGCACATTGGCAGACATAGACCGGCTGGCAGGATGGTTCGGTATTTCGCCTGCAGACCTGCTTACAGAGCATGACGCGATGCGACAGGCCGACCTGACCGGCGCACGCGCTCAATGGCAACAATATTGGGCGTTACCGGCTGATCAGCGAGCTCAAGTTGACGCCTTTATGCGAGTGCGGGAGAGCGCGGGCCACTCGCATTCTGCCTGTCCCGTGCAGACAACGAGGCACCCCATTTTGTCAGAGGCTGAGCGCCGAGTGGTGATGGGCTTTTGACACGCAGCACCATGGTGGCGCAGTCTCTGTCGGCAAAGCGGCAGCGTTTCGCCCCTGACTGTAGGATGTTTGGTACCATGGGCAGATGGCACCAGCGGCTTCCTTGCAACAGTCTTACTTTCGATTGGTCCTCACTGCCGAGCAGGTCGAACTCTTCTATTCTGGTAACAAAAACCGGGTGCGGGTCACTGATTCGGACGGTAAAACACTGAATATCCCCTGGTCCGCTCTGGTCTCTCACGTCACACCCTTGGGCGTGAGGGGTGACTTTGTGATCCGCTATGACAAGCAGGGCAAGTTGCGGGAGCTGCGGCGCCTCCGTTCAACGGATACCCGCTAGACGGGCATCCACCGCAGGCCCTCTAGAGGGAGGGGAAGTGACGAGACGAGTGTTCACCAAGTCGATGGCGCTAGGTGGCAGCACCGCTCTTGGAGTGCATCACATGAGTCTTCGAAGCAAAAGATGCGGTCGTTTGGGCTACGACACAACGATTCAATCCGCTCGGTCAGGCGCAGTCCTATGCAATTCTTCTTTGATCAGCACGATCAACAAAGCCAGCGGGATAAGCCGTAAGAGCACAAATATCGAGAACGGCCAAAAGTCGTCCAGCGTGAGGTGTTCATAAAACTGACTGAAACGTGTCGCGATGGCATAGAGGTAAACGCTGAGTGCCGATGCCAGCGCCTCAATGTAAAAACGATCGAAGGTTAATGCCAAATTCACCCAAAGAAAAAACACAAAAATGAGCAAGGTGCGAACCCTTAGGTCAGTCACACCCTCCTCGGGTGGCGCGTTCACTAGACTCAGCCAGCCTTCCATCACGTTTGTCCCCGAGGCAAACAGAAAGGCGAGGGCGCAAACATTGAACCCATAAAAACACCCGCGCGCGAGCTTTGAACGAATGTGCAGGTTGTAGGCAATAGAATTAGGGCTGACGGCCTCAGTACTGGCGCGAAGGGCCTCCAGCTCCTGTTTGCTCAGTTTGTCGCTCATGTGGCTTCGATGCTCCGCCGCCTCACGGCCCAGTAGACCAACATCAGCACAATTAGAGGTCGTAAGGCATACAGCACGCCGGCCATGGGATGTTCAGGTAGGAAAAAAGAGGATTCGATTACCAGAAAGTCCTCGATAAACGTCGCTGCCGAGTAACTGGCAGCGGCGACAATTAGCAGGCCAGAAGGCCGCCGTCGTACAATTTGTAAAGAGATCAGAGTGAAGAAGATGCACACGAAGGTGGTGCGGGTCGCATGAATCATCGCGCTGGGATCTCTCTCCATCGCCGTAAAAATCCCTGCGTAATAGAGCGCATGAAGCCCCAGCAGGCAGCATACGTAGGCGGCCAAAAAGGCATATATGGTGCGTTCTAAGCGAGTCAGCAAATTTAGGCCTCTATACCGGCGCCGCCCTTGTCATTGGCAGCGTTAATATCGAAATGGCCTTCGCTGCCCATTGGGCAGCCGGCTTCTGCTGCTTTCTTCCGTCTGGTTTTGGTAAATACCTCATCCTCGTCCGGAGACGTTACCTTAAATTATATGCATTTGCTAGCTTAGCATGCAGGACCGGGGTCGTAGGGAGTGGAAGTGCCCCGATTGGGGGAGGTTAGATGTGGGATGTGGCGCCGACCACAGTCGGTCAATCCCCCCGGGATGCCGTTGGTGATCCTCAGGTAACTCTATGATGTCCTAATCAGGAGGGTCGAGACGGATGAGTCGATCCCAGCGCGGCCGGGTGTTCGCTAGGGCAGTTTGCCGAATGAGCTCAGTGCTCAGGCCTTGCCTAGGACCCGGGATCCCTTGCCTGTGGCAGGCTCCACTCCAGAGGCCGAGTAAAGCACTGCGAAGTCTTCGGTGCCTTGCAATATATTGAGGGCCGCTTTCGTGCGATCGCTAAGTTTGCTAATCAGCGCGCCATTGCGACGGTTGACGTCCTGACATTCACTAGCAAGCGATGCCAAACGGTCCTGAAGAGTGCTCAGTTCCGCGTTCGCTCCCTCAGGTATGTCGCCAGCGGGTCGCTGAGTCATGGCAGCTTGATGTGCCTCTAGCGCGACATTCTTCTTGGTGGTGGCAATACCAATGTTATCCGTATCGCCCTCGGTCAGGGCTGCCGTCTCGGCCAGCAGTGCCTCGTGCACTGCGGTGAGGGTCAGCAGTTCATGTTCCAAGGCCGCTACGATGTCTCCGGCGGAGTCGTTCACTGGCTAGATGCTCGCTAATTCAGGTGCCAAAAAACCTTGGCATGGGTTCAGAGGAGCGCCTTCTCCGCAGAGAGCAGACCGTCAATCAGCTTATCGGTATCAACCGCATAACTGCCGTCTGAAATGCTCTGACGTATCGATTCTACGCGCGCCTGGTCAACCCCGGACAGCGATTTAAGCTGGCCCTCGAACGCAGCGATTTCCGCCGCTGACTGAGACAGCGAGACCGCGTCAGTGGGCGCCGCACGCGCACTATCGGTGCCGCTTTGGCTCGATACACTGCGTGTAGGGCTTGCACTGTCGGTGCGGCTTAACCGTCCGGAAGTGTCGCCTGTTTGTGGCTTTGAGACATTACTCATGTCAACTGTGCTCATCGTATCCTCTCTCGAGCGCTGTTAGGCGCCCACAACGTCCATGTTATCACTGCAGTTAGCGACGCTCCAGCGAAAAACTTTAGACTCATCTTCATCGGATTTTTACCGTGCCGTCTCCGCCCACGACCCCTTCGAGGCGTCGGCCTGAGCGCTCATTAGCGACCAGAATCCGATCCCCTGCGGCGCCGGATGCCAGCGCTTTGCCTTGCATGCGCACCTCGATGCCGGCTATGCCCGAGACCAGCGTTACCGCCTGGCCTCGTTCAATCAAAATCGGGTGCATCAGCTGGGTGAATCGTAGTGGCTCGCCGGCGCGCAATGCTCGCTTTGCCTGTTTGCCGACAATGTCTATCTGATCGACGATGATGCGTTCAAAATCGCTGCTAATTTCGACCTGCTCGATCGCTATATCTCCCTGCGAAATCAGTTCACCGCGAGGGACCGATTGCGTGAGAACCGGGATATCAGCATAGGCGTTAACAGTGCCTCGGACATAAATGGTCCACGGTTGTGAACCGTTGCATCGAACGCCGACGCTGATGGGCCCCAAAGTGCTCTTGGCCCTCCCTGGTAATGCCTGCAGGGGCGCATCGCAGAGCGCTGGGGCTAATCTTGCATCAAGAGGGCGTATCGACACCATGACATCTTCATACCCTCGATCCATAGCGGCAGCCGTCGCAACGTCTCGCGCTAGATCCATAATGTCGGTCAAAGGTTGGTTGACTCGAGCGAGCGCTGGCTGACTCGTCAAAAAAGCTGCGGTTGCAAAGCTAGTTGCGATAAAGCGCCAAAAAATCGTCATATTGTGCTCCAAAATGGCTTCTTATTATGTTTAAAGCAAAAGTTGTGCCATAAAAAGGGGTGCGCTAGGGAGCGCATGAATTCGGGGCTCAGATAGCATTCCCAAGGGTGCTGAGTGTTTCGGGCCTGCTCGTCGAGCGATCGGGGCTTTTCAGCTACTGCCTGAAACGTCGGCAGCCACAGCTTCGTGCGCCATCACCCCTTTGATCATACCTTCCGACGACAAGGCGCCTTTCGCCAAAAACCCCCTAAACCAATCCTAAAAAAGCTGCCAATAAGCCCGCGCCGGGTGCGCGGTAGCTGATGCTGGCGCTCAATAGGCTATTCCTAAGCGGCAAGGCTTTGCGACCATCGCCGCGCCGTGTTGCCGGTTTTTTGCCGCTATTGCGCCTGCCTTTCAGCGCGGTTTGACGCCTAAAAATCAGTAAATTACTGAATTTGTTAATAAAAATATTTTTGGCACGTGCATTGTATGTCTCAGGGTGGAAAAGGAGCGCACAACATGAGCGGTTTAGACAAAGCATTTGGGGTATCGCCACAGGTTTTGGCTCTGCGAACGCAGAAGCTCAACCTGTTGTCGGCCAATATCGCCAATGCCAGTACGCCGGATTACAAGGCGCGCGACATCGATTTCAGGTCAGCGATGAATTCTGCCATGACCGAGTCCTCTCAGCTCAAGCGCACGCACAGTGCCCACTTTGATCTCAACGGTGCCACAGACGGCGCGCCTGTGAAGTACCGCTCGCCCTCACAGGCTGCGGTGGATGGCAACACGGTCGAGATGCACCGTGAGCACACCGCTTTTATGGACAACGCGATGCGCTATCAAGCCAGCACGCAGTTTTTGGATAGCAAGATTAAGGCCCTACGAACGGCCATTAAAGGTGAATGACGATGAGTTTATTTCATGCCATCAACATCTCTGCCACTAACCTCGAAGCGCAAACGATCCGGTTAAACACCGTGTCGAGCAATTTAGCGAATGCGAATTCGGTATCGGGAACAGCGGCAGGCACTTACAAGCCACTCGAGGCACTGTTTGCGCCGATGCTGAATGAGGCGCAGATCGGTATGAATGCCGACGGCAATGGCGTCAAGGTGACTGCGGTGGTCGAATCAACGGAGCCAGCCAACAAAGAATATATGCCGGGCCACCCCCTGGCGGATGAAGAAGGCTTTATTTACACGCCTGCAGTGGATCAAGCGCAGGCGGCCGCAAACATGATGGATGCCACGCAAGGCTACAAGAGCTCTGTTGAGGCCATTAATACTGCCAAGGCGCTGATCATGCGCACGCTGACAATCGGACGCTAAGGAGCGAGCAGATGACTATTGTTTCTAACAGCAGTGCCCTGTTTCCCGCGCCCGGTGCCAGTGGCAGCAAGGCAAACAGCATGACTGATATGGGAGCGGATGACTTTCTGACGCTTATGGTGGCGCAGTTGCAGCATCAGGACCCCACCAAACCGATGGACAATACCGAATTTGTCGCGCAGCTCGCGCAATTCAGCACTTCAACCGGTGTACAGGAGCTCAATGAGAGCTTTAGTGGTTTATCCGCATCATTGGCATCCAGCCAGATGTTGCAAGCAACCGATTTGGTGGACCGCCAGGTCAGTACCGAATCGAATGTCGGCTTCTTAGAAGCGGGCACAGATCAAGATGGTGAGCCAGTCGCCGCACTCGATGCGACGGTCGCCCTCAGCGGCAACCGTGGCGGGATGCTCTACGTTCAGGATATGACCGGGCAGCTCGTCTATAGCGCTGCACTGCCCGCAGAGGCCACCGGTGACTTTCAGGTCCGCTGGGGTGGTACGGATGCCAACGGCAAAAAGATGCCACCCGGCAATTACAGAATTTCAGCTGAGACCAACGTGGGTGGCGAAGTGACTTCGATCCCCGTTTACGCGCACAGCCGCGTCCAATCGGTGTCGATTAACCCGGCAACCGGCTCGGCGTCACTGAACCTTGCTGATGGCAGCGAGCTCAGCTTCGCTGAAATCAGAAACATTTTTTAAATCATTACTCACTCTAAGGAGATACAGAGATGGCCTTTACGACTGCACTTTCCGGTGTCAACGCAGCTCAGTCTGACCTCGACGTCATCAGTAACAATATTGCCAACAGCTCGACCACAGGCTTTAAAACTGCCCGGGCCGAATTTGGTGACGTTTATGCGCAAAGCCTTTTGGGCACAACCACCCCGACCCCCGGTCAGGGCGTGAAGGTCACAGGCATCACGCAACAGTTCAGCCAGGGAGATCTGGAATTCACGGATAACGCACTGGATGTGGCGATTAATGGGGACGGCTTTTTTCAGGTCAAAGACCAAGGTGTGGTGGAATACACTCGCGCAGGTGCCTTCAAGATAGACAAAGATGGTTACGTATCGACAACTTCTGGCGCTCGGGTTCAGGGCTTTCAGGTCGACGCTGCAACCGGCAAAGTGAGTGGGGAAATCGGCGATATCCAGACGCAGACTGCGTTGTTGGATCCCAAAGCAACCTCAACCACGACCATCACTGGTAATCTGGATGCAAGAGCTACCGTGCCCACTAACAGCACTTTTAGTGCGACCGACCCCACTTCCTATAACTCTACGACGTCGTTAGCGGTATTTGACAGCAAGGGCAACTCCCACACGTTGGATCTTTACTTTATAAAGACCGCTACGGCTAACCAGTGGGACGTGAAAACTTTTCTCGATGGCTCCGCCACCACGGCGGGTGCTATTACGGCGCTGCCGTTCACCACCGCTGGTGCTTATGACACGACTGGCGATAAAGGAAAGGTCAGCATAACCCAGACCGTGGCTGGGGCAGTGGATCTGGCGATCGCCCTGGACATCACGGGGTTAACGCAATACGGCACTAACTTTGCGGTCACTACGGCTAAGCAAAACGGTTACTCAGCGGGTCAGTTGTCCTCTATAGAGGTTAACGAATACGGCTTGGTTTCTGCTCGCTACAGTAACGGCATTTCCAGCTCCATGGGGCAGTTTGCGCTGGCCGATTTTGGCAATGTGAATGGGCTACAGCCGGTTGGCAGCACCAACTGGATCGAGACTTACAAGTCCGGTATGCCTGTGTTGAACAAGGCCGGTGACAACGCGCTCGGACTGATCCAGGGCTTCGCACTGGAGCAATCTAACGTCGCGATTACTCAGGAACTGGTTGACCTGATCGTCGCGCAGCGCAATTTCCAGGCAAACGCGCAGGTGGTGCAGGCAGAAGACGCGATCACCCAAACCATCATCAACATGCGCTAATGCGTTAGTGATACGACGAGGGGAATAAAGCAATGGACCAGTTGGCTTACATATCGGCTCGTGGCATGCGTGAAATCATGCTGCAGCAGGCGGTTAATAGCCATAACCTGGCCAATGCTTCCACGCCCGGCTTTCGGGCGAGCCTCATGCAGGCCGAGAGTAACTATGTGGTCGGCGAGGGCTTTAACACGCGGGCTTTTTCCTCGATCAGTAAGATTGATGTGGACCTCACTCCGGGCCCGATCAAGAGCACCGGTCACGATCTGGATGTGGCCATATCGGGTGAGGGTTGGATCGCTATTTTAGGGCCCAACGGAGGCGAGGCACTCACTCGGCGCGGCGATTTACGGGTCGACGAGGCGGGACAGCTCATTAATGGTGCCGGCCAGCAGGTATTGGGGGACGCGGGACCGATTACGTTGCCACCGTTTCAGTCACTGACGATTGGCAGCGATGGCACGGTCTCGATCGTGCCTGTCGGCGAACAACCCAACGCGGTTGCCGCGCTGGATCGCATCAAGCTGGTGAATCCTCCCGTGGCCTCGCTCGGAAAGTCCGAAGCGGGCGCAATAGTGGCCAATGGTGGCCTCGATAGCGACGCTGATGCCGCGGTGACATTGATAACAGGCTCTCTGGAGGGCAGCAATGTCAGTGCCGTCTCGGCCATGGTTGAGATGATCGAGCTGGCCCGACAATTTGAATCTGAAGTGAACATGCTCGAGTCAGCTGAAGAAATTGACTCAGACAGTATCCGCCTGATGCGGATGGAATAGGACTAAGTTATGAATCAATCATTGTGGATTTCCAAAACAGGTCTAGACGCGCAGCAGACCAAAATGTCGACCATTTCCAACAATCTGGCAAATGTCGGTACCACTGGTTTTAAGCGTGGTCGTGCGATCTTCGAGGATCTGCTCTACCAGAATGTACGACAGGTAGGTGCCCAGTCCTCTCAGGATACGGTGCTGCCCTCAGGTCTGCAGGTAGGCACGGGTACCCGGGTAGTCGCGACAGAGCGGCTCTTCACGCAAGGTAACCTCACCAAGACCGATAATGCCCTGGATATTGCGATTCAAGGTCGCGGCTTTTTTGAGATTTTGATGCCCGACGGCACGCAGGGCTACACCCGCGATGGCTCGTTTCACATTAATGATCAGGGCCTGGTTGTGACCTCTGCAGGCTATCAGCTGCAGCCGCCAGTAACCGTGCCGGCGGATGCGATGTCGATTACGGTGGCTGGCGACGGCACCGTCAGCGTTCAGCAGCCGGGCACGCCTGCCGCGACACAGATCGGTACGATTCAGCTCAATGATTTTATCAACCCCGGAGGCTTACAGGCTCGGGGCGAGAACCTCTTCATGGAGTCAGGCGCGAGTGGTGCGCCGCAGCCGGGTAACCCCGGACTCAACGGTCTGGGCACTTTGGCCCAAGGGTATGTGGAAAGCTCCAACGTCAACGTGGTGGAAGAGCTGGTCAACATGATCGAGACCCAGCGCGCCTACGAGATGAATTCCAAGGCGATCTCAACGGCTGACCAGATGCTCCAGTACGTGTCACAGAATTTATAGGTCAACATGATGCAACTTGATATTCGTTCACTTTATTTGTTGTTGCTGCTCGTGCTCAGCCTAGCCTTGGTTGGGTGCGCGGGGGTCGAGGGCAAAAGCCACGATGCCTACGCTCCGATAGAACCCATTGTGTATCCCACCGTGGAAGAGTCGCCACCAACGGGCAGTTTATTCGCACCCAAACGCAAGCTCACCTTGTTTGCGGATGTGCGCGCTTTGGAGGTGGGTGACATTGTCAGCGTGGTGCTCATGGAATCGACCAGTGCCGCCAAGTCAGCAGATACCTCGATGGATAAAGGCTCCACTGTGGACATTGCCAACCCCACGATAGTGGGAGCGCCAGTAGAGTGGAGCACCAACGGCAACAGCTACAATCTGAACATGGGCCTCGAGTCAACCAGTTCCTTTGGCGGTGAGGCCTCGAGTACGCAAAACAATTCGCTGCTGGGTTCCATTGCAGTGCAAGTGTCTCAGGTTCTGCCCAATGGCAATTTGGTGATTCAGGGCGAAAAATGGATTCAGATTAATCAGGGGGATGAGTACATCCGCCTGCGCGGCATTATCCGTCCTGAGGATCTCAGTGCGGCAAACAGCATTCCTTCTACCCTGGTGGCCGACGCCCGTATTTCTTATGGCGGCAAGGGCCCACTGGAGGAGTCCAACACACCGGGATGGCTCACGCGGTTATTTATGAGCCCGATGATGCCGTTTTGAGGCAATAAATAGGATGACTATGAAGAGCTCTGGTACCCGAATCGCAACCCATTTTCTGTGCACGCTGCTGGCGCTATTGCCGGCGCTCGCGCTCGCAGAGCGGGTCAAAGATATTTCGCAGGTTGCCGGCGTCAGGGGCAACCAATTAGTAGGCTACGGGCTGGTAGTGGGCCTTGATAGCAGTGGTGACCAGGTCACCCAGACGCCCTTTACCGTGCAAAGCATCAAGAGCATGTTGGCCCAATTGGGTGTCAATGTGCCGCCCAATATCAACCCGCAAACCAAGAACGTGGCAGCGGTGATGGTGCATGCCGAATTACCGCCGTTTTCTAAGCCTGGCCAAACCATTGATGTGACGGTGTCCTCAATGGGTAACGCCAAGAGCCTGCGGGGCGGCGCGTTGTTGATGACCCCCATGAAGGGCATCAACGGTGAGATTTACGCCATCGCCCAGGGCAGCCTGATTGTCAGTGGCTTTGGTGCAGAGGGCGCCGATGGCTCGAGTGTCACGGTTAATACGCCGAGTGCGGGCCGCATCCCGAATGGTGCCACCGTGGAGCGTGAAGTTCCCAGCCCCTTTAGTGATGAGCCCAAAATTACGCTCAATCTGAATTCGCCCGATTTCACCACAGCCCAGCGTCTTGCGGCGTCGATTAACAATACGCTTGGAGACGGTATTGCGAGCCCTGTAGATGCGGTCTCGGTTGATGTGCGGGCGCCCACCTCGGCATCCGCCAAGGTGGAATTTTTATCGATTCTTGAAAATCTGGCAGTCGATCCCGCTGCGGCTTCGGCCAAAATAGTGGTGAACTCGCGCAGCGGCACCATCGTGATTGGCAGCGACGTGCGCATTAAAGAAGCGGCCGTTGCTCACGGCAACCTAACAGTTCGCATCACAGAGGATTTTCGCGTCAGCCAGCCAGGCGCCTTTGCCGGTGGTGGCCAAACAGTCGTGACGCCAGGGTCTGAGGTGGACATCGAGGAGGAAGACGCACGGATGTTTGTGCTGAGCCCGGGAGTCAGCCTGCAGGAACTGGTCGATGCGGTGAATCAGGTTGGTGCGGCGCCGGGTGATGTGATTGCTGTGCTTGAGGCATTACAACAAGCGGGCGCTATGAGCGCTCAGCTGATTGTGATTTGAGTGACCGGCATGATCGATCCGAGCACAGCGCAAACGGTTTACAACGACATGGGGGCCCTCGCGGACCTTCGCACGCGCGCGCAGTCGAATCCTAATGATGCGGTTGATGAAGTTGCGCAGCAGTTCGAGGCGCTTTTTATCCAGATGATGCTCAAATCTATGCGTGATGCGGTTGAAGAGGGTGGCCTGTTTGACAGCCATCAGCTTGAGACCTACGAGCAAATGGCCGATCAGCAGCTGGCTTTGAACATGGCATCCGACGGGGGCATCGGTCTTGCCGAGGCCATGATCACCCAGTTGTCTCGGGCCCAGAGCCTCGTTGAGACTCCGGAAAGCAATGAGACATCGCTTGACTCCGAGGGCTTGCCACTGCAAGCAGCGGGACCGGTTAATACGGGTAAAGTGCTCTCTTCGCGGGAGCAAAAGGCGTTTAGCCTTTATCGCGACGCAGCTGCTGAAACCTTGGATCAGCGTGACGTGCCTAATGGCCCGACATCAAGCAAAGCACTGACAATCGAGCGATACTGAGATGTCTGACCCGTTAAGCATCGGTTACTCCGCGCTGGAATCGCTGCAGAAGGCAATTTCTATCACGGGTAATAACATCGCCAACGTCAACACGGAAGGTTACAGCCGGCAAATAGCCAGCTTCGATGAGCAAACGGGCTACGGCGTTAAGATCTCCAGCATCGAGAGAAACTATGATTTTTATTTAAGCCGAGAAGTTCAAGAGCGAACGGCAGGCCAGTTTGCGGCCACTACCACCAGTGATCTGGCCTCGCGGTTGAATACACTGCTCACGGATCCCGCGACGAGTGCTGCCGGCGTGCTGGATAACTTTTTTTCCGCGGTACAAGATGTCGCCAACAACCCTTCAACGCTCCCAGAGCGTCAAGTGCTGTTGGGTGAGGCGCAAACGCTAACGGATCGATTCCAGTTTATCGATGGTCGCATCGGGGCGTTGAGTAGCGAAATTAACCAGCGAATGGGGACGATTGTCGCCGAAATCAACGGACTCACCACTAACATTGCGACCCTCAACGATAAAATCGCGACCTCTCTTCAACGGACCGGGCAGGCGGCGCCGGATCTTTTGGATGAGCGGGATCGCAATCTGGCCGGCCTCTCGAAACTGGTTGGTTACAACATTCGGGAAAACGAAAATGGGTCCTTTGATGTGACGATGGGCGGTGGGCAACCTCTCGTCAGCCAATTCACGGCTGAGTCATTGACGACTTTTGTTTCTACCACTAATCCCAAGGCCATGGCAGTGGCTGGGAGAACTGCTGGCGCTGACATCAGTTCAAGCATTACGGGCGGTGAGCTGGGTGGACTGATTGATTTTCGAGTCAACAGTCTCGACCCGGCGCAGGCTCAGTTAGGGCTTGTCGCCACAACACTCAGCGCGAGCTTCAATGCGCAGCAGGCGCTGGGTCTCGATCTGAATGGCGCGGCGGGCGCCGCGTTTTTTACGAGCACCACGCCCGCAGTCACGGCGGCATCAGCCAATACAGGCAGCGCTGTCATTACGGCCACGATCGAGGACGCGAGTGCACTAACCGGGGATCGTTACGGGCTTGCCTACGACGGAGCAAACTGGGCGTTAAAAAACCTCACAACATCAGTGAGTCAGGCAATTAATCCCCCTGCAACGGTTCATGGTTTTAGAGTGACCATTGCGAGTGGGGCCGCATCGGCCGGTGACAGTTACCTCATTGACCTTGTGGGCTCGGGGGCGTCGACCTTCAGTGTTGCGCTGACCGATCCAGAGAAAATTGCGGCAGCACTGCCAGTCAGAAGTAGCGAGACCCTCACGAATAGGGGCGATGGCGTGCTCACCGATATGAAGGTGACATCGACGAGTGTCCCACCCACATTACCACTCGCCAATGAGTTGATACTCACGTTTAACACCGCACAGAATCGGTATGACGTGACCGGTGGCGCTACTACAAACCTAGCTTATACACCTGCTAATGACTCGGCAGGAGTTAGCCGGACGATCGGTGGACTGACCTTTACCTTGTCGGGCACACCTGTGAACGGCGATGTCATTAAAATTTCGAATAACACGTCAGCCTCTGGCGATAACCGCAATATGTTGCTGATGGGCGGGCTCGCGACAAGCAAGTATGTGGAGGGTGAGAGGACCTTTAGCGATGAGTACAGCTCACTCGTGACCAATGTTGCGGTGAAGTCCCGAAAGGCGCAATCCGCCGCGGATGCCGAGAAGGTGCTGCTGGAGCAGGCGACAACCGCACGCGATAATCTGCAGGGTGTGAACCTTGAGGAAGAGGCAATTCAGCTCATGCGATACCAGCAGGCGCTGCAGGCTGCGGCACAGTTGGTGTCGATTGCCGATACCGTGTTCCAGGCCATGCTGACCGCGACGCAGCGGTGAGAGAGGGTTAAGCCATGAGAATGTCCACGGTACAAATTTTTAATCAGGGCGTGAATAACCTGCTGGACAGGCAGTCAGACGTGACTAAAACACAGGAGCAGTTGGCCTCAGGAAAGCGAACTATGGATGCTAGCGAGGACCCGGCGGGTACTGCGCGCGTCTTGGGCATTACGTCAGATTTAGCCCGCATCGATACGTTCCAACGCAACACGGATAACCTTCAAGGACAGCTTGCAATGGAGGAGGGGTCCCTGAAGTCGGTGATTAATGATTTACAGCGCGTCCGTGAACTTACCATACAAGCTAATAATGCGACGATGTCGGCCGCAGACAGGCGGTCAATCGGTGCACAAATATCTGGGATGCTTGATTCTCTGGTAGATAACGCCAACACCCGAGATTCAAGCGGTGAGTATATATTCGCAGGCTTCCAGGCCGGCAGCCAGCCGTTTGCTCGCACTGCTACCGGCGTGACATACAGTGGTGACGATGGTGAGCGATTCCTGAAAGTGGCGAATAGTATGCAAATCCAGTCGCGGGATTCTGGGAGTGCCGTCTTCATGTCTGCGACAGCGGGCAACGGTAGTTTTGATTATCGAGGGGCGGTCGGTAATACTGGCAATGCGGTGGTGACCGCAACGAGCGCCGCGAGTAATTATGTGCCCGAAACTTATACCCTCGCATTTATTCAGGCAAATCCGACAGATCCCGTGACCTATACCGTCACGGGAGATACCTCTGGACAGGTGGCGGCCGGCACCTACGCTGCGGGTGCCGCGATAACGTTTGCGAACGGGGAAATCCGGTTGGAAGGTACCCCTGCGCATGGCGACAACTTTACGATCACCTCGGCTCCAAAGCAGGATTTGTTTACCACGGTAAAAGATTTAGCGGACAGCTTGTCTGGCGCAGCCGAGACCACAGCTGGCAATGCTAGAGTCCACAACGAGGCTTCTCGTGGTTTAGTGAATTTGGATAACGCTATCGAGCATCTCCTTACGGTTCAATCCGATGTCGGGTCAAGGATGCGCCGAGCAGAGCTGCAGTCTGAAACAAATGAGGTTTTTAACCTCCAACTGAAGGAAACTTTGTCGAAGTTGCAAGATCTTGATTACGCTGAAGCGATCAGCAAGCTCAATATCCAGATG
>JBDQJL010000019.1:13350-35036 GCA_040263855.1 Luminiphilus sp. | reverse complement strand
TTCAATCCCTCGTACTGCTCAGCATCGCCACCACCCCAGGTGTTAAAAGCCCAGTCGCCATCGATCAAACCGGGCAGTACGGCGTTCACCCGAATCTTGCGCTTGCCTAGGGTCTTGGCCAGCGTGCGGGTCAAGCTGTTCATACCTGCTTTCGAGGCGCAGTAAGCAATAGAGCTTCCTGCAGCGGTAGTACTCGCGATGCTCGAGGTCATCACAATCTCGCCTCCACCCGCCGCCTCGATATGAGGTGCGGCTTCGCGCGACATCATAAAGGCGCCAATGAGATTCACGCGCAAGGTCTTGAGCCAAATCTCTTCTGTGAGTGCCTCGAGTTGATCATGGGGGACAAAGGTCGTGGTGCCGGCGTTATTCACTAGCATATCAAGTTGGCCAAAGTGCTCGACGGTCTCCGCTACTAACCGTTTGCAATCGGCTTCTTCTGAGACATCGGCCTGAACCGCGATCGCTTGACCGCCAGCGCCAGTCACTTGTTCTACCACCGCCTCGGCAGCCTCGGCAGAGCGGCTGTAATTCACCACAACGCGTGCCCCCATGGCGGAGAGCTTGCTGGCTAGCGCAGCGCCCACACCTGAGCTAGCACCTGTGATCAACACAACTCGATCTGTTACATCCATTTTGCGATTCCCCTGATTATTTTCATCTGAGCGTAGCCACTTGATGCAGTGTGTCCCAGCAGCGCCACCATGACGGTGCTAAGACCACAGACCATTAAGCGCCAAAAGCTTACGACGCTTACAGCCAGCCGTGTTGCGTCCGCCAGTGGCACTAGATAGGCGCCCAATTGTCAGCGCAGCGCGCCCCGTATCAGGCCAGCTTAAGCGGCAGCGATCGTAACCGTTGCCCTGTTGCTTTAAATACCGCGTTGGCAACCGCCGGAGCAATCGGCGGCAGACCCGGCTCTCCCACACCGGTGGGCTCAGTCCCACTGTCGACGATCACGACCTCAATCTCAGGCGACTCATTCATGCGCAACATGCGGTAGTCATGAAAATTACTTTCCTTGATGGCCCCGGCCTCAAGATTCAAATCGCCATAGAGCGCCGCCGTGAGGCCATAAATAATGCCGCCCTCCATTTGTGACCGCACAATGTCAGGGTTAACCGCCTGACCGCAATCGACCACGCAGGTCACCTTGTGAACGCGGATCTGACCGTTCTCCACCGACACCTCTGCAATTTCGGCTACGTCGGTCGAAAAGGAGTGGTGCATCGCCATGCCAAGGTGATGTCCCTCGGGAACTGTCATCTCAGCCATTCGCTCACCAGCGATGCGAATTACATTTTGACGGCGTGGGCTGCTTTGGGTGTTCTGCAGTCGAAAGGTCACCTCATCAATACCGGCTGCCTGAGCAATTTCGTCAATCATCGACTCCTTAGCAAAAGCGGTATAAGAGTGGCCCACCGCCCGCCAAAAAGTGAGCGGCAATCCGTGGTCTACAGTCATATGCGTCACACGGGTGTTGGGTTGATCGTAGTCTTCAAACAAGCCCTCGGTACTCGATTCGTCAGTGGAGAAATTTTCAAAGAAGATCTCACTGGCATTCGCCACGCCTTCCACTAAAAAATCACCCAACCATGGGTACATAGCGGGCAATAGCGTCCGAAACGTATCCGGCGATATATTGGCCCCCGCGCGAGCCGTCTCCCAAGCGACCAGCTGGCCGCTCTCATCGACCCCTGCTTTGATTCGCATCAACGATGCCGGTCGGAAAGGCCCCTGGCGAATATCGTCCTCGCGAGTCCACACCAGCTGAATCGGCTTGCCGGTTTGCTTGGCCACATCAGCGGCTTCGGCCAAGTGCGTGATGGTGCCGCGACGGCCAAAACCGCCACCGAGATACGTTTGATGAAAACGCACGTTTTCTGCTGGGATGTCAGCCATCCGTGATACCAAGCCTGCTACCGCAAATGGAAACTGGATACCGGTCCATACGTCGGCTGCCTCCCCTTGAATGCGCACAACGGCATTCATGGGCTCCATGGGTGAGTGCGATAACAAAGGTGCCCAGTAATCCGCCTCTCGTACCGTACTCGCCGCGGCGAACGCCGCTTGTACATCGCCCTCATCGGGGCCTTCAACCCCGTCGCCAGCATCCAAGGCGGCGGCATAGTCAGCGCGAAGCCTTGCCGTATCAATGCCACTGAGATCCGTTTCCTCCCACTCGACTTGCACTTTTGATGCGGCCTGTGTGGCTTGCCAAAAACTCTCTGCCACCACCGCAACACCGCTTGCTACTTCCACAATATCGGTCACACCGGGCATCGCACGCGCAGCAGCCGTATCGGCTGTGAGCATCTTTGCACCCGCCACAGGGGCTCGCACCACCACGGCGTAGTGCAGATCGGGAATATCAATATCTAAACCAAAATCAGCGGTGCCGGTCGATTTAGAAATGGCGTCTACTCGCCGGCTTTCACGGCCGATGTACTGAAATTCATCCGCCGGTTTGAGCGGCGCATCCACAGCGATCGTCAATAACGATGCCGACTCGATAAAGCTAGCGTAGGGATAGCGCTGACCCGCATACACCACGTGACCATTATCGGTACTTAAGGTGGTTATTTCGGCGCCTAAGTCACTTGCTGCGGCCTGCAAGAGCAGCATTCGCGTGTTAGCACCGGCCTGCCGCATGGGCAAAAAGTGCGCTCTCGTCGAGCTACTCCCACCGGTTCCTTGCATGCCAAACAGCGGGTTGTTGTAGTCCTCATGAGCGCTCGCAAGACGCACATCCATGTCGAGCGGATTTACGTCGAGCTCTTCACCGAGCAAGGTCGCCAGTCCAGTGGTCACCCCCTGCCCCATCTCAGCGCGCGCGGTGTAAAAGCGCACGGTGTTATCGGGCAAGATTTGTACAAACGCATTGGCGGTCCAGCCTCCCTCGGCCGCCGCAACGGGCAGCGGCACGGCATTAGTGGAGCAGCCGCTGAGACTAAACCCAACCACCAGACCCCCACCTGTCACTGCGGAGGATTGCAAAAACCGACGACGCGACACGTTAACCGACTTCATGCGGACTCTCCTGCCGGCGCCATCGCATCGTAAGCGAGGGCATTCTCACTCACAGATTGGATCGCGCGCTTGATTCTCGGGTAGCAACCACATCGACAAATATTGCCCGACATCGCCGCATCGATATCGGCACCGGTGGGGTTAGGGTTGGCATCTAGGAGCGCCGCGGCAGCCATAATCTGGCCCGATTGGCAGTAGCCACACTGCGGTACCGCATACTCATGCCAAGCCGCCTGCAGTGGGTGTAAATCATCCGGAGTACCCAACCCTTCGATCGTCGTGATCGACTTACCCGCTACTGCCGCAATCGGCGTAACGCAGGTTTTAATAGCGGCACCGTCGACATGCATGGTGCAGGCGCCACACAAGCCCGCACCACAACCAAACTTCGACCCCTTGAGTTTAAAAGCATCGCGGACCACCCATAACAGAGGGGTACTGGCATCGATATCGGTTGATACCGTCTCGCCATTGAGCGTAAATGAAATCATCAAGCGTCTACTCCTAAATGCGATAAAGCGTCTGCTCGCACACCGGCAATAATGTGGCGGGCGGTATTAACGAAAAGTGGTTTGGCAGAAAATTGATCCACTAAGTTTCTGACATCCTCTGGTAAGACTTCTTCGGCCACATTGGGTCCCTGATCGGTCACTGCGGTGCCCACTAACAGCACCACTAGGGATTGCAGTAGCGCGAAACTGGTATCGAGATCGATCGCCAGCGCTGTCGATGTGGGCACGGCAATTAACTCAATTTGTTGGTGGAAGGTACGTTTGGTCTCGATAAAGCGATCAATCGCTACGTTATGTTCGATCGTCTGCTCGAGTCTCGCGATCAGGCACATCAGATTCTCAACCCCATACGCCGCGACAAAAAACCGCTCGGCATAGTCGCCATCGGTCATGCCCGCCTGCAGCTCCGGGCGCAACGCCTCTATCCACTGATCGACATAGCGGACACAGAGCGCAAGTAAGACTTCTTCGCGGGTCGTAAAATATAAATAGAGGGTGCCTTTGGCGACATCGGCTCGGCGCGCCAAGGGCGCCATCGCGAACCCGTCGTAACCGGTTTCGGTCAATAGTGTATGTGCCGCCCCCAGTATTTGCTCGCGCCGGAAACTTTTTTGTTCGTGTGTACGTGCCCGGGTCGACATAAATGGACTCTGTGTCAGCGTGCTACACATAATAACTGACCCAGAGTCATTTGGAAACTTGCCGTCGAAAGTAGCCTCGAGGGTCAGCACCCGTGCCACAAGCGAGCCGGAACGGGTCACTAACCGTCACTGATCATCACGATAAGCGAGGCAAAGGCGGCACCGGCGGGAAAATAAGATCCGCCCACGCCGACAACACCGCAGTTACGACGGCAGGTTGACTCCGTCGCCGCTGTGTCACTGTAGGCCATGTCGACGTGGGCTATGTCGCTATAGCCTTTGGGCTAACACATGATGGGATACCGCACTGCGGGCTATCACCAACTGGGCCGTCACTCACTAAGCCGTGACCAATTAGGCCGTGACCAACTGGTTGTAACGGCCCGTTCGATGACACACCTCCAGCGCTATCAGCGCCCGAGGTTATTCTGGGTCGGCCACCTTGAGCAACTGCTTGCCCAAATTTTTACCGGTAAACAAGCGCTGCAGCGTGCCAGGGATATTCTCAAACCCTTCTTGCATATCAACCTGATACTTCAGGTCGCCGGTGCCAATCCATCCGAGCAGGTCTTTGATCGCCTCCCCCGCCCGGGCGTAGTAATCCAGTACGATAAAGCCCTCCATGCGACTCCGCATGATCACCAAATTCATGATGTTGCTCGGGCCCGGCTGGGGCTCGGTCGCGTTGTAATTGGCAATACCACCACACATCACCACGCGCGAGCGCAAATTCAGGTGATTCAGCGCCGCCTCGAGGGTGCCACCGCCGACGTTATCGAAAAACACGTTCCATTTTTCAGGACACGCCTCGGCTATTTGCTGGTCCAAGTTGCCCAGCTTGTAGTCAATCGCGTGGTCAAAGCCCGCTTCGTTGGTGAGCCAGGCACATTTCTCAGGACCACCGGCAATACCCACCACACGACAGCCCTTAATCTTGGCGATCTGCCCTGCCACTGAACCGGTCGCACCCGCAGCGCCCGATACCAATACGGTTTCACCGGGCTGCGGATTACCGAGATCTAGCAAACCAAAATAAGCGGTGAGGCCCGTCACGCCCAGTACTGACAGCATCATTTCGGGCGGCGCGCCGTCGGGGACGGGCCGCAAACTAGACGGCGGGTGAGAGGGGTCGACCACCGCATAGTCCTGCCAACCGTTAGTGGCTTGTACCAACTGACCCTCCACAAAATCCGGGTGATTCGATTTGACAACTTGTGCCGCACAGCCGGCACGCATGGGCTCGCCAATTTGCACTGGCGGCAAATAGCTTTCCCGGTCCATTGTCCAACCGCGCTGGGTAGGGTCAAAAGAAAACATCAGGTTGCGTATCAAGACCTCGCCTTCACCAGGCTCAGGAATAGTCGTCTCAACGTATTTAAAATGCTCGGGACCGATCATACCCACGGGGCGATTATCCAAAAGCCATTGTCGATTGATTGTCATGTGCTGTTACCTGTCTCATTAACGATATATTTTGTGAACGATATATTTTGTGGCCACCGCCGGATGATTACCGGATGAACACCATGCAGTGCGGACGATACCTTACCCTAAAGTACGGGACTTTTTACACCTCCCCGCTGTCGCTTAACACATTCGCGCTTGGTGATCTCACTCTGTGCCCATAAAAAACCCCGCAAAGCGGGGTTGACTCAAGACGGCTATCTTTAAGCTCGAGAGCAGAGTTGCGGGGGTTTACGCAATGTGCAGGCGTCGATAACCCAAACCGCCGATCAGCTATGACAGTTTGCGCGCGCCGGCACGACACTCCATGAGCGGGCCTGTGGTGGTCGTATAAGTCGGCGACGCCACACTCGACAAAAAGCGCCACTGACTGGTCATGGCATCGGGTGTCAGCGTCATCTCAGTCCAGCCACGTTGGGCGGTGTCCACCGCCGCCAGCTCCGGACTGCTCTCTAGCAACAAGCTCGTCATCTCGGTGGAGGGCATCGGCAGGTACGTTTCTAACCCGGGGCTAGTCACGCCTGGGGTCCCGATCTCAACACCCACTGCCTTACCTTTGTTGTCTGCTAGATTAAAGGCCCACCCATTGTGCGTATCGCCGGCCAATGAAATGGGGTTAGACGCCGATTTGAGCAGCGCTCGATAGAGCCGTGTCCGGGCAGCGGGGTAGCCATCCCAGGCATCCAGATTCAGCGGCAAGCCCAGAGGTGCGAGCTGCTGCGCGCTCTCAACGCGCGCGCGGGTATAGTCGGATAGCGTCATACTGGCAAGTGTGTCAGCAGAAATTTGCGGAATGCTCACCTTACCCATAAGGACCTGCTGGCCCAGCACCTGCCACACGGCGCCGCGCTTTTTACTACTTGCCAGTTGACGCGCGAGCCACTCCTCCTGAGGCTTACCCAAGAGGGTGCGCTTAGAGGCATTGAGTCGTTTTTGCAAAAACTCGTATACGTCGTCCTCGGGCTTAAGGTCGCGCAGGTAGTTGAGCTGCTGATCACGGCCGACCAGTCGGGTATCTAGCATGATGAGATCCGCCAAATTACCGATCTGAAAAGACCGGTAAATCACGCCTTGGTCGCCTTCGGCAGGCGGGCGAATCGGCAACCATTCGTGGTACGCCTGTCGCGCCGCACGAACGCGGGCAGCAAAATCTCCCTCACCCTCGTTATGATTTTCGGCACCCTCGCGCCACGTATCATTCATGATTTCGTGATCATCCCACACCGTAATCCAAGGGTGGGCCGCATGCGCTGCCTGCAGGTCAGGATCACTGCGGTATAACCCGTAACGCATCCGGTAATCCTCGAGCACCAATAGCTCGTGCTCTGGCGTGACCTGCCTGCCATACGCTTGCTCAACCACTGGATTGACGTACTCGCCTACCGGGTATTCGTAAATGTAGTCGCCCAAGTGCAAAATGGCATCGAGCTCAGCCTTGGCCATTTCGCGATAGGCGTGAAAGAACCCCTGAGGGTAATTAGAACAAGACGCCACACCGAGCTTAAACTGAGACACATCACCCACCGGCAGCGTGCGGGTGCAGCCCACAGGTGAGGTCACGCCCTCTGCCACAAAGCGATAACAGTAAGACTGCCCGGGCGCCAGGCCGTGAGCGTCTACCTTGACGGTGTAATCGCGCTCGGGGATTGCTGTGGCGGTCCCGCTCGCAATCAGGGTCGTGAACTCGGCAGTAGGCGCAATTTCCCACCGGCACCGCACTGCACGCATCGCGCCGTCACCGGGTAATAGTCTCGTCCAGAGCATCACTCGGTCAGCCAAGGGATCGCCGCTGGCAACATGGTGGGTAAAGTGCACCGACTGAGCCTCGGTGACGGCAAAACCCCTTAAGGGCAATGCGCTGAGTGCAGTACCAGCAGCCTTCATTAGGGTGCGGCGGCGAAACGGTTTTGTCATCGCAGACCTCAAACACGGTTAATTAGATTAAGAGTATGCTCGTCTGCTCGACAATGCACGTAGCAAAATGGCCCTGGGATAGCGACGCAGTCACCGACGTCACGCGCGCTGTTAATCTGAGAAGGAAGGCCGCAGGGTCAGGCTAATACTGATAAAAGGCGAGCTACTGACGTCAATAGCCGGGCCTGAGATATCGCCATCGTTGATCGATAAACCCCGCAAACCACCTACACCCGCCTTGGCTTCGATCCACAGCGCCCCGTTGAGACGTCGGGCGCCACCAACACCAAAGTCGAAACCGCTGAGATTCAATCCGACGGCCCCGGTGCTGCTATTCACCGCCCAACTGGAACCCGAGTAAGACGCCCCTGCCGAGACAAACCAGTCTTTACTGGGTGCGTAGATGACCTGCGGCCAGGGCAACAGCGCGCTCACACTCCACGCCTGATTGATAATCAGTGAGGCGCCAATGTACGGGAGCCAAGTAGTACCGAACTCCGAGTCGTCAAACACCACACCAAACAACCACCACAGCCGGTCATTTCGGGTATAGCGGGTCAGCGCGCCCCCCATCACTTGCCAGTAATCTTTACGTCGCTCCCCCAAACTTGAGCGATGATGAACCGGCAGTATCCCGCCCATCAGCTGCCAATCATTGGTGAGTTGATATAAGTAACCCGCCGCAAGGGCCGCGCTAGTGGTTGAGAAATCCTCTCCGTTTTCGACGCTAAAATCGGTATAAGACAAGTACTCCCCCAACACCACCATGCTGCGTTTATTCAATAAAAACGGTACCCCGGCGTACTGATTCGCGGTGCTGACCTGATATTGCTTGCCCGCGACGTCGGGGGTCGCGCCCTCCTCACTGACCATAGCTTGGTCGTAATAATCACTGCCCAATAAAGCGACGGGCAAGAAAGGGGCATTATTCAAACCCCGCACAAACACCAGCTCTGACTCGGCAAAGGCTTGAGCCGCTTGCGCAATGATATTGCCATCGGCCTCGACGACTTCTGTGGTGAGTTCGTGATCGTCTGGAGAGGGGGGTGAGGCTAATGTCGTGGTCAACGGTTCTTCAGTCGTTTGACTAGCCGCTACTGCCAGAGACGCCCGATCGTTCGGAGCCGGAGTGACGCGCGTCTCTACTGCGCGCTCGGGTAATGAGATCACGTCGGCAGTGCCCGCATTGGCAAGTAGCTGTGTAGCGGTAAGGGCGGGTGCTGCTACCAACCATAAGATCAGCAACAAATAGGCGCGCGGAGTCGGCAACACAATAATCCTCTGGGGCGCGGGTCATCCGCGTGGGCATATTACCTCACTCAGCCCCTCAATCATGAGCTCAAGACACGTTATGCTAATGGCTTGACTCATTACCGAGCGCCGAAAGTCTGCTCCATAGACTCACTGTGGCATCATGGACCCGCATTGTGACCAACGCTAATCCCCCTCATTCCTGGCGCTTCTCAACGGCACCCTGCATGGATTGGACCGACCGCCACTGCCGTCGCTTCTGGCGCGCGCTCACACGCCATGCCCGGGTGTATACCGAGATGGTCACCACCGGGGCACTGTTACATGGCGATGTCGAACGGCACCTGCGCTTCAATGAAGAGGAACACCCGGTTGCATTGCAGCTGGGTGGCGCCTCGCCCGCCGACCTCGCCGCCTGCGCAAAGCTCGGCGCCGACTGGGGCTACGACGAAATCAACTTGAACTGTGGCTGCCCCTCTGATCGCGTGCAAAGTGGCCGCTTCGGCGCCTGCCTGATGGCTGAACCCGAGCTGGTTCGCGACTGTATTGCTGCCATGCGCGATGCCTGCGACGTACCGGTCACCATTAAGCACCGTATTGGCATTGATCAACAAGAAAGCTACTCAGAGCTGGCTGACTTTGTGGGCACCGTGTCACATGGGGGCGCCGAGGTGTTCATCGTGCACGCACGCAAAGCATGGTTAGCAGGATTATCACCCAAACAGAATCGCGAGATCCCACCGCTCAATTACGAATGGGTCTACCAGCTAAAACGTGACTTTCCTGCGCTGACCATTGTCATGAATGGCGGCATTGAAACGCTGGACGCTTGCGACACGCATCTTGAACACGTCGATGGCGTGATGCTAGGTCGTGCGGCGTACCAGAATCCTTGGCTACTCAGCGACGTCGATGAACGATTTTTTGGAGCAGCCTCGGGCGCGCAGAGTCGGGAACACGCCGTAGAGTCGCTCATACCCTATATCGACGCTCAGCTCATCAACGGTGCGCGATTGCACCACGTGGTGCGACACATGCTAGGCTTGTATCAAGGCCAGTATGGCGGTCGCCAATATCGGCGCCACCTGAGTGAACGCGCACATCAAGCCGCATCTGACACTGACGTGTTGCGCGAGGCCATCGCCTTTTGCTCAGCACCCAAGCGAGACCTTGCAGGCGTCAGCGCGTTTGTCAGCGCCTAATTGCGTCAGCGACGCCTTCGCTTTTTTTAAGCGGAACCAACATGATCATGAATCGACAAACTGAGTTAACGCTCAACATATTGCCGCTTAACGCAGTCCACGCTCATCATCGGCTTAATCTGGTCGATAGTGGCGAATCCATTAGCGACAACTCATTTTGCGTCCTTAATTATTCGGCAGAGGCGAGCCTAAGCTGATGCCCTCTGACACACGCGTGATTAATTCTTTGCAGGCGCTGAGGGGGGTGGCCGCTCTCGCCGTCTTCTTGTTTCACCTGGTTCCCTACTTTGCCGTGTCTGGCACCCATCTTTTCCCAGCATGGCTGTGGCGCTCTGGTGAGTTTGGGGTTGATCTCTTTTTCGTTTTATCGGGCGCAGTGCTCGCATTGGGTTACGCTTCAAGGGAGCTCAGCGTCCAGGGCGTTCGCCGTTTTTATATTCGTCGGGCACTACGCATCTATTCGGGCTACTGGCCATTTTTACTCACAATGTTTTTGGTCAATACTTTATTTGGGTTCGAGCGAGCGCTGGATGACAACCTATTGGGCTCTGTCTTGTTGACTGAAATCGATATCAGCAAACTAGTGCTGGGCGTCTCATGGTCTCTGAGCTTCGAACTGTACTTTTACTTATTATTTGGCTTGTTATTTTTAGTATCCAAACGGTTCGCAGCAGTGCTGCTCGGGCTATACGCCACTGGTGTTGTTTCTTTACAGTATTTTTCGAACGATGTACCGCTGGCAGAGCACTTTATTTTTAGCCCCTTCGTTTTAGAGTTTTTGTTGGGTTGTCTGGTGGGCACACTATATCAGCGACGTGCGCTGGTTCTGCGGTCATATACTGCTTGGGTCCTGACAGCACTGTGTTTTACCGTCGGCGCTGTTCTCACACACATAGACCCCGCTCGCATACCCCACTTTCGCATTTTCACATTCGGCTTGGGTAGTGCGTTACTAATCATCGCTTGCTTGCATTCGCCTGCGGGCTGGACTTCGCGAAGAGGCAGAGCTCTGACACGACTTGGGGATGCCTCTTACACTCTCTATTTATGCCACATCATATTTATCGACGTTGCTCACCGGCTGGGACTGTTTAACCAGCTAAGTGGCTATCATTTTATCGTAGCGGAGTTGGGTAATACGTTTTTCGTGCTACTAGTTTGCGCATTCAGTATAGGATTCTATCGCGTCGCTGAGCGACCGCTGTACACCTGGCTAACTGATAACAAGAGAGCCTATATGGCTTAGCCTATAGCGTGCCCCATGGTGTGCTCGTCGCCAAGGCCCGTTGGCCGAGGCGAGTCTGCTGGTAAAAACAGACTACCCGCGCAACCCGCAGAAATAAAAAGCAAGCTGTTGTCGATACGTGACAATCACCGACGAGCAACTGAAAAAAAAGATCGGGGCACCCGTAATCTAGATTGAGGTCGTGTTCTGGCAGATCACTCGCAATCGATTATGAATCCGAGGGCCGCTCTAGCGTCTCGACCAAATCACGGAACGCGCCAGCATTCTCAGCACTCAATGACATGAGCGTGCGATGCGCCGCCAGCACCTGTTTTTTGATTTCGCCCTCTTCACACGCCACGGCCGGAATTTCTTCAATACCCGCATCGGCATCACAGGACTCGTTACGGCGCTCAAACAGTTGGTCAAATCCCATGGTGTCGAGCAACCGATTGATGCTGGGATTAGTGCTGAAGATTGCAGGACAAAAAGCGAATTGCGCTTTCGTCTGAATCGCCAGCTGCGCCAGCATCCCCAAGGTAGTGCTATCAAGCCCATCGGCCTCTGTAACGTCCACCCAAACACTGACAAAATTTGGCTCTGCAAACATCGATTGAAAGTACTGATCGAGCGCGGTGCACATTGTCAGTCGCACATCACCCTCTAATTTAAGTATGTGCGCGCCAGCACTGGAGGCGGCAGAAATTCGGCAATGGCTCATCCGACGCCCCTACTAATAAATAAGCCTGCGATATCATCCGCCAAATCATCCGAGGTGACATCACCGAGGTTCAGCCGCCGAATCAGGTCTCCCGGCTTTTCTAATGACCCACTCAAGCGGCTCAACAGCGCTTTTTCTCGTTCAATCAAATCAACCTCATCGATTGTCTCCAGCACGCCATCAGACATGAGCACTAGCATAAATGTCTCTGGCAGCGCGATCTCTTCGAGTTGATAGGTCGCCTCCGAGGTCAACCCTACGGGCATGCCCTCCCCCATTAAATATTGGGAGTGATCCGGTGTCATCAATACGGGCTTAGGTAAGTGACCTGCAACAGAATATTGCAACTGGTGTGTCTCAAAATCGAGACATCCCACCACCATGGTGGCGTACTTATTGACATGCAGTTCCAACAATTCGCTATTCGCCAGCGCGAGCATCTCGATAGGATCGATCACGGTGGTGTCATCGCGGCGCAGATAATCAGAGCGTTTGCGGGCGAACAGATTCTTTAACAATACCGTGGCAAAAGCCGAGGAGCTTCCATGGCCCGATACATCTGCCAAGTAGAACACCACCTTGCTCTGATCGACGTTGAAGTAATCGGTGAAGTCGCCGCTGAGATACAGTGAGGGCAAGATACGATGACTAAACCAGTACTCACCCGCACGCAAAGATTGCGCAGGGAACATCGCCTTTTGCACCTGACGACCCGCAGCCTGGTCCTGCTCGAGAATACGCAAAGAGTGGCTGAGTTCGGTATTAGCCCGCGCTAAATTCTCGTTGGTTTCGACCAGTTCACGTTGTAACTGACGATGGTGCACGCTCCGCTCGATGGCGCGACGGACTAACCCCGGTTTTTCCGAAGGGGTGACAAAAAAACTGGCCGCACCGAGACCCAATGCGGTCGTCATACTGTCCATATCCCGATGGTCACTGACTGCCAGCACCGGCACCTGCACGTCAAAAGTGCGCATGGCACGTCGCACAGACGCCCATGACACATTCAGTAACTCAACATGGCAGATAACACAGTCCCAGGGGCTATCAGGGCCTAATACCGCCTCCAAATCAGGCGCCTCGGGGGTTACCTCGTAACGATGATAAGGATCATCCAGCGCGGCAAGCAGTGCTGCAGCGCGATCGAGTTGATCATCGACGACCAGCACGGCGCCCGCGGGTATCATACTGTGGACGCTGCCATCCACAGCGGCGGCTGGCTAGAAGGCATCCTCATCCCAATCGCTATCGAACTCAGAAAAATCGTCTTTGACCTGTCCTCCGGCATCGAGCACTGCACGACGCTGCAAATAGACATCGCGGAAAAACACATAACGATCGCCACTAATGACCTGTTCAGCGTCAAGCAGGCCGGCGCGTAAGTCGATCAAGTTAAACGCGCGAAGACCCCAATACGCCTCGTCATTGAACATTTGCCCTGTCGGCGAAATAAACGCATCGATCGCTGACCCCGATGCCGCCCTGACAGTGCTGGGACCAATAAACGGCAACATCACAAAGTTACCGCGAGGTACGCCCCAAATAGACAGCGTATGACCAAAGTCGGTCTCGTAACGCGGCACGCCGGCCTGCGATGCAACGTCGAATAAACCGAAAATACCTATCGTAGAGTTAGTAATCACACGGACTGTATTGTTCAAAGCCTCCTCGATACGGCCCTGTAATAGGGCGTTCAGCACCCCATTGAAGTCATAAAAGTTACTAAAAAAATTATTGGTGCCAACACGAACGAATTGCGGCATGACAAAATCGTAGCCCGTCGCAATGGGTTTAATGATGAGTCGGTCAGCGCCGTCGTTAAACTCAAACATCCAACGGTTGTAGCCCTGCCAGGGGTCATCTGCATCGGCGGCCGCATGCGTTAAGGTGCTCATCGACAGCAGCACACTCAAGCACATCATCCCTACCGCACGCAGCGATTTCGACCGCAGTGGTGCCGCAACAAGGGGAGAATATTGTCTGGTGGACCGCAACATACCGAGGCGCTCTAAGCTTCTGGCTGCGTAGATTTTAACGCTAATGTTCTGGGAAGGCCATTGGCTGAGTCGATTTCTGCTAGTCAACGCGGGTGCTGATCTATCCACATCTGTACCTGCTGCCACTGTTGTTCGAGCCTCTTATTCGACACAGGCAGGCGCGTTTTCATTTGCTGGGCAAATAAGGACACCCGAAACTCCTCGAGCATCCATCGATACTGATGCGCCTCGGCAGAGAGACGAATCAGCCCTGGATAAGCTGCTTGGGCTTGCTCAAGACGCTCACGCCACGGCGACAGCGTCTGAACGGCTTTCTGATCTTTCAGGTACTGACCATTAAGGCGCGTCATGCGGTGCTCTGCCGCACTGGCATAGCGCGGAAATTGCCGCAGCCAATCACGACTGGCGTAGCGCACGGTATCACTGAGCAATAAATTTTGAACGCCCTGCCAGCAGTCGCGTTGGCTATCTTCATAATCGTGCTCAGCTAGCCGCGCCGATAACGTGCGCGCTGTCGTCCATGCCTTCAGCGCCTCGGCTAGTGCTTCACCCAGCGCCATCGCTTCTGGATACCATCGGCCTCGCAGCCCGTCGAACCAATCTTTAAAGGCGGCTTCCGCTCGGGGAGGCTCGAGCCCCACCAGCGCATTATGAGCGACCGCCGCAATCGTATCGTCTGCCAAGCGCTTACGGTCTAGCTCCAGCGCCGCAAAGGCGAGAACCAGTTCATTACCCGAGAACAACCCTTTGCGGAGGGATTTCACAACCTGACTCGCCTGCTTCATGGCGAGCGCGACCACACCATCTTCGTGAGCCAATCGCGCTTCGCCCGGATAATCGAGTAGGCGAACGGCCAGCCCCGAAGATTCAACAACCAACGCCGGATGTGCCACCACTTCGAGACCCGCCGCCTCTGATCGTGACATCTCGGGTAGCGTGCCAAAGTCCCAGCGCTCCACGTTTTTGCGTTCGAGGGGATCGGCATTCTGAGTGGAAGTGCTGCGCGCTTCTTCCGAACGAAATTCAGCTACCAGTACTGACATATCACGCCCCTGTCCCAAGAGCTTTCCCTCGACATCCACCACGCGGACATTCATGCGGTAAAAATCTTCTAGCTGATCCAACTGCCAATCGACAGGAGTTACCTGTACACCCCGTTGGCGCTTGAGCACCTTGCTGAGTGCGTTGCACAAGTCCGTATCGTCGGGCGTTAATTCAGCGAGCGCCGCGTCCACTACATCGGGCGCAGGCACAAGTTGCTTGCGCAACGCTTTAGGCAAACCTTTGATTAATGCCACACATTTATCGCGCAGCAAGCCGGGTACCAACCAATCGAGTAAATAACGCGGTGCGCGATTCAGTAGCGGTAACGGAATGGTGATGGAGACGCCGTCGTTTTGTCTGCCCGGTTCAAACTGATAGCGCAGGTGATAATCAACTCCCTGCCACTGCAGGGTCGGCGGAAACTGTGCCTCCACCTCAGTACCGGGATCGCGAACCAGAATTTGCTCGCGCTTGAGTAATAAACTCTGCTCTCTGGCCCGGTCTTTTTTCAACCACTTTATGAGAGCGCTCATTCCCACGCAATCGGCCCCGAGCCGCTCGATGTAAAAAGCTACCAGCGCTTCCTCCTCGATTAACAAATCACGTCGCCGCGTGCGCGATTCCAATTCCTCGACTGAATGCGTCAACGCCACATTTTCTTTCAGAAAAAAGGGCGGTCTCATGACATTACCGGTTACCAGTGCCTCGCGAATAAAAATGTCTCGCGACGTCTTGGGGTCGATATCGCCAAAATGAACGCGCCGCCCGTCGCTAATCGTTAAACCGAATAACGTCACCCGCTCCTTGGCCATCACACGCCCGCTGCGCCGCTGCCACGCTGGTTCGTAATGGTGGCGTTTTAATACCTGCGGATTTATCTGCAGCAGCCAATCCGGTTCAATGGCCGCACACTGACGTGCAAAAACTTGCGATGTTTCGACAATCTCTCCTGCCACCAGCCATGGCGGTGGCTTTTTATACTGGCTGGAACCCGGGAAAAGCATCACCTTGCGATTACGCGTTGCATTGAACTGCTTGCCCTCGTCACGCTGGGCTACATTACCCAGCAAACCTGCCAGTAACGAGCGGTGAATCGCTTCATACGCCTCGTCGACCGGTAACTGCGGCGGCACACGAAATCCCAGCTGCCGACAAGCGATCACGAGTTGCGAATGAATTTCGCGCCATTCGCGCATCCGCATAAAAGCGAGGTACTCTCGCTGGCACAGTTTTCGAAGCTGATTTTGGCTCAGGCTTTGACGCTGCGCTTCGTAGTAACGCCACAGTTCAAGCCAGGAGAGAAAATCAGATTGAGCATGCTGAAATCTGGCATGCGACTGATCAGACTGGGCCTGTTTTTCGGTGGGCCGTTCGCGCGGATCCTGAATCGACATCGCACTGACAATGACCAGTACTTCAGCTAGACAGCCCAGGTCATTAGCCGCCAGCAACATGCGTCCCAAACGCGGATCGACGGGTAGCCGGGCGAGTTGCCGGCCACACTTTGTCAGTTGGCCACTGCTCGAAACGGCGCCCAACTCTTCAAGCAGGCGGTAGCCATCGCGAACAACCTTAGGGTCGGGTGGGTCAATAAAAGGAAAGCGATTGACCTCGCCAAGCTTGAGCTCAAGCATCCTCAGCACAACGGCCGCGAGATTGGTCCGCCGAATTTCTGGATCGGTAAAAGCGGGACGTCCTAAAAAATCTGCCTCGCCATACAGACGAAAACAGACGCCGTCAGAGAGCCGCCCACAGCGGCCCATCCGCTGATTGGCACTGGCCTGTGAGATGGGCTCGATGGGCAAACGCTGCAGTCGACTGCGCGCACTGTAACGACTCATGCGCGCATCACCTGGGTCAATCACGTAACGAATACCTGGAACCGTTAGCGAGGTCTCTGCCACGTTAGTCGCCAAGACCACACGCATCCCTGCTCCGCCACTCTGAAAGACCCGATTCTGTTCGGCCTGGCTTAACCGCGCATACAGGGGCAGCACCCGCAAACGATCGTTATAACGCAGTCGCTTAGCGAGCTCGCGAATGTCACGCTCACCCGGCAAAAAGACCAGCACATCGCCTCGAGGACCAAACTGGCCTTGCTCAATATCCACCAATAAGTCAGCAATTTGTTGGCGCACCCCCTCATCCCGGTCTTCGCTATCACCGAGGTAGTGCACATCGACGGGGTAAGTACGACCGCTGACTTCGATCACGGGTGCATCATCAAAATGGGCTGAAAATCGTGCGACATCGATCGTCGCCGACGTCACGATGACCTTAAGATCGGGCCTTCGGGGCAACAGCCGCTTTAAGTACCCGAGCAAAAAGTCGATGTTCAGACTGCGCTCGTGGGCCTCATCAATAATCAGCGTGTCGTAGGCACTGAGATCCCGATCACGGGTTAATTCAGCCAACAAGATGCCATCGGTCATTAACTTAATGGCACTGGCCTCTGAGAGCGTATCGTTGAAGCGAATTTGATAGCCGACCAGCTCACCCAAGGGGGAATTGAGCTCCTCCGCAATCCGCTGCGCTACGGTGCGAGCCGCAATGCGACGTGGCTGCGTATGGCCAATGCGCTGCACCCTCCCGCGACCCAAGTTCAAGCAAATCTTGGGTAATTGGGTGGTCTTACCTGAACCCGTTTCGCCCGCAAGAATCACCACTTGGTGATTGCGGATCGCCGCTTCTATGTCCTCGCGACGCTCACTGATTGGGAGTTGTTCAGGAAATACGATGTGTTCCGGTACCGTGCGTTCGGATACCGGCTTAGCGGCGCTCATTTAATCGACGTCACGCAACTCGCGACGCAGAATCTTGCCCACGGCAGTTTTTGGCAGCTCCTCTTTAAACACGACTGATTTAGGAACCTTGTAGCCCGTCAGCCCCTCTCGCATAAAGCTTCTCACCTCGTCTTCGCTGAGGTCAGAGCGGCTGCTTACGACAAACATGCGAATCGCTTCACCGGTGCTTTCACTGGCAATACCCACAGCGGCGCATTCCACCACATCGGGATGCGCCACTAGCACATCCTCGAGTTCGTTCGGGTAAACATTGAAGCCCGATACCACGATCATATCCTTCTTACGATCTACGATACGGAGGTAGCCATCAGGCTGCACGAGGGCAATATCACCGGTGGCAAACCAACCCTGTTTATCGATCGCCTCGGCTGTTGCTTCAGGACGTTGCCAATAACCGGCCATGACCTGCGGGCCGCGAACACAGAGCTCTCCCGGCTCATCGAGCCCAAGCGGATTACCTTCGGTATCGCGAATTTGAATTTCGGTACTCGGTACCGGAACCCCGATCGTGCCAACCTGTATGCCGTTACCGGGATTCCCCGACACCGTGGGCGACGTTTCGGTTAGACCATAACCCTCTGATACGGCACAGCCCGTCACCTCAGTCCAACGATGTGCTGCGTCATGGGTCAATGCCATGCCGCCCGACAAGGTGACTTGTAGCCGCGAGAAATCCAGTGCGCTAAAGCCTTCATGGTTACACAGCGCCACGAACAGCGTATTCAATCCGCAAAATAGTGCCGGTGAGTGCGTCTCGAAGGCCTGTACCAGCGAATCGAGATCACGTGGATTAGGCACGAAGGCCGTATGCGCGCCAATCCGCAATGCGTACATCGAGGCGGTAAACGCGTAGATATGATAGACCGGCAGCGGTTGCAGCATCGTCTCGCCTCGCCCGTCCATATTGTGAGTCGCAAAAAAAGCATCACTCTGCAGGACATTGGCGATCAGATTACCGTGGGTCAGCATGGCACCTTTGGCAACACCGGTCGTACCGCCCGTGTACTGGAGCATTGCCAAATCAGTTTGTTCGAGAATCACCGCTCGATAGGGTGTTTTGGCTCCGCGCTTCAACACATCGTTAAATTTTAGTGCTCCGGCAATATGAAATTTTGGCACCATTTTCTTAACATGCTTAACGATAAAGTTAATCAACGTCCGCTTGGGCATTGGATGTAAATCGGCAATTTCGGTCACCACCACGGTTTCTACCTGCGTGCGGGGTAACACCGCTGCGGCGGTTTGCGCCACATTGGCCTGCACGACCATCACCCGAACGTTCGCGTCGTTCAATTGGTGCTCAAGTTCACGCTCGGTATAAAGGGGGTTGGTGTTAACAACCACCATACCCGCGCGAAGCGCGCCCAAGCTCGCCACGAGATACTGAATCAGATTGGGCATCTGTATTGCGACCCGGTCACCACGACTGAGCCGTGCCCCATTCTGTAACCATCCCGCAAAGTCCGCTGACAGGCGGTCTAGTTCTCCGTAAGTCAGCGTATGCCCCACACTGCTACAGGCTGCTTCCTCACGAAAAGCCGCCAGTGCTTCTTCGAACAAAGCCACAATCGAAGGGTAAGCTTCCGTATCAATTTGCGCGGGGATCCCCAACGCGGCGAGTCGTGTCGCGATCACACTGTGCACGGTGTCGGTCATGGGCTTATCTCAGATGGGTATCGGGTTTTGGGTATGATGTGGATCGCGCGCCGCCGGGTCAACCGCCAACGCCGCTTTTACCCAAATACGAGGCTCGATCACTATGCAAATTAGCAACATCACCTTTGAAGAGATTAACCTGGGCGATAGCACGACCTATACTCGATTGATTACCAATCAGGAGGTCGAGGCATTTGCAGCGATCTCGGGGGATCATAACCCGCTGCACTTGGACCCCGAGTATGCGGCAACCACTGCATTTGGTGAATGCATCGCACACGGCATGCTGACCGGCGCATTGATTAGCGCTGCCATTGCGATGCAGCTACCCGGACCAGGCAGTGTGTATCTCAGCCAGAGCCTCCAGTTTAAAGCACCTGTTTTTTTAGGCGACACGCTCACCGTCACGCTAACGGTCATCGATAAGCACGTTAAACGACCCTGGATTACGCTCCAGTGCCAGGTTGACAATCAAGACGGCAAAGCGGTGGCAAAAGGAGAGGCACAGGTGGCCGCACCCACCACACAGGAAACCGTGACGGTGATCCCGCCCCCTGCCCTTCAACTCGTTGAGGCAGCGTCGCTCTCCGAGGAGGATTGACTGAATTGGGCAGGATCAATGTACATGAGTTCAATCAGCACCACTGGCGAATCAACAGCAGGGGTCGCACCCATCATCATCATATTCACCACACCATCAACGGCGATCACGCCGGGAATACCAAACAGTCGGCGCTCTGACGTCGCCTGACCGTTCTCGTCCATCATGCGAAGCGCGGTCAGCGTTTTATCCTCTTTTTGTAATTCCTCAACATACCGCGCCAACAACGCTTGAATGGAGTCGCGGAACAATGAAAAATTTAGTGCCCCTCTAAAGTCTGAGTAGTCGAGGGTCAGATCAAGCCGCACTTCGCCGTCATCTTCCATTCGCAAATTGGTCAGTGCGACGCGCTTATTGGCTTCTAATTCTCTGAATATCCGCTTTCCTACGGTCCGTGACGTCTCAATCAGGGTCTGATGAAGTACGTTAACGCAAATGGTCGCAAACTGTTCATCAGTCAGAGTTCTGTCGTTAGCTGCCATACGGCCTCCTGCATCGGGTCATAATTGTACCGTGCGGACAAGCTGAGGCGCACCCTCATTTATGATGAACACATGAGTCAGTCACGCGCACGCAACCGGTGTTTGTTAAACTCTCCTGTATGCTGACTTGCCGTGTTCGGTGAGACGCCGCCATCACGCTCACAAGTAGTGACCTAATTGATCAATCCATCGCAAAAAATCTGGACCCCGCTCAGCCCACCCGAGCTTGATTGGCGCGATCACGTGCCGGTTTCACGCGCTACCGGAGATATCTATTTCTCCACCGTCGACGGCCTCTCGGAGAGTCAGTATGTCTTTATCGAGGGTAATCGCTTACCCGCGCGATGGCATAATCGATGGCATAATAATGACGACAGACAGCCTTTTACCATTGGCGAGATCGGCTTCGGTAGTGGTCTCACTGCGTGCCTCACCCTGGAGACTTGGCGCCAACATCGGCCGGCGAATCGACAGCTACACTACTTAGCACTGGAACAGTCCCCCATGTCACCTCAGGACATGCGGCGCGCATTGGCGCCCTGGCCCAGCTTGAACCCCGTTTTAGCCCGTTTGCTTGACCACTGGCCTGATCCTTTACCAGGCTGCCATCGGCGTTATTTCCCAGATTGGGGCGTCACAGTGGATTTCTGGTGGGGCGACGCCAACGAGATTCTCAGTGATTTAGCCAGCCATGGACGACAGTGGGTCGACGCCTGGTATCTCGATGGTTTTTCGCCCTCGACAGGCGCCGGACCGTGGTGCACCGAGGTGTACGCCGGCATGGCCGCGCTGAGCAAACCACAGGCAACAATGGCCACTTTTAGCGTGGCGCGCGATGTCAGGGAAGGACTGTCTGAGGCCGGTTTTACAACCGAGAAACGACCGGGCTTTGCCGGCAAGCGCGATACGCTCAGTGGTGTGTTATCTCGCTCCGCACCACCCACGGTATCCCTCACTCCCTGGGATCTGAATCCAGCACCGCAGCACAACCACCAAGCGCTTGTGATCGGCGGCGGCCTCGCCGGAGCGCATACCGCCTATGCACTGGCATCGCGCGGCATTGCTGTCACGGTACTCGAGGCTGATGCGTGCGCGGGAGGCGGATCAAGTAACCTTCAGGGTGTCACTTACACTCGGCTATC
>JBDQJL010000019.1:0-13340 GCA_040263855.1 Luminiphilus sp. | reverse complement strand
TCTCAGTCACCGTGCTCGAGGCGGGGGTCGTGGCCGGCGAAGGCTCCAGCAACTTGCAAGGAGTGACCTACACCCGTTTGTCACACCAACATAATCCGCTGACTGATTTTTCAGTCGCGGCCTTTAGCTTTGCTGCGGATCATTACCGCAGGCTGTATCATTCTGGCGCACTGCGCGACGGCCTCGACATCGGCTGGGGCGGTTATATCCAACTGCACGACGCAGATGAAACCCTCGAACACCTCGCTAGCGTACTCGGGCTTGCGCCAGACTTTGCGCGAGTCCTAAGCGCCGATGAGATCTCGGACATCATTGGCATGCGACCCCGCTGCGGCGGTATCCGCTATCTGCGGGGCGGCTGGCTTGATCCGCGCGCGGTATGCCGAAGCCTGTTGACACACCCACTCATCACGCTAAAAGAGCACTGTGGACCCTTGCAGTTACGGCAAGTGCCCAACGACGCATGGCAAGCCATTAATACGAAGGGGGAAGTACTCTCAGAGGCGCCCTTAGCCGTGCTGGCAACGGCACAGGCCGCGCTCACAGAACCCGGTTTAGCGTGGTTGCCGCTCAACATCATCCGGGGACAGACGACTCACCTGCCCACCTCAAAAACGCTATCTCAACTCCCGATACCGCTCTGCGACCAAGGCTATTTGCCTCCCGCTAGACAAGGCATACATTGCACTGGCGCTAGTTTCGGGCCGGGAGACGTGCAAACGGATGAACGTGCGGAAGAGCACAGGCATAATATTGGCATGCTGCAACATGCGCTACCGCACTTAGCACTCCCCCCCGGCGATGACGATTGGCAGGGGCATGTTGCCTTACGCTGCAACAGCAACGACTACCTCCCTATCGCCGGTATGGTGCCAGTGCTGGCCAGTTTTAATGAGCGTTATGATCGGATTCGCCATGATCGCAAACAGATCATTGATGCACCTGCGCCGGTTCGCCCTGGTCTCGCAGTGCTCACCAGTTTGGGATCACGGGGACTGTCGGCCGCTCCGCTGGCGGCGGAGCTGGTTGTCGATCAACTATTGGGAACCTTGCCTCCCGCACCGCGTTATCTGCAGCGCGCTATTTCGCCGTCACGATTTGCTGAGCGAGCGCTAAAAAGGGATACCCCCCTGTGAAGGCGCTTCCTGCACTAAGCTGGTTATCCTTGCTCCTGATCGTTGGCGGCCACTCCTTCATGGATGTGCTGGCTGAGGAAGATGACGTCGCGCAATACAGTTATCGGGTGATCTCTAAAATACGATTTGATCGCGAGAATTTTACGCAGGGCCTTGAAATACATCACAACCGTCTCTATGTGAGCTCGGGGCTTTATGGCCAATCAGCGATTCGCATTTATGACTTTCCCAGTATGCAGTTAATGCAAACCGTGCCGGTTGATGCTCGCATTTTCGCGGAAGGCCTCACGATCGTAGACGATCATTTATATTTACTCTCTTGGCGAGAGCGAGTCATGCTGATCTATGCATTACCCAATATGACCCTCGTGGGGCGCACCCCGTTGCCCGGCCAAGGCTGGGGCGCAACCCATGATGACCAAACACTGTGGTTCAGTGATGGCTCTAACCGCTTATATTCGACGGATGTCTCAGATGAAGGCTCAGGGCAGATTCAAACGCTCCCCGTCACGATCAATGGTGAACCACTGCGCCACCTCAATGAGCTCGAGTGGGTAAACGGCCAGATTTGGGCTAACGTATGGCAAAGCGATTACATTGCACAAATTGACCCTAACACCGGCAAGGTCGCTGGTCTGATAAACCTCAGTGGACTCCTCAGCGAAGAAGACGAGCTTCGTGATACTGACGTATTAAATGGTATTGCCGTCGACCCACAGACTGAGCAGATTTGGGTGACCGGAAAACGGTGGCCCTGGTTATTTGAGATCGTGCTGGAAAAAGCGGACCCCTGACCCCATAGTGGTGGCATCACATTCTCTTCGACTCGACTGGATCACATCATGACCGACGCATCTCATGCATCTCATGCATCAAAGGCCACTGAACCCGCCAATACCTTCGTTCGGCAGCGATCAGTGCCAATCCCCAGCCTGAATCTCAGCGTCGAGGAATATCGTCATCCGGGCACCGGCGCGCTGCACCTGCACCTGAGTAGCGATAGTCCGGAGAACGTTTTTATGGTGGCCCTACGCACCGTGCCCGAAGACTCCACCGGCGTGGCTCATATTCTCGAACACACCGCGTTATGTGGTAGTGAGCGATACCCCGTTCGCGATCCGTTTTTTATGATGCTGCGGCGATCTCTCAACACCTTCATGAACGCCTTCACGAGCTCAGACTGGACCGCATATCCCTTTGCGACACAGAACCGTAAAGATTTTGGCAATCTGTTAGATGTATATCTTGATGCGGTCTTTTTCTCTCGTCTTGACCCGCTAGATTTTGCGCAAGAGGGGCATCGCGTTGAATTTGAGAATGACGACCATGACCAGCCTCTTACCTTTAAGGGCGTCGTATTTAATGAAATGAAAGGCGCCATGTCATCCACACCCTCCGTACTGTGGGATCGACTGTGTTACGAGTTGTTTCCATCGAACACTTACCACTTCAACAGTGGAGGGGACCCCGAGGCGATTCCTGATCTGACCTACCAGCAGCTGCGCGATTTTTATGCTGAGCATTATCATCCCAGTAATGCCATCTTTCTCACCTTCGGTGACATCCCTGCAGCCGACCACCAGCGGGTATTTGAATCGGCTGTATTACAGCGGTTCGACGCTCTGGACCATAAGGTAGAGGTTGCACTAGAGACCGCGTTTACTGAGCCACGATCTGCGACGCATACCTATGCGATGGACCCTGAAGAAGACATCCAGCATAAAACGCACCTGATCATGGGCTGGAAGCTCGGTGAAAGCGCTGATCTAACGGCCATGCTTGAGGCACAGTTAATGGCCTCTGTGCTGATGGAGAACAGTGCCTCACCGCTCATGCAGTATTTAGAAACCACCGACCTCGGTACCGCACCCTCCCCCCTCTGCGGGCTGGAGGAATCGATGCGTGAGATGGTTTTCTGCTGCGGCATCGAAGGCAGTGATATTGAGCATTCCGCGGCCTTTGAAACTGCCGTTCTTGACTGCATCCAGAATGTCGCCGAGCACGGTATTGCTGCCGAAAAGGTCGAGGCCATACTGCGGCAAATCGAGCTTCATCAGCGTGAAGTGGGTGGCGACGGCATGCCCTATGGGTTAAACCTGATGTTACGCGCCTTGGGAGCAGCCACTCATTACGGCGATGCCGTCTCGGCGCTAGATTTAGAGCCGGTCATTGCCACACTCAGAGAGCGTCTTAGGTCTGCCGACTATATTCCCACACTCTTGCGCCGCTTGTTACTCGATAACCCCCACAGGGTGCGCTTGGCAGTGGAACCGGACGCAACACTGTCGGCACAGCGAGACGCCGCTGAAACCGCGCGACTCGACGCGATGAAAGCAAACCTCGATGAAGCGCAAACAGCAGACGTACTCGACTTGGCAGCGCGCCTGCGAGAGCGACAAGCACAGAAAGATGATCCCGATGTGCTGCCGCGAGTCGCGCTCAGCGATATACCAGCGGAGATCCCCTCACCCATTCCCGACATCATACAAACCGGCGCACCCCATTATCGCTATACCACTGGCACCAACGGACTGGTCTATCAGCAATGGATCAGTCAGCTGCCCTCGCTCACGGCAGCAGAGCAACAACATTTACCGCTGGTGACCGGGCTCATGGCAGAAGTGGGTATAGGAGACTTAACGTACCTACAAGCTCAAGATCGTCATTCCGCTACTGTCGGCTCACTCAGTGCGTCGATCAGCAGCCGTGCTCACCGGGACGACGAACAAAGCTGTGATCGCTATCTCGTTTTATCCTCGAAGGCACTCGCCGACCGGATTGAGGATCAACTGGCATTGATGTCAGATACGTTGCTGGGAGCGCGTTTTGATGAACATAAGCGTATTCGCGATCTGATCAGTCAAATTAGGGCGCGCCGCGACCAAGGTATTACGGGCAGCGGTCATGCGCTCGCAATGAGTGCCGCTTGCGCAGGAATGAGTCCACTAGCGCGTCTTGCACATGAACAAGGTGGGCTAGAGGGTATTAGGCGAATCCGGGAACTGGACGACAGTCTGCACTCTGACAGTGAACTGGCCGCGCTCGCCAATTCACTGGGGGCTATCCAGCAAAAATTAGCCTCAGCGGGTGGGCGTCAACTCTGCACCATCGCCGACGAACCTAATATTGGCGCAGCGAGTCTTGCCGCTGAATCCGCAGTAGGAGCGCTCAGCAGCATAGAAACAAGCGTCTGGAGCAGCGCTCCCGTTCGAGAGCAGCGTCAGGAAGTCTGGGTCACCAACACTCAGGTTAATTTCTGCGCTCGCGCCTACCCCACGGTGCCATCAGGACACCCCGATGCACCGATCTTGTCAGTACTGGGTGCTTTTCTTCGCAACGGCTTTTTACATCGCAGCATTCGAGAGCAAGGAGGCGCCTATGGCGGCGGCGCCAGCCATGATGCCAACATTGCCGCGTTCCGTTTTTTCTCCTACCGCGACCCTCGGCTGGCTGACACTCTGGCTGATTTTGATACCTCACTTCAGTGGTTAATGGAAACTAACCATGAAGCACTCGCACTTGAAGAGGCCATTTTGAGCGTCGTCGCCAGTTTGGATAAACCAGGGTCCCCCGCAGGTGAAGCAAAACAGCATTTTCATGAATGTTTATTTGGGCGCACAGCTGAACATCGCAAACTGTTTAGAGCCGGCATTGTTAACACCCAAATTGATGATATGAGGAGAGTGGCTGATACCTATTTACGGAGCGATCAAGCGAGCACGGCAGTAGTAACGCATGTCAGTGGCGCCGCAGAGTTGCTCCAACATGGAATCGAACTCACCCGGCGGGATCTGCTGTAATCGACAACGCATAGCCACTACCTGTCGTCGACCACGCCAAGAGAAACTGTGCTTTCGACCAAACCACTGCCCCCTGAGACGGGTCAGCCAATGCTACCTGACTACCCATCATGCCGGTCAGTACGGTGTAGTGCGAACCAGAGGGCAGATCGAGGTACACCAACACGGGCAGGCTGATCTGCACCAAGTCCTGTGCCGTTAATCGTCGCAAAGTGGCGCGCGCACCGACAGCTGCCGACATTGCAACAAGCTGACTGAGGCTATACCCCTGAGTACGTATACGACGCCATTCCTGCCGACTGATTTCCGGCAAGGCCTCTGTGAGTTCACGCAACGTGTCGCTGCGCTGCAACCTGAGCTTCAGTAGCGTCGCCAGCGCAGCAGGACCACAATCAAAACTATCACCTTGCCACACCACTGAGGCCGGATAGGTTCTAATGGGTTGTGCTTGAGCGATCGACGCAATCGCGCTGAACAACCCGGCGGCGGCAAGCACCAATCCCAAGCGCCCCCAAGGCCGCTTCGGTACAGGAATCAGCGAGCGCTCAGGTATCGAGCGCTCGCCTATCAAATGCTGAGTGATCAACCGGTCAAGTATCAATTCACCCACTCAGCATCCACCCGCTAGCAATGCACGCCGTTTTAATGTTCATAGGTTTAATGTTCATAGTTTCAATGTTCATAGTCTCAATATCGTAGGTGTCCATTAACCCAATAGTCATCTCACCTGCCGCAATACGTCCGCCCGCTCATGATTGGCTATCGGCTGCATCGACAGCGCGCTGATGCAGCCAGACCACAATCCCCACTGAGACAACACAGAACACGATAATGGCCGCCGCCAGCGAGATCGCACCGGCGAATAGCGAGGTAACCGATGCCCATAACAACGCCCACATCAATAAAATAGGCACAATCCGCACCGCAAAATAGCGCTCACGGACCTGTGTGTGGGTATCGCGTCGAAGCTTTTGCTGTAATTGCTTGACGGCGTTATCTGGCGAATCGAAGTCCACCTCCACCACCTCAAGGCATCTCGAACGCAGGCGCATAATTGGCGTAGTGCGGCACATATACTCCCCAGTAGAAACTGGCCAAGGCGATATCGATCGCGGCGACACCAATGACAAAAGGCAGCACGCGACCGCGTACTTGGGTCGCTTCTAGCAAAGACACCGTGCGGGACTGTTCGTCGAGCAAAGGTGACTGTGCAATCTGCATTTGCGATGCCTCAAAGGCCAATGGAGCAACTGCCATCGGTGTAGTCGCCTGACTGAGGGGTGCGGCGAGGACAGCACAGCAACCCGCGGTAAAAATCCATTTTTTCATCAAACTTACTCCTTTATTAATCGATGCCATCCGCTTAAAAATGGCCTGAAGATCGGTACCGAAACGCGTAGGCAAGACACCGACTTGACCGCTAGCGTGTCAAATGCACAGTTGCCCTGCCACGTCAGTGGCGAGCACAATTCAACACTGGCGGGTTTAGATCAGAAACAAAGCGAGGAAATAACCATGCACGTGAAGCGAGTGGCGGGCGCACTGGGTGCCGAATTGACAGCGGTGAATTTAGGAAAGGGTATCGATACCGAACTCGCTCAGACCCTGCGTGCCTTGCTGAATGAGCACGAGGTGCTATTTCTCCGCGATCAATCGATCACCCCCGCAGACCAAAAAGCGCTTGCTGAGATTTTTGGACCCCTGCAAACCCATCCCGCCTACCAGACTGTTGAAGACTGTCCTGAGGTCATGATTCTTGAAAGCACTCGAGAAAACCCCTCTAAAATCGAGATGTGGCATTCGGATATGACTTTCCGTGCACACCCGCCGTCAGTGACGCTGCTGCGCGGGATGACTATTCCAGAGGTCGGTGGCGACACCTTGTTTGCCAGTATGACCGCGGCCTACGATGGACTCTCTGCAGGCATGCAGCGGTATCTGGAAGACTTGATGGCCGTGCATGATTTTAGCCATGGCTTTAAAGAGAGTCTGAGCGCCCCTGGTGGTCGCGAGCGACTCGCTGATGCAGTCGCTGCCAACCCGCCCATTCGTCACCCTGTCATTCAGATCCACCCAGAAACGGGTAAAAAGGTCTTGTTTGTGAATTCGTTATTTACCACTCACATCGAAGGTTTACCCGCGCTAGAATCCAGCGAAGTGCTGCAGTTTCTCTGGCGCCATGCCAGTCTCCCCGAATTCACCTGTCGATTTCAGTGGCAAACCGATTCGCTGGTGCTGTGGGATAATCGCAGTACCCAGCACAAACCCATTAACGATTTTTTTCCTGCGACACGGCGTTTACATCGCGTGGTCAGTGAGGGGGATCAACCTTACTAACCTCAGCTAAACTAAGCTAGATTGAACCATCCTATGAGAGCGGACGACGAGCCGCCTCTTAAAAAACCTAACGATCAATCTAGCGAACGACAGCGCGCGCACATAAAGCGCCACCTCTCTGAACATCATCTCTCAGGCAGCTTAGTTTGAGCGGTACACCTTTAGGAAGCCGCCTCTTTGGGATTGCGCGCTCAGGTTTGACTGTTCGCAAAGCGGACGCTTTTTCAGCCTGATCGTCACGCCCTATCAAGCGACAAGTGCCCTAGCGCCGCTATCCAAACAAGTGAGGACTCAGTTCACCGCTCTGAGTGACGAATAGTGGCCACATAGTGCTCGACTTCCCGTTTGACCATGGGCGCAAATAAGTACAGCGCTAATACGTTCGGGACCGCAATCAAGAAGGCCATCGCATCAGAGAAGTCGAGTACCGCTGACAGTTCAAGCATGCAACCCAGCGCAATAAACCCACAAAAAACCAGTTGAAAGATCAGTGCACGAATCCGGCCTTCTCCCACTAAGTAGGTCCACCCTTTCAGCCCGTAGTAAGACCACGCGAGCGCAGTTGAAAACGCAAACAATAATGCCGCCACGGCAATGACATAGGGCGCCCACGCAAAGTGCCAAGCAAACGCTGCTGACGTTAACTCGATGCCTGCCAGGCCAGATCCAATTAAGTTATGGGGCATGGCGGTAGTGAGAATCACCAATGAACTGAGCGAGCAAATCACCACCGTATCAATGAACGGCTCCAGTAACGCCGTAATACCCTCGGACGCGGGAGCCTCGGTTTTCACCGCGGCATGTGCAATCGACGCCGAACCGATTCCCGCTTCGTTCGAAAACAACGCTCGCTGAAAGCCGATAATCACGGCGCCCAGCGCCCCACCCGACGCGGCTTGTCCGGTGAATGCCTCAGTCAGCACTAACCGCAGCGCGCCCGGCAAGTGTTCGGCACTCAGCGCAATGACAATGACACTGCTCAGCACATAAAGAATGGCCATAACGGGCACCAAAACAGCCGCCACCCTAGCAATAGACTGAATACCCCCGATAATCACCGCCGCTACAGTGGCCGCCAAACCCAAGCCAAATAACCAACCCATATCAGCGAGCACTGACGCCTGCCCCCCGGTGATCACCAGCACCTGCGCATAGGCCTGATTAGACTGAAACATATTGCCAATACCCAAACAGCCAATAACGAGTGCCAAGGCATAGAAGGCGCCCATCCCTTTACCTAGCGATGGCCAACCGCGGTCACGGAAATAGGCCTCAAGATAAAACATGGGACCGCCCGATACCGATCCGTTGGCGTTATAACGCCGGTATTTCACGCCCAGCGTGCACTCCACCAACTTGGTAGACATCGACAGTAGCCCAGCCAAAAACAACCAAAAGGCAGCGCCGGGGCCACCGAGGGAGATCGCGACGGCCACGCCGCCAATATTGCCCACCCCCACCGTGCCTGAAATCGCCGTTGCGACCGCTTTGAAGTGGCTAATTTCGCCCCGGGCGGTAGGATCTGAAAACTCTCCTCTTACATGGCGGATGGCCAAACCAAGGGCGCGTAAATTGATGAATCGCAAGTAGAGGGTAAAAAAGACGGCCGCGCCCCCCAACCACATGACAATCAGCGGCACGGGCGTGCCCGCGACGGGGATGGTGTAGAACACAACTGACGAAAGCGTCTCAGCGATTGGGCCGACGTGGGCTTCGACCCACTGATCAGGAGATAGACTCATAAAGATCAACTCACAAGGAAAGATTTCGCGCTCAGCGTCAACATACTAATAGGGCCCGCAAGCGACGAAGTTCTCACAAACAAAGCCGGCTCAACGCAGCGCCAACTGAAACGCCTAAAAAGGAAGGTAACCGCCGCCGACAATGCAATCGGCGCTTTTGCCGGAAGCAACGCACACAAGCTTTGATCAACGCTGAGCACAATGTCGTCGCCATACTGTGATTATCGATCATTTTGCTGAGACCGCCAATGCGACGCAGTATATCCATCACGGTCTGCTGTGGCCTGTGTTAAAACGGAAAGACTCGTGGCAGTAAGAGCAACACCACACTCGAGTAAGCCAGCGAGACCAACCAACCAAATCGAATGTAGTCTTGACGCGAATATCCGCCGAGATTCTGCACCATCAGATTAGTTGCATAGCCATAGGGTGTTAAAAACGAAGCACTCCCTCCCAGTGCTACTGCCATGACAAATGCCATTGGCTCGAGCCCCGTTGTGACGGCGATGGAGTAACCGATCGGAAACATCAGTGCCGCTGCTGCGTTATTGGTCATCAACTCTGTCATTGCCAGCGTCAAGCCGTAAATCAGTACCAACATCAACGTCGGTGAGAGCCCGGCGAGCAGTGGCGAGAGACCCAGCATCGCCGTCTCCATCAGTCCTGAATTGAGTACTGCCTGTGAAATCGCCAGCGCTGAAGAGACGATCAACCACATCTCGAATGGAAAACGTCGGCGTAATTCAGCGGCACTGAACAATTTGAGCGACAACATCAGCAGCAGCAGAAACATAAGACCTGTCGACAAAGGCACCCAACCGGCGATGGAACAACCCACCGCAGCAGCCATCCCCACTGCGGTAATGACACTCTTTGTCATCGAAAGACTATGACTGGCAACGCTGTTATCAACAATTAAAAAGTTTCGACTCAAATTACTGCGCTTTTGGAAGTCCGCTCCCACTGCCAGCATCAGCGAGTCACCGACACGTAAGGAGATATTTCCCAACTTTCCCGATAACCGTTCTCCATCGCGATGAAGACCCACCACCGCCGCATCAAAGCGCGACCGAAACTCACTTTGCTTGATCGTCAGACCGATGACTGGCGCACCCGGTAACAAAACCACTTCAGTTAAGTTCGTGCCCAACAATCCTTGGTCTAGCGCAAAGGAGCGCAAGCCGTGGAAGCGCTCTAAAATACCGACTTTTGTGACGTCGCCTGAAAAGATGAGTCGGTCACCGGCTTCCAGGTACTCATCGGGCATGACCGGTGTCATCAATCGTCCTTGGCGCACCAGTTCCACTAAAAATAAATCGCCGAGATCTCTCAGTCCGTTTTCCAGTACGGTATTACCCACCAGTCGAGAATCATCAGCGACCACCATCTCGATCAAAAAATCATGAGTCTGGGCATACGCCTCGTGACTGGCTGGGAGTACTCGGTGCATCAGTAACATCGCGGCCAATCCTGCCATCGCCGCCGGCAATGCCACCGGTAAAAAAGCAAAAAAGGTAATGCCGCTACCGGTCAGGTCCTCCAAAAAACTGCTGACGATGAGATTCGTAGAGGTACCGATCAGCGTCAGCGTCCCGCCTAAGATGGCCGCATAAGAAATGGGCAATAAAATCTGACTTGCGGCATGGTAAGGATTCTTTCTTAGGGTACCAGCGAGCGTCGCGACCACGGCCGTATTATTCACGAAAGCGGAAAACAACATGGTCATACCAGACAGACCCAGGAGGGTTTTAGGCAGCGATCGCCTAACAACATAGTGAGACAAAGATAATAACCACGGCAGCCGCTCAAGACCGAGGGACACCATCAGCAACAGCAACAAGGTCACTAACCCCTCATTGGTTGCCTTCGCCATGACGCTCGACAGGTCTATGGAACCCACCATGACACAAGCCGCCATCGCTGCCGAGAACAGCAGCGGCGGCGACCATCGGCTGAATATGAGGCACCCGATCAATGCCACTACAATTAGGGCAATTAACACCTGCTCCATCGGTTCTCTGCTTCCGTTTTCTTGGACTGCCAGAATACGCCTTCTTTAGGTCACAGAAAAAGTCCCAAATCTGGTCATCCTCCCGCTTCACCGATAGAATCCTCGCTGTGGTTTTGCCACTCGACCGCAATTTTACGCATTAAAAAATGCGTCCGTAGCACACTAAAAGGAGACCACTATGCTGGCTTACACCACTCTGGGCGTCACTGACTTTGAGCGGGCCAACGCCTTCTACGCTTCGTTACTCAGCGTCATCGATGCCGGCCATGTCATGGGCAATGAGCGTATTGCGCTCTATGGCACTGATGTACAAAATCCTATGCTGGCTATTTGTATTCCTTATGATGAAAAACCAGCCAGCTCAGGTAACGGCACGATGGTGGCGATCCGCGCAGGCAGTCGAACAGCCTGTGACGAGATGTACGCCAAAGCCATCGCATTAGGCGCGATCTGTGATGGCCCTCCGGGAGAGCGCGTGCCTGACTTTTTTTACGGCGCTTATGTTCGCGACCCCGATGGCAATAAGCTCTGTTTCTGCCAAATGGGCGCCAGCTGACGCGCTCACATTCGTTACGAATCCTACTTGGACACTTTTTTATGCGCCTTATCGCTACTGTAGCCTGTGTCGCCCTATCGTGCTGCTTCACACTTTGCAGCGTCGTCGCTACGGCTCATACGAAGAGCGACGTCATCACGGTTGAGAATGGCGATACCATTACCGGTGCCATCGACTCGATGAGTGCCGGAAAATTATCCCTCAATACAGCCTACGCTGGCATGATCAAGATAAAGTGGCGAGAGATTCAACAAATTGATAGCCGTTACGTCTATGAAGTGCGTCTCGACGACGGGGAACGACTGTATGGTCGCTTCGCCAAGACAGAGGAAAAGAGTGTACTCACCTTCAAGGTTCGCGGCGGCGAGCGGCAACTGGATCTAGAGGATATTGTTGAGATTCGCTCTATCGAAGAGCAACTGGCCGATCAGTTAGATCTCAAAGTGACCAGCACCATTTATGCTGATCCGAATGCGACGACCCTAACGCTATCGACTTCTGGCACCTACGATTCGCGAGGGGGACGAACCGGTTTTTCTGGACGAATTGACGACAACCAGACAAGGGCCAAGGACGAGGACGGTAACAAAGTTAAGACTACCCTTAATAGCTCAAATTTCACCCTCTATCGCGAATTTTGGCGGACGCGTGGTGCCGCGCAGTCCTATCGCGTGCTTAATGCCGTTTACTCTTCCAATGATGCGCTCGGCGTTGACCACAGGTTCTCGATGGGTGTCGGATTAGGACGCTATTTCATACAAGATTTAGGCCATGAGCTGGCCGTCTCTGCGGGTATTCAGGGCGTTCAGGAGCGCAAATTTGCTTGCGTCGACATCGACGAGGACCTCGATGAAGACGGGACGACCATTGATTGTATCAATACCAAGAATGGGAACGAAGACCTGATCGACAATGCCGCCGAGATGTTTATCAACTTGCAATGGCACCTCTACAGCTTCGCCTCTCGAGACATGGATATTTCCATGGTTGGCAACGCTTACCCGTCGCTGTCTGAATGGGGAGACATAAGAGGCGATTTTAATTTGATGTTGAGTTGGGAGCTGTTTCCGAGCTTCTACTGGAGTATCAACGCACGCACTGAATTTGACAGTTCTGCAGAAGACCGAGGGCAACTGAAGCTAGATACGACCGACTACACCATCACTACCGGCATTACTTGGAGCTACTAGGCAGACTCTTCTCCCTGTCGCCCTGCTGGTGGCTCAGATGCCGTCAGCATATGCACGTCGCGCTGCGGAAAGGGAATGGAAATGCCCTCTGCGTCGAATCGTTGCTTAACCGACTTGTTCAGCGCCCACAGCGTCTCCCAGAACTGCTCGGTTTTCACATAAGCGCGCACCATAAAATCGATCGAGGAATCGCCAAAGTGCTTGACCCGCACGATCGGTGGTGGCGTTGTGAGGAAACGCTCATCAGCAGCTATCAGTTCTTCTAATACTTGCTGCACGTGATCGAGATCTTCACTGTAACTCACGCCGTAAATCACATCGGTACGACGAAGGTGCTGCCCCGTGTAATTCATAATGACACCGCCCCAAATCTTGCTGTTTGGGATAATAAGCACTCGATTATCAACGGTCACGATCGTCGTGTTGACCAAGTTCATCTTGCGAACCTCGCCCTCCACATCCGCTGCCGAGATAAAATCACCGGTGTCAAAAGGTCGATAGGCCAAAATCATCGCACCTGATGCAAAATTCGCCAGCGTATCTTGCAAGGCAAAACCGACAATAAAAC
>JBDQJL010000018.1:0-35617 GCA_040263855.1 Luminiphilus sp. | reverse complement strand
TACTAAGATTTCATTTCGATGTGTGACCAAAGGCGCAAAACGAGTCCCCTCGTTTTTGCCGCAGCGCAGTCATTTGGCGCCTTCCACATGGGTGCCATAAACTGACTGCGCGATATCCTGATATCTCGTCCAAAATCGCTCTGAGGTATCGCTTGGCACATCGATGATTCCCAATTTCGCAAAAAATAAAGCTTGCCTTAACGGGTTATGGCGGCAGCAATGCAGGATTACTTTAGTGAAATTTTGAAATTTTTTATAAAAACCTCTTGGGAAGTTTTCAATGTCAGCATGATGGATCATTGCTTCCGCTGGCTCGCCCCCCCTCACCGTGCCGTAGCAGAAGCTCAACGCGTTAAATCTGCCGGTGTAGCTTGCGATGGTTTGATCTCAACTGGCGATTACTGATGTTCAACTCGATACCGAGTCAGCGCATCCTACCTCGGCGCTGGGATTGTCCTTGCACTAATCCGACCGTTTACCCCTACACTGCGCAAATGGCGCGTGTGGCAGATTTCGCCAAGTGCTTGATATGAGGTCTTGCTAAGTGAGGTGAGGTGAATCCTCCGCTGAAACAAGCTCATGGACCATTGTGAGTGCGTTATTCAGATCACGGTAGTCCCGGACTCTCTCCCACTGACACAGGAAAGTTAGAATTTGACCGCGCAAATACTCCAGCTCCATCGAGAGCAAGGTATCCACAAGTTGGTCTGCTTTCATTTTTCCTCCATTAGGCGTTTCGCAGTTCCTTATACGTTATTACGCGGTAGACCACTTCGCCGATGACAGTGTATCTGTCGATAGCCTTACAAGGGTCCGGCCTGTTTAAATCTCGGGCTAAAGGGCTCTTTTTCCTGCGCGGGGTGATCGCTCCGTAAAGAGGCCGATAGCCGCCTTATGGTCGTCTGAAGTCACTATTTGCCAGGCAGACCTCTTTGTAGCTCTCTGGAACTAGTGCGCCACTGAAAGAGGCCAGCCCGCAATAGAGATATCTCGTGTGACATCCTCTATCATGTATGACAAGGCAATGTGATGAGCAATCAATTGAATGACCCTCAACAGATTATTGGTGATGGCCGGCATGGGCCTCATCATCACAGGGTGCGTCGTTGCTAGCGTGGATCAATCTGCTACCGTTAACGCAGATACCGTGACGCTGGGCGCTGGTGGCCGACCTGCCGCCGTCTCCTGGAGCCGCAGCCCGGTTTATGGTCGCAACGGTATGGCTGCTACCGCGCATCCGCTGGCTTCTCAGATTGCTATAGACATCCTCAAGCAAGGGGGGTCAGCCCTCGACGGTGCGATTGCAGCCAATGCGGCGTTGGGGTTGATGGAGCCCACCGGCAACGGCATTGGTGGTGATATCTTTTTTATCATTTGGGATCCCAAGACGCAGCAGCTTTATGGGTATAACGGGTCGGGTCGGGCACCGCTCGAACGTTCTCTGATTGATCTTAAATCCCAGATCGCATCACTCCGCGAGAGCGGTGCCATGCCTGAAGACATGCTGGGAATACCGCAACGCGGTTCGCTGCCCGTTACGGTGCCGGGCACGGTGGACGGCTGGTTCGCCGCGCATGCACGCTTTGGGAAGTTGCCCATGTCTGATGTGCTCGCGCCAACCATTCATTATGCTCGCGAGGGGTTTCCTATTACACCGGTGATTGCGCATTACTTTGGCCGTAATCTGAATGCCTTTAGAGAGCAGGAGGCGCTGATCGAAGAGCTCGACAATGCGGCGGCGCTCTGGTTTCCCGAGGGAAAAACACCCGAGGCTGGTGAGATCTTCCGCAATCCTGATCTCGCTAATACGCTTGAGATACTGGGAAATGAAGGGCGCGCCGCGTTTTATCAGGGTCGTCTGGCGAAGGTGATGGACACCTATTTCAAACGCATTGGTGCCGATATGCGCCTCATAGACCTCTCTACTCATCAGGGTGAATGGGTAACACCGGGCAGTATGCATTACCACGGTTACGATGTTTTCGAATTGCCGCCCAATGGCCAGGGATACGCGGCGCTGCAGATGCTCAATATTCTTAAGCAGGTCGATTTGCGGGAGTACCCCCGAGGGTCTGCAGAAGCATTGCATTATATGGTCGAAGCTAAGCGCTTGGCTTTTGAGGACGTTGCTCGCTACTACGCCGATCCCGAATTTGCGGATATACCGCTGGAGTCGCTGCTGTCGGAACAATATGGAAAAGAACGGTTCGCGCTGATCGACCCCGCGCGAGCTACACCTGAATTTGGTCCAGGCGAGCCCAAGTTGGAGGGGGAGGGGGATACCACTTACCTTACAGTTGCCGATGCCAACGGCATGATGGTGTCGTTAATACAGTCAAACTACCGCGGCATGGGCACAGGACTGGTGCCCGACGGTCTGGGCTTCATGCTCCAAAACCGGGGAGAGCTGTTCTCTCTCGAAGAGGATCACCCGAATGTCTATGCGCCCGGCAAGCGACCGTTTCACACCATCATCCCCGCGTTCGTCATGAAGGACGGTGAGCCGTTCATTAGCTTTGGTTTGATGGGTGGCGCGATGCAGCCTCAGGGGCACGTGCAGGTCCTTGTGAATATCATCGACTTTGGAATGGACGTGCAGACAGCGGGCGATGCCGCGCGGTTCAATCATGATGGCGGACGTCAGCCCACCGGTGTTCATGAAGACCTGTTGGGAATACTCCTGGTCGAGCCCGGGGTGCCGAGTGCAACAGTAAAGCAACTTCGCGCGATGGGGCATCGCGTTGAAGTGGACGGTACCGGCGCACCCTTTGGCGGTTACCAGGCCATCATGCGATTATCGAATGGCGTCTATGTGGGCGCCACTGAGATGCGTAAGGATGGCACGGTAGTGGCTTGGTAGCAGCGAACCCTCAGGGGAAAGAGGTTAGATTCGCTTTTAGCCTTCTCCTGTGACTACTGATCGGGGCGCGGTCGTCAGCCGCTTCGTGTCGTGGTGGGTGATCATTCTTTGCAGTCGAGCGGGATTTGGATCTTGCGCTCGTTAGTCAGACCTTGGCGCAGCGCGGGAACGAATCTGATGTAGTGCAGCGCAGCGCATACTGATCAGTTAGATTGCGACCGCTAAGATTGTTTCTGAAAACAATACCGACACAGAGGCTGAATAATCGCAATACTGCTTGCCTAAGCACCTGTAACATCCAAACACGCCAGCAGAGGCCTCTTGCGACCGTTGTCCGACTAGTCCGCCAAATTAGGGCCCAATGGCGAACATCATAGTTGGTCAGTTGAGGTCTTTGGTGGGCGATTGAGAAAGCCTAGTGTTGACGAACGGATCGCTGTGACTCTGAGAACGCTTCTTGGTTAGACTAGTGATACCAGTTTCAGTAGTAAGAGTAAGAGGGTTATTAAATGCGCTTCGCTGTCATTCCACTGATCATCAGCGCCGCTTTGCATGTGCTGGGTTTTGCCTTAGTGGGGTTTGCATATGAGAGTTTGTTTCTCATCTTCCCGGCAATGCTCTACTGCCTGCTTTCGTTCTTCCTGCTGCGGGGCAATAACTGGGCCGCATGGTTAACGCTCGTGTGCATGATTGGAGGTATAGCCGGTACGAGCATTGAATTCATGGGACCGCTAATGGCCCCGTCGTTCGTGTTAATTGGGATTATTACATCGGACGCCGCAGCGGCGGGCTTACTGGTCCGAGGATTGTGTCTGGATCGCGTGGCGCGCAAAACCGAGTCAGTCGAGACAGATCGAAAACCAGCTTAGAAAGGCTTCTCTAATGAGGTTTCGGCGTCGCTCCTGCGGGTGCGCGTTCAGGGACAGCGTCCGTCACCAGAGGTAGTCGTGTGGTGTACCTTTCGGCTGGGGCTGTCGTCGCCCTATTCCTGCCGTCTGCCCCGCGGCGCGCGTACGCGGTATCAGCTTGCCACCTTCAGCCAAAGGCTTGGCGTACTCGGTCAATCCTTACGCACGCCTATCGCTGACACGGTGGGTGTCAAGGGAGACTTCACTGCTATGGACGGCACCACTAACGCGGGTGCTAGACCATGATCGTTGCGTTACTTCTTGTGATTATCGGAGCCATACTGTGATCTCACCAGACTCGCTTCCTGAGAGTCCTGCCGTTTAAGGCAACCAGTGACTATCGACACCCCATTTATGCTTTTTATCATTAAGTGCCCGAGGCTAAAGAGCACCACGCCATGAAAACCAGCGGCAACAATCCCTTTCCAGTCATGGCACGCAGAAAGCTCTGAGAAAAGCCCGCGCCCCGATCGCATTGCGGTTTAGGGCGCGGGCCGACCCATCATAACCTGTCCGAGGTTACTGAATCAGCGTCGTTTGTCATCATGCGTCGGGATCATCGTCCTCGGGATCATCGTCCTCGGGTTCGTCGTCCTCGGGCTCATCATCGTGAGGCTCTCCTCCATGAGAATGTTGCAGGACCTCTCTAAGATCTGCAGCTCCCTCTGTCACAACGGGGTCATACCGATACTCCCCAAAGGCGACCATTGAGAGCATCAGCGCAATAAACGAAATTATTATTTTCATGGCTTTCTCCAAGCACTTAGTTTTCGGGCGCGAAATACGCCCTGTTGAGACGCTACGCCAGGGGCAGCAAACACGCAAGCATAAGTGTGGCGCTTAAGCAAAAAAAAGCGCAAGCGCCTGAGTCAGCTGACTGTATTACTCATCCTGCGGTTATTGCATTGAGTTGGCGGCTCCGGATAATCAACCAAACCTTGCTCTCCGATGATGGTGACTCAAAGATGAGTTCACGTCATGGATGGCTTGACTGATTTGGAGGCATATATCCTCCCGCTGCTTTTCTTCAAGCGAATCAGCTATGTTTGGGACGAAAAGCACGCCTTTCCTCTACTTTAGGGCTTGATATAGCTCCTCGGTAAGTCATTTTGCTCGGGGAGATAGCGATCCCGCAGCTGTGTTTGCCGACTGCTCATCGAGTCGGGAATGCCGCCGATGACAACTGCCTCTGCCAGACTTGTGACGTCGAGGGGGTCGCCGCTCCACACCACGAGGTCAGCCTTCGCTCCCACTGTCGCAAGTCGTGATTCGCCCCCGAAAATCTTCGCGGGTGTGGTCGTCATAGCTTTGATTGCCACCTCGTGGGGTAGCCCGTTAGCGACTGCATTACCTGCCACCTGCCGGATTTTGCGGGCGTTATGGGTTTCGCCGCTGCTGAACACCACGGTGACACCTACCTGATCAAGGAGTGCGGCGTTGTCTAAGCGGGAACCTAAAGAGTCGAAATCAGCGGGTAAGTTGTCGAGTGCGTTCAACACCACGGGAATGTCTGCCGCCTTTAATTGGTCCGCGACAATCCAGGCCTCGCGCCCGCCATGCACCACGGCATTGATCCTCTGAGCCTTCGCAAAGTCAATCAGTCGAATAATGTCGGCTGCCCGGTTTACATGAAAAACAAAGGTGCCTGCGCGGCGGGTTTCTTTTAGTGCCTTTGCGCCCGCTGCGGAGAGGAGTTCGCGGTCCTCTGCATCGCTTTCCAGCGATTCATCAAACGCTTGTTCGATCAGCGCCCACTGCGCACTGCGAGAGCCGCCAAAGGCTTTTGCCGCCTTCCCCGAGAGATCGATGAAGATCACGTCGCTGCCTTCGAAGCTGCTGAAGCCACCGTCAAAGCGAACTAAGCCACCCTGACCGCCGATGCCACGATCACTTCGGCTGGCAGCCAGCAGCGCGTAGCCAAAGCCTTCGATACGAGTGACTGGCACTACGCTAGAAAGCGGGTTGTAGGCCTGCCTGACGTCAATTTCGGGGTGCATAAGTCCGGTAAAAAGCTCTCGATATCCACTGTCAACCGATTCCGATACGGCCTCCACGTCGGTGAGCCCGCTCGCCGTGATCCCTGAAAAAAAAGCAGGGGTGACATGTCGGCCATTGGCGTTGACCACCTGAATCATTTTGTTGGTGGGAATGCGGGGTGCAATTTCAGCGATGCGACCGTCGGCGATTAGGATGTCGGTATTTTCAATGACGGTCTCGCCATCGCCGACGTGAAGGGTGGCTTGGCTGATTAACAAGTCCTGCGCTAGCGATGTGGAACCGAGAAAACCAACAACCAGCATTAGAATGACCTGTCTCATGGTGTCACCTCTATCAGCTGGCCGAGCTCGAAGTCCGATATCGGCTGTAATCTAACGTCAAACCGATCATAGACTCGAGCACCATCTACAAAAACCTGATCTGCTTTAGCGTATACGCTGAAAGGATTTTGATTCCAAATGACCACGTCTGCCATCATGTTAGGCGCAAGGGTGCCAGTTTGATCCGCAACGCCAAGCGACTTCGCGGCGTTTGAGGTGATCCACCCAATCGCGCGCTCCTCGGGAATGGTGAGGCCCGCCGCGCGACCGCGAGCCATTGCTTTCGCGGCCTCCTGATTAAGGCGCTGGATACCCTCATCTGAATCCGAGTGGACGATGGCGCACCCGCCCTCGGGTCGATCAACCAGTGCGATATTCTCTTGAATACCGTCGTAGGCCTCCATTTTGAAGCCCCACCAGTCCGCCCACAGGGCGCCACAAACGCCGTTTTGTGCAAGTTGATCGGCAATCTTGTAAGCCTCCACCCCATGATGGAAAGTACCAACCTGATAGCCAAATTCGTCAGCCATATCCATGATGGTGACCATTTCGTCGGCACGATAACAGTGCATGTGTACGATGATGTCACCCTTAAGTACGCCGGCAAGCGTTTCGAGTTCAAGGTCGCGCTTTGGCGGCTTGTTGAGTGCAGCGACGAGTGCGGCGTTACCTTCCGCGCCGGTGTTTGTGGCTTGCTGTTCGGTTACTTTGCGCTCGTATTCCGACCAGTCATCGATATAACGCTGAGCTTTTATCCACGAGGATCGATAACCGGCGACGTTTCCCATGCGTGTTGACGGAGCTGTTTTACGTCCGCCGTAGACTCGCTTGGGGTTTTCGCCACACGCCATTTTGAGGCCGTAGGGGGCGCTCGGGAATTTCATGGCTTGGTAGGTGCCAGCGGGCACGTTCTTGAGGGTCACACTGCGGCCACCGAAAAGATTCGCCGAGCCGGGTAGGATCTGCAGAGACGTAATACCGCCCGCCAACGCTCGACTGAAACCCGGGTCCTGCGGCCAGACGCTGTGCTCCGCCCAGACCTCTGCGGTAACGGGGGCGGTGGCTTCATTGCCGTCTGAGTGCGCATCGACGTCGGGGCTTGGATAGACACCCAGGTGTGAGTGTACGTCGATGATGCCTGGAGTGACCCAGCGGCCCTCGGCATCGATAACCCGGCTATTGTCCGCTGCTTCGCCTGAGCCAACCCAGACTATTCGGCCCTCATCAAAATACAAATCCGCGTTATCTAGGCGCTTGCCGTCGCCGGTGAGGATAGTGGCATTCCTGATGACGGTGGGCTCTGAGGCCAATGGCTGATAAGTCGATGGAAAGGCGTTGTCACTGGCGAGGCCTATCTGGGTGCAAAATGCCAAGCTTGTCATGAGTGCTTTTCGAAACATTTTTTTTTGTCCTCGGGGGCGAACTTTTCGGGGTCGACATTAGCGCTTTTTGGATTTCATGCCAATCGCTTTCATGAGGCTCAGCTAGGGTGGGGCAACTACTCGCAGGTGTGGAGGCCAGAATCAATTCCAGCGCTATGGAGGCTTATATCACCGGCGAAGCTACTGCCTCCTCTGTGCCTTGCATATCAAACAGCGGCGCGATACTTCTCATACTTCGCCTGCACTCGCTCAGTCTTACCGTTAGCCACATCATCAAACCAAGCCGTCCAGAGGTCAGAGATGCGCTTGCGCTTCTTCTTCATGCCCTTCGCAAGAGCCTGCCGCGCCTTCCCCTTAACGATCGGGTCAGCATCGACGCCGTGCAGCATATTGATCGCTGAAAAAGTCCTCATCATGTCCGCGACCGACGCTTCGTAGTCCGGGGACTCTTTGTCGTAGCCAACGTAACGGAATGAACCATCAGCGGCGTACATGCCCTGACCTCGCAGTGGCTCCTCATCATCCGGGTTAGCCGAGACGAACCGAACGGCTGGCAACCCCGGTGTTGCGTTCAGGTTGCGGAGCAGAGCGGCCACGCTCTTATCAATCACATCGTCCTAAGGCAACGATACGTCAGATGAGTCGAGCAAAGTGATGCGAGCGTCGAACTCTTCCTGAGCATCAAGGGTTGCGCGTTGGATCGCTTTGAGTGGTGACGAGGCGTCCATCCTGAGAAGGATTCTGATCTTGCGCTCTGTGGTCAGATGGTGGAGTCGAGTGGGTACTGTCCTGACGTAATAAAGGGCGTCAGCGTTCTCGCTTCTCACGTACTTCGGAAGGTCTGCCATGTGCTCTCCAAGTCTTTTTGGACCCTGATTTGGACACACATGAGTTTAAAGAAACAGCATTAATGGCACAAAAGCTGTGTTTTTAAGCCATTTTTGATCGTTGGTTGGTACCGAAGGCCGGACTTGAACCGGCACGCTTTTAAGGGCGGGGGATTTTGAATCCCCTGTGTCTACCAATTCCACCACTCCGGCTCGCGCAAACGACGGCGCGCAGTATACCAACTCCGCATCAATCGGCAATCGGAGGTTCTGCAAGCCACCTGCATGCTGTATACTCCGTCGCGATTCAGCCGCACCATACCTCGTTGGTTCGGTGGATCTGAGTATCTTCAGGGAGAAAAGATATGGCGATGAAGCTGATTAAAAAAAGTGCCGACTACAAGATTTTCGTTCGTGGTGACGACCGATACGCAGTGCAAGATAGCAACGGTCGATCGGTGAACGGAGAGGAGAAAGTACGCATCCTCGTCGAGGAAGAGTTGATCAAGGTTGCGGTACCTAGCGCGCCAAAAGCGGCAGCCGAGGAAGACGATGCGCCAGCCGAGGAAGCGGTAGCAGCAGAGGCGGTTGAGCAAGGCGAGTCTGAGGAGAGTGCCCCAGAGGACGCGGCCCCGGTAGCAGAGGAAGCCGAAGCAGCAGACGAGACTGAAACAGCAGATGAAGCGCCAGCATCAGAAGAAGCGGAGGAGGAGGCGAAGTAAGCGCTCCACCGAAACGCGACTGACACAGAGCCGGCTGATGCCGGCTTTTTTATGAAACCGTTGGGGGCACTAGTGCGTTGCCCCTTTTTACATTAACCAGACAGTTGACGCGATCGCCGTATTGATCTGATCACTTCCAGATGATGAGTGCTATGCCATGAAGCGCACTGATTTCGCTTTTGACTTGCCCGCAGAACTCATTGCACAAGCGCCGTTAGCAGAGCGATCGGCGTCTAGGCTGTTGTCCGTGGACGGGAACAGCGGTGAGTGCACTCATCTCATGTTTACGGATCTTGTTGGGTTGTTATCTAGTGATGATCTGCTCGTTTTCAACAACACTCGCGTGTTGCCGGCGAGGCTTTATGCGCAAAAACAGACCGGCGGGCGAGCAGAGATACTGGTCGAGCGCCTGATGCGTGATGGCACAGCGCTGGCACATGTGAGAGCCAGTAAAAGTCCGCGTGATAATACGCTGTTGTTGATCACGCCAAACCGCGATTCAGACGTTTCGGATATGGCAGTGCGGGTTGTTGGTCGCCAGGGTACTCTATTTCACTTGGCGTCTGAATCGGGCAGTTTTCCTGAGGCGATGCAGCAGTTCGGCCACATGCCCTTGCCGCCTTACATCGATCGCGCCGATACGTTAGCCGACCGTGAGCGTTATCAAACAGTCTACGCAAAGCGTGACGGCGCGGTTGCGGCGCCAACGGCTGGGTTACATTTCGACCAACCGCTTATGAGTCAGCTCGAGACGCAGGGCGTGCGGCGCGCTGAAGTCACCTTGCATGTTGGGGCGGGGACGTTTCAGCCAGTGCGTGCGGATCAGATAACGGATCATGTAATGCATAGCGAGTATATTGAGGTCGACCAAGCTTGTTGTAAGGCAGTAGCGGACTGTCGCGCGCGGGGTGGCCGTGTGATTGCTGTGGGAACTACAGCGGTCCGATCGCTAGAGAGCGTTGCCTTGAGAGTGGCAGAGGGCGAACCATTAGTGCCCTATGCGGGTGATACTGATATTTTCCTCTATCCCGGTGCACAATTCCGTGTCGTCGACGCTATGATCACTAACTTTCACCTGCCGGAGTCGACGCTACTCATGTTGGTTTCAGCGTTTGCTGGTGTGGAATCGATTCGTGACGCTTATGCCGCTGCAATTGCCAATCGATATCGATTCTTCAGCTATGGCGATGCGATGTTTCTCAGCAAGCAGGAGGTCCAATAGTGGAGTTTACGGTTTCTCATCGTGACGGTTTGGCTCGCCGAGGACAGATTGATTTGCCGCGCGGCAGTATTCAAACGCCAGCTTTTATGCCGGTAGGGACCTACGGCACTGTTAAAGGTATGTTGCCGCGCGATATCGCTGCCATCGGTGCTGAGATCATCTTAGGCAACACCTTTCATTTGTGGCTGCGCCCCGGCACTGATGTGGTGAAGGCGCATGGTGATCTTCATGATTTCATGGGCTGGCCAGGCCCAATTTTGACCGACTCGGGTGGTTTTCAAGTGTTTAGTCTGGATGCGCTCCGAAAAGTGTCGGAAGAAGGCGTTGCTTTTAAGTCGCCCGTCAATGGCGATGCTGTATTTCTCGATCCTGAGACTTCAATGCGCATTCAACGCGACCTGGGTAGTGATATTGTGATGATCTTTGATGAGTGCACGCCTTACCCGGCGACGGCATCAGAGGCGCATGATTCGATGCAGCGCTCGCTCCGATGGGCTGAGCGCAGCAAGCGTGCTCACGCCGATAATCCCTCAGCGTTGTTCGGTATCATTCAGGGCGGAATGCATCTGGACTTGCGTAAGCAATCTTTAGAAGGCCTGACTCGCATCGGTTTCGATGGCTACGCAATCGGTGGCTTGTCGGTGGGTGAGCCTAAGTCAGAGATGATTAAGGTGCTTGATGGGTTGGCCAGTGAATTACCCAATGAGATGCCTCGCTATTTGATGGGCGTGGGTACTCCCACTGATCTGCTGGAAAGTGTGCGCCGCGGTGTGGATATGTTTGACTGTGTGATGCCGACTCGGAACGCTCGCAACGGGCACCTATTTACCAGCACGGGCATTGTAAAGCTGCGTAACGCCCGCCATAAAAATAGCGTTGAACCACTGGATCGCGACTGCGACTGTTACACCTGTCAGCATTTCTCGCGGGCGTATCTTGCCCATTTGGATAAGTGCAATGAAATTCTGGGGTCTCAGCTGGCGACCATTCACAATCTGCGCTATTACCAGCGTCATATGGCGGCGATTCGATCTGCGATCGAAGCGGGAACGCTGGAAGAATTCGCTAACGATTTTTATGCCCGTTTTGGGAACGAGGGAGAGACATGAGCGATTCAGGAAAGCCGATCAAGTCGCCTTGCATCGAAGTGTGCGCCTTGGATGATCACAATGTCTGTATTGGGTGTTACCGCACAGCAGACGAAATTATTGATTGGTTTGCTGCGAGCGATGATCGTAAACGCGACATCCTGGTGGCGGTGCAGAGGCGCCGGCTGGCAAGCTCATAGCCGCCCCGCTCGGCTACTTACTCGGTTGAGCTGTCGAGCAATCCCGTCTCGGTCTCTAATGGCCAAATGCGGATGCGATTAATATGGGTCTTGGCAATGTCTTCGATTTCCAGCTGATACCCCTCAATCCTGACTGAGGTGCGGGCGCTAGGAAAAGCCTCCAGCGCCTCCAGTGCCAGACCACTTAAGGTTTTGGGGCCATCTGTGGGCAGATCCCATTTCCGTTGACGGTTCAGATCGCGAATCGTGACGGTGCCCGAGCAGGTGGTACTGCCGTCAGTGTGGCGAGTAATTTCCTCGTTTTCCTCAACCAGGTTAGAGGTGAACTCGCCCACAATCTCCTCAAGAATATCCTCGAGTGCGACCAGACCAAGAATGTCGCCATACTCGTCCACCACCATGCCGAGCCGTTTCTTTTGTCTTTGAAAATGCAGTAACTGGGTGTTGAGCGGCGTATTTTCAGGAATAAAGTAGGGGGCGTCGGTCTCATTTCTAAGCATTTCGCGATTAAGCCGACCCCCCTGCAACACGCGGCTCAAGTTGCGCATGTGAAACACACCCTCGATTTGATTGGTGTCGCCCTGGTAAATCGGTAGACGCGTGTGCTCGCTATTTTTGAGCTGTTGCAGAATGGCTTCGTCGGGCGCTTCCATATCTATGCCATAGATCTCGTTGCGTGGCGCCATGATGTCATTCACAGTCATTTGCTCCAGATCGAGAATATTGACCAACATACGACGGTGTCGACTGGGAATCATTGAGCCCGATTCAGTCACGATGGTTCTCAATTCTTCTTGTGATACCGCATCGTCGCCCGCTTGATCTGGAGAAAATCCCAGTAACTTTAAGATGCCATTGGTGAGCCAATTGATCGACAAGACTAAGGGCATCAAAAGTTTCTGTAGCGGCAGCAAAATCAGGCTCGCAGGAAATGCGACGCGCTCTGGGCGCAATGCCGCAATGGTTTTTGGCGTGATCTCTGCAAAAATCAAAATCACAAAGGTGAGGGTAATGGTGGCGATGGCAATCCCCGCATCGCCGAATAGGCGAATTGCGATGACGGTGGCAATCGCTGAAGCAAGGATGTTGACTAGATTATTGCCAATCAGTATGAGTCCAATCAGTCGATCGGGTCGTTTCAACAAGCGTATGGCTCTCTTGGCCCCGCGATGACCTGTGCCGCTCAAATGTTTTAAGCGATACCGATTAAGGGACATCATGCTGGTCTCTGAGCTAGAGAAGAAAGCAGAGATCAAAATCAGGAGGGCTAGCGCCGCAAAGAGCAGAGCCAGTGATGTCTCGTTCAAGAGTGGCTGACGCCTCTATAACCTTGGAGAGGAAATGGTGGAGAAAAATCGCCTGCGGCACAAGCCTCTTGTGACGACTTTTGGTAGCTATTCGCGCGCTACTGGGTGAGTGGCAGGAGCAGTTCGAGCACCAGTTTTGAACCAAAGAAACCCAGCACAACCAAGCCAAAAGCAATCAAATTGACCGTAATGGCTGATTGAACACGCCATCCGCGCCGGAAATACTGAATCACCAGTACCGCATAAAGACACCAGGCTAGCAGTGTCAGTATCGTTTTATGCACCAAATGCTGTCCAAATAGATCCTCGACGAAAATCATGCCCGTGCCAATAGCAACGGTGAGAATCAAAAAACCGGCACCGGTAAGCTCATAAAACAGCGCTGAGGCGGCCTCAAGTGGCGGTAGCTTGCGAATCACACCCCGTCCGCGATGTTGCCGTAAACGCTGCGATTGCAAGGTGACCAGAAGTCCTTGAAGCACTGCCAAAGCCAACACGGCGAAGCTCAGGATGGAGGCCGATACGTGAGACAAAATGCCGGCTGGTAAGTCACTCATGGGGCGACTCGTGTCCGGTGCAAACGTCGCGACAAGAATAGCGAGCGCCGCCAGTGGGAAGAGCACAATCAGTAATGTATGCAGCGGTCTGATGAGCAAAGCGACGAGACTGATAACACCCATGCTCAGAAACATCAAAGACGCAACGCGATAGAAACCGAGGCTTGACTCGCCGGCCTGTGCGGGCAAGTAGGCGGCTAGCGCATGGGCAACGAGTGCCGCCGCCCCCACCAATGCAATGTGTTGGCGCTGACCTTCCTCACCAGCACCCAAGCTCAGTGCCTGACGCCAAACGGCGATCAGATACAGTAGCGCCGAGAGAATCGCGAGGCCAGCAGTCAATAAGCTGGGGGGCGTATCCATGGTCTCTCCAAGTTCAATAGTGGGGCCGTGATGTGATCGATTTGGGTATCTGTCATCGCATCCTTATACTACGCGCTTCTTGATCCTATTGGGTATCCCTGAGAGGGGGAGATAACACCATGTTTGAATCGCTAAGTGATCGTCTGGGCGCCAGTCTTAAAGCCATTTCCGGCAAGTCTAAACTGACTGAGGACAATATTCGCGACACCTTGCGTGATGTGCGGATGACGTTGTTAGAGGCCGACGTGGCATTGCCGGTGGTAAAAACCTTTACCGACCGCGTAAAAGAGCGGGCCGTGGGAACGGAGGTCAGCAAGAGCTTATCGCCGGGGCAAGCTTTCCTGAAGGTCGTTCAGGCGGAGCTTCAGGCGGTCATGGGCGGAGAAAGCGAGGGGTTGAACCTCGCGACTCAGCCTCCTGCGGTGATTATGGTGGCGGGGCTGCAAGGCGCGGGTAAGACCACTTCGGTTGCTAAATTAGCGCGTTATTTGATCGAGAGAGAAAACAAAAAAGTGTCGGTCGTGAGTGCCGATGTGTACCGCCCCGCCGCGATTAAGCAGCTTGAGACCTTGGCTGCCGAGGTCGGAGCGCGTTTTGAACCCAGCGACGCAAATGAAAAGCCGGTCGATATCGTGCGACGCGCCATTGCCGATGCCCGCGTCGCTTTTTCGGATGTATTGTTGGTTGATACCGCTGGTCGTCTCGCCATTGACGACGCGATGATGGCCGAAATCAGCGCTTTGCACGAGGCGGTTGATCCCATTGAGACCTTGTTCGTCGTCGATGCGATGACGGGCCAGGACGCTGCGAATACGGCGAAGGCATTTGGCAAGGTTCTGCCTTTGACCGGCATTATCCTGACTAAAGTCGATGCAGACACCCGAGGGGGTGCGGCGCTATCCGTGCGCACGATTACCGAGCGACCTATCAAATTTTTGGGCGTGGGTGAGAAGACGGATGCACTCGATCCTTTTCATCCCGACCGGTTGGCCTCGCGCATTTTGGGCATGGGTGACATGTTGTCGCTCATCGAAGATGTTGAGCGAAAGGTCGATCAGACCAAAGCAAAGAAGTTGGCGAAGAAGGTCCAGAAGGGTGGACGCTTTGATCTCGAGGACTTCCGTGAGCAGCTCCAGCAAATGAAGAATCTCGGTGGTATGGGGGCCATGCTCGACAAAATGCCGGGTATGGGGGGGATGGCACAAGCCGCACAGAACCTCGATACCCAGCAATTTGTTCGAATGGAAGCCATGATCAACTCGATGACGCCGCGTGAGCGACGCAACCCTGATTTGATTTCGGGCTCTCGAAAGCGACGCATCACAGGGGGTTCTGGGACGGTCATTCAGGACCTGAATCGTTTACTGAAGCAACATAAACAGATGCAGAAAATGATGAAAAAGATGAAAGGCGGTGGGATGCAACGCATGATGCGCGGCATGGGGGGCATGACAGGCGGGCCGGGCGGCGGTCTGCCGCCGGGTTTCCCTCGCTAGGGAGCAGTAAAAGGGTGGTGCACGGGGCCTTTCCACTTATCGTGGTTTACTGTATTCTCCGCGCTCTTTTTTGAAGTAGGGCGTCCCAGTCGGGCGCTTATTTGAGGACACGACACTATGGTAATCATCCGATTATCTCGGGGCGGATCTAAGAAGCGGCCCTTTTATCATGTCACCGTGGCGGATCGTCGCGAGGCAAGAGATGGCAGCTTTATTGACCGTTTGGGGTTTTTTAACCCGGTTGCAAGGGGTCAGGAAGAGCGCCTGCGCATTGACGTTGAAAAGGTAGAAGGCTGGGTTGCCAAAGGCGCTCAACTCTCTCCTCGCGTCAAAAAGTTATTGAAAGAATACCAAGCTGGCGCGGAAGCTGTCGCCGCTTGATCAGCTGTGGCAGATGGTTCGCCGAGCCGGATGTCGACGTCTATAGCGCCCACTGAGGAAGTTCTCACACTCGCCACTGTGTTGGGGGCCTATGGCATCAAGGGCTGGGTGCGCTTGTGGGTCAATCTTGAAGATCCGAGTGCACTCACGCACCTCTCACCGCTTACCTTACAAAATCCATCTCGCTCGCCCTCTGTGGCGGCGCGACCGGTCACGATAGAAGCGCTTCAGCGACAGGGGAAAGGCTACGTTGCTCGGTTGTCGGGGATCGAAGACCGCACCGCGGCGGAGGCGCTCAAAGGCGCTGAAATTAGCATGCCAAGAGCACAGTTCCCGCAGGCGGAAGAGGGCGATTTTTATTGGCGCGACCTCGAAGGATTGCAAGTTTGGTGTCAAGACGGTGAGTCAACACTGCTGTTGGGAACCGTGCAACGTTTGCTCGAGACCGGTGCTAACGACGTACTGGTTGTGACGCCTAGCGATGGCAGCATCGACGACAGAGAGCGACTGATACCCTGGTTACCTGATGAGGTGATTAAGCAGGTTGATCTGCAGGCAAAAACGATCGCGGTCAGTTGGTTTATCGATGTCTGATCGCGACCCGCTTTTCCGTCTGGCTGTCGTGACGTTGTTTCCAGAGATGTTCGCGGCGATCCAGCAATGGGGTATCACCGGACGCGCCTTTCAAAGCGGCATCTGTCAGCTGACGCTGCACGACCCGCGCGAAGAAGCAACCGATCGTCATGGCACCGTTGATGATCGCCCCTACGGGGGTGGCCCCGGTATGGTTATGACTGCTCCGATCCTGTCGGCTTCGTTGGCGAAGGCGAAAGCGTCGGTTGAGGGGGATGTGCCGGTGATTGCCTTGACGCCACAGGGGCAAAAATTAGATGCCAGATTGGCACAGACTCTGGCCGAAAAGACGGGACTTATTTTGGTTGCCGGTCGTTACGAGGGGATGGACGAGCGCTTTATCGAGCAAAATGTCGATTTGGAGATCTCGGTAGGAGACTTTGTCGTCAGTGGCGGAGAACTGCCTGCCATGTTGCTGATGGATGCCGTCATGAGATGGCTGCCGGGCGTTTTGGGCCATCCGGAATCTGCTGTCGAGGATTCGTTTACCGAGGGTTTGCTGGATTGCCCTCAATATACCCGGCCTGAAGTCTATCAAGGCAAAGCAGTGCCTGAGGTGCTACTGAGTGGGGATCATGGTGCCATCGCGCAGTGGCGTCATGCTCAAGCGTTACGAAGAACGCTGGATCGACGGCCAGATCTCTTGTCCGGGGAGTCGCTTAGCCCAGAAGATAGGATATTACTGGAGAAATGGGATCTTTTACCCGCCGACAGGGGCAGACAATCCTAATTTGAGCAGGTATGATCGCGCGCTCGCGGGATGAAGCCTCAGATTGAGGAGCTTACGCTCAGTGAAGCGACGGTTTATCCATGGTGCCCCGTGCAGTGTAAAACGGGATTGTTTGGTCCCAGTAGCGAGATTCAGCGAAGCGGAAACCGGGAACGAGCGAAGCGGAAACCGAGAATTAGCGAAGCGAAAACAGAGTATCGGCCGCCCATAGTGGGCGACGACGGGAGAAGGAAGATCATGAGTACCAACAAAATTATTGCTGAGCTTGACGCGGAGCAGATGGGGCGTGAGCTGCCTGATTTTGCACCTGGCGACACCGTCGTGGTGCAGGTTCGTGTTAAAGAGGGCAATCGTGAGCGTCTCCAGGCATTTGAAGGTGTCTGTATTGCGAAGCGCAATAGGGGATTGAATTCGGCATTTACGGTGCGAAAGATATCTCATGGCGTCGGCGTAGAGCGGACTTTTCAAACGTTTAGCCCGTTGGTCGATAGCATTGCGGTGAAGCGTCGTGGCGATGTGCGCCAGGCGAAGCTTTACTATCTCCGAGAACTCTCTGGAAAAGCGGCTCGAATCAAAGAAAAGCTCTCTTCCTAACGGTTCGCTAAGCAAGCAGGACCGATTTTGCTCCCGCGGTGACGCCACCATTGCGTCGCTGCGAGCGTGGGGATGCAGTCGCGTCCTCGGCGTCGATCCCTTACACTACGAGCCGAAGCAGGCGTACTGACTCAGTAGGCCTGCGTAAGATGCTAGAGGCAGCCCTGCCTATCGTGGCAGATTCCACCAGCTTTGTTTTTGAGAGGCATCAGTAAGATGAATCTGAACGCGACAGTGAATGTGCAACACGGCGTGATGGGTTACTGTAAGTTCGCATTGGCGTTGCTGTCTGCGAGCCTGCTGCTGGTCTCATCGGTCGTGGTGTCAGCGCAGAATTTGCGTGAGCAAATGAAGACGACCCTGAGTGACTTCGCAGGCCAGCCCATCGATATCGAGTTCGCGCGCCCAAGCCCGGCGCCTGGTATTTCAGAAGTGCAGATAGAAAATGGACCGCTGATTTACGCGACCGATGACGGCGCTTATTTTTTCCTCAACGGCGATCTCCATCAGGCCAATGCAACGGGCGCAGTGAATCTGACGGAAACACGTCGAGCTGAGACGCGACAGCAGCAATTGGCGACGGTATCGGTCGATGACATGGTGGTATTTTCTCCCAAGGGTCTGACGCGTGCGCACATCACCGTGTTTACCGACGTCACCTGTTTCTACTGCCAGAAGCTCCACCGAGAGGTGGATCAGCTCAATGCCAAAGGGGTTGAAGTGCGCTACCTCGCTTTTCCTCGCAGCGGCATTGAATCCGAGGGTGCTGAGAAGTTGGCCACTGCATGGTGTGCCGATGATCAACAAACCGCGCTGACGGAGCTCAAGGCAGGTGTCGAGCTGCCGGTCAATAGGTGTGAGGGCAACCCTATCGCGGCGCAATATGAATTGGGCAAAGAGATGGGTGTATCTGGTACGCCCGCTATTGTGACGAGTTCGGGTGAACTGATACCGGGTTATCGTCCCGCAGCGGCGCTGGTTGCGCTACTGGGCCTTGATTGAGCGCTAACTGACGAGGCGACTTAAGATCCGTGGATACTCACTTTCAACGCATAGAGCGACTACCGCCTTACGTCTTTAATATTATCGGCGAGCTTAAGCAGGCAGCGCGTGCGCGCGGCGAAGATATTATTGACTTCGGTATGGGTAATCCGGATCAACCCACGCCTGAGCATATCGTTGAAAAACTCCGCGAGACGGTGTCGCGCGGCGACACACATCGGTATTCACAATCCAAGGGTATACCGAGATTACGCAAGGCGATGTCAGATTGGTATGCCAATCGTTACTCGGTCGACATTGATCCTGAGACCGAGGCGATCGTAACACTGGGCTCTAAAGAGGGCCTGGCGCATTTGGCTTTGGCGACCACTGGAGTGGGTGATGCCATTCTGGTACCCAACCCCAGTTATCCCATACACCCTTATGGCTTTGTTATTTCGGGCGCAGATCTGCGGCATGTACCGATGGAGAGTGAGGCCGGGTTTATCGATGAGCTCGAGCAGGCAATCCGCAACACGTACCCCAAGCCCAAAATGTTGGTGCTGAACTTTCCCTCTAATCCAACTGGCCACTGCGTTGAATTACCGTTTTTTGAGCGGATTGTGGAGATCGCGCGACACAATGACATTTGGGTGGTGCATGATCTTGCCTACGCGGATCTGGTTTTCGACGGTTACAAGGCGCCCAGCATTCTGCAAGTGCCTGGCGCTCGAGACATTGCGGTCGAGTTTTTTACCTTATCTAAGAGTTACAACATGCCGGGTTGGCGCGTGGGATTTTGCTGCGGTAACGCAGAATTAATTGCCGCGCTCACTCGCATTAAGTCGTATCTAGACTACGGTATCTTCACGCCGGTTCAGGTGGCAGCGATTGCCGCCTTAGAGGGTGACCAGCAGTGTGTCAGCGATATCTGTGCAACCTACCAACGCCGCAGAGACGTGTTATGCCAGGGGCTTAATGAAGCAGGCTGGTCAGTGATTCCGCCAAAAGCCACTATGTTTGTTTGGGCGGCAATTCCCGAGGCATTCCGACACATGGGGTCGGTGGAGTTCAGTAAGCTCTTGCTCACGCAAGGGGGTGTGGCAGTATCGCCCGGCATTGGATTTGGCGAATATGGTGAAGGATTCGTGCGTTTTGGGTTGATCGAAAATGAGCACCGGACGCGTCAAGCCGTTCGCGGTATTAAGCGTGTGCTGCGCATGGGTCCGCCTCAAACAGCTGAGGGGGTATCGGCATGAAAAAGGGCCTGAGAGTGGGTCTTTGTGGTGTCGGTACCGTTGGCCTCGCAACAGTGCAGATATTGCGTGATCAGAGTGCCATGCTGGCTGCGCGTTGTGGCCAGACCGTGTCGATAGCGCATGTCGGCGCGCGCCGCGAGGTGCCGCACCAAGATTATGCCGGTGCGCGCGTCAGTCGTGATGTCATGGATGTCGCGCGTGACCCCGATATTGATGTGCTGGTCGAGTTAATTGGGGGCACGACGGTCGCTCGCGATCTGATCAAGCTGGCCATTCAACAAGGCAAGCACGTGGTGACGGCCAATAAGGCCCTGATTGCTGAGCATGGCAATGAATTAATCCTCCTCGCCGAGCAAGCCGGCGTTCAACTGCGTTTTGAAGCAGCGGTAGCGGGTGGGATTCCGGTCATCAAAACGCTCCGCGAAGCGATGGCAGCCAATGATGTGTCAGAGGTCGCGGGCATCATTAACGGCACCGGCAATTTTATTCTGACCGAAATGAGTACGAAGGGGCGTTCCTACGAGGACGTCTTAGCAGAGGCGCAAGCCCTGGGCTACGCCGAAGCGGATCCCACTTTTGACGTCGATGGAACCGATGCGGCCCACAAGTTGGTCATATTAGCTTCGCTGGCTTTTGGCATGCCCCTTGATGCTGAAGCACCCGTTAAGCAGGGCATTCAGGCGATCACGCCTGAGGATCTCGAGATTGCTGCTTCGATGGGTTATCGCGTAAAACATCTGGGCATCGCGCGTCGACAGGGCGATCGCATCGAGATGCGAGTGCACCCCACACTGATTCCTGAGGGAAAACAGTTGGCTAACGTCGATGGCGTGCTCAATGCGATCATGATCAAAGGCGATGCTGTTGGCGAGTTGGTGTTGGTCGGCCCAGGTGCTGGTGGCGCTGCCACCGCCTCCGCGGTGTGTGCCGATCTCGCCGACATTGCGAGGACTGCTTCGGGGAGCGGGCCCGCGCTGGGTGTGCCGATGGCGCAATTGACATCACAAGCGTTGATACCTGCGGATGATATCGAGAGTGAGTGGTACGTGCGATTGGCCGCGAGCGATTGCGCTGGCGTCATGTCTGACATTACGCATGTGCTGGCAAACCACGACGTAAGTATTGAGTCGTTGCTTCAGAATCCACCACGCGACGATCAAGCCACGGTCTCAATTGTTCTGTTGACCCATGTCGCGTCGGCGTCCGTAATGACTGCAGTGATGCAGGAAATTACGGCGCTTACCGAGGTGCAAACAGACTTTACGTTGCTTCGAGTGGAAGCCTTTGATCAGTGAGTAATTTGAGTAGGATGGGGAGCTGGCAATGAGTATGCGATATCTCAGTACCCGCGGTCAGGCACCCTCGCTAGATTTTGAGGGTGCTTTACTTGCCGGGCTTGCGCGCGATGGTGGGCTGTACTTACCGGAGTCACTGCCCACTTTTACACCGTCTGATCTTGCTGCCATGCGCAATTTGTCCTACCCCGAGCTGGCAACAGCGATTATTGCGCCCTTTGTGGAGGGCAGCATTGATCGTCAAACGTTGTCGAGCTTGGCGGCAGACTCCTACCGGGATTTTCGTCATCAGGCCGTGGCGCCACTCTTGCAGCTCGATCAGGATCAGTGGCTGCTTGAGCTGTTTCATGGTCCGACACTGGCGTTTAAAGATTTCGCGCTGCAGCTCTTGGGTCGGTTGCTGAATCATGTTTTGGCGCGGCGCGGAGAGCGGGTAGTGATCATGGGGGCGACGTCCGGCGATACGGGCAGCGCCGCCATCGAGGGCTGTCGCCATTGTGACAATGTCGATATTTTTATCCTCTACCCCGAGGGAAGAGTGTCGGACGTGCAGCGACGGCAGATGACAACGGTACAGGCTGACAACGTCTATAACTTAGCCATTAAAGGCAATTTTGATGATTGCCAGGCGTTGGTAAAAGCCAGTTTTGTGGCCGATCAATTCTTGCCTGATGGACGCTCGTTGGTCGCCGTTAATTCGATCAATTGGGCGCGCATCATGGCGCAAATTGTGTACTATTTTTATGCTTCGTTTGCCGTCGGTGGACCAGAGCGAGCCGTTAACTTTTCGGTGCCGACCGGTAATTTCGGTGACATCTATGCGGGATATCTGGCGCATCGTATGGGTCTGCCGATTAATAATCTGGTGATCGCCACGAACCGCAATGACGTGTTGCATCGCATGCTCACGACCGGAACCTATGAACGTCAAGCGATCGAAGCGTCGTTATCGCCCAGCATGGATATTTCGGTATCTTCTAATTTTGAGCGACTGCTTTTTGATCTGTATGACCGAGATGCTGAACAGATCGCGCAGTTGATGCGTGATTTTGCGCAGGGTCATATCACGCTGAGCGATCAGGCACTGAGCAAGGCTCAGGCGCTATTTAGCAGTGCCCGCGTTGATGACGAAGCGACCTGCGAGGAAATTCGTCTGATTTGGGAGCGTACCGGTCAATTGATCGATCCGCATACAGCGATTGGCACCCGCGCTGCGCGGCTGTGCGCCGATAAAGCCGACGGGCCGATGGTCACGTTATCAACAGCGCATCCTGCTAAATTCCCAGCGGCCGTCGCCAAGGCGGAGACGGGGCAAGTGCCCGAATTGCCGCGCCACTTAGCGGACTTGTTCGAAAAAGAGGAGCATTTTCAGGTGCTCGATAATGACCTAGAAGCCATCCATGCGTTCATGGCGGCACAGTGCCGCGGCTGAATACGCCGGTCATTCGACGGCGTTCCGCCGAGATCAGCTCACCGCTTCAGCGCACTGCGCTGCCTGATGCACTCAAGAAAATTTACGCCGGTCGCGGTATTAGCGACCCGGCTGACTTAACGCTGACACTCGATCAATTGCTCCCCCCCGCCACGCTGAAAGGGATTGGCGAAGCGGCGGAACTATTGGCCGATGCTATGGAGGGGGAGGCCCGCGTTTTGGTAGTCGGTGATTTTGATGCTGACGGGGCAACCAGCTGTGCCATGGCGGTTTCAGTGCTGAGACAGATGGGGCTAAAAGAAGTCGCCTATCTGGTGCCTAATCGGTTCGAGTTCGGTTACGGACTGACCCCAGAGATCGTCGAGTTGGCCGCGGCGCAGATGCCCGATCTGATTGTCACTGTCGACAACGGTATCTCGAGTATTGAGGGGGTGTCTGCGGCTCAAGCATTGGGTATGAGTGTGCTGGTGACGGACCATCACTTGCCCGCCGCAACACTGCCGACAGCCGATGTGATCGTTAATCCTAATCAACCAGGCTGTCGTTTTCCGAGTAAATCTTTGGCCGGTGTTGGGGTTATTTTTTATGTACTGAGTGCCTTGCGAGCCGAACTCAATCAACGGGACTGGTTTACCTCACAAGGACTTGAGATGCCCAATTTGGGTGACGCATTGGATTTAGTGGCGCTGGGAACGGTCGCCGATGTGGTGCCATTGGACCGAAACAACCGGATCTTAGTTGCAGCGGGCTTGGCGCGTATCCGTTCCGGACGCGCCCGTCCGGGTATTGAGGCGCTCTTTGAGGTCGCCGGCAAAGATCATCGTCTTGCAACGGCTTCCGATCTCGGATTTATCGTGGGTCCTCGGCTTAACGCCGCTGGGCGGCTGGATGATATGTCCGTCGGGATTGAATGCCTGCTGGCCGACTCCACCGCCAGTGCCCGCACTAAGGCCGAAAATCTGCATGCCTTAAACCGCGAGCGGCGCGATATAGAGCAGTCGATGCAAACTGATGCGCTGGCGCAACTGGAGGCACTGAATTTGGATCAACCCGATCTGCCGTTTGCGATGACACTCTATGACCCAAACTGGCATCAGGGCGTGATTGGTATCTTGGCGTCCCGTATTCGTGAGCGCGTTTATCGGCCCACCTTGATATTTGCCGACTCAGAAGAGGGCATGCTCAAAGCGTCTGGACGGTCTATTCCGGGTCTGCATCTGCGTGATGCATTGGATCAGGTGGCGGCGAGATATCCAGGGTTGCTGACCAAGTTTGGCGGCCACGCCATGGCGGCAGGTCTGACCCTTGCTAAAGCCGATTTTGATCCTTTTTGTGAGGCCATTAATGCGGTGGTGGCAGACGCACTAGATCATGTGCCACCAGAGCCCGTTGCAATGAGTGATGGTTCGTTGGCACCCGGCGATCTCACTGTTTCTTTTGCCGAACAGTTAGCGGTAGGGGGCCCTTGGGGGCAGCACTTTGCCGAGCCTGTTTTTGACAATACGTTTGTGGTGCGCCGTCATCGTATCGTGGGTGAAAAACACTTGAAGCTGACTTTGGAGTCCGGCGGTATCGAAGTGGATGCCATCGCTTTTAACATCGACGTAAACGAGTGGTTAGCCGAACCCCTAACGCAGCTGGGCGCGTTATACCGTCTGGATGTCAATGACTATCGTGGTACACGCTCGCCGCAACTGGTGATTGAGACTTTTTGGCCGCACTGAGAGGCTTTGTACCGTGATCGGAGATGGCACAGCATCACGCAACCCTTTAGACTCTGGCCACCTGTTGACCAGTAGGCTGTAAAACGTGGAAATCGCCCCGCTTGTGACCCAAATTAAGGATATTCGTGCGCGTACAGACGTGCTTAGGGGGTATCTTTGACTTCGCTATTAAAAAGGATCGTTTAAGAGAAGTAGAGCTGGAGTTGGCTGAGCCCAGCGTTTGGGAAGACCCTCAGAATGCGCAAGCCCTCGGCAAAGAGCGTGCCGCTCTCGAGATGGTTGTCTCCACGATCGAGGCTCTTGACGGTGGCTGTGATGATGCCAGCGACTTGTTGGATCTTGCGGTAGAGGAAGACGACGAGGAGACTGCGCATTCGGTAGAGCAGGATCTCGCTGGACTGGAGACCTCGTTAGAGCAACTTGAGTTTCGGCGCATGTTCTCGGGTGAAACCGATCCCAACAATGCTTATCTAGATATTCAGGCCGGTTCGGGTGGCACTGAGGCTCAGGATTGGGCTGAGATGCTCTTGCGCATGTATCTCCGATGGGGTGAAGACAAGGGTTTTAAGACGACGTTGCTGGAGGCCTCTGCAGGTGAGGTAGCTGGCTTGAAGAGCGCGACGATTCAGTTTGAGGGCGATTATGCGTTTGGCTGGTTGAGGACCGAGACAGGCGTTCATCGGTTAGTGCGCAAGTCACCTTTTGACAGTGGTGGCCGACGTCATACCTCTTTTGCCTCAGTTTTTGTCTCTCCAGAAATTGACGACAATATCGATATCGAGATCAACCCGGCTGATTTACGTGTCGACACCTATCGCTCCTCTGGAGCCGGTGGGCAGCACGTCAATACGACCGACTCTGCCGTGCGTATTACCCATGAACCCACTGGCACAGTGTCGAGCTGTCAAACCGAACGCTCTCAGCATCAAAATCGCGATAACGCGATGAAGCAACTGCGTGCAAAACTCTACGAATTGGAAATGCTCAAGCGCAATGCTGAAAAGCAAGCGCTGGAAGACAGTAAAGCGGATATTGGCTGGGGTAGTCAGATCCGTTCTTATGTTCTTGACGACGCGCGCATCAAGGATTTGCGGACAGGAATCGAAAGCCGCAATACCCAAGCTGTTTTAGATGGCGCGCTGGACCCTTTTATTCAGGCCTCGCTTAAACAGGGGCTTTGACACAATGTGTGATGGAGACAATCGTGGATAAGGCGCAGCAACCAGAGGACGAAAATCGACTCATTGCCGAGCGACGGGCCAAGCTGGCGTCCCTGCGTGAGCAGGGATCCGCTTTCCCCAATGACTTTCGCCGTACCGCAATGGCGGCTGATTTGCAGCGAGATTTTTCAGATGCCGATAAACCTCATCTCGAGGAGGCTAATCATCATTATGCGGTGGCCGGCAGGCTGATCCGTAACCGGGGAGCTTTTTTACTGATTCAAGATGGTTCCGGCACGATCCAGCTGTATCTCAATCGAGAAAAGCTCTCGGAGGAAGCCATTGCGGCAATCAAGACTTGGGATTTGGGTGACATCGTTGCGGCATCGGGACCCTTGCACAGAAGTGGTAAGGGTGATCTTTATATCAATATGGATGAGGGGCGCTTACTGACAAAAGCATTGCGCCCTTTGCCCGATAAATACCATGGCTTAGTGGATCAGGAGTTACGGTACCGTCAGCGCTATGTGGATTTGATTGTGAATCCAGAGGTGCGCGAAATTTTTCGTATTCGTGCAGCGACCATTCAGTTTATTCGTCAGTTTTTGACGGAGCGCCTTTTTGTCGAGGTCGAAACCCCTATGTTGCACCCCATTGCCGGTGGCGCAACGGCGAGACCCTTTATCACTCATCACAACGCCTTAGATATGGAGATGTACCTGCGGGTTGCACCGGAGTTATACCTGAAGCGGTTAACGGTGGGTGGGCTAGAGAAGGTGTTCGAGATTAATCGCAATTTCCGCAATGAAGGGCTCTCTACGCGACATAATCCAGAATTCACCATGCTCGAATTCTACTGGGCGTATGCAGATTATTACGATGCGATGGATCTGACCGAAGCGTTGATGCGGGAGTTGACTCAGTCGGTTTTGGGTACGACCGATGTCATCTATGGTGACGCTACCTTCCATTTTGATCGTCCATTCACACGCATGACCGTGCTGGAAGCTATTCTGAAATATAACCCCGAACTGACTGCCGAGGATCTGGCGGATCACGATACCGCAAAGGCCGTCGCAGACCGGTTGGATATCGCGGTTCAGCCGAGTTGGGGACTGGGTAAGATCCAGATCGAAATATTTGAAGCCACAGCAGAAGCCCAGTTACAGGAACCGACGTTTATTACCGCTTATCCCACCGAGGTGTCGCCGCTGGCGCGACGCAACGATGTGAACCCTTTTGTCACGGATCGATTCGAGTTTTTTGTAGGGGGCAGAGAGCTGGCCAACGGGTTCAGTGAGCTCAATGATGCCGAGGATCAAGCCGAACGCTTTCACGCGCAGGTGGCTGCAAAAGATGCGGGCGATGATGAAGCGATGCACTTCGATCACGATTATATTCGCGCATTGGAGTACGGTCTGCCTCCCACTGCAGGGGAAGGGATTGGTATCGACAGGCTAGTGATGTTGTTGACCAATTCAGCGTCGATCAGAGATGTCATATTGTTTCCGCACTTGCGGCACGAATAATTTCTGAAAGGTGCCTACAACACTGGCAAGCGCTGGCTTCGCGGTGCTATCCTCGGTTAAATCTTGGGGGTTCGGCACGGTGCATCAAAGATCGTCTATCGGCACTATTTTATTGTTCGCAGTACTCTTGCTACTGGGCGGTTGCGGCCTTGTGCCGGCAGACGGCGCTGGTGGCGCTGACCCTACCGCTGCCAACGCGTCGCAGGGCGAGGGTGACGCGGTTATGTCGGGAGTCTGTGATTGCCCCTCTACTACCGTTTTCGACGTTTATGACGAGGGCGTCCGAGCGCTTGCCGCAGGTGAATACGAGGCAGCCCGGGCTGCTTTTGCGGCCTACGCCGCCTCAGGAGAAGAGGGGGCTGTAGCGGAGGCTGCGACCGCCACCGATCTCAGTAATCGACTGGAACAGAACCGGTCAGTGCCCTTGGCGATCACCAATGACGACCAGCGGTCTCGGGCGATCATCACAGAGCGGGTACTTGACCTGCTGGTTCAGCTTGAGGCTGAACTGAATGCGATGAGTGAGTCAAATCAGAATTTATCTGCTGAGCTGGCAAAGCAAGAGGACGCACTCAAGCGGTTACGTGAGCTGACACTGGGTCAGCCGGAAGGGTAACGCGAAAACACGATCCTTCGTTCGGCTGACTGTCTAAAACGATAGCACCCCCTAACATCTCGCAAAATTCCCGCACGATAGCGAGACCGAGCCCTGTGCCGCCATAGGTGAGCCCGGTAGAGGCTTCCGCCTGAGTAAATGCCTCGAATACCCGGCCTTGCTGCGCGTCCGTCATACCAATACCTGTGTCTCTCACCTCAACGATAAGCGTTGTATCGGTCATGCTGGCCGAGACAGTGATGTCACCTGCCTTTGTGAACTTACACGCGTTTGAAAATAGATTGGTCACAATCTGCTGCAGTTTAGCCTGGTCACTATTGATATCACGCATGCTGTCCTCGTGAATATCCAGCGTTAACCGGTTGTTGTTCTGCTGCAGCAAAGGCGACAGCGCATCACAGATCTGAACCAATAGGCCGGCTGGATTAAATACCGTCAGGTTGAGCTGCATTTTTCCAGTTTCAATCTTGGATAAATCCAAGATGTCGTTAATTAAGGTCAGCAGTTGTCTGCCTGAGTAAATAATCGTGGTGAGGTCGTGATGAAATTGCGCGCGGTCGATTCCACCGCCATCGCCTAATTCATCCTGCAACATTTCGGAGTAACCGATAATGGCATTTAACGGGGTTCTTAGTTCATGACTAACATTGGCCAAAAACATGCTCTTTGCAGCGTTAGCAGAATCCGCATCGGCTCTTGCGGTGTTGGTGTCGTCGATTGCTGTCTGTAGCTTCGTCGACATCTCGTTAAAGGTTCTGGCCAGATCCCCAATTTCTCCTGAATCTCGCTGTGCATCAATGCGATAGGTCAAATCACCAGAACCAAACCGCTCGACGCCTTGTTTCATTCTTGTCAGTGAGGCATTGGTGCTTCTGATCATGGCGAAGACTAATGCGAGGGTGATGACGATAGAACCGATAAAGCCGATGATGGTGATCTGATCGGTGAGTCTGATGGTGCGGTCGATCACATCGGCGCGTTGTACTGCAATGGATGATTGGCGCTGATCCAATTCTTGTAATCGTTGTTGCGCGTCGTTATAGGAACGCGCTGACTCTACGTCTGGCGTGAGGTCGGCTTGGTCGTAACCCTCATAAAAGAGTAACCATTCGTTCAGTAGCGCAGTCGCACTCTCATGCAGGCGCCGATAATAGTCCTCTAAGTCTGCGCCACCGTATGCCCCCAGCTGTCTCAATCGTGTTGAGATAATATCGAGGTCTGCTCGCGCTTGCTCAATCGCACTGGCGTCGAGTGGGTCAACATTGGTCTCTCTTAATGTGGCGAGTACCAATACTTGTTGGCGTTTTGTCTGTAGATTTTGCTCAAGTTCTGCGGTTAATTGGGCTGCCGTGACCGCCTCTTGGTAGGCGAGAGAACTTTCATTGCGAGCAAAGCTTCCCCAAAGAGAAGTCCCAACATTAAGGCCGAATAATATCAGGATAGCACCAGAGAAAAGATAGAGGCGACTGCGCAGGCTGAGACGCGGCCGCAACTTGTTTAGGGGGTTAGCTGTCCGCATCAGTGTGAGCCGCGATCTTAGTAAGTAACCCAGGGAAATCAACGGGTTTGGTGGCGTAGTCACAACACCCAGCCTCGAGTGCACGCGCCTTGTCCTCTTCCATGGCATGAGCCGTCAACGCGATAATAGGGATCTTTCTTAAGTGAGGATCTAATTGCGCTTCGCGACTGGCTGTCCAGCCATCCTTAACCGGCAGGTTCATATCCATTAGTACGACTTGGGGTGATTCCTGACGCATAACCTCGAGCGCGGTTTCGCCGTCGCCGGCGGTCAGAATTTGGTAGCCGGTTCGCTGCAGTCTCCGCACCAGCATATCGCGATTGACTTGGTTATCTTCAACGAGGAGCAGCGTAATAGTGCTTTGCGTCATGGCTGTAACCCCACTACAGGGTAGACCAAAATCGATTCTTCAATGCCCTTGGCAACCATTTTCCTTGGTTCGCCTAGTTCAAAGACATGACTGGGCAGCTGCTGGCGGGTTGCATCAGAGATGAGTATTTCATTGGGCATGGTGTGACCCTCGATGCGAGATGCCACGTTCATGGCGTGACCCACGCAGCCATACTTTGCTCTTTGTTCAGAACCAATATTGCCCGCGATGACAGAGCCGGTATTCAGTGCGATGCGGTGCTGCAGTGCGGGTAGGCCAGCGGCTTCGTTAGCTTCATTGACTGCTTCCATGGCGTCGCGCATGGTCAGCGCACATCGGACGGCTCGCTCAGGGTCGTTGTCGAGCCGATGCGGTGCACCAAAAACGGCAAGAATGGCATCCCCTAAAAATTCGTCGATCGTACCTTGGTGCGAAAAGATGATATCCGTCATGTGCTCAAAATAGCGGTTTAGTAAGGAGACCACTTGCGGTGGTGGAAGACGCTCAGCAAGACTCGTGAAACCGCAGATATCGGACATCATGATGGTCACCTCGCGCAAATCGCCTCCCATCTCCAGACCTTCTGGGTTTTCCAGCAACTGTGCAACGATCTCATCAGATAGGTAACGCCCAAACGTACTGCGAATAAAGCGCTCGTTACGTTCTAACTGCATTCGGTAATCTTCTTCCCGATCATGCCACCGTTTTCGCTCAATCCCGGCTGAGATTCGAGCTTGGAGCAAGACGGGATTAAAGGGCTTTAAAAGGTAATCGTCAGCGCCAGCTTGAATGCAGGCGATGATTTGATCCATGTCCTGACGTCCACTGATCATGATGACGGGCGTTGCTCTGAGGACCGCATCGTCTTTCATCGCTTTTAGCACTTCGGCACCGCCGATACCCGGCATCATGAGGTCGAGTAATACCAGGTCAACGCCCCGTGTTTCTAGGAGCTCCAGTGCCTCTTCGCCTGACACAGCGGAAATAACGGTGTGCCCGGCACGCGATAGCAGGCGACTAATTAGTTCTCGATTTTCAGGCATGTCATCCACTGCCAAAATCACGCCCGGCGCATCTATCTTGGAGGCGACCAAAGTGGATGCTGACGAGTCGAGTGTGGTCTGCGAACTCTCTACCGCCGACAGCAGCGCCGGCAAGGCGGTCTTTAGCGCGGGATGCAGCAGCTCTATATCCTCATAGAGCATTTCCGCATAACCACGGATAGCACCAATCAGATTCAACAGATCGTGACCAAAGTCAGCTGAGGGAGAGGCCAGCAATTGTTGCACTCGAGATACCGCATCTTGAAGTGCTTCAACATCACCGTTCATGGGGCTTTCAACTGACACGGTGGGCCGCTTGACCGCTTCAAGCAGCGGTGCTGCAGAAGCCAGAATACGGCCGGCCCACTGTTCTGGTTGTTCCGTTGCTGAGTCCACGACGCCTGTCCCCGCCATAATGCTGATTGAGTATACCGTTGCTGGAGTATACCGATGCTGTCTGCTGCGTGAATTGCCTGTCACCTACAGGGATAGGCGATATGCATTTCATAGGTTAGTATCTCACTAACTTGGGGAGAGTATGGGGCATAGGTTTTATGTTGGATCAAGTGGAAATTTTTCACGGTCTTGTTGACGAAGAGTTGAAGGCGTTGGAAAGCAGCAGCACCACACGAGCGTTCCCCAAGAATACCGTGGTCATTCACGAAAATGACCCAGCTGACTCGTTGTTCGTGATTGAGTCGGGCAAGGTCAAAGTGTACTGCAGCGATAAAAATGGCAAGGAATTCATCATGAATACCTTGGGTCCAGGAGATTATTTTGGCGAGTTGGCGCTATTGGATGACTCCACTCGATCGGCTTCTGTGCGCACGGTAGAAAAATCGGAATTTCGCATCGTGATGAAAGAAGACTTCTCAGGTGTGTTGGCAGATCACCCGGGCATCGTGAAGCAACTTATTAGTAACCTGGCAGGTCGTGTCAGAAAGCTGACAGCCGATGTCAAAAGTCTCGCCTTGCAAGATGTTTATGGTCGTGTCGCCAACGTGTTAATGGATCTTGCAGAAGAGCGGGGCGATGGCACGCTGTTTATCCCCGACAAGCTGACCCAGCAAGATATTGCTGATCGTGTCGGTGCTTCGCGAGAGATGGTGGCAAGGATCCTCAAGGACCTGACCATCGGCGAGTACATTCGGTTTGAAGGCCGCCATATCATCATTAACACGCGACTACCCGCAAAATACTAGAACGGTCTTTGTCAGCGCGGTATCAGTCCTGCGCGTGCCCGATCACTTCAGCGGTTAGCTTGCCTTGCTTAAGCCGGATCGATACTGCATCGCCTAGGTGTATGGTGCCTGCGTCCTTGACCAGATTGCCTTGCGCGTCGGTCACAATCGCATAGCCGCGGTTGAGCGTCTGTTCTGGCCCCAATGACTGCAGCAGCTTTTGTTGGTAAAGGGCCTGCGCCTTGACGCTTTGCAGCTTTTGTTTGATCTGCAGCAGCAAGCGATGTTGTAGGCGAGTATTCTCCCCGCGGTGGCGTCTGAGTTGCTGTTCAGGATGCTGTGCTGTCAATCGTGTCGCCAGTTGCTCTGCTTTGGTTAGGCGCGTTGTGATGTGTCGCTCAGTCGAGCGTTGCAATGCACCGCTCAGTTGCAACAGTGTTTTTCGATGTTGGGTGAGTGCATAACCGGGATGGCGAATCCGTTTTTTCACGGCGCTCAACTGGTCGGCGATGTCGTTGATCGATCGACTGATTGCGCGATCCAGCCTGCTTGAGAGCTGATCAGCCTGCTGCAGTAATTCGGTTTGATCAATCGATACCAATTCGGCGGCAGCCGATGGCGTTGCGGCCCGGGTGTCTGCCACCAGATCGGCAATGCTGAAGTCGATCTCGTGGCCGACCGCAGACACCGTTGGCACGCTTGCCGCAAAGAGGGCCCGCGCGACGACCTCTTCATTGAATGCCCAAAGGTCTTCGGGGGATCCGCCACCACGACCCACAATTAAAACGTCTAGGCGAATCTTGCGATCGCTTATGAGCTGGTCGGCTTGGTTAATCGCATCGGCGATCCGCTGTGCTGCGCCATCCCCTTGCACGGGGACGGGAAAAACATAGACTCGCGTATGCGGGCTGCGTCGCTCGAGTATCGTCAGAATGTCCTGTAAGGCGGCACCCGTAGCAGAGGTCACGATGCCTACGTGCTCCGCGTCATTTGGAATCGATTGCTTGTGTTCGCTAGCGAACAAGCCCTCTTGAGCTAGTCGTGCCTTGAGTTGCTCAAAAGCGATTTGCAAGGCGCCAGCGCCTGCCGCCTCAATGTGTTCGCAGACCAGCTGAAACTCGCCACGGCCTTCATACAGGGTGACTCGAGCACGAATGCGAACGGAATCTCCCGTTTTGGGCTGTATTTTGGCTCGCCCGTTGGCGCGGCGAAACATGGCACAGCGAACCTGCGCGTCCGAGTCTTTGAGCGAAAAGTACCAGTGGCCCGAGCTGGCGGCAGTGAATTGACTGATCTCTCCTTCGACCCACACCCAGTCGAAGTGGCGTTCTAACAGATTTTTCGCCTCTCGATTGAGCTGGCTTACCGTGAGTGCCGGTTGGGTGTCGAGGTCTGTCTGCATAGGTCAGGGTGGGTCTCGGTTCACGGTTTGCGGGGGAAGGGGCGCTTTCTATTATTGTCGCACCATCACACCGTCTGTATACTAGCGCGTTTGGGGAGACCTAGTATCGCAGACACTGCGAACTGGGCACTGCGAGGCTAACATGCTCCGAATTGCACACGAAGGGCTGACTTTCGACGACGTGCTCCTCCTGCCAGGCTATTCTGAGGTCACAGCCAAAGACGTCTCGCTGGTGACGCGCTTAACACGTAACATTCCACTCAATATTCCCTTGGTATCGGCCGCTATGGATACGGTGACCGAGGCGCGGTTGGCTATTGCCCTCGCACAAGAGGGCGGTATTGGCATCATCCATAAAAACATGACGATCGCCGAGCAGGCAGAAGAAGTCCGTCGCGTGAAGAAGTTCGAAAGTGGAGTGGTCAAAGACCCCATCACTATCGAAAGCACCGCGAGCATTGCGCAATTGATTGATCTCACCCGTGCCAATGGTATTTCTGGAGTGCCGGTCATGGAGGCGGGTCAACTCGTGGGAATCGTGACACGGCGTGATATTCGCTTCGAGACAGATACTGATCAGCCGGTGTCGGCCATCATGACGCCCAAGCAGCAGCTGGTGACGGTGAAAGAAGGCGCACCTTCAGACGAAGTGCAGCGCTTATTGCACCAGTTTCGCATCGAAAAAATACTGGTGATTGACGATGACTTCACCTTGAAAGGTCTGATTACCGTTAAAGATTTTGATAAGGCTGAATCATTCCCACATGCCTGCAAAGACGAGTCAGGACAGTTGCGTGTGGGCGCATCGATTGGCACCAGTCCGGATACGGATGAGCGCACTGAAGCACTTGTGCGCGCCGGCGTTGATGTGCTGGTAGTGGATACTGCCCACGGACATTCAAAGAACGTCTTAGACCGCGTACGCATGATCAAACGGGACTATCCCGGCATTGATGTGATCGGCGGCAATATCGCTACGGCCGATGCCGCTCTGGCATTGCGCGATGCAGGCGCCGATGCGGTGAAGGTGGGTATTGGCCCCGGGTCTATTTGTACAACCCGTATCGTAACGGGTATTGGCGTACCGCAAATTTCAGCGGTGGCCAATGTGGCCGCTGCACTGGCCGATTCTGGCATTCCGGTTATCGCCGACGGCGGAGTGCGTTTTTCTGGCGATTTGGCGAAAGCGCTGGCAGCGGGCGCCGACGCGGTGATGATGGGCAGTATGTTTGCGGGTACTGAAGAGGCGCCAGGTGAAGTGGAGTTGTTTCAGGGACGAACCTATAAGGCGTATCGCGGAATGGGCTCCATTGGTGCTATGTCACAGAGCCAAGGATCATCTGATCGCTATTTTCAGGATGCAGCACTGGGCTCCGAGAAGTTGGTGCCTGAAGGAATTGAAGGGCGAGTGCCTTATAAAGGCCCTGTTTCTGCCATCATTCTTCAGCTGATGGGGGGTGTGCGCTCGGCGATGGGATACACCGGATGCTCCACCATGGAGGCAATGCGCTCAGACACTCAATTTACGCGTGTGACCGCGGCAGGTATGTCTGAATCCCATGTGCATGATGTCTCTATCACCAAAGAAGCCCCCAATTACCCGGTGCGCTGATGGCGTGCTGACGATCCATTTTTCACTTGTGAGTCGGGAGCCCGCAGCGTGACACAAGATATTCATCGCGACCGACTGCTGATCTTAGATTTTGGCTCACAGTACACACAGCTGATTGCACGCCGTATCCGGGAAGTGGGGGTGTATTGCGAAATCATGCCCTGGGATACGGATGAGGCGGATATCCGTGCCTTTGTACCGAGCGGCATTATTCTCTCAGGCGGACCTGAGTCGGTCACTGCGACAGACTCTCCGCGCGCCCCAGACATTGTGTTTACACTCGATGTGCCCTTGCTCGGTATTTGCTACGGGATGCAGACAATGGCCGCCCAGTTAGGGGGTGGCGTAGAGGGTTCTGATACGTCTGAGTTTGGTTATGCGCAGATCCGCCGCACCTCTGCGGGCGGGCTGTTTGCTGATTTTGCTGATAAGACTGACAGCAGCGACCAACAACTGCTTGATGTGTGGATGAGTCATGGCGATAAGGTGTCTCAGTTACCGCCCGATTTTGACCGCATTGCCGAGACCGATAGCTGCCCGATTGCCGGCATGGCGCATGTCAACAAACCCTGGTTCGGTATTCAGTTCCATCCCGAGGTGACCCACACCACGCAAGGCGAGAATATCTTTGCGCACTTTGTAAAACAGATCTGTTCCTGTGAGGCGCTCTGGACCCCCGCCAATATTGTCGAGGATGCGATCCAGCGCGTGCGCGAGCAAGTGGGTAACGATCGTGTGCTGCTGGGGCTTTCGGGTGGTGTCGATTCCTCGGTTGTGGCTGCACTGCTGCATCGTGCCATTGGTGATCAGCTCACTTGCGTCTTTGTTGATAACGGATTGCTGCGGCTCAATGAGGGCGATCAGGTCATGGCCATGTTTGCTCAAAACATGGGCGTGCGGGTTATC
>JBDQJL010000017.1:0-42324 GCA_040263855.1 Luminiphilus sp. | reverse complement strand
GAGCATGAGGGTGTGACTCCGCTGACGTTGCCCACCGCAGAAATTGAACAACTGATACCGACGCCGCCGGGACCAGCCGGGCACTGGTATGTCGTCGATCCGGCCGGCTGGATCATGATGCAGGTAGCAAATGATCTTTACTATAAAGACGTGATCAGTGATCTCCGGTTTTTATTAAAGAACTCAGGGAGCTAGCAGGAGATCTGTTATTCGCTTGTGTACGCGGGAATCTGATGGAGTGGTGCCCGATGGCAGCTGAGACGATAGGAGTAGTGGGTGACTAAACCGGATCGACGAGGGATTCGCTGGACTATTTTTGGTGTGCTGGTGTTCATGGCCATTGTGGTGGTGAGCTTTGTTCATCGCGTGGGCGAGCCGCGCGTGATGAGCCTCGCTGAGAGCCGTATTAATGGATTATTTCTATTCGATACCCCTCGCGATGTGGGCAGTTTTTCATTGATTGACCACACCGGCGCGCCTTTTACTGCCGATCGTCTTGAAGGTCACTGGACCTTGTTGTTTTTTGGCTTCACGCACTGCCCTGACATATGTCCGACCACCCTGTCTGATTTGGCCGAACTGAAACAGCAGCTGCAAGGCACCGAGGCGGATGAGACCGTCGTGATGATGCTGTCGGTGGATCCCGCTCGAGATACACCCGAGAGGTTGTCGCAATATGTTCCGTACTTTCACCCCGATTTCCTTGGCGTGACGGGAGCCTTTGAATCGATTCTGAGCGTGGCCCAGCGCTTAAATGCGCCTTTTCGTAAGGTTACTGCCAATGACGGCAGCTATCAGATGGAGCACAGTGCAAACGTGGCGCTGATGAATCCGAGAGGGGATTACCATGGCTTTTTTCGTGCGCCACTCGACATACCCAAAATGCGGGTAACATTACGATCCGCTCAGTATCTCTGGGACCACTAACATTATGTCAAATCGCCTTATTCTGGTGGATGGCTCTTCTTATCTGTTCCGCGCTTACCATGCGTTACCCCCGCTGACCAATTCGAAGGGTTTGAATACTGGCGCCGCAAAGGGCGTGATCGGGATGATCCGCAAGTTAGTGGCTGATTACGATGGCGATCAGGTCGTGGTGGTCTTTGATGCCAAGGGCCCCACCTTTCGCCATGAGATGTATGCGGATTACAAGGCCAACCGGCCTCCCATGCCAGACGAGTTGCGTGAGCAGATTGAGCCGATTCACGCCGCCATTAAGGCGATGGGCCTACCCTTGATCTGCATAGGCGGCGTCGAGGCAGATGACGTGATTGGGACGTTATCTGTGGAGGCGGCGAGCAGTGGTCGCGAGGTAGTCATTTCGACCGGTGATAAAGATATGGCGCAGCTGGTCAACGATAAAGTCACACTGATTAACACCATGAACAATACCGCCATGGACAGTGCCGGCGTCGTCGATAAGTTTGGCGTCCCGCCAGAGCTGATTATTGATTTGCTGGCCTTAATGGGGGACAAAGTCGATAACATCCCCGGGGTGGCTGGTGTCGGTGAGAAGACGGCGACCGCGTTATTACAACACCTAGGTGGCATGACCACTATCTATCAACAACTGGATGCCGTTGCCGCATTACCAATTCGGGGCGCCAAGAGTCTTGCAGGCAAGTTGGAGCTGGCACACGCCGATGCAGTGCTGAGTTATGAATTGGCGACGATCAAAACAGACTGTGAGCTGGGCTTGGAAGCGGGTGCCTTGCATTCGACCTTGCCCGATAACCAGGCGTTGATTGCCTTGTTTCGCGAGCTTGAGTTTAAAAATTGGTTGGAGGCGTTGCTCGATAATGGCCTTGGCGCCATGGTGGAAGCCGCCGCCAACGAGCCGATAGAAGACACGCTAGCAGAGGACACGCCATCAGCGGTCGCCGACCCCCTCAACGTGATTACCATATTAGATACGGCAACCTGGGAGGATTGGCTGAAAAGACTCTCAGCCGCCGATTTTTTCGCCTTCGATACCGAAACGACCAGTTTGGATTATATGGTCGCAGAAATTGTGGGCGTTTCCTTTGCGGTAGAGACTGGTACGGCCGCGTATGTCCCGCTGGCACATGATTATCCCGGTGCGCCAGAGCAGCTTAGTCGTGATGAAGTGTTGGCTCAGTTGAAGCCGTTACTAGAGGATGAATCAAAAGGAAAGCTAGGCCAGCATCTGAAATATGATGCTAATGTCTTGATGAACCATGGCATTACACTGCGGGGTATTCGTGAGGATACGATGCTTCAGTCCTATGTGCTTGACGCGACCGGAAGTCGCCATGACTTGGACACGTTGGCGCTGAAATATTTGGGGCAGCGCACGATTCACTTCGAAGACATTGCCGGTAAAGGTGCTAAGCAGATCACCTTTAATCAGGTGCCGATCGAACAAGCAGCGCCTTATGCGGCGGAGGATGCCGAGGTGACCTTGCAGTTACATGCATTGTTGTCCGCCCGCTTAAAGGCGGAGCCCTCTCTTCAGCAGTTGTACCGAGAGCTGGAGATGCCGCTCGTTCCTGTGCTGTCTCGTATCGAACGAAACGGTACGTTGGTATCTCGCGAGCAACTGGCCGCACAAAGTGCCGAGTTGGGCCAGCGAATGCTGACGCTCGAGGCTGAGGCCCATGAGCTCGCGGGTGGTCCTTTCAACCTCGGCTCACCTAAGCAGTTAGGTGAGATATTATTCAGTAGGTTGGCGCTACCCGTACTGAAGAAAACCCCCAAGGGAGCACCCTCGACCGCGGAGGAGGTCCTGGCAGAATTAGCGTTGGATTACCCTTTACCCGCTGTGTTGATGGAATATCGAAGCCTCAGCAAGCTTAAATCGACCTATACCGACAAGCTCCCCGGAATGATTGATCCCAAAACTGGGCGAGTACATACCTCCTATCATCAGGCCGTAACGGCCACCGGGCGGTTATCGTCTTCGGATCCCAATTTGCAAAATATTCCAATTCGCACAGAAGAGGGTAGACGCATCCGACAAGCGTTTATTGCCGCGCCTGGCTGTAAGATTGTTGCGGCGGACTATTCGCAAATTGAGCTGCGCATCATGGCGCACCTCTCTCAGGATTCCGGTTTATTGGCCGCGTTTGCTGATGGCCTCGATGTTCACAGTGCTACTGCAGCTGAAGTATTTGCCGTTGATATCGAACAAGTATCGGTTGATCAACGACGCAAGGCGAAAGCGATTAACTTTGGTTTGATTTACGGCATGTCTGCTTTTGGACTCGCCAAGCAATTGGGTATTGGGCGTCACGAGGCGCAACAATATATCGACGTGTACTTTGCACGTTATCCCGGTGTCGCCGACTATATGGCGCGAACGCGCGCCGATGCTCATGAGAAAGGTTATGTTGAAACGCTCAAAGGAAGACGCCTATACCTGCCCGAAATCAATGCCCGTAATCGACAGCGGCAACAGGCAGCTGAGCGCACCGCCATTAATGCCCCGATGCAAGGGACCGCTGCAGATTTGATTAAATTAGCCATGCTGGCGGTTGATGCGTGGATTGATTCGTCAGGGGTAGATGCGCGATTAATGATGCAAGTGCACGATGAGCTGGTATTTGAAGTTGCGGACGATGCTGTCGCTGGCTTGAGCGAGAAGGTCGCCATATTGATGTCAGATGTCGGCTGGCTTGATGTCCCGTTAGTGGTGGAGGTCGGTACGGGAAACAACTGGGATGAGGCCCATTGACGGTTGTTTTAAGGCGCCTCAGATGGCGATTCGGTTCCATCGGCTAAAACAGAGTCATCGGTTAACCATCGGTTAATCTGCTTGCCGAGAACGTCTACCCCTTGGCGCTTGAGTGATGAGAACAGCTGTACTTGGACCAGTTCTTCATGCTCACGCAGCCGGCCTTGAACAGACAACAGCGTGTTTTGAGCGGGGCCTCGTTTGAGTTTGTCGGCTTTGGTTAACAAAATGTGGACCGGCATGGTCGCCGAAATGGCCCAGCCCAGCATTTGTTGGTCCGGTTCTGTGAGTGGGTGGCGGACATCCATCAGCATGACCAGTCCTCGGAGGCTTTGTCGATGCTGCAGGTAACGTTCGAGCTGCTGGTTCCACTTTTTTTTCACTGCGAGGGGGACTTTGGCAAAGCCATAGCCGGGTAAATCGACCAACCGTTGGCTGTCGGTCAGTGAAAAAAAATTAATTAATTGCGTACGTCCCGGCGTGCGGGAGGTGCGCGCCAGCTTAGTCTGCCCCGTTAAAGTGTTGATTGCACTAGATTTTCCAGAGTTAGATCGACCGGCAAAGGCGACCTCCCAGCCGCTATCGGGCGGTGCATTTTCAATGGCGCTGGCACTTTGGAGAAAGGCCGCGTCACGAAAATTGAGTTTGATGGGAGACGCTGTTAGCTCGGTCATTTTGCGATTTGTGCCACGACACGGAACGTCTATAATGCCACGCTGTCTTAATGGTAGTGCAGGTTAAAACTGTAAATTGCTGCATGAAGTCAGTTGACGATGGCAATGAATAGCGAGGCGCGCCTTGCGGTCGTGAGCGAGGATGGCAGCAGTGACCCGCAGACAGTGCGCGACCGTATGTCAATAACGAGCTAAGAGAAGCTTTCAGAGGGTTTGATCATGAAAACAATCGCATTTACTCGCGCTGCTATGCGCCTTGCTGTTGGCGCTGCACTGATCGCTGCGCCGACCGTTTTCGCTGGTGATCCACCAGCACAATACGCTGCCTCATGCGGTGCTTGCCATGCTGTGGGTGTGGCGGGAGCGCCGGCAACGGGCAATGAGGCCGCTTGGGCGCCGCGAATGGAAAAGGGGATGGATACGCTGGTTGCGTCAGTCCGTAATGGCTTGGGTGCGATGCCGCCAGGCGGGCTCTGTAATAGTTGCAGCGACGATGATTACGCTGCACTCATTACCTACATGTCTACTGCACAATAATTTCGGCGAACGAGAATGACTATGTTTCAGCGCTTGGCCCAAAAGACTCAAAGTTTACTGGTTATTGCATTGTTAAGTAGTAACGCAGCAGTAAACGCTAGCAATGGTGACGCCGAAGCAGGCCAGGTTAAGGCCGCCACCTGCGTCGCGTGCCACGGGGTTGATGGCAACAGTGCCGTACCCACGTTCCCTAAATTGGCCGGACTGGGCCACAAGTATTTGCTTAAGCAGATGCAAGATATTCGCGATGGCCGTCGCCCGGTCGCACTCATGGCGGGGCAGGTCGACAACATGACCGATGAGGACCTGTCAGATATCGCCGCTTTTTATGATGCGCAAGAGCGATCTGGCGGTATGAGTGATCCCGATAAAGTGGCGTTGGGCAGGAAGGTTTATTTAGCCGGTATTGCCGACAGAGAAGTGCCCGCCTGCTCGGGTTGCCACAGCCCCACTGGAAATGGCAATAGTTTAGCGGGGTATCCCTCTCTCGGTGGACAGCACGCCCAGTACATTGCGTCGCAACTTAAAATGTTCAGAAAGGGTTATGAGGACCCAACCGGTCGCACAAATGGTGGCGACGCGCGAATAATGCGCACCACTGCGTTCCGGATGAGTGATATGGAAATCGAGGCGGTTGCGAGCTACATTGCCGGATTGCAGCCTAATCCATAACGAAGCCATAACTAAGCCATAACGAAGCCATAGTGCCGTCGGTGATATTAGGCACCGGTTCCAAGGAGGGATCTCTATGATCAACATCGCAACTCGCCCCGTTTTTTGGCTCGCGTGCGCTTTGTTTGTTGTGCTGACAACGCTGAGCGGCACCGGGCTAGCGGAAGAGCGCTGGGTGGAGGGGCAGCACTACCAAAAATTAACGACTCCCGTGGCCACTGGTCGATCCCAAGACGTGGTGGTCACCGAGTTCTTTTGGTACGGCTGTGGGCATTGCTACACTTTTGAGCCCATGCTCACGGCGTGGGGTAAGCAACTACCAGCGGGTGCGGTAGTGCAACCCTCGCCAGCAGTTTGGAATGACGGCATGAAAATCCATGCCAAGGCGTATTACATAGCAGAGGTGCTGGGCGTAAAGGAAACCGTTCACCCGATTATCTTTGATGCCATGCATGTTAAACGCGAGCGCCTCACCTCTCGACTCGCGCTGCGTGATTTGTTCGAGGACAGCGGTGTTGATCCCGCTCAATTCGACAAGGCTTTTGATTCATTTGGTGTCGATTCTCAGGTTCGACAAGCGGACGCGCGCGCGAAGTCCGCAAAAATATCTGGGACACCGTCGTTAATGGTGGCGGGGAAATATCTGATTGAAACACGATCAGCTGGTAGCCAGACCAATATGCTTGAGATTGCACAATATCTGGTTGAGAAAGAGCTGGCCGCTCAGTAATTAGCTTGTTAAACACTCACTGCAGTGCGGGATAGCACGCGTCGTAATTCGAAGCTTGAGTGCACCGCACTGACCCCAGCGATACGCGTTAGTGTCCCCAGCAAAAATTGTTCATAGTGAGCCATGTCCCTGACTACCGCTTTTAGCAGGTAATCAGCGCTCTGCCCCGTTACGACACAACAGTCCACCACCTCTGCGACATCGGCGATCGTTTCCTCAAACACTTCGAAGCGATCCGGTGTATGTCGATCCATGGTGACGCTCACGTGCGCAGTGAGATGAAGGCCCAGTTTTTTGGGGTCCACCATCGCGACTTGGTGAGTAATGATGCCCTCTGTCCAAAGGCGTTTTACTCGTCTAGCGCACGGCGTGGGCGATAGGCCAACACGCTCGGCAAGGTCAAGATTGCTCAGTCCAGCATCACGTTGCAGGACTTGCAGAATCTTGCGATCAACGCGGTCGAGCCCAAAGTCATTTGTATCCATAAAAAGCCAAAAATTAGTGATTTAAGTTATATATATTTATAAAGTTAGCATATATCTCTAACTTTATGTGAATTAACGCTAATTTAGGTGACTATCGCTCAAGCTGTCTGGATAGACTACTCGCCTCTTAGATCCCTATAGGAAGACCATCGTGAGCATGCCGCGCTTTGACTACCGTAAGTACCGCGCTTTCGAGCCGATTGCCAAGCCCGATCGCCGCTGGCCTGATCAACGCATTAGGCAGGCGCCTCATTGGTGTTCAGTCGATCTGCGTGATGGCAATCAGGCTTTGGTTGAGCCCATGAATGCAGCACAAAAACTACGTCTGTGGGAGCTGTTGATATCCATTGGTTTTAAAGAGATTGAAGTGGGATTTCCTTCGGCATCCAGCCATGACTTCGCATTTTTGCGCAAATTAATTGAAGAGGACCGCATTCCAGCCGACGTTACAGTGCAGGTGCTGACCCAGGCCCGCCCTGATTTGATTGCTAAGACCTTTGCGGCGTTAGCGGGTGCCCGCCGGGCGGTCGTCCATTTTTATAACAGTACTTCTACCGTACAACGTGAATACGTATTCGGCCTCGATCGGGAGGGTATCACTGAGATTGCGGTGACTGGCGCACAGTTGGTGAAGGCCGCTGCTGAAGCGCAACCCGAGACAGAATGGGTCTTCGAGTACAGTCCTGAAAGCTTTACCGGTACCGAGTTGGATTTTGCGGTCACGGTGTGTGACGCGGTGAATGCGGTACTGGCTCCTACGCCCGATAACCCCGTGATTATCAATCTGCCCGCAACTGTCGAGATGAGCACACCGAATATCTATGCCGATCAAATAGAGTGGTTTAGTGACCACGTTCGTGACCGTGAATCGCTAATTTTGTCGTTACATACTCATAACGATCGAGGGTGCGCGGTAGCAGCCTCTGAACTGGGTCTGATGGCGGGCGCCGATCGGGTAGAGGGCACGTTGCTCGGCAATGGTGAGCGCACCGGCAATATGGACATTCTGACTATGGCGATGAATTTGTATAGCCAAGGCGTCGATCCCGAACTTGATTTCACCCACATGGATGAGATCTGCACAGTGGCGCGTGAGTGCACCCAATTACCGGTTCATCCCAGACACCCTTACGCAGGGGAGCTGGTGTTCACTGCTTTCTCCGGCAGCCATCAGGACGCTATTCATAAATGCCTCTCAAAGCGTGACCCGGACAGTGGTTGGGATGTCGCTTATCTACCGATTGATCCCGCTGATATCGGGCGGACTTATCAGGAAGTAATTAGAATCAACAGCCAATCGGGTAAGGGCGGCGTCGCGCATGTGTTGAGGCGAGACTATGGTCTTGAGTTACCTCGCTGGTTACAGGTTGATTTTAGTACTGCGGTGCAAGACTTAGCGGAAGACAGCGAAGCAGAGGTGTCCTCAGATGATATTTATGCGCTGTTTCAGCAAACCTATCTAACGACCGCTGATCGATGGCAGCTTGGGAATTACCAGTTATTAAGACAAGACGGCAGTGACGGGCTGGAAGTCACGTTGAAAGGGCCAAACGGGGAGATTGCTCTCAGTGGCAAAGGGAATGGCGTGGTCGATGCCTTTGCTCAGGCCATGGAGTCCGTCACCGGTCGACACATCGTGGTAGTAGAGTATTCTGAGCACACCTTAGGCCAGAGTGCCGATGCGGAGGCAGTGTGTTACGTCCAGCTCAATATCGATGGCGAGCGGCCTTGTGGTGTCGGTCGCAGTCACGACATCGTGCACGCGTCATTAGCGGCAATTCTCTCTGCTCTGGACGGTCGCGGATTGATCTTAGCCAACGCCGCTTGATCGGGCTTCACCGTTCCGCCGATACGAACCGTCGTACCGGCCGAGCATTGAGGTTGCTCATGTGCCTGATACTTTGCTTGGTATCGGGCTGCTCCGCGACCCAATTTATTTATAACCGGGTCGATATTGTTATCCGCTGGTATCTCGACGATTACGTCACACTGAGTCGTGATCAGCGGGCGCAATTTGATGAGCGACTCGATGACTTACTGGCTTGGCATCGTCAAGAAGAGCTGCCCACTTATGTCACGCTACTCGATGACACTTTGGTCATTCTCGACGAGGGCGTACCCGTTGAGTCGGCACGGTTGATGGCGGCCCGGATTGAAGCGGCCGCTAACCGGATTCAAGGCCCTTTTTTAGATTTATTGTTGAGCACAGGACAAACGCTCGATCTCTCTCAGCGACAGGGCTTTGTGGAGGCCTTACTCGTCAAACAAGACGAATTGGAAGCAGACCGATTAGCACGAGATGACGAGGACTATCGCACTGACATTGAGGCGCGTTTTGATGAGCAAATGTCAGACTATCTGGGGCCGCTGTCCGATCGACAGACAGAGCGGATTCGTAGTGGTGTGATGGAGATGACAAGACTGGACACGTTTTGGTTAGCGGACAGGAGGGTCTGGATTACGACGCTGTCGGAGATCCTCATTGCGGATAGCCCCGACTGGCCGCAACAGGTGCGAGCACTGATCGCCGGCCGTGATGAGGCGCAGTTGCCGGCTTACCGAGAAGGCATTGCACATAATGGCGAGGTGATCTTGCAACTCGTTCGTGATGTGCTCGTTCAGCGCAGCAGCAAGCAAGAAGACAAGTTAAGAAGACGACTCAGCGCTTTACGCGACGACCTCGCTCAGCTTGCGGGCGTGGACTAATGCGCTTTACCCGTTATCAATCAGACTGCTGTCGCGAATCGCGCCTTTGTCGGCACTGGTGACCATGCTGGCATAGACTTTGAGTGCAGTAGAGACTTTCCTTGGTCTCTCGTTCACCGGCTTCCACCCGCGCGCGCGGTTATTCATGGCTTCTCGACGAGCTGCCAGCGTCGCTTCATCGAGCAGGACATTGATCTGCCGTGCAGGGATATCAATCTCGATGGTATCACCGGGTTCGATCAAGGCGATCGCCCCGCCCGCTGCCGCCTCAGGCGATACGTGCCCAATCGATAAACCTGATGTGCCGCCTGAGAAGCGGCCATCGGTAATTAGGGCACATGCTTTACCTAGATCTTTTGATTTCAGATAACTGGTAGGGTAGAGCATCTCCTGCATACCGGGTCCGCCACGCGGGCCCTCGTAGCGGATGACGACCACATCCCCTGCCTTAACACGGTCTTCAAGAATATCGCTAACGGCGCCCTCCTGGCTCTCGCAAATATGCGCGGGGCCACTAAAGCGCAACGAGGCGTCATCGACGCCGGCGGTTTTGACCACGCATCCCGATTCAGCGATATTGCCAAACAGGACAGCGAGCCCGCCCTCTTGTGAGTAAGCGTGCGCCATATCTCTGACACAGCCAGAGTGCCGGTCGGTATCCAGGGTTGGCCAGCGGACTGCCTGGCTGAAGGCCTGTTGTGTGGGGATACCCGCGGGGCCAGCAGCATACAGTGTGCGCACATCGTCGCGCTCGGTTTGCATAATATCCCAGTCTGATAAGGCGCTGGCTAGGCTATCACTGTGGACAGTGGGGCAATCGAGATGCAGTAAGTTGCCCCGCGCCAGCTCGCCCAGAATTGCCATCACCCCCCCAGCCCGGTGCACATCCTCCATGTGGTAGAGTGGAGTGCTTGGAGCAACCTTGCACAGCTGTGGCACCTTACGCGATAGCGTGTCGATGTCTGCCATATCAAAGTCCACTCCCGCTTCTTGTGCTGCCGCAAGCAGGTGCAGAATCGTATTGGTTGACCCTCCCATCGCAACATCTAGGGTCATGGCATTTTCAAAGGCCTTTTTACTGGCAATTTCTCTGGGCAAGGCCGTCTTGTCATCTTGCTCATACCAGCGCTTTGCGACCTCTACAATCAAACGTCCAGCACGCAGGAAAAGCTGCTCACGATCGGCATGCGTAGCCAGCAACGAGCCATTGCCCGGCAAACTTAAACCGAGCGCCTCGGTCAGGCAGTTCATTGAGTTGGCGGTAAACATGCCCGAGCATGAACCGCAGGTAGGGCAGGCTGAGCGCTCATAGGCTTCTACCGTCGCATCATCGGCACTCGAGTCAGCCGCAATTACCATCGCATCCACTAAATCGAGTTTGTGTTCTGATAAGGCGGTTTTTCCCGCTTCCATTGGACCACCCGAGACGAATATCACCGGGATATTGAGGCGCATGGCCGCGTTCAGCATCCCCGGCGTGATTTTATCGCAGTTAGAAATACACACCATCGCATCGGCACAGTGCGCATTGACCATATATTCGACCGAATCAGCAATCAGATCACGAGAGGGCAAGCTGTAGAGCATCCCGTCATGGCCCATGGCGATGCCATCGTCGACAGCGATGGTATTAAATTCTTTAGCGACGCCACCGGATGCCTCGATTTCTCGTGCGACGAGCTGCCCAAGATCTTTGAGGTGCACGTGTCCGGGTACAAACTGAGTAAATGAATTGACCACTGCAATGATGGGCTTTTCAAAGTCACCATCCTGCATACCGGTGGCGCGCCATAGCGCGCGAGCACCTGCCATGTTGCGCCCAGCGGTCGAAGTGCGGGATCGGTATTGGGGCATTGAGATCTCCCAGTGTTAAAAAAAGAGGGTCAGCTTATCACTGGCGGTCATTCAGTGTGACACCGGCCGTATCAGGACGGCTGCATTACGCTGCCAGTTATACAGTTGTTGTTTCTCTACGGGCAATGCCTCTTGCGTCGTTGCTGCAAAGCCTTGTTCAAGAAACCAATGTGTTGTCTGTGTAGTGAGGGCAAACACGTGTGTTAGGCCATACTCTGCGGCCTGGCTCAGCAGCGCTTGAAGCAGTTGCTCGGCTCGGCCGGCGCGCCGGTAATCGGGATGGGTTGCCACACAGGCGATTTCGCCCACTTTTTCGTTTGGGTAAGCATAGAGCGCCGCGCAGGCGATTACCCGACCATCGCGTTCGAGAATCGAAAAGTGCTCGATCTCCTCTTCGAGCCGCTCGCGTGACCTTTTGACTAGGGCGCCACTGTCCTCAAGGGGACGTATGAGCGCTACGATGCTCGCGATGTCATCAATCTGTGCGCGTCTTGCTTGCTCATACTGGTTTTGCGCGATCAGCGTGCCGGACCCATCATGCGTGAACAGTTCTTCCATCAGTGCATCTTCGCGCTCAAAGCTGATGACATGGCTGCGCTCCACCCCGGCGTTACAGGCGCGACAGGCGGCGTCTCGGAGTCGCTTTTGCTCATGATCATTGATGACAAGTTGTTCTGCTGCGGCGACGGTGCATTGTCGGATCAATTGGCCGTCGGCCGTCATAAGGCCGTCATATCGATCCAGGAATAGCAGTTTATCTGCACCGATTGCGACTGCGACGGCTTCTGCGACCTCACTGGCACTGACGCTGAAAAGCTCCCCTGCGGGTGAGTAGCCTAATGGCGAAATGAGTGCAATCGCGTCATTTTCCAGTACCGATAAGATGCCTTCAGCATCGACTCGTCGCACCGCACCGCTGTGAAGATAGTCGACGCCATCGTAGATACCTAATGGGCGTGCGGTGACAAAGTTGCCGCTCATAACGCGCAACCGTGCGCCGAGCAGCGGTGTATTGGGCAGCCCCGTCGACATCATGCGCTCCAATTGCAGCCGCTGCTGCGATGCTGCCTCACTGGCAATGGCCAGCGTGCCGTCATCGGTAATGCGAATACCGTGATGAAATTTTTCAGGTGTATCACTTGCGGCCAGCTTCTCGCCAATGGCCTCGCGTGTGGCGTGGACAAGTACGAGGCGCACGCCGAGTGAGTGCAGTAACGCTAAGTCATGAACGAGTGTGATGCATCGTGGCGTATCGAGTGCACCACTACCGAGATAAACGACAAACGTTCGTCCACGGTGCGCCTTGATATAGGGGCCCGTATAGCGAAACCATGTGATGTTGCCGTCTTCTGAGGTCATGATTGCCTAGTCGTGTGTCGATGCGTTGAGCCATTAATGCCCTGTTGAGTAGGGCCGCCTCTTGGGGGATGGCATCCTACCTGAGTCATTAGGCTTCAAGAAAGAGTAAAAAAACCGCAGCCTGAAGACAACGCTGGGATCCGACTGGCAGCCGTCTCGAGTTGGGGATAGGCTAGTCGCATGACGCGCAGCAAAGTCGAATACGGCGACAAGCTGCCACGATAGGAATGTTGAATGTCTCCTCCGATTGCTCCTGCAATTGATGCGCTAGCGCCAGATTGGCTTGACGACAGTATTAGCAAGTCAGCAGTCCGGTTGGCCGCCCGACTGGGCAGTCCTGCTTATGAAGCCCTTTGTGAGCTCGTTGCCACCACTAATCAGACGCAAGCCTTCCGCACCTTGATGGCCAGCAGTGATTTTTTTGTTGAACAACTCGGCCGACAAACGGCTTGGCTGTGCGACGCGCTCACCGATGGCAGCTTGTTGGCGACGCGTGAATGGACTGCTGAGCAATGGGATGCGGCCTTCGCAGTCTTGCATGCGCCCGACGCAACTGAGTCAGATTGTCTCGCTGCTTTGCGCACGTTTCGACATCGGCACTTGGTACGCATTCTCTGGCGCGAGACGGCGCAGCTCGCCACAGTGGAGGACAGTTTCGCTGAGTTGAGTGGTCTCGCCGATTGCTGCGTTCGCGCTGCCGTCGCATTTGCCGTGGCAGCGTTACAACCGAAATACGGTTTACCTTTGGGTCAAGAGTCAGGTGACGAACAGTCCTTGGTAGTGCTGGCAATGGGAAAACTCGGTGGCAACGAATTAAATCTTTCCTCTGATATCGATCTCATTTTTGCCTATCCCGAGGCCGGCGAGACACAAGGGGGGAGACAGCGGCTCGCCAATCAGATGTATTTTGTTCGACTGGGGCAGATGACGATTCGTTTACTCGACGCTGTGACTGAAGACGGTTTCGCTTTTCGAGTCGATATGCGATTAAGGCCCTATGGCGACAGCGGTGCATTGGTAGGCTCTTTCAGCGCGTTAGAGCTTTATTACCAGGAACAGGGGCGCGAGTGGGAGCGCTATGCGATGGTAAAAGCGCGACCCATTACTGGCACTACGGCGGCGAAAACCAGCTTAATGTCTATGCTGACTGCCTTTGTGTATCGACGTTATACCGATTTTTCGGTCATTGCGGCCTTGCGGAATATGAAGTCGATGATGCGTGCCGAGGTCACACGGTTAGGGATAGACACTGACTTGAAACGCGGCGCCGGCGGTATCCGCGAAATTGAATTTATTGCACAGAGTCTGCAGTTGATTCATGGAGGGCGTATACCAGCGCTGCGGCTGCAATCACTCCTGCCGACTTTGCAGGCCTTGACGCAGGCTGAGGTACTGTCCACACAAGAGGCGCAGTGCTTGGCCGATCATTATCGCTTACTCCGACGAGTCGAGCACGGGCTTCAAGGGATGGCAGATCGACAGACTCAAGCGATGCCGACTGAGCAGCTCGACCAAGCCAAGTTGGCGGTCCTAGTCGGTTACCCTTCGTGGGAGGCACTCGATAGCGACTTAACAGGCGCGCGCGGTGAGGTCGATGCCCTGTTTGGTGAGCTTATTGCCGACCCAAATGACAGTGCAAGCAAGGAGCTTGTTTCATCCCGAACGCGCTTTTCTGCGCTCAATGCACAGACGCTGAAGGCACTGGGTTATTGGCAAGCTGAGCCTACTTGGGAGGCAGTGGGATTATTGCTCGATAGTCCTTGGGTCGCGAGCTTACAAGGCGAGGGGCGAAACCGCTTTGAGGCATTTCTGCCACTGCTGTGCGAGATGGCTGCCCATGAAGCCAATCCAGATGCTGCGTTAACGCGCGCGTTGCCCTTTGTTCGGGCCGTTTGCCGACGCAGTGCCTATTTGGTGTTACTGCAGGAAAACCCTGCCGCCTTGAAGCATTTGCTGTCCCTCGTTGCGGCCAGCACTTGGGTCGCTGACCGCTTGGCGTCGCGCCCAGAGTTACTGGATGAGCTACTTCATGAGGCACAACTTTTTAGCGCGCCGAGTCGCGACGAAATAAAAGCCTTGGTGCGGCAGCAGCTGCTGCGGATTCCGGAGGAAGATCTCGAAGGGCAAATGGGCGCATTAAGCCGTATAAAGGAGGGCGTGGTACTGCGAGTCGCTGCTAGTGAGCTATCTGGCACGCTCCCGGTAATGCAGGTGAGTGACAATTTGACCTTCCTTGCTGAAGTGATGATCGAGCAAGCTATCGCAGTCGCTCGCGCTGAATTAGTTCAACGTTATGGTGAGCCCCAAGCAGAACAGGTTGGGTTCGCAGTGATGGCCTATGGGAAATTGGGCGGCATCGAGTTGAGCTATGGTTCAGATCTTGATTTGGTCTTCGTATTTAATGGTGCCAATGGAGAAACCGCTGGCCCTAAAGTGATCGACAACAGCCGCTTTTATACGCGACTCGCTCAGCGGGCGACTCATGTGCTTTCGGCGCAAATGTTTTCAGGAAGGCTGTACGAGGTAGACCTGCGATTGCGTCCTGATGGTAATTCTGGTTTGGTTGCTACGACGTTGACGGGTTTTAAGCGTTATCAACTTGAATCTGCATGGACTTGGGAGCACCAGGCATTGGTGCGCAGCCGCTCGGTCGCGGGTGACCCTTTGCTGAGGGCGTCGCTAGAGCAACTGCGTCGAGAGATACTGACCATGCCGCGGCAGGTGCCCGCATTGTCAGCAGACGTGCGCAATATGCGGCACAAAATGCTCACTGAGCAGGCATCGATGAAGCGTGGTGGTGATCGCTTTGATCTAAAGCGCGATCAAGGTGGTATTGTCGACATCGAATTTGTGGTGCAATACCTCGTCTTAGCCCATGCGGCTGAACATCCGGTGCTAGCGCAGTGGTCAGATGTGATCCGTTTATTGGCAACCCTCGAACAAGTTGGGGTCATGACCACGGATCAGTCGACAGTGTTGTCGAGTAGTTATTTGCTCTACCGAAGCGCATTACACGGGCTGGCGCTTCAGGGTGCAGACACACTGGTTGAAGCGGCCGCGTATGAGGCGAGTCGCGAGCAGGTAAAACGGGTGACAGAGGCATTATTGCCTGGTCTTCAAGCAAGTTAGAGTCGGCGCTTGATGGCGCGATTAAGGACGAAGTATGGATTTGTCACAACTTACCGGCCATATTTGGCTCGATGGCGAAATGGTGCCCTGGCAGGAAGCGAAGGTGCATGTTTTGACCCATACCTTTCACTACGGTCTCGGCGTTTTCGAGGGTGTGCGTGCGTATAAAACGCCAGAGGGGGCTTCTATTTTTCGTTTGCAGGAGCATACCGATCGATTGTTTCGCTCCGCCCACATATTGCGCATGGAGATGCCCTTCGACAAAGCGACCTTGAGTGAGGCACAACGCGAGGTGGTGCGGGCCAATGGATTAGATGAGGCGTACATCCGGCCCATGTGTTTTCTTGGTTCGGAGGGGATGGGGTTGCGCGCTGACAACCTTAAAACACACGTGATGGTGGCGGCATGGGCTTGGCCCTCGTATATGGACCCCGAGGCGAGGGACCGCGGTATTCGTGTCGCAACGTCGAGCTATACGCGTCACCACGTGAATATCACGATGTGTAAGGCCAAAGCCAATGGCAACTACATCAATTCTATTCTTGCGTTGAGGGAAGCACTGGACGCCGGCTTCGAAGAGGCGCTGCTGCTCGATAACGAGGGCTACGTTGCGGAAGGCAGTGGTGAGAATGTTTTCTTGGTGCGCAATGGTATCTTATACACGCCAGAATTGACCTCTTGTTTAGAGGGTATTACGCGCGACAGCATTATTCGTATCGCGGAAGATCAAGGTCTTAGCGTAAAGGAAAAGCGCATTACCCGCGATGAAGTCTATGTCGCAGATGAGGCTTTTTTTACCGGCACGGCGGCTGAGGTCGTCCCGATTCGCGAAGTCGATAACCGCACGATTGGTGCCGGGGCTCGCGGACCGATTACCGAAACATTACAACGTATTTATCTCGAGTCAGTGCGCGGCGCGCAGGCGGATTATGCTGACTGGCTGGCGCCTGTCGCATAGCGGCTAGGTTTGAAAGGCGGTGTGTGACGGCTGGCGATGCGACGTAACCGAGGGTAATTGCGCTGCACAGTCAGGTGGTGCGCAGCAACGGTAGCGTTGTTCGGGTTAGGTTGGAGACCACATGATGGAAAGCTTGTCTTCGGGTATTCAGTATCGGCATTGGCCGGTACAAGACGCAAAAGCCTGCATTTTGTTACTACATGGATTGGCTGAGCATACGGGCCGGTACGAGCGTCTGGCGGCTTATTTCAATGCGAGACAAATCGCTGTTGTGGGTCCCGATCATATCGGCCACGGAGCGTCGCCGGGTACTCGTGCCTATGTTGCTCAGTTCAGCGAGTATCTTGCTCCCCTCATTGAGCTGCGTGCTGCTATCAGCGGCTGGTATCCCGATACACCCACCTTTATGCTTGGGCACAGCATGGGCGGTTTGATTGCCGCGCACTTACTCCTTCAGGATGCGCAGTCCTACCGAGGCGCCATGCTCTCTGCCCCTGCTTTTGCTGCAGACGAGGCGGTGTCGCCCGTGACGCTTTGGGTGGGGCGGCTGCTTCGCGCCATACTGCCCAAGATAGGCATGATGAGCTTAACGGCGAACCAGATCAGTCGGGATCCAGCGGTTGTGGCGGATTATGTGGCTGACCCTTTGGTTTATAACGGCAAAATCACCGCCGCTTTGGGGATGGAGATCTTGAGTGCGATGGAGCAAGCCATCGCGGGTGCGCAGCACATCACTTTGCCTATTTACATTGCTCATGGGGAAGCAGACGTCATGGCGACGCCCGAGGGGTCGAGGGCATTTTTTCAGGCATTGGCATCTCAAGATAAAACGCTTGATTGGTGGCCTGACTTGTACCACGAGATTTTTAATGAACCCGAGTCCGAAGCAGTGATGGCCCGATTTGCAGGGTGGCTGGAAGCGCATTTGTGACTGACCCGCTAGCACTGGTGCTTGGCGCGGGCGGTCAACTTGGGCAAGCGTGTGTGGCAAAGGCGCCATCGCAATTGCGTGTGCATGGCCTGACGCGGGCGCAATGTGATGTAACTGACGACATAGCACTACTTGATTGTCTGCAGCGCCTGATGCCGCAAATAGTCATCAACGCCGCTGCCTACACCGCCGTGGACGCGGCGGAGGATGATCTCGACTGCGCACAGGCGCTCAATGCTGATGTGCCGAAACGATTGGCCATGCTGTGCGCCGAGCGGGATATTCGCCTCGTGCATGTGTCGACTGATTTTGTGTTTGATGGCGCCGCAAAAACCCCTTACTTGACGACAGACCCCCCTGCACCCCTTGGAGTGTATGGCGAAACGAAGTTGCGGGGAGAGCAAGCAGTACTCGGCAGTGGCGCAAGCCATGCGGTGGTGCGCGCAAGCTGGGTCTATGCCCCTCAAGGCAAGAATTTTATGCTCACTATGTTGCGACTCATGCGAGAGCGCGGCACGGTGGGCGTGGTCAGTGACCAAGTGGGAGCCCCTACGGCAGCAGCCAGCCTAGCTCATATTTGTTGGCGATTAGCCCAGGATGCTGAGCAGACTGGTCTTTTCCATTGGAGCGACGAGGGCGAAATCAGCTGGTATGAATTTGCCTGTGCCATTCGCGACGAGGCGACGGTTATGGGGCTGTTAACGACCCCGGTCACGGTAGATTCGATTACCACAGCTGCCTTTCCGACTGCTGCCAAGCGGCCCGCTTACAGTGTACTGAATGCAAAACAGACGTGTGACAGACTCAATGTGGTGCAGCGACCTTGGCGCGATGCGTTGCGTGACAATTTACGAGCCGTCAAGGCGAGGGAGTCTTAATATCGTGACACAATCTTTACTGGTGACAGGTGGCGCGGGGTTCATTGGTGTGAACTTTGTGAATCACTGGACGCAGGCACATCCAGAGCACACTGTAGTCGTGCTCGATGCCCTCACCTATGCCGGCAACCGCGCCAGCTTAGCGCCCTTGGAACACAGTGGACGCATTCAATTTGTCGAGGGTGATATTTGTGACGCGGCACTCGTGGCGCGTGTCATGGCAGACTATGGTATCGACACTATTGTGCATTTTGCCGCAGAGAGTCATGTAGATCGATCGATCACGGGCCCCGACGAATTTATCCGCACCAATCTTCAGGGCACCCATGTCTTGCTTGCCGCTGCCCGCAACGCCTGGCTTTCGGGCTCGGGTTGCGAGCACCGTTTCCATCACGTTTCTACTGATGAGGTATACGGATCACTCACTGTCAGTGCCCCGCCTTTTACCGAAACGACGCGTTATGAGCCCAATTCACCGTATTCGGCGAGTAAGGCGGGGAGTGATCATATGGTGCGCGCTTATCATCATACCTATGGGTTGCAGGTCACCACGAGCAATTGCTCGAATAATTACGGGCCTTACCACTTCCCTGAAAAATTAATTCCGCTGTGTTTGACACGTATTGTAGATGGCGGCGTGCTGCCTATTTATGGTGATGGCACCAATATTCGTGATTGGCTTTATGTGGAAGATCATGCCCGGGGCATTGCAGCGGTGCTTCAGGGCGGTATTCCAGGGGAGGTCTATAACATTGGTGGTCAAAATGAATGGGCCAATCTCGATATTGTGAGATTGCTGTGCCAGGTGCTAGATCAGCGCTTTGCGGCGGACGCTACGTTGGCCGGACGATTTCCCAACGCACCTCCGGCACGGGGCGTGCCCAGCGAGAGCCTGATTGAATTTGTGACGGATCGTGCCGGCCATGATTGGCGTTATGCGATTGACGCATCAAAAATTGAAGCTGAGCTGGGCTTTGTACCTGAAGAGACTTTTGAAACCGGACTCAGTAAAACGGTCGACTGGTATTTGGAAAATGAGGGTTGGTGGCGGCCACTGCTGTAGCGTTCGCGTTTGAGCCACTGCAATAGTGCGGCGTTTAAACGTGCTGCACGAGATAGCGTGGCTGTCGATAGGGGTGCGATGCAGAAGCCGCGATGCAGAAACCGCGATGAAAAAGCCCCACTGAATGTACTATCAGCAGCGCCACATTTGGTCTGGGGGTGTTCATGCTGTGCAAATAAAGATGGGTGGGGTTATGACTGACAGAGCCCTAGATTGCTGAACAAAGGCACGTCTTCCCAGCGAATACCGCGGCAGTCCTTCTCTGACACTTGCGGCAAGGTTCCGCTCAGAATGGGCCAATCGATACCAACGGTCGGGTCATCCCAGGCCAGGGTGATTTCGCTGGCTGGGTGATAGTAGTCGGTGCACTTGTACAAAAAGTCGGCGCTATCACTTAAAACATAAAAACCGTGAGCACAGCCTGGTGGCACCCAGAGCTGTTCGTGCTTTTCTGCCGTAAGGGTCATGCCATACCACTGTCCGCGACTTGGTGAGTCGGCGCGGCAATCGACGATCACATCAAAGACCTCGCCTGAGGTCACCCGGACCAGTTTTCCTTGAGGCTGTGTCGCTTGGAAATGCAGTCCACGCAAGATCCCGCGTGAAGACCGGCTGTGGTTATCTTGAACAAATGGCTGATCAATGCCCGCCTCGGCATACCGATCGGCGCGCCACGTCTCAAGAAAGAATCCACGGGAATCACCATGGACGGTAGGGCGCAGCAAGGTAGCGCCGGCTATCGGTGTTTGTTCAATCTCCATCGAAGATCAATTCACCGTCATTCACGAGTCTTTCTAAATAAACGCCATAACCGCTTTTGGTCAGCGGTGCGGCTAATGCCAGCACTTGCTCGGCATCAATGTAGCCCAGCCGATAGGCGATTTCCTCTAAGCAAGCGACCTTAAGGCCCTGCCGTTCTTCAATCACGCGGATGAAGCTGCCTGCATCAAGCAGTGATTGATGCGTGCCGGTATCGAGCCACGCCGTGCCTTGTCCCATCACTTCGACTTGTAACGTACCAGTTGCGAGATAGTGGCGATTAATATCGGTAATTTCGAGCTCACCGCGCGCAGAGGGACGGATACCTTTGGCGACTGAAACCACGTCGTTATTATAGAAATACAAGCCGGTGACGGCATAGTGTGAGCGCGGCTGGTTTGGTTTTTCTTCAATCCCAACGGCACACCCCTCAGCATCAAATTCGACCACGCCATAGCGCTCTGGGTCATTGACATAGTAGGCAAACACCGAGGCTTCGTCATTGCGTTGCGCGGCGCGCCTCAGTTTGGTCGTGAGGCCGGCACCGTAAAAAATGTTATCGCCCAGAATTAAACAGACTGGTGCGTTACCAATAAAGTTTTCCCCGAGCAAAAAGGCTTGTGCCAAGCCGTCTGGGCTGGGTTGGATCGTGTATTGAATATTGATACCCCATTGGCGGCCATCCCCTAATAGATCGGCATAGGCCAACTGATCTTGCGGGGTGGTAATGATCAGGACATCCCGAATACCCGATTGCATCAGGGTAGCAAGCGGGTAGTAGATCATGGGTTTGTCATAGACCGGCATCAGCTGCTTGCTGACGGTGGTTGTTAAGGGATACAGCCGAGTGCCTGAGCCACCGGCAAGGATGATGCCCTTATAGTGAGTCGATAGCGACATAGAGGCCTTACTTGAATGCAGGCTGGCAGTCTACAACCCGGTGGCAGGCTTGGCGAGTGGGCGATACACTCAGCGCCGCTGTACTTTGACGCTGCCACCCAATATTATGGCAGATAAACTGCCATTAGTTGTTGCGACCCTGGAGTAACTCATTAACGCGCCGATTCACACACCGCATCCTGCGCAGACTATGCTGGATCAGCGCTCTGGGCGTGCGCTCCGCATTGCGCTCTTAGGTTATCGATCTGCCCCTTTTTCGGGCGGGCAGGGCGTTTATCTGCGCTACCTCAGTCAAGCGCTTGTGGCACTGGGTCACGAGGTGACGGTGATTTCAGGGCCGCCTTACCCTGACCTCGTCGACACCGTCAGGCTGGTTAAATTACCGAGTCTTGATCTCTACGCCCGAGACCTAGGGAGCGTGACTCGACGTGAATTGCGCGACCCCTTGAATCGACGAGAGTGGGTTAGCAAGTTAAGCGGTGGTTTCGCCGAGCCTTGGGCTTTCGGCGAACGCGTGCGCGATTGGTTACTCGCCCACGCTCAGGACTTCGATGTCATACACGATAACCAGACGCTCGCAGATGGCATTCTTGACTTACAACAGGCGGGTCTACCCGTCGTGACAACGATACACCATCCTATTAGCCGTGATTTGAGCGTGGCTCTGGCCGATGCATCACGCTGGAGTACGCGGTTATTGGTTCGTCGCTGGCACTCTTTTCTAACGATGCAGGCGCGAGTGGCCGCGCAACTGAATCATATTGTGACCGTGTCGAGTGCGTCGGCGGCCGATATCGCCACCGACTTTGGTGTGTTGCCCAGTGCGATAAACGTCATACCCAATGGGGTCGACACTGAGTTGTTTCGAGCATTGCCGACGGTCACCAGAAAACCTGCTCAGTTGATCGCGACGGCGTCTGCTGATGCGCCCTTAAAGGGTTTGGCTGTGTTGCTGCAAGCTTTCAAAATACTGAGCACCGACCGACCGGGACTGCAGTTGATTTTAATTGCCTCACCGAAGCCCGGTGGCGCGACCGAGGCGCTGATCAGTCAGCTCCAACTCGGTGACCGCATTCACTTTGTCGGCGGCGCTTCCCATGCTGATATCGTTCGGTTTTACGCAGAGAGCACAGTGGCAGTGGTTCCATCACTTTACGAGGGGTTTGGTTTGCCGGCTGTCGAAGCGATGGCATCGGGTATTCCGCTGGTATCGAGTGATGGTGGCGCCCTGGCCGAGGTGGTAGGGGATGGCGGACTACTGGTGCCTGCTGGCGATGCCAAAGCGCTTTCTGAGGCTGTCGATGCGGTGTTGTCTGATGTCGACCTAGCCGCCGATCTGGCGACTCGCGGGCAGCAACGCGCGCACCACTATTTCTCTTGGCCGGTTTGTGCACGATTGATGGTCGAGCAATATCAGCGATGCATTGATCTATGCTGACGCTGGATTTAGCCACCTTAGCGTTGGAGCCGGGTGACCTGTTCTTGGACATTGGTTGTGGTGAGGGTCGACATTCGTTGGCCGCTTATTGTTTGCCCGGTGTTCATGCGGTGGGTATCGACCTCTCCTCAAAGTCGCTAGCGACGGCTACCGAACGAACGGCCGACATGCAGTGTCATGCCCCTCAGGGCGAGATTGGATTTGGTGTGGGCGATGCGACACGGTTACCCATCGCTGATCATACCGTGGATGTCGTGATTGCCAGCGAGATTTTAGAGCATATTCCTAATTACATATTGGTGTTAGAGGAGGCCATGCGGGTCTTAAAGCCGGGCGGAAAAATGGGGATTAGTGTGCCGCGCCAGTGGCCAGAGTGGGTTTGTTGGTGGCTGAGTGAGGGCTATCGAACGACTCCCGGTGGGCATATTCGCATTTTCGACGCGACGCATCTTCGTCGTGAGGTAGAGCGTTTAGGTTTCGTTTGCAATGGTCGGGACAGTGCCCACGCCTTACACGTGCCTTACTGGTGGTTAAAGTGCCTGTTTTGGCGACGAGAGAGAGAACCCTGGTTGGTGAAGGCCTATCATCGACTCCTCGTTTGGGACTTGATGAAAAGGCCATGGCTGACCCGCGCGATCGACGCATTACTTAATCCGTTCATGGGTAAAAGCATCATCTTGTATTTTACTAAGCCGGCATGATGACGGAGCGACCTGCGCAGACCATGCGATTGAGCGTCGGCTCATATCCTGATAACTGGTTGCGGCCAACGGTCGATTTTATTCTGAATACCCAAAGGCCATCAGGCGAAATACCGTGGTTCGAAGGAGGGCACACTGACCCATGGGACCATACCGAGGCTGCTATGGCGCTCAGTATTGCCGGTGAAATCAATGCGGCAGAGCGCGCTTATCAGTGGTTGTCAGACACCCAACTTGTCGATGGCAGCTGGTGGGCTTGTTACCGCGCGGGGCAGCCCGATCGATCAGTGGAGCGACGAGAAACCAATTACGTGGCCTATATCGCGACAGGCGTTTGGCATCATTTTCTGATTGCGCGAGATTCACTATTCCTCGAGCAATTGTTTCCCGTCGTCGCTCGCGCATTGGCGTTTGTATTGCGTTATCAGGGCCCAGAAGGTGAGATTGATTGGGCCGTTGATGGCACAGGTGCGCCATTGGGCGACGCATTGGTGACAGGCTGCAGCTCTATTTATAAATCGCTGGAGTGCGGCATATTAATCGCTGACCAACTGGGCCAAAAAAAAGATCATTGGGAGCGGGCGCGTTTACGACTTGGCGAGGCATTACGACATAAGCCGGCACGCTTCGATCGCACTTGGGAGAGCAAGTCTCGTTATGCGATGGATTGGTTTTATCCCATTCTAACCGGTGTGGTGGAAGGTGAAGCGGCGCGACAGCGATTGAGTCGTCGTTGGTCAGAATTTGTTGAGCCCGGCATCGGTTGTCGCTGTGAAAATCATCAGCCCTGGGCCACCGTCGCAGAATCTTGCGAGTTGACCTTGGCGCTATTGGCAGCGGGGCAGCGAGAACAGGCAGCTGAATTGTTCAGTTGGTTGGCGCAGTGGCGAGATGATGATGGTGCATGGTGGACCGGATATCAGTTTGCTGAGCGGACGCTTTGGCCATTGGAAAAGCCGACTTGGACCGCGGGCGCCGTGCTATTGGCAGCGGACGCATTGACTGAGCGAACCGGCGCCTGTCGCTTATTTACGTGTTCGGCCTTAGCTGATCCGCTAGATATACCGGCGTTGGAGGCGGGGGTCTAGTGAGTGCGTCAGTCCGCCAGCCGACGCAGGGCGCGCAGGCTTCCTTGCGTGCCTTCGGACGCAAAAAGTCCCGATTGCTGTGCAAGCCGCCAAATAGTAAACGGCGCTTGACCACCGTCAGCGGGGTCAGGAAAAACGTCGTGAATGGCCAGGATACCGCCCGGCCCGATGCGCGGTGCCCACAGCCGATAATCGGCGAGCGCTGCGTCGAGGCTATGGCCACCATCGATAAAGACGACGCTTAACGGGCCGGCCCAGTGGCTGGCGAACTGTTTACTGTCGGCTACGATGGGAATGACAACTTGTTCCAGGCGAGCTTGGGCAATGTTGCGACGAAACGCAGCAAAGGTATCGAATAAGCCGTCAGCGTTCACTAACTCAGCATCATGATGGCTCTCACCTATTTGATGTTCCTCGGAGCCTCGATGATGGTCTATTGCGAATACCGCGGTTTGCCGCGCTTGTGCGGCTTGACCTAACCAGATGGTTGAGCGACCGCAGTAGCTACCAATTTCCAGAAGCGGACCAACAGCGGTCGCGGCCAGCGCCCATTGGTAAAGTTGCAGGCCCTCATCGTCTGGCAAAAATCCACGAACATCGGCGTGGGGTGGTTGTGGCATGGTAGGCTCCTTCTGATCAGTTTGAGAGTATACGATTGTCTTGAGCCTTCGAAACCGGTGGTCTCTCCCTATTAATCGCCCTGTTTATTCGTGGGTGATGAGACTTTTAGTGCCATTGTTCTTGGCCCGTCTATGGTGGCGTGGGCGAAATCAATCAGGTTATAGAGCACATTTATGGCATCGCTTAGGCTGGTATGGCACCGCGCTGGCGTCTCGGCCACATAATCTGATATGGATTCATGCCGTCTCCGTTGGTGAAACGTTGGCGGTTGCGCCACTCATTGAGCGTTTGCTGAGTGACCGCGATGATCTCTCTCTGCTGATTACGTCGACGACACCAACCGGTGCTGCTCAAGTTCAGCAACGGTTTGGTGAGCAGGTTTTCAGTGACTGGATTCCCTTTGATACCCCGGGCGCGGTGCGTCGTTTTCTCACTCATTGGCAGCCCCTCGTCGGTGTGTGTGTTGAGACTGAAATTTGGCCCAATGTGGTGGAACAGGCGAACGTCAACGCTATACCGATGGTGCTGCTGAATGCACGGCTGTCTCAGGGGTCTGCGAGAGGGTATGCGCGCGTGCCGCGATTAATCCGCACGACGCTGGCTCGTTTTTCAGTGATTGCCGCGCAGGAACGTGCTGACGCGAGACGTTTGATCGCGCTGGGCGCGCCCTCTGATCGGGTCGTCGTGACGGGGAATTTAAAATTTTCGGTGGATAAGGTTGCGTTGTCGGAGGCCTATCAGGCTGAGCATCGGCGATTACGTGGAGCGCTTCAGGGCAGACCCGTTTGGCTGGCTGCCAGTACACACCCCGGAGAGGAGGAGGCCGTATTATTGGCATTTTTGGCCCTGAGGCGCGTCTGCCCGAATGCGCTGTTAATGTTGGCACCGCGTCATCCAGAGCGAGCAGACTCGATTCTCGCAATGCCGTCCCTGCAGAGTTTTCAAGTGGCGCGCCACAGTGAGCAGCGCGACATGCAACGATCGGATGACGTCATGCTAATCGATACTTTGGGGTCTTTGGGCGCATTAACCGGTTTCGCTGACCTGGTATTCGTCGGCGGAAGCCTGGTGCGTCACGGCGGCCATAACCCGCTAGAAGCGGCGGCGTGGCAGCTGCCCATTCTCACTGGGCCACACACGTTTAACTTTGCAACCATCTACCGTGATTTAGTGCGTTGCGGCGGCGCGCAACAAATCGATACTGATACGCTCACCGAGGCTGTGATGAATTTGATCGGACCCGACTCAGATCGGCAGCAAGCCACAGAAATCGGGGCCCGCGCTGGGGCGTTCCAGTCAATGCACAGCGGTGTGATAGGGGCGCAATGGGCAGTGCTGGAAGCCCACTTGCCCTGACTTACTCGGCAGCCGATGCTGTCGGTGCGACAGGCTGCAGTAGAAAGCCCTCAAGCCTAGCGATATCCTCAGGAGACAGCGTGCCCGCGACCTCTTTAAGCCTCAGTGAATTAATGATGAAGTCATAGCGACTGTTGGCATAGTCCCGCTGCGCCGCAAACACCTTATTCTGCGCATTGAGTACATCGACGATGTTACGCGTGCCGACTTCGTAGCCAGCCTGTGTCGCGTCGAGGGCACTTTGGCTAGAGACAATCGATTGCTGTCGCGCTTGTACCCTGGAGACATCTGACACGACGGTCATGTGCAAGGACCGCGCTTGCGTGACGGTGGTCCGGGTCAGATTGATCCGTGATTCGCGGGCAACATTGAATTGTTCCGCAGCGCGTCGCCGGTTAGCGCTGACCGCGCCGCCCGAAAATAGCGGCATGTCAAACCTGACTTGCCACGTCTCATTGGTCTGATCCGAATTTGGCGGCAGGTTGAATAGGCTAGGTGGGTTTTGATCAATACTGCCAGTGGTTTCGGTATCTTGATAACGATAACTCGCGGTGACTTTCGGTGCGTGTTCCATCTTGGAAGAGGTCGCATTTTGACGCGCGGCTTCTTCGGCATAACGAGCCGCGGCAAGCTCGCTGTTATTGGCAAGCGCAAAGTCGACCCACTCCGCTCGATCGCTGGGTTCGGGCGGTTTGGGATTAAACTCTTCCCCCAAGACATATAGCGCGCCAGGGGCCTGACCGGTTAACACCGATAGATTCTCTTTCGCCACCGCAACGTTATTTTCGTCCACGATGCGGGTCACTTGGGCCAGATCTCTGGCTGCTTCTGCTTCATAGACATCGGTGATGGCAATGAGCCCCACCTCAAAGCGTTGTCGCGTCTGCTCTAGCTGGCGCTCGAAGGCGCGCTCCTGAGCTTGCGAAGCGCGCAGATTATCTTGTGCTCTCAAAACCGAAAAATACGCCTGTACCACGCGCACAATAAGGTCTTGCTGTGCCGCGGCAAGGTTTGCCTCTGCTTGCCGCGATGTTTCTTTGCCCGCTCGCCAGCCGAACCAGGCCGATAGATTAAATAGCGTTTGCGACAAACTGACGTCATAACCTTCGTTGTCGACATTTCTGACCGAATTGCCATCAATGACGACAAAACCCAGGTTGGGGTCCTGAATAATGGTGGGTGAGGTGGTGTCTGTTTCGGTTTCTGATACCTGATAACCCGCCGTTGCTTGAGGTAGTAGGGGCGCGAGTGCGAGGTTCTCGAGCTCTAAATCGGCACCATACTGTGCCACCTTGGCTTTGAGCAGCGCGTCGTTCTCCAGTGCCAGCTCATAAATATCGACCAGCGTATCGGCCTGTGCGGTGAGGCTGACGCAGCTGAGCACAAAAGCGGCTAAAGCGGTGAGTGGGGCGCAAAATCGGCGTTCGAGCTTCATCATGTGATGTGGGACCTAACTGTCATGAGGGGGCGAGTCTACCACTGTGTGCGGCGTTTTTAAGCGTCCAAAGACGTTAAGATTTTGGCTGTTCGCGGGGGGGCAGGGCCTTGCTACACTAAAGCGTATGACTGAAAAGAAAAACCAGACCGCACTGCGCGGGCGACAGCGTCGCGGATATCAAATAGATCTGGCAGATCTGCATGCGTTGTGCGAGGTGAACTACCATCGCCTCATGCGTTTGTTTCCGGACTACGAGCAGCGCGCTGACTGGGATTTTGCGGCGGGTGATGTCACTGTGGCACTTGAAGTCACGGCCCGGGGTCGGTACACCACTGATATGCGGCTACGTTATCAAAGTGCCACCCCCAGAGTATGGGCGGGCAGTTATTTTGATCTCAGGCTTTATCACGATGCCAGAATGGCCGAGATTGTGCATTGCAGTACGTCACGGCGTTTCGAGGCCCGATATCGGTATCCCAACCCTGATATGTTGCAGCGGGACGAAAAATACCAGCAAAATCGTTTTGCAGCCGAGCTACTGTCGTTTTGTCTGACCCACGGCCGCGCTGTTGACACCATGTTGCCTGACGTTGATACCCCGGCGCCATGACCCCTCTCAGCGGTAAGACCGCGCTCACCACGCCTGGCTCGGCGCGGATCGTCCAACTTTCCGATACGCATCTCATGGCGGAATCTGGAGGGCGACTAGTGGGCATAGATACCGATCAATCACTGGCAGCCGTTTGCCGTTTGATTGCTCGGCAGGAGCCTGTCGACGCACTGTTATTAACCGGTGATTTGGCCGGCGATGAAAGTGAAAAGGCTTACGAAAGACTGTGCACGCTGATAGAGCCGCTCGGCATCCCCAGTTTTTGGTTGCCAGGAAACCATGATGCAATTTGGCCGGCGAGTCATCCGCTGGCGCACTACTTCAGGCGCGACATTCGACTGTCCCACTGGGATATTGTCATGCTGAATACGCAACAACCCGGCGCAGTAGCGGGGTTTCTGGCTGAGTCAGAGTTGGCAGCGCTACGCACTGCGGTTCAGGAGGCGGTCAACACGGATAGACCGTTGCTCGTGGCGACCCATCATCCGCTGATGCCGGTAGGGTGCGCGTGGCTCGATGAGCAAAGCGTTCGCAACGCTTCCGAGGCACTCGCGTTATTGACCACACTGGGCAGCCGGGCGATTGTCGTATCAGGACATGTTCATCAGGATTCTGTTCAGGCGCATCGGGGCGTACAATGCCTGACTGCACCCTCCACTTGCGTCCAGTTTGCGCCACAGTCTTCTCAGTTTCAGGTTGACGATGTGGCACCGGGGTGTCGGTTGTTAGCACTACACGAGGACGGACAGTGGGAAGCTGACGTGCTGCGAGTGGTTGATGAGACCTTTACGGTCGATCTGGCCTCGCGCGGTTACGCTTAAACACAAGGCGTTGAAAGGGTCGATCACTGATTACGGTGGATTGCACTCAGCGCAACGACAATATAGACACCAATAGTGGTAGATCATGACCGAATATAACGCTGATGCGATCGAGGTACTGACCGGGCTCGACCCCGTTCGTAAGCGGCCTGGCATGTACACAGACACCACGCGCCCGAATCATCTCGCTCAGGAGGTGATCGATAATTCGGTTGATGAAGCGCTCGCTGGACACTGCAGCCAAATTGATGTCGTTTTGCATAGCGACGGGGCGCTCAGTGTGACCGATGATGGTCGCGGCATGCCCGTTGATTTACATGCAGAGCAAAAGCTACCGGGGGTTGAAGTCATCCTGTCGACTTTGCATGCGGGCGGCAAATTCTCTGATAAGAGTTATCAATTTAGCGGGGGCTTGCACGGTGTCGGCGTGTCCGTCGTCAATGCGCTTTCAGAGCGACTTGAGGTAACGATTCGTCGTGACGGCAATATCTATTCGATGGCGTTCGCGGGGGGTGATAAGACCGATGATCTCACCGTGTCTGGCAGTTGTGGCAAGCGTAATACCGGAACGGGCATCCGTTTCAAGCCAGATGCCAGTTACTTCGACTCGGCGACTTTTTCGGTGCCTAAGCTGAGTCATGCGCTTCGCGCCAAGGCGGTACTCTGTCCTGGCCTAAGAGTGACGCTGACGGATGAAAAGAAAAAAGAAACGACGGAATGGTATTACGAGGACGGCATTTCAGATTACCTCGCAGATGCCACGATCGATTGTCCAGTGATTCCAGAGCAACCGTTTACGACCCACTTTGAGGGCAGTTCAGAGGCGGTTGATTGGGCGATTCAGTGGTTGCCGGAGGGTGGTGAGGTGATCGCGGAGTCTTATGTCAATCTGATCCCCACCGCGCAAGGTGGCACGCATGTCAATGGATTGCGCTCGGGCTTAGCAGATGCTTTGCGGGAGTTTTGCGAGATACGCAACCTACTGCCGAGAGGCGTGAAGCTCACCGCAGAGGATGTTTGGGACCGCTGCTGTTTTGTCTTGTCTTGCAAGCTTCGAGACCCTCAGTTTTCGGGGCAGACAAAGGAGCGGCTTTCCTCGCGGGAGGCGGCTGGGCTCGTCTCTGGCGCGGCAAAGGATGCCTTTGGTTTGTGGTTAAACCAGCACACTTCTGATGCGGAGCGTTTGGCTGAGTTGTGTATTGAGCGAGCACAGGCCCGGCTGCGCTCAGCGAAGAAAGTGGTGCGCAAAAAGGTGACCACGGGTCCCGCTTTGCCCGGCAAGTTAGCGGATTGCTCGACGGAAGACCCCAGCCGCAGTGAACTATTTTTAGTAGAGGGCGATTCGGCAGGTGGATCTGCGAAACAAGCGCGCGATCGAGAGTACCAAGCGATTCTGCCGTTGCGCGGTAAAATCTTAAATACGTGGGAGGTCGACTCGCTAGAGATTCTCGCCTCTCAGGAAGTCAACAATATCTCGGTGGCACTGGGTATTGATCCCGGCAGTACCGATCTGAGCCAGCTTCGTTACCATAAAGTCTGCATTCTGGCCGATGCCGATTCTGATGGCCTGCATATTGCGACGCTCATTTGTGCCTTATTTTTGCGCCACTTTAGGCCCTTGGTGCGCGCAGGCCATATCTTTGTGGCGATGCCGCCGCTGTATCGAATCGACATCGGTAAAGAGGTGTACTACGCGCTGGATGAAGCAGAAAAAAATAGCATTCTTGACCGGCTTGAATCGGAAAATAAACGTGCAAAACCCGCTGTGCAGCGTTTCAAGGGCCTCGGAGAAATGAACCCACCACAGCTGCGTGAGACCACGATGTTCCCAGACACGCGCCGTCTAGTGCAGTTGGTCCTGGATGAACAGGCCGATACTGACAGTACGTTTGATTTATTACTGGCGAAGAAGCGGGCCGGTGATCGCAAAATCTGGCTCGAGCAGAAAGGTGACCTGGCAGATATTGCAAGCTGACCTCGAGAGGGGTTTTACTATTCAGTAAGCCGGCAGATTGATCGAGTACTGGTTGGAGCACGGCATATCCGACTCCCTCGCAGACGGTTGTGATCACGTGGCCATGAAAAAACGCACGTAGCACGACCGCGATGGCCATTTCGCAGTCGCTAATACATTCCGTTACCCTTACAGCGTTGCGAGACCCGTGTTGCGTAAAAACTCGGTGTCGCGCCCCACAACAATGAGAGTGTTTACCATGAGATACGATGTCAGAAAAATAGGCTGGATAGTTTTGTTACTGATTTCGTCCCCCGCCTGGAGTGGTTGGGAGGTTGCCGGCGGTTCAGTCGTTCAATTTATATCCATTAAGAATAATGCAGTGGGAGAGCTGAATCAGTTTGAGTCGGTTGTCGGTACTGTGACTGATGACGGCCAGGTGGAAATCCGCGTAGCGCTAGATTCGGTTGAGACCAACGTGGGTATTCGCAACGAGCGCATGAAAGAGCTGTTATTTGAGGTGGGCTTGTTTCCACAGGCAAGCATTACGGCCCAGCTGGCACCCAGTGCGGTTAGCGTGGAGCAAAGTCATACTGTTGAAACGACTTTAGCGATTGATCTCCATGGGCAAGTTGTTAACCGTACCGCGACACTGCAAGTGGCACCTAACGAGCAAGGGCTCAGTGTCGTCAGCGTGGAGCCCATTCTATTATCGGCATCCGAGTTTGGCTTAGAGCCTGGTGTCGCCGCGTTGCAGCGTGTTGCCGGACTGAATGCAATCAGCCGAGTGATCCCCGTGACGGTGAGGCTTCAGCTGGTGCGCCAGTAGCGCTGAGCACCAGCGTGGCGGTTATTGCAGACCGGCCGCTTTAAGCGTGGCGCGCAGTTCATCTAGATAACGCTCAGCTGCGGGTTTATTGCCTATCATGTGGCTGTATTGCATGAGGGCTGACAGAACGTTGGGCTGTCCAGGCGCTAGGCGGTGGAGTTGTTGAAGGGTAGATAGCGCTTTGTCGGGATAGCCTTGATCGTTTTGCGCCACCGCAAAAACGTAATGATAATAGCCGGGGGTTTCTTCGAGGGTGGCAGCTGTTTCGAGTGCTTTGAGCCCTGCTTGCGGGTTGCCGTCGCGAATTTCTAATAGTCCTTTACTGAACCATATCGCGCCATCGTCTGCGCTGAGTGCGAGGCCGTCTTCGAGGATGGCGCGCGCAGCATTGTCATCACCTAACGAGCGATACAGGTCGGCTAAGTTGACTCTGGCGACACTCGATTGTGGATTTTTTTTGAGCGCCGATAAGAGCCCCGCTTCGGCGGCTTTGGTTTCTCCCTGTGCCAGTTGGAACCGACTTAATTGAGCCAATACCGAAGGCATATCGAGGTGTTGTGACTGGACCTCACGATACTCTTTGTTGAGTGCAGCGACCCGCTCTGCTTGACCCTTTATGCTAGAAGCTGGGAGATCGGCGAGTTGTTCCGCCGTTATCATACGAACCCCCAGCACGGGGTCTTCTAATACGGGCGTCAGCATGGCTAGGCGCTGTTCAAGCGGTAACTGTCCGACTGCTTCGGCTGCTGCCAAGCGAATTAATGGATCCGAGCTGCTTAACCAAAGACTCACGTTGGGAGCGGTTATCGAGGGTACCAGCGCACTGAGGCGGCTGATTGCCGAGGCGCGCAGCAGCGCGCTATAGGCGTTGTTATTGGCGGTATCTAACAGTATCGGCGTGGCTCGAACATCGCCGCGATCGGCTGCATGAAATGCCCGCGCAGGGTGATTTCGCTGGTCAGTAAAGCGCACCCCCCAGTCGAGTAATGCGGAGTAGGCCCAATCGGCACTTTTTTCGGTATGGCACTGGTTGCAGGCGTTCGGACTGCCGGTGCTCAGTGACAAGTCGGGTCGAGGGATTCGCATGCTGTGGTCACGCCGGGCATCCACGCCCATATAAATTTGGCTCGGCATATGGCAAGCGACACAGGCAGTGCCGGCACTCTTAGCGAGGTGTCGGTGATGGGAGGGGGTGTCGTATTGCGTAGCCGTATGGCACTGCCCACACACGGCATTACCCTCAGCTATCAACTCATTACTATGGGGGTTGTGACAGTTGCTGCAGACCACGCCGGCTTGGTGCATTTTGCTTTGGATAAAAGAACCATAGACGTAGACTTCATCGCGAATCTGGCCATCTGGCCAATACAAGGGCGTGTCGATGAGCGCTAGGCGGTGGGTATCGAGTAAACGCCTACCCGGGTGGTAATCACCGAGCGTGCTGCGCCGTGCGTGGCATCTGCCACAGGTGTCAATTTGTATCGTGTTATCGAGCGTTTTCGTCCGACGCGCGATGTCCGCACCTTCAGGCCACTGCCATGCGCCCCGAGCGCTTAAGCTCATTTCAAAACCGATTTGCCCAGGCGATAACGCGTCTTTCTGCGCCAACTGTTGGTGTGTGCTGCCCGGTCCATGACAGGCTTCGCAACCGACGTCGATTTGCTCGTAGTGGGTATTGAACTGATCTGCTTCGGCGTCGTAGCGTTTTTTGACGTCAGTACTGTGACACTCTGCGCAGCTGGTATTCCAATTAAAATAGCCGCCTGTCCAGTGCAGAGGGTCGCCTGCCAGGACGGGCTCCTCCTCGTAAAGGTGATACCAGCGCTGTCCGCCTGCTTGGATCGGGCGCGTATCCCAAGCGATGGCCAGTGCTTGCAGACGCCCACCAGGCAGCGGCAGCAGATATTGTTGTAGTGGCTCGACACCAAAAACATATTTAACGGGAAATGTTTCGAGTAAGCCCTGCGCATTATCGGTGGTGATGAAATACGCATCACCGCGCCGGAAAAAAGTCGTCGTCACCCCATGATAGTGAAACTGTGCATTGTCAAAATCACCCAATATGGTGTCGGGGGTGGCTTCCTGCATCGCTAAGTCATGATGCGAATCGGTCCAGTCGGCCGTCTCTTGCTCGTGACAGCTTGCGCAGGCGCCGTTACCAATGTACTCGGCGGCGACTGCAGGCGTCGCCGCGGCGATGGGGGTGGTTAAGCCGCATCCAATGCTCAGCAGCAAGGCACTCAGTAACCGAGCCGCGCGCTGATACAGTGACGGCAGGGTGCGTGGTGTCGGGTTGTGATGTTGTGGATCGTGCCGTGAACCATCGGTAATGATGGCTGGGTCAACAGTTGATTTACTCTGCGCTTGCACTGCTTCAGACACTCCGGGCACGGTTGGTACGGTACTGTAAGATGACGCGTTGAGACCCTGCCAGTGTTGACTATTCTCTGTGGTGTTGGCAATGGCATCGGACTTATGCCCACTTTTTATCCCTACTTTTTTTGGAAATGACGGTTCATCCCTTTTGCGCGTTGCTGGTGCAGCATTCAGCGGGACGCAGAGCGATCCAAGATCGCTGCTTGGGCAGAGGTGTCTTGAACAGATTTCATAAATGGGGGTCTTAAACAGGCCCCGTACCAGGTTCCCCAAACAGGGCTCCAAAAAAGAGCTCATAAAAAGAGCTCATAAAAACGTGGTCTGCAGTCTACCGATTGCAGGGGTTGGTAGCCCCACCGGGTGACACAGCATCGCCTGGGGCAAATAAGGGTGCCTTGGGAAAATGGGCTTCACAGGGTGCCGTCAAGGTGATGAGCGGCTGTGTTTTGATGGATCCCCCGCACGTCTTTTGCTATATCGTTTACATTAGCGGGCTGCGCAGGTCTCTTTGGGTAGGTTGAACGGCTGACGCCACGATCTAATCAAAAGTGGCTGGGTACTGCGACACAGTGGTGCGCAGGGGTCAGGGCAGGCAAATCGTCATCGCGAAGTGAGTGGTTAGATAGGACAGGGCTATGCACATTGGTATTTTACGGACTGATTCGGTGAGACCTGAATGGGTGGCGGCGCACGGACAGTATCCCGACATGTTTGAGCGTTTGCTGACGGAGCAAGATGACGCTTTGCGCTTTACCACGTGGGATGTTGAAGCAGGAGCATTGCCTGCTGCCTGTGATGTGGCCGATGCTTTTCTGATTACGGGAAGTAAAAGTAGCGTTTATGACGATAAGACGTGGATCCGTTCACTTGAGGACTTTGTCCGTGCACTGCACGCCACGCGCACTAAACTCGTTGGTATTTGCTTTGGCCATCAGCTGATTGCGCAAGCGCTGGGCGGCGCGGTGGCTAAGTCGACTAAAGGGTGGGGTGTCGGCATTAACTGTTATGCGGTTGACGACACGCTACTTGAACAGGCTGACGGCAAGGAGCTGTGCTTGCTGGCATCACATCAGGACCAAGTCATGCAGATGCCACCCGGCGCTAAAAAAATAGCCACCAGTGCGCATTGTGAGGTAGCGGGGATGGTATTGGGGGAGCATATTTTGACGTTTCAGGGGCACCCTGAGTTTACCCCTGAATATGCCCGAGCCATCATGTCTTTTCGCCACGATATGATTGGCGAAGCGCGTGTCACCGAGGGCCTTAAAAGCCTTGTGGCCCGCGAACACGAGGGAGGTCGAGCGGCGCGCTGGATACTCGACTTTTTGAGATAGTAATGGCGTTACCAGCTGCCTTGGTTTGGCATTGATAACCAAGGCTCTGCTTCGGCTAGTGCAGAGCCTGCCTGCAGTAGCTCAATGGAAATCCCGTCTGGCGATTGAATGAAGGCCATGCGGCCGTCGCGAGGGGGGCGATTGAGCGTGACCCCACGGTCTATCAGCTGCTGGCAAGTGTGATAAATATCGTCGACTTGATACGCTAAGTGGCCAAAATTCCGACCGCCATCGTAGGTTTCTGGGTCCCAGTTATAAGTGATTTCGACTAACGGAGCTTGTTGCGTTTTAGCGTTGTCGACGTCCGCCGGCGCACTGAGAAAAACGAGGGTAAATCGCCCTGCCTCATTTTCGTAACGATAGGCCTCGATCAAGCCGAGCTGATCGACAAAAAAATGCAGTGTCTGCTCTAAATTGGCAGCGCGAATCATGGTGTGTAGGTAGCGCATGGTCAAATTCTCCTGTCTCAGAACGTGATATTAAATGAACTCGACCCTCAAAAGCAGAGACTGCGATACACTGCCCGCCCTGCGTTTCACTCAACTCGGAAGTGTTATTTTATGTGGTTTCGTTCTCTGCGTCCTTACCGTTTACCTAGCCGTCTGGGCATCGACGCTGAAGAGTTAGAAAGACGGCTGCAGTCGCGTCCTTTTACTGCGTGTTCTCCCGCTCAGGCGACCAGCTTGGGGTGGGTACCCGCTCTCGATGAGACTGCTTCGGCGCTAGTCCATGCGGCGGGGCCCTACTGGATGGTGCGCTTAAAACGGGAAGAAAAGTTACTGCCTGCGACAGTTGTGCGTGAGCAGGCGAACGAGCGTTGTAGTCAGATCGCTAAAGCACAGGGGCGTAAAGTGAGCCGCCGAGAGCGGCAAGCGGTCACTGACGAAGTGACACAAGATTTGTTACCACGCGCGTTTTCTCGCTCTACCTCGGTGAGAGCGATTATTGCGGATCGTGCGGGCTGGATCTGGGTCGATAGCAGTAGCGCGGGTCGTTCGGAAGAAGTGCTGAATCATTTACGAGAAGCACTCGGCAATTTGCCTGTGGTATTGCCAGAGACACAAAAGGCGCCAGCACATGTCATGACCCAATGGTTGTTGCATCAATCGGTGCCTGAGTCAGTTGAGTTGGCCAATGAAGCTGATTTTATTGATCAGCGCGAGGAGGGGAGCTCGGTCAAGGTGCGTGGCGTTCCGCTTGATAGTGAGGAGGTGCTCGCGCACCTGTCTTCAGGGCACCAAGTGGCGCGACTGGCCCTCGAATGGGGTAATCGAGTTGCCGCGATAGTCGATAAAGACCTCTCTTTTCGCCGCCTCAAATTTACTGATGCCATTCGTGAGGCCAATGACGAGTTGGTTGAAGATCCCTTGGCTCGTGCGGACGCTGACTTTTTGATTCTTTGCGAGATTTTAGAAGGCCTACAAACCGCGATGGTGAAGGCGTTTGGTGGGTTAGCTGAGTGAGCGATCTTGTCGTCGGGCGTTATCGTCACTATAAAGGTCAGACCTACTCGGTCATCGGCGTTGCCCAGCATTCAGAGACCGGCGAGTCATTGGTTGTCTACCGGCCCGAATACGGCGCGCGAGGGCTTTGGGTGCGTCCTTTATCGATGTTTCAAGAGCACGTGACCACGCCTGAGGGCAACGTGCCGCGCTTTGATCTGATAGCGCCTTTGTCGGAGGATTAAGGCTGAATCTTCCATAGGCGCGTCATCTCTATGTAGAGATAAGAGGCTGTCCAGGTGATTAAGACAAGGCCTGTTAGCGCTTCGACCCCTGCCAGTAATCGCAATGGGCCGGTAGGGGTAATGTCGCCAAAGCCAACGGTGGTGAAGGCGGCATAGGAAAAGTAGACATAATCTGCAGCCGTGCCCGTAAACTCGCCCTCCAATGTGCCGAATCCTAAGCGAATGGAGACGAGATAAGCGATGGCAAACAGCGACACCTCAATGGAGTGAGCAATGAGCGCCATCAACACGCCATAGCCAAGCCGTAAATGAGGATATCGACTGGCTACCCATCCACCGTTATTGAGATGCCGCAGGAAAAAATAGTGCACAGAGGTAGACAGCAAGATGGCGGCTAAAATGACCCCAAAATTTCCGATGCTGACGATCATGATGCACGCTCCTGATAACGCGATATCGTGTGTTTGGCGTCTCCTACGCTGGTGTTATATTGGTTTGAAGGGCGAAACCCACGATTTGGCTGTGTCAGCTTATACCGTGTGCTTGGCTCAGTGGCGAGGGTTTCTCAGGAAAAAGAGCGATTCGTCTAAGCCAGAAATCAGTTATTAGAGGGGAGTTCAGTATGGCACTACGTGGGTTATTACTCTTTTTTATGCTCGTTAGTGCGCCCTTTGTCGCGGCGAGTGAGCAGGGTTCGCTGGTTGCAGGCCCGTCGCCTTTTGTCCTGATCGCTCGATTGCATGCGCTACCCAATGCGGCCGAACAGGTTGTTGCATTGTCTCGGGCCGTCGATGCCAAGGTCGAGCAAGGGGAGCCAGGCATGCTGCTGCATACCTTTGATGCGGACCCTAATGATGCCTTTGGGTTTGTTTGGACCGAGGTTTACGAAAATAGCGAAGCGTTACTATTTCACCTGAACAATACAGACCTCGGACTGTACCTGGAGGCCGTTTCACCGCATTTAGATGGTTTCACCATCGAGCTTTACGGTGCGGTGTCTGACGAGGCAGTTGCTGCGCTTCGAGCAACGGGCAACTCTGTGACGCACTACGCTAATGTGCTGGGATACATTCGCGACTTATCACCATGACGGTCACCATGACGGTCACCATGACGGTGAACCGATGTCGAGGACGCTAACGTGACGAGCGCACCAGAACCCGCGGCGCCCGAATCTAAAATTGACTGGGGTGCGGTCACACACGCCATCGCCGGGCTTTCTGCCGTGATTGTGGGTGCGTTAATGTACGTTGAGCCTTGGGCCCAAGATGTTTTTTCTGTGCTCATGGTAGTGGCCGCCATTGCCGCCATTTATTTTTCTTGGAAGCATTCAGCTTGGGTACCGGGGCATTGGTTTGCCATGTTGCCGGTGGTCGGTGTGGTGTTGGGTTACTCGGGTTGGCAGTGGGGGTTTTCTCTCGCCTACGTGACGCTGTGGCTTGCTTTCGTCCATTTTATCATTCGCGGCATACAAAGCTTACGGTCCACATAAGCTCGGCCGCTGATTGTGGGCTCGAGAGATTGAGTGCGCTGGCTCTCGGAGGAGTCTGTAATGAGTGAGATTGTGAATCAGTTCTACGGTGCCATTCGCTCGGGTGATGCTGCCACGCTTGATGCTCTGATCGATCAGGACTTCAGTTTAATCTGTCCGACACAGGACCATGTTTTGTCGGGTGTTTATCGCGGCAAGCATCGTTTTTTTGAGGAGGTGACTCCGCATGTTTTCGGCAGTGTCGAGTCCAGTGACATCACATTCTGCGCTGCCCACGAAATCATTGTTGATACGGGTGAGGTGGTTGTTGCCATGGCGCAAAATAATGGCTTTTCGCGGGCAGAAACGCGCTATGACCAGCAGTATATTCATATTTTTAAAATTCGCGACGGGCGCATTGTCGCCTTGATTGAGGGCTTTGATACAGCGCTCGCTAACCGCGCACTGTGGGGCAGTGCCGACAAGCTGCCCGCAGATGAGGCGGCCCATTTATCCAACCTTCAGTACTTCATGGACGCCTGACAGGCTGGGCTAGCATCCAGCTGCGAGCTCACTGGTCTGATTGATAAAAGGCCGATACATCGAGATCCTGAGCGTTTGCACGAATCTGGTCCAGAGCGCCTATCATCCAATCCCCTGCAGGCAGCGTGCCACCCTCACAGCTCATCAGGTAGGGCTTTCCTGTCAATGAGCTGCTGCTCGCTAATTGTGTAATGAATTCGTCAGCCGAATCGATGTGCCCTCCCGCTCTAGTGTATTTGAGTTCAAGGTGGGCTGCCGCTTCTGCTGCCGTGTGCTGACGCCCATTGCGATTGAAATCACAGTTGCTTGAGGCGATGGCATCGATCAGTAGACGTACCTCGCGCTCGGCGGTGTCAGCACCTTGCACGTGAACGCTCTTGAGCATTAGTAAGCTTATGACAAACGCCGCGATGAGCGGTTTTGTTGTCATGAGTCAGCACTCAGTAGCGTTGCCAAGAGAGGATTGTGATCGGAAGTCGTGACTTTATGGGTCGCTGTGCGACCCCACGTCAGACCGCGGACATACAGGTGGTCTAATGGTCTTCCCAAGACGGTCACCCTGTTATCAGGGTCAAACGTGACGGCCTCCAAGCCCATCATGGCAGTAAAATGCTGCACCACTTGCTGCCTGCCGGGGCTCCAGGTGTTCAGGTCCCCACCAAAAATAATCGGTCCATCGTGAGCGGTCATTAAATGAGCGAGGACGGTAAGTTGGTTTTGATAATCGCCCACGCCGAAGGTGAAATTGATGGCATGTAAGTTGATGGCTAACAGCATCTCCTGCCGGTCAGCGAGCGGGTACAGGGTGACACTGGTCGCTTTAGGCGTTCGCAACCAAGGCTCTAACGCGAGCAGATGACAATGCACTTGGTGCTGTGTTCTTGAGAGGGTGAGGACGCCTGTCGGTGTGTCATTTTGCACATAGCCAGGAACAAAAGCGGGGAACAACGCCTCATCAACGAGGCTGGGTAGTTGGCGACTCGGTACCGCCTCTTGCACAAACATTAATTGCGCCGCATTGGCTAACGCGGCGACTTCATCTAGCACGGCCGCTTGCTGGACCTTGTGTACATTCCAGCTGAACACATTTAGGGGAAACGCTAAGCCGCCAACGGTGGCCACACGTCGAGCGGCCCGCAGCGCGGTGCCGCACTGCTTGGCGTCGGCGGCTGAGGCCGCCTGCGGCAAGGGCGCCTCGGCGGTCGCTCCGCAGGCACACACCGTCACTGCCAGTGTTAGCAGCCCGTAAAGCAGCTGATTACGGATGACGAGCGCAAAAGAGATCAGTTTAATGACGGCATCTCAGATTAAGGGTGCTGATGAGTACCGCGCACCACTAATTCGTGTCGCGCTATTTTCCACGAGTCGTGGGTTTGGACAAGCTCGGTCAGGTAGGTCGCCCACAGCGTAAACGTCCCGCCAGCGGGCGTTTTGAGAAAATGGAGTGCCTGGACATCGGTCCGCGCGGATGCGCGATTCCCCGCTAGTTTAACCAGCGGGGGACTGAGCAGATGTTGGGTTCCTGTAAAGGCATCGAGTTGGCTGCTGACGGAGGCAACCCACTGATCGGCGCCACGAACAACAGACTCCCCAAAACCCACAATTTCCACATCGTCGTCGAAGCAGTCGCGATAGGCGGCCATATCGTTATCGTCTACGGCGGCGGCATAAGACAGCATCAGGTCCTGAATGCATTGACGGTCATCGGTTGCGGTCATAGTCGATTTCTCCCTCAGGGTCACAGCTTGCCCGCAATATAGTCGTCAATACGTTCGTGGTACCGGCTAATGCGCTTCTCTTGGCCCGAAAGGTAGGCGCCTGTGAAGCCCCTTGAGCGTACCCCGCGCTGTTGGGTCACCAGCACGGCCACATCATCTTCAATGGCGGGGCCGATGGACTCTTCGTCCAGGTTGAGCCACTTTACTGGGGCATCGCCCTGACTGTCGCCTATGAGTGAATCAGTGGCACTCATACCGTCATCCAGTTCGGCCTGAATGCTAGCCGGGCTGGCATACCACCAGTTATCAAATAGACACTGCTCTGGGTCGCTTGGATGCGGCCGGGCCCTTAAAAAGTGAAAGCCGTCAGCCCAGAGCGACACCGCAAAATTCGGGAAAATCGTATAGTGAAAGGCATCGGTAAGCTGCTCATCCGGCACCGCACTGTAATGGGTATAGCCTTTTTCAGGCCCCAGCGCTCGCTTTGCTTCCTGCAAAGCTTCTCGGGTGTCATCGGGCCTGCCGGTAAACTGATCGGGGTCGAGGGACCAATAGGCGAGCAGTGACGCAAGCGGTTCTGCTATTTTCCCCTCGGCATCTGTCACGCCCGCACCATACCCCCCCTTCATGACCATGCGCGCGTGCCCCTCGTCGGCGAGGTCGAAACGCGTCTCCTTGAAGTAGGTATTGATGCCGCCCGCAATGGCAGTGCGATCCGTTGAAGGGGTTGCACCCATGTGAACGGTGGGCACGTGATAGGACTCATTAAAATTATCCAGCACGGCCTTCCAGTTGCACGGGAGCCATACGGTGTTGGCCATCGTGCGTTGCCAGTTGTCGACCTCTCGGGCGTTCCACTCATCCCAAATAGGTCCAAGGTAGCGTCTAAGGGGTTGGCAGTCAGGATCCATGTTGACCCAGATAAAACCCGCGAAGGTCTCGCAGCGCAGCTCGGCTAAGCGCAGCTTTCCACAGGGGTTTCCCTCGGGAAAATCTTCTCGGTCGTGCAC
>JBDQJL010000016.1:270-43024 GCA_040263855.1 Luminiphilus sp. | reverse complement strand
CGACGATTTTATAAAGCCCAACACCACGGTCGAGGGGTTGGCGGGTCTTAAGCCGTCTTTCGAAGTGCCCGGCAGCATGGGTTTCGACGATGTCATTTTGGCCAAATACAACACCTTGGACAAAATTAACCATGTTCATACCCCCGGCAATTCATCCGGCATTGTTGACGGTGCTAGCGCGGTGATGGTCGGCAGCGAAAAGGCCGGTAGTGATCTGGGCTTGAAGCCACGAGGCCGTATTGTGGCGACCGCTGTACTGTCCACCGATCCCATCATCATGCTCACCGGACCTGGTCCGGCCGCCAAGAAGTGCTTAGACAAAGCGGGCATGACGGCAGCAGACATTGATCTGTGGGAGATTAATGAAGCCTTTGCGTCTGTGGTACTGCGTTACATGAAAGATCTAGACCTCAATATAGAAACAACGAATGTGAACGGCGGCTCCATTGCGATGGGACATCCGCTAGGGGCAACCGGTGGTTGCCTGGTGAGCACCGTGCTAGACGAGCTCGAGCGGCGTGGTGCTAAGCGCGCCATGTTGTCACTCTGTGTAGGTGGCGGCATGGGTATTTCTACGATTATTGAACGAGTCTAAAACGGCGCAGTCAGAGGGATTGAAAGCAACATGAGTGGATTTAACTACGAAAAAGACGCCAATGGCGTTGTGACGGTTACGATGGATATGGAAGGGCCGGTGAACTCAATGTCGGCTGCGTTCCTGCCATTGCTGAGAGAGACGGTTGAAAAATTAGAGTCAGAATCGGATTTATCGGGTGTGGTGCTGACGTCGGCTAAAAAGACCTTTTTTGCCGGCGGTGACCTCAACTCACTCAATCAGGTGACACCGGAGACGGCAGAAACCTTTTTCAATGAGGCGCAGGCAATTAAGGCTGGCTTGCGTCGGCTAGAAAAGCTGGGCAAGCCGGTGGTAGCTGCGATTAATGGCGCGGCATTGGGGGGTGGATTTGAGCTGGCACTCTCTTGTCACTACCGCATCGCCTGGGACAATAAAGCGGTGCAGCTAGGATTTCCTGAGGTTACGCTGGGATTATTGCCCGGTGGCGGCGGTGTGGTGAAGACCATTTATTTAATGGGATTAATGGCAGCCAACGAATACCTCATTGAGGGTAAGCGCATCGCCCCCGCCAAAGCCAAGGAGGCGGGCTTTATTCACGAAGTCGTCGAGAGCCTTGACGGTCTGGTTCCTCGGGCTAAGGCATGGATTGCTGACAATCATGACAATGAGGCCGCCTGCACGCAGCCTTGGGACATCAAGGGCTACAAGATCCCCGGTGGTAACGCTAATCACCCGGCAGTGGCCTCCATGCTACCAGTGGCTTCCGCCATGATTGCCCAGAAAACGCGCGGACTATTGCCCGCGCCGGTCAAGATTTTGGATGTGGCAGTGTCTGCCATGCGGGTCGACTTTGAGACTGCGATGCGGATTGAGAGCCGGGGTTTAACCGAGTTGGCGCTCACACCGGTAGCGAAGAACATGATCAACACGTTCTTCTTCAATCTCAATCAAATCAACGGTGGCGCCTCTCGTCCCAAGGATATTGAGCCGCAAATCACGAAAAAGGTGGGTGTGCTTGGCGCTGGCATGATGGGTCAAGGTATCGCCTATGTTTCTGCAATGGCAGGGATTGAGGTCGTGCTCAAAGATATTTCCCAAGAGGCTGCTGATAAAGGTAAGGCCTATACAGAAGGCTTATTGAAAAAGCGGGTTGATCGAGGCCGCCTATCCGAAGAAAAGGCCAGCCAGATACTAGCGCTGATTACGCCGACGGCAGATAAGAGTGACCTGCAGGGTTGCGATCTGATTATCGAGGCGGTGTTTGAAAATATGGCGCTCAAGCACGAGATCACTCAGGAACTTGAACCGTGTTTGGCCGAAGGCGGCGTGTGGGGATCAAACACCTCAACGTTACCCATTAGCCAATTGGCTGAAGCGAGTGCTAATGCTGAGCATTTCATCGGTATCCATTTCTTCTCGCCCGTCGACAAAATGCCATTGGTCGAGATCATCATGGGTGAGCATACCAGTGATCTCGCGCTCGCTAAGGCCTTTGACTACACCAAGCAGATTCGCAAGACGCCGATCGTCGTCAACGACTCGCTGGGCTTCTTTACCTCTCGCACTTTTGGTACCTATCTCGATGAAGGAGTGCGCCTGTTGACTGAGGGTATTCACCCCGTACAGATCGATAATCTGGGTAAGGCCATTGGTATGCCCGTTGGACCACTTGCTGTATACGACGAAGTGAGTCTGGAGCTGTCTCGAAAGGCTTGGGCGACTTGGTCAGAGATGGGCGTACTGGATAACTGGGGTGATGGCACGATCACCCGCGATGTCATCGACACCATGGTGGGCGACCACAGTCGTGGCGGTCGCCATCACGGTGGCGGATTTTATGAATACGCAGACGATGGCAGCAAAACGATCTGGCCTGGTTTGATGGATCTTTACTACAACGCCGATGCTTCGGTCGCAGAAGACGACGTCAAAGATCGACTGCTGTTTCGGCAGGTCATCGAGGCTTTGAAATGCCTTGAGACTGGCGTACTGCGCAGCGTCGCCGATGGCAATATTGGCTCGATTATGGGCATTGGTGCGCCAGCTTGGACCGGCGGTCTAATACAGTTCGTGAACACTTACGGGTTGGCGCAATTCAGCGTCAGGTGCACGGAGCTGGCTACCCAGTATGGCGACCGATTCGAGGTGCCGGAGATCGTTGCCCAGAAGATCGCTGCGGGCGAGAACTTTAGCTAATTCGTTTTTGGTTGAAGCAAGCTGCAGAGATCAGCGCGTCAACGGGTAGGGTACCTGCCCGTTGACGGTGTTGCTTACATACTGACGAGCGCATCGACTTACGTGTTCACACTTACTTCAGGCTAGCGCCTGGCAAGCCGGTGGTTTGTCATCGCTGTGGCGAAGTGGGGTTCGCGAGAGCCCTTTGAGCCAGCTTGCTGAACAGATCTACTTGCGGTGGAGCGTCAAGGGATGGTTCGTTACTGTCATCGACACTGTCATCGTCACTGCAAGAGTCATTGCAATAGCCACTGTAATTGCCGGTGAACAAACAGAGGTCAATGCGTCCGGGAATGATTTGTTGCCCCAATAGCAAACGCTACAGCATGACCTCTATCAATGAGGGGCCCTTGGTAGCCATCGCTGCTGCGAATGCTTGATCAAGTGCCTCGACCGTCTCGACGGTCGAGGCGTTTAAGCCCATACCGCGAGCCATGTCGGCCCAGCTGAGATCAGGGTTACTCAGATCAAGTAGGGATAAAGCAACGGGCCCGGGCGCCTCAACGCCGACCCGTGCCAGCTCAATATTAAGAATTGCGTAAGAACGATTATTTAAAAGCAGTACGGTGACATCCAATTGCTCTCTTACCATTGTCCAAAGCGCCTGAACGGTATACATCCCTGAGCCATCTGCCTCTAGCGCAATAACCGGTCGGTCTGGGGAGGCGATCGCTGCGCCCACGGCAAGGGGTAAGCCCTGTCCAATCGCCCCACCGGTCAAGGTGAGCCAATCGTGTGGCTCGGCATTAGCGGTGAGTAAAAAAGTGCCAAGGCTGTTAGTGGCACCCTCATCGCAAACAATGGCCTGTGCGGGTAGCCGATTGGCCACCACTTTACCGAGTTCGTTCGCGTCAATTTTGCCGTGATTTAAGACGTGTGCTGTTTGCGCGGTTGCGGTCACGGGTTGGGTTGGTGCATTGAGCAGGTCAGCCAGTCGTGTGAGTGCATCGAGTGCGTCGATCCGAACGTTGACCAGTGTCGAGAGGCTGGCAGTGGCGGGTGACAGTACGCTCGGCTTATCCGGATAAGCAAAGAAGGACACAGGTGCCTTGGCGCCGACGAGCACAAGTGTGTCGAGCCCCGCCAGTTGCTCGACAGCCATTTCACCAAAGTAGGCTAATCGTTCAGTCACCACACGGCCGGTCCCACGAGCTTGTCGCGCAAAAAAAGTTTCAGTGATCAACCGGCAGCCGGTGGCTGCGGCAATGCGGCCGGCTTGGTGGAGCGCTTCAGCTCGCAATGCGCGACCGCCTAAAAATAAGGCGCTATTGGGCGCGTCACGCAGCTGCTGTGCCACCGCAGCAATGGTGTCGTCACTGGCGCGCTCCGTTGGTATGGTAGAGAGCCGCGTGACGGGCGGCGCGATAGCAGTCCAGGCATGATCGGCGGGCACCACGAAAGTACTGATGGCGCCCGGATAACGCTGACTGTCAGACAGCGCTTGAAGGCCAGTTTGCGCTAACCCGTCCGCACTGGGCGAAACAGTAAAAGATTGTGACACCGGTGTGGCAAGACCCCGAATGTCACTCGTTAAAGGCGCATCGTGTTGTAGGTGATCAGTTGCATGGTCACCCACCATGTTCAAAATGGGGGAATGCGCTCGCTGCGCGTTGTGCAGGTTGGCAATGCCGTTGGCAAAGCCCGGGCCTAGGTGCAGCAGGGTGAGTGCGGGTTTGTCAGCCATGCGTCCGTAACCATCCGCTGCTCCCGTTACCACTCCTTCAAATAAGCAGAGCACAGCACGAATCCGCGGCTGCTTATCAAGGGCGGCCACCAACTGCATCTCCGATGTTCCTGGGTTAGCAAAGCAGGCGTCCACACCATGCTCCGCCAGGGCATCGATCAGTGATTCAGCACCATTCATAAGAGAGTCCTTTGGTTTGTGGTATAGCGCTGGAATCTCGGCTCATGTGTCATCGCACAGGTCAATCGGATACCAGTGAGGAGACAGTATAACGGCGAGTTGGGGAGGCGCGGTTTGCAGCCGCGAATCCTGGCGCGCGCAATATTTCCTGCGCGAAGGCCTCTGCTTGGTCAAGATAGTGTTTAGAGGAGGGATCTGTCATTTGGCTGCCGTATTGGTGCGTGCCACGAATAATCTGCTCACCATCGGCCCTCCACTCAATGAGATAGTAAAGACCATCCCCTGCGACCACAGTGAGATAGTCGTCATCATCGCTCAGCTGCTCTGCATACATAGCGCGCAGGGTGTCAGGGCCCCCTGAAGCAGCCCAAGTGCGTCCGTCGCGTCCATGTCGCTGTATCTCGCCCCACTTGGGATCGAGCCGCCCCGATAGGGCTGTAACCGATGCCATGCACTTGATCAGTGTTTCTCGCGCGGGTGGGAGCGGTTCTTGTGAGCGCTCGATCGACCACTCCTCCAACAAGACGCAAACACCCAGCGCAGCCTGCCGACTCTCCTTATCGGTATGGAGATCCCAAGAAGCAAGTAGGGTCAATGCCTCTGCTTGTTCAGGGCCGTCAGGATCGAGTGCGGTCACCGCGCTTAAATACTGATAGCCGCGATAGCGAGGCGAGTAGGCATTGTCGTGCTTGATGTCCGAAAAGGCGTCCAACGTGATCGCCGTGTTGGCGTCGAGCAGCTCTAGTCCCCGGACTGCGCGATTGGTCATCCGTGTGGGCCAGCCGCTCTCTTTAGGATAATCGGCGAGGATGGGGTTGCTGCCGGCAGAGCTGATATGAAAGGGGGATTGATTGGCACTGTGAACATAGCCTGATGGCGGGTTTGTCACACTCGGTAAGGCTGCCGGGGGTAAATAGGATTGCCAAATCAGGTCGCTGCGATCGCCAGGAAGGTATTGATCCCATTGCCACCCTTCGGCGCGGTCCGGCATCATCGCATTGTGGACAAAATGGATAACGCCGTCTTCATTGGCATAGACAAAATTGAAACTGGCGATGTACTGCAGTGCCATTGCGGCTTGCCATTCCTCGAAAGAGGTCGCGTCGCTGATGGCCAGCCATTGTTCCACTTGCCGAATCTCGCCCATACCCGCGTAGCGCACGGCGTAAGTGCCATGCTCAGTTTTCATCACGGGTCCATGGACAGAGCGATAGCCGTCTTCATGGACTGTCCAGGGCAGCCATCCCCACAGCAGCACTTTGATCGGGATATCAAAGTGCTCTAGCTCATGCCACTCGTCGTCTAACCGATACTGATTGTCATGCTGCGGATGCATCTCCAGCGCATAAACATCGACCAGATCAGGTTGATTGACCGTGACTCCCCAGCCGTGATGCTGGTTAAACCCAACCCCCAACGCGGGTGAGCCAATAAACAGCCCCCCCATCACGTCGAGCCCCTCGCCACTTTGCAGGTGCACCTCGTACCAGGAGACTGGACCAGTGAGGGGTTGATGCGAATTGATCATCAACAACGTGGAGCCGTCTCGCGTGCGACTGGGTGCGATGGCGGTGGCATTGGAGCCGAGGGTGATCGCAGTGTTGGGTAGATGGGGTGGCTGGCTGACTTCAAATTGCCGCGTATCGGCGCGCAGTGCGGTAATGGGTTGCTCAAAACCATAAAAGAGGAGATGCCGGAACATGTGTGCGGCAATCACGTCCTGTGGGGTCACCGGCAAGATGTCCAGTGTCACCCGCTCGGGGTGTGCTGCCGCAAAGACATTAAAACCTTCGGCAAACGCATCGAGATAGCGTTTGGTATCGGGTGTGAGTTGGGCTTCATAATCTCGCTCAATGGTGTTCCAGAAATCCAACCACTGCACTAAATAATCGGTGGCGGCGGCGTCTTTCCCAAAAAAACTGGCCGCTTGCCCGCGGTAATAGGGGAGTGTTTCCTCAAGGATCTCCCAGCCATCTTCCGCTTGTGCATACGCGAGGCCAAAGGCCATGTCGGCGTTGGTATCACCGTAGATATGCGGGACGCCAAGCGCGTCCCGCTCAATGGTTGCCTGCCAGGCGCTGCTGCTCAGACTGAATAACAGACACGCCGTCGCGAGTAAAAGGGTGAACACCCTGTGGCGGGAGTTAACGATCACCCTAGGCGCCTGGTTGAGGGTTTGGGAGTCCGGCAAATGCATCATAGGCAGTTGCTTAGAGGTCTGAGACGTAGGCTGCGATATTGTTGATATCCTGATCGGTCATCGGCTTGGCGACCGGATACATCATCGCGGACTGCGCCCCGCGCTCTTCACCGGCCCGATAAGCAGTCAGTTTTGTCACAATATCGGTGGTTGCTTGCCCGGCAAGCTGGGGTCCAATGCCACCTTCGCCTCGGCCACCGTGACAGGCAATACATTGGCCATAATATTTTTCGCCCAGTGCCGCGGGCGTCGCTGCTGCGAGCGCCACCTGCTTGGCCTGCTCAACTTCTGCAATACCACCGCCGTTAGTGGCCTTCCAATCGTCGTAGCATTCATCCACACATTGATTACGATTTCCTGTCCAATCAGCATCATTACTGTGTGTGCCGACCCAAATGAGGCCGGAAATAATGACAATAAAAGCGGCGACTAGCCCGGTGGTGTTCATTCTGTAGTTCCTTTTCAACGCAATATGACGGGGCGGGGGGTCGGTGATACTGAACCCCTCCAGCGGAAAGCGCGGAATGATAAAGCTTCTGCGTGCCAGATGACAGATGCTAATGCGCCGCATCGATTTTATCGTCTCTGCGTGGGCGACATCTTGGCCGATTGATAAACGGGCAGATGACCTCGATGCCGCGACTCGGCATACTCTCCACTTTCTCATCATGAAGAATATTGATGTCTCGGGGAGACCGCACTATGTCAAACGCTTATCGTGGCACCATTAAGGTTCGTTTTGCTGATACTGATGCCAATGGGCATACTTTTTTCGGTAATTATTTTGTCTTCGCAGACGAGGTGCTCGGCGATTATTGGGCGGAGCTGGGGTGGGATGTGTCCGATGTCGTTAATCAGGACTATCTCACTTTTACCGTCAACGCCAATATGGATTTTCTCGGTGAGAGCCTCGCTGGTGATACATTAGAAGTTGAGGTGAAGTCTGAGCGTATTGGTAACTCGAGTGTGGTGATCGGGTTCAGCATGCGCAATTTGCGCACGGATGAAACGACGGGGCGTGGGACGTTTACGTACGTGTTTGTTGATCGTAACACGCGCAAGAGTGCCTCAATGCCCGCCAGTTTCCGAGCGGCGCTCATTGAACGCCATCCCGAGTTGGCGTGAACTTGTCTTAGCATTGGGGCCGGTTGGTTGCCGGTGATGAATCCATCACACTGGGCGATCGCTGTCAGCAGGAAGAGAAGCGCGTGGAACAACACAGCAAAAATACGCATCAAGGAAAAGGTCTGGTTTTGGTGCTACAGGACCTGTCCTCGGCAGCACCGTTTGAGCTGAGTGCCAAATCGAGTGACGAGGCCGCGCAAGACTATTGCTGGTCGGCGCTGGTGCTGTCTGCGGCGTTTGGGTTTCGGGTGGTGCCAGGGCAATCCTATTACCTGTATCTTCAAGCGGGCGCATGGACACTGTCGCTGATATCCCCTGACGAATGGGGTCATCGACTACCCGGGACTTATGTGGGGACCTGCGATTTACGAATTGATATGACCTGGTCACTGGCCTTTGATCAATCGATCGTAGAAGGCTCGCCAGTGCATGATGCCCTGTTGCAATATCTTACCGGTATCCGGGAACAGCTTTTACAGTCGGGTAGCTGGGAAGCGTTGTTGCGGCGAGGAGAGCGACATCTCCCGTATCAGCAGCGGGTACTGACGACTGCATTGGCCTCTTCGCTGAGACAGTCTCTGGCGCTCAGTGGACAGTCGGGCGTTCCGCCGGGCGTCCCTGCCTTGGGGCACGCGATAGATGCCTTCGGTGCTGCTGCCGTCTGAGTCATCACACAGCTGCGAGTTGCTAACGCAGTGACCCAGCGCTATCCAAAGACAGAGCCTCAGAGAGACATTACCTTAGGCGGTATCCGCAAACAGTTCCCTGCCAATGAGCATACGGCGGACCTCTGACGTGCCCGCACCGATTTCATAAAGCTTGGCATCCCTCAGGAGTCGCCCGGTTGGGTAGTCGTTGATATAACCGTTGCCGCCGAGCAACTGAATGGCGTCTAGGGCCGATTGTGTCGCCGCCTCAGCGGTATAGAGAATCACTGCGGCAGCATCCTTTCGGCTTTGCTCGCCACGATCTAGAGCACCACAGACCGCATATAAATACGCTCTGCTGGCTGAGCAGCGCGCATACATATCGGCCAATTTACCCTGCACCAACTGAAACTCGCCAATGGATTGCCCAAACTGCTCACGCTCGTGTACGTAGGGCAATGCCACATCAAGGCAGGCCTGAAGTATGCCAACAGGTCCCCCCGCTAGTACGGCGCGCTCATAGTCTAGTCCTGACATCAGCACACGGACGCCAGCCCCGACTTCACCTAAGATCTGTGTTGCTGGGACTCGGCAGTTTTCAAAGACTAATTCGCAGGTATTGGATCCGCGCATCCCCAATTTGTCGAGCTTGGGTGATCGTGAGAATCCAGGTGTATCCCGCTCTACAATGAAAGCGGTTATACCCTTAGAGCCTGCTTCAGGGTCGGTTTTTGCATAGATGACATAGACATTTGCGTCCGGGCCATTGGTAATCCACATTTTATTGCCGTTCAGGACAAACTCGTCGCCTTGCCGCTCCGCTCGCAGTCGCATACTCACGACGTCAGAGCCCGCGCTGGGTTCTGACATCGCCAGCGCGCCAACATGCTCTCCGCTACACAAGGCGGGTAAATACTGCAGTTTTTGCTCCTCGGTACCATTTAATCTGATTTGATTCAGGCACAGATTGGAGTGAGCACCATAAGAAAGCCCCACGGACGCACTCGCCCGAGAAATCTCCTCCATAGCGATCGCGTGGGCCAGATAACTCATGCCGCTGCCGCCATATTCCTCAGGAATGGTAATGCCCAGTAGTCCTAGCGCACCCAACTTGGGCCATAAATCATTTGGAAAGTCGTTGTTTCGATCGATCTCGGCGGCTTGGGGTGCAATTTCTTGCGCAGCAAATTGGCTGAGCGTTTGTCTGAGTAAACCAATTTCCTCATCGTGACCGTACTGTAAAGTGGGGTACGTCGAATTCATACTGTAGGGGTCCCGTGGTTTATCGTTGCTCGTTTGAGTTTATAGGGTTCTGGGCATGTTGCTAACACCGCTACGAGTTTACTGATGCCAACCTTCAAAAGCACGCGAGGAATAGCATGAGGCAATTACTCAAGTTTGGTCACTCGATGACGGCCATCGCCTTTCTGGGTGCGATTGCTGTGCTGTGGGTGTTGCATCAGCAGTTACCTGACCCAGATCAGGCGCTGAACCTCTATGCGTCGGGCCGTCGGGCGATGGAAAGAATTGCCGTCTTACTGCTACTCCCATCTTTGGTGCTGTCTTTGCTCTTTGGCTTGTTTTCGATGGCGCTGGTGTCAGGGTTTCACAATGCGCCTTGGGCGTGGGCTAAGTTTATCACTACGGTCGTCATGTTGGAGGGGACCTTGCTGGGCATTCAGAGCCCGATTGTCAAAGAGGCGCGTCTTGCCGAAGCCGCCCTCAATGATGCCACTCAGCTGGCACTGCTGGCGCAAAACCTGCCAGCGGAACAGTCCTCTCTGGTGCTGATTGGTTTGGTTGCCACTGCTAATGTGGCGCTGGGCGTATGGCGGCCGCAGTTCCGATCTCGGTCTAAAGCATTGTCCTGAACATCAGTGCCAGGCGTTTTCCGCGGCTCAAATTTTCGAGAAATTCCTGTGGTTGGGCGTCCAATGTCAGGAAATTTGAAAAGCCCGCAAGTGCCTCTGGGTTCACGCCATCTAGATTCAAAAACCCCATTCGCCAGTCTGAGAATTCTCTGGTTTCTGTCTCACCACTGAACAGTATGCGCACTTCTTTATGCCGAGGATCTTGTTTAATCACCTCAAAGATGTGATTGACCGCGGATTGTTTGCCTTCGAGCAGTTGGTAAAAAGAGCCCTCCCGGTAGAGGAGTAAGCCCGTCACGTCGTGCTCGGTATTGGCGGCGCGTGCGACCCCTAGCAGCGCAACGAGATCCTCTTGAGTGAAATGCTCGGTTTCTGTGCTGACGTAGCATAGATGAAACACAGCGTTTTCAGCGTGTTGCGAGCCGCTGTAGTCTGCTTGGGAGTCTTCTTGGGCCGTATTATCTGACATGTTGCCCCTGTTTCTGGCGCGTTAGGTCGCCGCAGCGCGGTGACTCCTTTGGCGCAGGTTGCTTGCTACCGGGTCAATAGTCAAATAAAATTGACATATATATGGTAAAAAAGTTAGACACTGGTTGTGGGAATCGGTTAAACAGTCCGCACTATGTAGCAAGATCAAATGGGGGAATACAATGAGTGAGTTAAGCAGCGACGATGACGCGGCGGTCAATCTAACGACCCAGCAAGCGTTGGAGGGCAGGGCGCTAGCGCCTCGATTTTACTGCACTGACTATCCGGCGATGGAGCATATAGACGTCACGCCGGTGCGGGCGGAGTGGGATCAGATGATGCGTGCGTTTGAGCTCGACACGAATCGAGGTCACTTTAAGCAAACCTATGATTACGATCCGGCGATTCTGGATGCTGATCCAGCGCTCAAAGAGGAGTTTTTAGATCTCTTGGTATCGTCGATTACTGCTGAGTACTCTGGTTGCGTGCTCTACCAAGAAATTGAAAAAAATGTGAGTAACCCCGAGATATCTAAACTGATGCGCTATATGGCGAGAGACGAGTCTCGCCATGCGGGTTTTATTAATAAAGCGTTAAACAAACTGGGTGTCGCTGTCGATTTGGGCGTGTTGAAGCGCGAGAAGGAATACACCTTTTTCAAGCCTAAGTTTATTTACTATGCCACCTACTTGTCTGAAAAAATTGGCTACGCGCGCTACATCACTATCTTTCGACATCTTGAGCGACATCCAGAAAAGCGATTCCATCCGATCTTTAAATGGTTTCTTGAATGGTGTAACGACGAATTTGCGCATGGTGAAGCCTTCGCGCTCATTATGAGGTCGGATCCAAAGCTATTGCGGGGTTTCAATAAACTCTGGATTCGTTTCTTTTTGGTCGCGGTGTATTCGACGATGTATGTCAGAGATCATTCTCGACCAAAGCTCTATGAGGCCTTTGGGATGGATGTCACAGAATTCGACTATCAAGTCTTTGACATCACAACTGAGATTTCACGACAAGTCTTTCCATTGACGCTCAATACCGATGATCCTCGCTTCCGCGCTGGGCTCGAGAGAATGCGGGAATTGCAAATGGGTCGTGACGCGTTAGAGGGCAAAGCTGGTATTGCGGCCAAGGCGAAGCGGCTTGGCCTCGGCGCTTTGTTTGGACTGACATTTGTCCGGTTATATTTATTGCCCACCCAGCCCAATGCCATGCCTGAACAGGTGTGCATGCAGCCAGCTTGGTAATGTCCTCTGGCGACAAATGGGGTGATCCTGCTCGGTGAGTGAGACTATTCGCATGGCCGAGCGGGGCTATTCGCGTTGCATGGTGTCTGTTGTTTTGCGCTGAAAGGTCAGCCTAGAATGCCGACCAACGAGTTGACGCGGAGAGCAAAATGTCTGTCGTAACGATAGCAGAACAGTCGGGTGTCGCACTGGTCACCCTGAATCGTCCCGAAGCCAATAACGCGCTGAATCGAGCGCTTTCTGAAGCGATTACTGAGACCTTCACAGCACTCGCTAGTTCGGCGACGGTGCGCGCTATTGTCCTCACAGGCGCGGGCCGCAGTTTTTGCGCGGGTGTTGATTTAAAGGCTTTGTCGGATGAGCCAGAACTGCTCACGTCGGGGGTGGGCTTGGGCCCAGCCTCGCCTATCGTCGCTGCATTAGAACAATGCCCGCAACCGATCATAGGCGCGATCAATGGCGCGGCTGTGACAGGTGGTTTTGAGTTGGCGCTGGCGTGTGATTATTTGTTCGCGAGCACCGCTGCCCGCTTTGCCGATACGCATGCGCGGGTAGGGATTTTACCGGGATGGGGTTTGTCTCAAAAATTGACCCGTATCATTGGCATCAACCGTGCTCGTGAAATGAGTTTGGCGGGTAATTTTATTGATGCGCAGTGTGCAGAGGCCTGGGGGCTGGTGAATCGCGTTTGCAGCCCAGAGACCCTGATGGACGAGACGCTGGAAAGTGCAGCCCAAGTTGCCGACGGCGACCGCAAAGCGGTGGTCGCGCTAAAAGCGTTGATGAATGATGGTGCGAAACAAAACTTGGGCGATGCCCTAGTGCTAGAAGGCGAACGAGGTAATGCCTTTGCTAAAACCGTAGACTACAGCGCGATGGGTGAACGGCTGGCCGCATTGCGCAAGCGGGCGGCTAAATAAGAGTCATCAGTATTGCGGACGCAGAGGCCATTGACGCCGAGGGAGGCTCCGCGGGCAACGACTTCGCCCGTCACTATTGCGCCGGTCACTAGAGGGGAGCGGTAACCATGGGTTGGTTGGGGTCAGGCGTGTTGCTATGGAGTGTCGCTCACTTGTTGAAGAGAGTGGCACCGACATGGCGGTCTCGGATGGGTGGAGCAGGCAGACCACTGGTGGCGTTATCGATTATAGGATCGGTCGTTCTGATGACCCTCGGTTATCAGCAGGTTGATGGACCTGTTTGGTGGGTGCGGCAAAGTGGCCTGGTTGGCATCAATAATCTGTTGGTGTTAGTCGGTTTTTATATTATTGCGAGTTCACTCACGGGGGCGCACATTACGCGTTTCGTTCGGCATCCTCAATTGACCGCGATCAAGCTGTGGGCTGTTGCGCATTTGTTGGTTAATGGAGATCTGGCATCACTGATTCTCTTTGGTGGTCTGCTGATCTGGGCAGTGCTGGCAGTGGTGCTGATTAATCGGCAAGACGACCGACCGGTGCGAGAGCAACGCCCAATCGTATGGGTTCGTGAGATGGGTGCCTTCAGTGCCGCTATCGTGATCTATGGGCTGGTTGGCTTTGCTCACGGTATGCTGGGGTACCCCGTTCATGGCTGAATCGATCTTAGCCAAGGGATGACCGCGCGCTTTGCCTTAACGGAGAGTGGTATCAGGCGCGCGTTAGACTCGCTGTCACGAGACCATCCTCCCATCCAAGTAGCGCTGAGTCAGGTGGGTTACCCCGCATCGCGACGGCGCGATCACTCTTTTGCGTCACTGGCTCGCATCATTATTGGGCAGCAGCTCTCGACAAAAGCCGCGGAAACAATTGCCACGCGTGTTGAAAGCGCGGTCGGCACTGAGCTGACGCCGTCTTCTGTGTTGGCACTCGCTCCAGAAACGCTGCGAGAGGCCGGATTATCGCGTCAAAAAATAAGCTACCTGCAGGCGCTCTCAGAGGCAGTGGTCTCTGATGCGCTGCCGCTAAAGCAGTTACCTCGCTTGTGCGACGACGAGGTGGAGTCAGCGATTACAGGGGTTAAAGGATTGGGGCGATGGTCGGCGCATATGTACATGATGTTTGCACTGGGACGTCCCGATATTTGGCCGAGCGGCGATCTGGCTGTCCGGGTGGGATTCGGCCGCATCATGTCTTGGTCGGAGCGACCCGATGAGAAAAAAGTGATTGCCAGCGGCGCAGTGTTCTCACCCCACCGCAGCGCCCTGGCCCTGCTGTGTTGGCGTTTTTATAGCGAGGCACCGTTGTGACCTTTAGCGAATGGGATCGGCAATGCATGGCTTTGGCGCTGGACGAGGCGCACCGTGCCGCAAGTCGCGGTGAGGTGCCTGTGGGCGCAGTACTGACCCGTGATCAAAACGTACTCGCCAATAGTGGTAATGCCCAAATTGAGTTGCAGGATCCGACCGCTCACGCAGAGATCAGAGTGCTTCGGGACGCGGCGGTCAGAGAGGGCAATTACCGACTGCCGGACACCACGCTCTATGTCACTTTAGAACCGTGCACGATGTGTTGTGGTGCCTTGGTCCATGCACGGGTGAAAACGCTGATTTTTGGCACGCGTGAACCGCGCTCTGGAGCAGTGATTAGCGCAGCGCAGACCCTTGATAATCCTCTGCTCAATCATCGAGTTCATTGGCACGAAGGATTGGCCGAGGCAGAGTCTGCCGCGCTATTACGAGCCTTTTTTCAGGCGCGGCGGCAGGCCGCCACTTGAGGATTCAGAGTACGGGGAGGGTGATGGCGCGCAGCGATTCGGGCAACAGCGTGCCCACGTCAATGGGCGGCGCTATGCGATCCTCTGGCAGGGACTGCAGTTTCAACATCCCTTCATAATGACGGATATTGTCGACATAGGTTACTGCTTGCGGGCCGTCGGCGAAGCCAAATTTAGTCATGGGAAACACCTCAGGATGTTGCAGTAGCGGAAGCTGCGCTCTCACATCTGGCCAAAGATGCGGGTCGTTCCCAGCCTGCTGTGTCATGATTCTTGCGTCTTCTAAATGCCCCATGCCGATGTTGTAGGCGGCTAACGCCATGTACGTCCGGTCTGGCTCTTCTATATCTGTGGGGAGTCGCCGTAACAGATTTTTGAAAAACCGAGCGCCGCCGCGAAGACTTTGTTGTGCGTTGGTGCGGTCCTGAACGCCCAATTCTTCAGCAGTAATGCGAGTCAGCATCATCATACCTGTGACCCCCGTGGTAGATCGTGCTTTGGGATTCCAATGAGACTCTTGATAGGCCATTGCCGCAAGTAGCTGCCAGTCCATTTGGTATTCCAGTGCAACGCGCTGAATGAGGGGTTGCCATGGCGGCAGATCCGTCGCTATTTTTCGCTGGAAAGTCAGTGACTCAACCCGCGATGCATTTTTGTAGGGTCCAAAGTATTGTCTTTTTAATTTTGTGATATCCCCGTTCTGATGAGCTTGCTGAATAAACTGGTTGACCAGCTTCAGCAAGACTGCATCGTCAGAAGGCTGAGACAAATACCACACTACCGGCGAGGGCTCGCCGACCTCTAATCCCGCCACAACTCTGGGAAAAAGGCGTTGTTCCACACTCAATGCCAGAGAATTCACGACCGCCAGCTCTGCCTTTTCTTCAGTAACGAGTTGCATCAACTCTAACGAATCAACGGTGTGTATTTCCCGCCAAGACAACTCAGGTAGTTCGGTCTGAAGGCTTTCCAGAAGTTCGTTATGAGCACTTCCCGCGACCACTACTAGGTCGCGCCCGATCAATTGCGCTAGCGATCGAGGGCGCAACTTTCCCGATTTATACGCCACCAGTGCTTGCTGCTGCAGATAGGGCACAGAGGCCTGAAATGTTTTATCGCGTTGAGCGCTTTGAGTGAGTCCAGAAGCCGCAATGTGACCCTCGCCGCGAGCTAACATGGCAAACAACTCAGGCAGACTAAAGGCAACTTTCACGCGGAGCGTCATACCGTGTTGTTCGGCAAATGCGCGCACCAGCGCATAGTCGAGCCCCGCCTCGTTGTCACCCTCAAAATAATAACTAGTGGGGGTATTCCGCGTCAGCATGACGAGCTCACCCCCTGCTTCAATAGGTGAGAGATCGGACGTGTCATGGCAGCTGCAGAGCAGCGCTGCCACGATAATGAGTAGAGAGCGGATCGACATCATGTAATTGTAGAGGGTCCTGTCGTCGGGTGACAAAATATTGCAGTCCTTATTGAGCCCGTTTGTTTGGGGGTCTGCACCCTTAATCGTCGAAGGGGTATAATCCAGTTGCCCAGTTGTTCAGGAATTCCAGATGCTCGTCCTGCCAGGATCCCCCGCGTTGTCCAGCGCGCGTTTTCAGCTGCTTGCGGCGGAAATCGCTGCATTGGACGGAGACTGGCAACTGCGTGAGGTGGTTTACGCGTATGCGGTTGATGTCGCGGAGCAGCAATCGGTTGATGCACTGCGACTGGCAGCGCTCCTGCAGCCCGGCACCGACGACCTAGCTGATGCTAGCGCGCTGACCCGACCGGGACAGCGCATTGTCATGCCGCGCCTCGGTACTATTTCACCCTGGTCTAGCAAAGCCACTGATATCGCGCGCAATTGCGGGTTTGCGCATGTGCAACGGGTTGAGCGAGTGACGGTGTTCGGCATAGAAGGTCTTCTGTCAGGAGACGATTGCAGTGCACTGGATGCGGTCATTCATGATCGTATGGTGGAAACGGTTGTCGACTCTATGGACGCCGTGGCGCCACTGTTTGATCGCATGGAGCCGGCGACCTATACCGAGATCGATCTGCTGGGTCAGGGGCAGCGCGCACTCGCTGAGGCTAATGCGCAACTGGGTTTGGCGCTGGTCGACGACGAACTAGATTACCTTGCCGAAGCCTTTGAGACGCTTGGACGAAACCCTCGCGATATCGAATTGATGATGTTTGCACAGGCAAACTCAGAACATTGCCGGCACAAAATATTCAATGCCAGTTGGGAAATTGATGGTGTTGATGAAAACCACTCCCTGTTCGCCATGATCCGGCATACCCACGAGGTAGGCGGGGAGAACGTGTTATCTGCCTACTCAGATAATGCCGCTGTCGTAGCCGGTCATACCGCAGGTCGCTTTTACCCCGACCCAGTCGATCAAGTATGGCGCTTCAATGACGAAGCCATCCACCTTTTGATGAAGGTAGAAACCCATAATCATCCGACCGCCATTGCGCCGTTTGCGGGCGCGGGAACAGGCGCGGGAGGAGAGATTCGTGATGAGGGTGCGGTGGGACGCGGTTCGCGGCCAAAAGTCGGATTGGCCGGTTTTTCGGTGTCTCATTTAGAAATCCCTGATCTGCCGCGACCCTGGGAATTACAGTACGGAAGGCCAGGTCGCATCGTATCGCCGCTGCAGATCATGATCGATGGCCCCATTGGCGCTGCGGCTTTTAATAACGAATTTGGTCGCCCCAACATTGCCGGTTACTTTCGGACGTTTGAGTCAGATGAAGTCAGTGGGGTTCGCGGGTATCACAAACCCATTATGATCGCGGGGGGCTACGGCAATATCCGGCAAGAACACGTTGAAAAAGGGGATTACGCTGCCGGCGCAAAACTCATCGTGTTGGGCGGGCCGGCCATGCTGATTGGTCTCGGCGGCGGTGCCGCTTCATCTATGGCCAGCGGTGACAGTGCTGAGGATCTAGACTTCGCCTCGGTACAACGCCAAAACCCAGAAATACAGCGGCGGTGTCAGGAGGTGATCGATGCCTGCTGGAGCCTAGGCGAGCATAACCCTATTGCGTTTATTCACGATGTGGGTGCCGGTGGTTTAAGTAATGCCTTGCCAGAACTCGTTAAAGATGGCGGCCGAGGCGGGCGTTTTGAGCTACGCGATATCCCCAACGATGAGCCGGGTATGACGCCGCTTGAGATCTGGTGCAACGAATCTCAAGAGCGTTACGTGCTGGCTGTCGAACCTGAGCAATTGGCCATTTTTGAGAGGATCTGTGATCGAGAGCGCTGCCCCTTTGCCGTCGTGGGCGAGGCGACGCAAGCGATGCATTTGGCGGTCACAGATAAGCAATTTGCTGGCGTGCCCATTGATCTGCCCATGTCGCTGTTATTTGGTAAGCCACCTAAAATGCATCGTCGAACTACTCGTCCGGCGATGCTGGGCGACGCCTTCGATCACCAAGGCTTGTCGTTGGCCGAGTCAGTTGAGCGGGTGTTGACGTTTCCCGCGGTCGGCTCAAAAAGCTTTTTGATCACTATCGGTGATCGCAGTGTGACGGGCATGGTTGCGCGCGATCAAATGGTGGGCCCGTGGCAAGTCCCAGTCGCCGACTGTGCGGTGACGACGGTGTCTTTGGATTCTCATGAGGGTGAAGCCATGGCAATGGGCGAACGGACGCCAGTTGCCTTGCTCAGTGGCCCCGCTTCGGGACGCATAGCGGTGGCCGAGGCCCTCACTAATTTGTTGGCGGCGCCGGTCGTGTCGCTCACTGATATCAAGCTATCGGCGAATTGGATGTGTGCGGCGGATCATGCTGGTGACGATGCGATTCTGTATGACACGGTAGCTGCGGTGGGGCTCGAATTCTGTCCCGCATTGGGGATCACGATTCCGGTGGGTAAGGACTCCATGTCGATGCGCACGGCTTGGCAGGAGGCAGGGCAGGATCGCGCTGTGACCGCGCCGGTTTCGTTAATTGTGTCCGCATTTGCGCCTTGTGGTGATGTTCGTGAGGTACTGACCCCCGCATTGTTGCCGCGCGAAGATACGACGCTATTACTGATTGATCTCGGCCGTGGACAGGACCGGTTAGGGGGTTCGGTATTGGCTCAGGTATGGAATCAATTGGGGCAGATACCGCCAGACGTCTCGCCACAAGACATGCAGGCACTATTTGATTTCGTGCTCGCGCTCAAATCGAAAGACTGGATTTTGGCCTATCACGATCGGTCAGATGGTGGATTACTGGTGTCGCTGCTAGAGATGGCGTTTGCGGGCCGCTGTGGGCTGCAGATCGACCTTGCGGTGGATCGCGAAACCGCCGCCGCAAGGCTTTTCTCCGAGGAGATTGGCGCCGTTATTCAAGTTGCGACGGAACATGTCGACGCTATCGTGTCTCTGGCGGCTGAGTTGGGCTTGAAAGATATGGTGTCATCCGTGGCGACGCCGCGACTGGACGAGCGGGTTGTCGTAAATACAGCGCACTTCGAACTGATCGATAGCAATCGAGGTGCGTTGCAGGCACTGTGGAGTGAGACCAGTCACGCGATCGCGCGACGACGCGATAATGCCGAATGTGCCGATCAAGAATTTGCTGCGATTCAACAAGCCGATCCCGGTTTATCGACGGCGCTTACATACGATTGTGACGAAGATATTGCCGCGCCTTTCATTGCGACCGGCAGTCGACCGCGCGTGGCCATTTTACGAGAGCAAGGGGTGAATGGTCAGATGGAAATGGCCGCGGCATTTGATCGGGCCGGATTTACGGCGGTTGATGTCCATATGAGTGATGTCATGGCGGGTACACAAGATCTGACCGATTGCCATGGGTTGGCTGCCTGCGGTGGGTTTTCATACGGGGATGTGCTGGGAGCTGGCGAGGGGTGGGCAAAGAGTATTTTGTTCAATGATGCCGTCAGGAGTCGCTTTGAGCAGTTTTTTGCCAGAACAGATACTTTTTCGCTGGGGGTCTGCAACGGTTGTCAGATGATGTCTGCATTACAGTCGATCATTCCGGGCAGCGACTATTGGCCCCGTTTTGCCCGCAACCATTCCGAACAGTATGAGGCGCGCTTGTCGTTAGTGCGAATAGAGTCCTCGCCGTCTATTTTATTCAAAGACATGGAAGGCTCCTATTTGCCAATTGTTGTGGCGCACGGTGAGGGACGCGCTCAGTTCTCGGCGGCAAGCAGTGAAAACGCCCTTGAGGCTGAGGGTTTGGTCGCGATGCGTTTTATCGATCACCACCAAAATGTGACGGAAAATTACCCTTTCAATCCGAATGGGTCACCGGGCGGGGTCACCGGGTTGTGCAATACCGATGGTCGAGTCACGATTATGATGCCCCATCCAGAACGCGTTTTCCGCGCGGCGCAAATGTCTTGGTGTCCCTCGGAATGGGATCAGGATTCCGGCTGGATGCGATTGTTTCGCAATGCGCGCGTGTGGCTCGGATGACACTGACGTGGTGTTGCGGCCATTGAGTCGGTACACTCCGCGCCTATTTCACAGACCTGACGTCACCAACACAACGACGATAACGCGATGATTAATCATTACCCCCTCTGGAAAAATTTGCTGATACTCATTGTGGTCGCCGGCGGTTTCTTTTACGCCGCGCCCAATTTATATGCTCCCGATCCCGCATTGCAGATCGCCGGTGCCAGCAGTTCTCAGAAGATCGATACGCCAATACTTGGCCGTGCCGAGCAGGCGCTGACCGATGCGGGAATCTCCTTTTTTGGTGAGGTGATTCAGGAGCAGGGTAAATCTGCTCTTTTGAGATTGACAGATCGTGATCAGCAATTGCGTGCTCAGGCCGTCGTGGCGAGAGAACTCGGTGATGGCTTTATTGTGGCACTCAATTTGGCACCGACGACACCAGACTGGCTGCTGCAGGGCGGCGCAACGCCAATGAAGTTAGGGCTTGATTTGAGCGGCGGCGTCCATTTTAAGTTAGAGGTTGACGTTGCTGCGGCAACGGATAGGCGGCTTGAGCAATACGAGGTAGGCATCAAAAAGCGGCTGCGTGAAGAGCGGGTTCGCGGACGAGTAAACCTCGATGGTCAGCGCGCTGTGATGCAGTTTCGCGCCGAGGCAGATCGGGAGGCCGCACGAAAGCTGGTCGCAGAGCTTTACCCTGAGTTATTCCTCGATCGAGTGGATGAGGGGGAGACCTGGTTTTTATATGCAACAGTCACCGAGCAAACGATCACTGAGCTGGTGGACTATGCGGTGACGCAAAACCTGACCACGATCCGCAATCGCGTCAATGAGTTGGGTGTTTCCGAGCCATTAGTGCAGAGGCAAGGCCGTAATCGGATTGTTGTAGAGCTGCCTGGCATTCAAGACACGGCAGAAGCGAAGCGTATTTTGGGTAAGGTGGCTAATCTCGAGTTCCGACTCGTTGCCGAGGCCAATGCGCCGATATCTGAGCGACAGCGATTTGAGTATCGTAGCGCAGGCCGCGAGGGTATGACCGAGTGGCTAGAGCGCGACGTGATCATCTCAGGCGAAAGTGTGTCTAATGCGCAGGCTGGTTTTGATCAGAACAGCCAGCCCAATGTCTCCATTAGTTTGGATGGCGAGGGTGGCATGCTGATGTCTCGTGCGACGCGTGCCAATGTGAAGCGTCGCATGGGCGTGTTGTTCATTGAGCGCAAGTATCGGACACGTTACGAAGTGACGGAATCTGGGGAAGAGGTGGCCAAACGTATTCCCTACGACGAAAAGAAGCTGCTGACCGCGCCGGTGATTCAGTCGGCACTGGGCGCACAATTCCAAATTACCGGACTGGATAATCCCGGTGAAGCGTCAGAGCTGGCGCTCATGTTGCGCGCGGGCGCATTGGCGGCGCCCATTACCTTCGTGGAAGAGCGCACGGTGGGGCCATCCTTAGGGGCCGAAAATATTCGCCTGGGTACGAAGTCAGTGCAAGTGGGTTTGGCGCTGGTGGTCGTGTTTATGATGTTCTACTACCGGGTCTTTGGCGTTGCGGCGGTGCTTGCCCTAACCGGCAACCTGGTATTGTTGGTGGCCGTTATGTCGTTGTTGGGTGCCACGCTAACACTGCCGGGTATCGCCGGTATCGTGCTCACCGTGGGCATGGCGGTCGATGCCAATGTGCTGATCTTTGCGCGCATTCGGGAAGAAATTCGGGGCGGGGCGCCTCCTCAAACAGCGATTGGTCAGGGTTTTGATCGCGCCGTTGTCACGATACTAGATGCCAATATCACAACGCTGATTGTTGCGATCATTCTTTACGCGATCGGCACTGGCCCGATCAAGGGGTTTGCGGTCACGTTATCAGTCGGCATTATCACCTCGATGCTGTCGTCCATTATCGGAACGAGAGCGCTGGTTAATTTATTTTACGGCGGGAGAAGGGTGCGGGCACTGTCAATCGGTGGCGTCGGTCGCGCTCAGGTTGCGGCGCAAGGAGCAGAGGAATGAATCCAATTCCTTTCATGAAGTGGCGCTGGGTTGCCATCGCCTTATCGGGGTTGGCCATTGCGACGGCTGTGGCTTCTTTGAGCCTGCAGCAACTGAACTGGGGTCTCGACTTTACGGGCGGTACGCTGATCGAAGTGTCCTATAGCGACAGTGCTGATTTGGGCTCGATTCGATCTGTATTGGCTGAGGAGGGGTACGAAGGCGCCGTAGTTGTTAGCTTTGGTACAGACCGAGATGTACTAGTGCGCCTACCTGATGGCTACTCCGACGAGCAGGGTGCACTGATGGTGGACAAACTGCGCAGCAGCACCGACATGGCGATTGAATTGCGCCGCATTGAGTTTGTGGGGCCGCAGGTGGGGGATGAGCTGCGCGACGATGGGGGCATTGCCATGCTGACCGCGCTGGGTCTGGTGATGCTCTATGTTGCCTTTCGTTTCCAGATAAAATTTGCCTTGGGTGCAGTGTTCGCACTGGCCCATGATGTGATCGTGACGCTGGGGTTCTTTTCACTCACCGGTCTCGAATTTGATCTCACGGTGCTCGCCGCGCTATTGGCGGTAGTCGGGTACTCACTCAACGACACGATTGTCGTGTCCGATCGGATCAGAGAAAATCTGCGCAAAATCCGGCGGGCTCAGGCGATTGATGTGATTAATATCTCGCTGACTGAGACGCTGGGTAGAACATTAGTCACGTCACTGACCACGCTGCTGGTGTTAGCTGCACTGGCCCTATTTGGCGGCGAAATGATTTTTGGCTTCGCGGTGGCACTGCTAGTGGGCGTGACCGTTGGGACCTATTCTTCGATGTATGTTGCCTCTGCCACGCTACTGCAACTTGGCGTGAGCAAAGAGGATGTCATGGTGCCAGAGCGAGAGGGAGCGGATCAGGAGGGCATGCTGCCGTAATCCGCTCGGCTGCTTCTCTTGCAGGAGCGCTTACCCTGCGCTTCTGAGACCCGCTTACGTCGCGCCTGACCACCTGACCAGTGGCAGTAACTGACGCATCAGCTTGCTGTTACCACAGACTACATTGCCGCTGTCATACCAGTGCTCCCCTCCCGATAAATCAGTCATCAATCCACCGGCCTCGCGGATCAGGAGTGCCCCTGCGGCGATATCCCACTCGCTGAGTCCCATTTCCCAAAAGCCGTCCAGTCTGCCCGCCGCGACATAGGCAAGATCAAGGGTGGCTGCGCCAGCCCGTCTAACGCCCATGGAGCGGCTAGTCACTGCAGCGAGCGATTGGGTATACCAATCTAAGTGCTGGTCGCAATGCCCTAAAAAAGGAATACCGGTGCCCACTAGGGCCTCTTGCAGTTCTTTGCGATCAGAGACTCGGATACGATGACCATTGAGCTGTGCCCCTCGGCCTCGCGAGGCAATAAACTCCTCTCGTCTGACAGGATCATAAACCACCGCATGCTCAATCTTGCCGCGATGCAGACAAGCGATGCTGACAGCGTAATGAGGTATGCCGCGCATAAAATTACTGGTGCCATCGAGTGGGTCAATGATCCAGGTGTACTCAGAATCCTCGTTACCCGACAGGCCGCTCTCCTCACAGAGGAAGCGATGCTCTGGATAGGCTTTATTGAGGTGGTACAGAACTTCCTTTTCCGCCGCAATGTCGATGTCGGTGACGTAATCTGCGGCTCCTTTAGTCCTAAAGCCGACTCGATCCATGTCGTCGGAGGCACGCACAATGAGGTCTCCCGCTTTGCGGGCGGCACGCAGCGCTATGGTAGCAGTGGGTTCCATGCGGTATCTCAGCCTGAGGACGCGGCGGATGATAGCAGGGGCAGAGGGACGCGGATACGTCTCTGGTAAACTCGGCGCGGATATCCATTCATTATTGAATTCAGATCGTCATGCTTGCGACGTCAGCGGTGCGCACAATACTCGTTGGCCGAGACACTTGATGCTGGCAGGCCACATGAGGGGCACTACACTATGAATGCCGAGAATATCGACATCGTTTTGGTTAATACCACTCACAGTGGCAACATTGGTGGCGTGGCGCGGGCGATGAAAAATATGGGTTTAACGCGACTCACCCTCGTAGCACCGCTGAACTATCCCGCTCCAGAGGCTGTTTGGCGCGCTGCATCAGCGGGTGACCTTCTGGAAAACGCGCGCGTGGTGGAAACCCTCGATGAGGCTATCGCAGAGTGTCAATTTGTGGTCGGTACGAGTGCCAGAACCCGCCGTATCCCATGGCCGATTCAGGACGCGCGGCAGTGTGCTCAGCGTATCGCGCAACATGCTTCCTCAGAGCGTGTCGCTATCCTTTTTGGCCGAGAGGATCGTGGATTGCTAAATGAAGAGCTGCAGCGCTGCAATCTGCACTGTCACATTCCGACGCACGAGCGTTATTCGAGCTTGAATTTGGCGATGGCGGTACAAATTGTCGCCTATGAGCTGCGAATGTTGCAGGTGGGCGACCAGACAGGGGTGCCCGAGGACGCCGAGTGGGATACCCCCTTTGCCAAAGCGAGCGATATGGCCCGATTTTATGAGCATCTTGAGACCACTTTGGTCGATATTGGATTTTTGGATCCGGAGGCGCCCAAACAGTTAATGCCTAGGTTAAACCGCTTATTTAATCGGGTTCGACTCGATGAAATGGAGCTCAATATTTTGCGCGGTATTCTCACGGAAACACAAAATACGGCCCGCCGCTCAAGAAGTTAAACCACTTTAGGTAATTCTTGACTAAAATAGTCAGGAATAGCACAATCCTTGGCATGAAGTTAACAACGCGCGGACGCTATGCCGTCACGGCTATGTTGGATCTGGCCATTAATGGTGGTCCTAAGCCGGTGTCATTGGCAGATATATCGGGAAGACAGGAAATATCCCTGTCTTACTTGGAGCAGTTGTTTGCCAAGCTGCGGCGGGGCAAGTTAGTGATCAGTGCGCGGGGCCCGGGTGGTGGGTATCGGTTAGCGAGGAGCGGCACGGATATTTTTGTCGCGCAGATTATCGATGCAGTAGATGAGGCGGTTGACGTTACCAATTGTCAGGGTAAAGGCAACTGTCACCATGGAGAGACCTGTCTGACACATGATTTGTGGGAGGACTTGTCGGGTCAGATACACGATTTTCTGAGTCAGATCAGTCTCGGAGATCTTATGGAACGGCGCCAAAAAGAGCGGAGTCGTTCGCGTCCGGCTGAGGGCTTATTGCAAACGTTGTCCTTGGGATAACGTACTCGGGGTGATTCAGAAGTGGCCCCTACGATACATAACATGAGCCGACAGGCTCGAGTGAGATGAAAAAGCAATGAATGCACCAGTGACTGTTAGTACCCCCATTTACCTCGACTATCTGTCGACGACGCCGGTAGACCCGAGAGTCGTCGCCGCGATGACCGCCTGCATGTCGACTGAAGGTGTTTACGGCAACGCGGCATCTCGCTCTCATGTCTTTGGATGGAAAGCAGAGGAAGCGGTTGAGAATGCGCGCAGTCAAGTCGCCGAACTGATCAATGCAGATCCTCGCGAGATCGTGTGGACCTCGGGTGCCACTGAGTCAGATAACTTGGCGATAAAAGGGGTAGCGCACTTTTATCACAAGAAGGGTAAGCACATTGTCACCTCTAAAATTGAGCACAAGGCGGTACTCGATACCTGCCGCCAACTCGAGCGCGAGGGTTACGAGGTCACCTATCTAGATCCTGATGCGCAAGGTTTGACGACGCCTGAAATGGTGCAAGCTGCGCTGCGAGAGGACACGATCTTGGCGAGCGTGATGCATGCCAATAATGAAATCGGTGTCGTCAACGATATCGCAGGAATCGGTGAGATTTGCCGCGCTGCAGGTGTCCTGTTTCATGTTGACGGTGCGCAAGGAGTGGGCAAGATACCGGTTGATATGGAGCAGATGAAGGTCGATCTGCTGTCGATGTCGGCACATAAAATGTACGGCCCGAAGGGCGTTGGCGCGCTCTATGTCCGCCGCAAGCCTCGCGTTCGTCTAGAGGCGCAAATGCATGGCGGTGGCCACGAGCGTGGTATGCGATCGGGCACCCTGGCGACACATCAACTGGTTGGGTTCGGCGAAGCAGCGCGGATAGCGCACGAGGAAATGGCGGCAGAGTCCGCGCAGTTGGAGGCGCTTCGTGAGCGATTTTGGGCGGCTATTAGTGACATTCCAGAGGTTTACATTAACGGTGATCGAGAGCAACGCTTACCGGGTGCCTTAAATGTGAGTTTTGCGTTTGTTGAAGGAGAGTCGCTGATCATGTCACTGAGAGATTTGGCGATCTCGAGCGGGTCGGCGTGCACCTCAGCCAGCTTGGAGCCTTCCTATGTGCTGCGTGCGCTAGGGTTGAATGACGAGATGGCGCATAGTTCTTTGCGTTTCAGTTTTGGCCGCTTCACAACGGAAGCCGAAGTCGATCATGCCGTACAGTGTGTGCGTCATGCCGTAGAAAAATTACGAGAGCTCTCGCCCCTCTGGGACATGTTCCAGGATGGCGTTGACCTCAGTACCATCGAATGGGCTGCGCATTAAGGTAGTCTTTTAGGCATTAGGGAGATAAGCATGGCATACAGTGACAAAGTGATTGATCACTACGAAAACCCCCGTAACGTTGGCAAGTTTGATGAAGCCGACGACAGTATCGGAACGGGAATGGTCGGCGCTCCAGCTTGCGGCGATGTGATGCGATTGCAAATTCAGGTCAGTGACGATGGCATTATCGAGGATGCCAAATTTAAGACTTATGGCTGTGGCTCAGCTATCGCGTCAAGCTCGTTGTTGACCGAGTGGGTGAAGGGTAAGAATTTAGACGAAGCGGCCTCGATTAAAAATACAGAAATTGCTCAGGAGCTCTCTCTGCCGCCAGTGAAGATTCACTGTTCTGTTTTGGCTGAGGACGCCATCAAAGCCGCCGTGCAGAACTATCGCGAGAAGCAGGATAGCTAAATGGCCATTAGCCTCACTCATGAAGCGGCGCAGCACGTCAGCCGTCAGCTCTCTAGCCGCGGTAGAGGCGAGGGCATCCGCATAGCGGTGAAGACGTCGGGATGTTCTGGGTTGGCCTATGTATTGGAATTTGTGGATCAGGCTGAACCAGAGGACACGGCTTTCGAGTCTGATGGGGTCAAAGTGTTTGTGGATCCTAAAAGTCTTGTCTACCTAGACGGGACGGTGGTGGATTTCGCGAAAGAGGGGCTCAACGAGGGCCTCGAGTTTCGTAACCCCAACGTAGCAGGGGAGTGTGGTTGCGGCGAGAGTTTCACGGTCTGACCGTGAACGCGACGGCGGGCGCAGTGGCACGCGACTATTTCTCGTTGTTTAACATTGAACCTAGTTTCACGATTGACGAGATTGCATTGGAGCAGGTGTATCACTCCTTATTGTCACAGTTTCACCCCGACCGCTACGCGGGAAAGCCACAAGTGGAGCAACGCGTGGCGGCGCAGTTTTGTGCAGACATCAATGCGGGGTATCGCACCCTTCAAGGTGAGGTCACTCGAGCACAATATTTGCTGCAACATAGCGGCGTCGATCTCCAGGCGGCCGAGCGTGAGGGCGTTGGAGCAGATTTTCTGATGACACAAATACTGTTGCGTGAGCGCCTTGAATCGATTGCTGAGTCTGATCTGGCGGACCATCAGGCGCTGGTGTGCGAAATCGACGAGCACTACGGCGCGAGTCGTGATTGCTTTGCGGAAGCTGCGCAGAAAGCGGCATGGCAAGAGGCGGCCCGCTACTGGCAGGAGATGTGCTACCTCGAAAAGTTAGCTGATGCCTCGGGTGCTCGGGGTCGTTAAATGGTGCTTCTTCAGATATCGGAGCCAGGCGAATCGCCGGACCTGCAGGTTACTCGCAGCATGGCAGTGGGTATCGATCTCGGTACAACGAATAGCTTGATTGCCCAGTTCGACGGTGCGCAGGTGCGCGTTTTTGAGGATGAATTAGGTCAGCCGTCGTTACCGTCGGTTGTCCACTACGGCGCGCAGTCGACTCAAGTGGGTGGCGCGGCGCTGGCGTTAGCCAATGAACAGCCTGAAAATACCATTGCATCCGCGAAGCGCATGTTGGGCCGTGCACGCGAAGAGGTTGTCGATGATCCCTATGCCAACTTGACGACTGACGGTGCGCTGGCTTTTGCAACGGATCAGGGCAACAAAACACCGGTAGAAGTCTCTGCCGCTATCCTTGACGCGCTCAAAATGCGCGCTGAGGCACAGCTTGATAGCCCGCTTGCAGGTGCGGTGATTACCGTGCCAGCCTATTTTGATGACGCGCAGCGCCAAGCCACCCGTCAGGCAGCCGAATTGGCTGGGATCAAGGTATTACGCTTATTGAATGAACCCACCGCAGCGGCGGTGGCTTACGGTCTGGACGAGCAGGCAGAAGAATCCTCTTTGCTCGCCGTTTATGATCTAGGCGGGGGCACGTTTGATATCTCTATCCTCAGAATGCGCGCAGGGTTATTCGAAGTGCTCGCAACTGGAGGCGACAGTGCATTGGGCGGTGATGATTTCGATCGTGAAATTGCGCGATATCTGACGACCGAGTTGGGGATTACGGACTCCACAGCGCGTCAGCGTCGCACGCTATTGGGCATTGCACGGGATGCCAAGCAGGCGTTGAGTGAGTCGTCTGAAGTTGAGATTGACGGTAGCGGCTTGGGTAGCGACGTGTCCAAGACATCACTGACACGCCATACACTAGAGACGTTGATTGAGCCCTATATTGAGCGCACTCTTGCGGCCTGTAGACAGGCATTAAAGGATGCCGGTGTTGACTCGGTCGATCGCGTTGTTTTGGTTGGTGGATCAACGCGCACGCCTGCTGTTGTTCAGGCCGTTGACGCCTGCTTTGGTCAGACACCGTTGTGCACGCTCGATCCGGATCAAGTCGTGGCGATGGGTGCAGCCAAGCAGGCCGATATCTTGATTGGCAATCGGAGCGATAACGACGCGCTATTGCTGGATGTCATTCCATTGTCCCTGGGGCTTGAGACCTATGGAGGGCTGGCAGAACGTATTATCGATCGAAATAGTACGATCCCTATTGCGCGAGCTCAGGAGTTCACGACGGCACGAGATGGGCAAACGGGTTTAGTGGTTCACGTTGTTCAAGGCGAACGCGAACGGGTCGCGGATTGTCGCTCGTTGGCTCGCTTTGAGCTTAAGGGTATTCCACCCATGGTAGCGGGTGCGGCGCGCATAGAAGTGACCTTTCGGGTTGATGCGGACGGTATCCTAGAAGTGTCGGCAGTAGAGCAGCAGACCGGTGCGCGCAGCGAGGTCGTGGTAAAGCCGGCTTTTGGTCTGGATGAGAGCGATATCACTGACATGCTAAAAGCCAGCTATGAGTTTGCAGCCGAGGATATGGTGGCGAGGAAGCTGGCAGAAGCCGGTGTCGAAGCGGAGGCGTTGCTCGAAGGATTGCGCGCTGCCTTGGCAAAAGACGGCGATTTACTGGACCGCGACGAAGCGCAGACATTAGCAGAAGGGATGGCGCGACTAGAGCAGGTGTTGCAGCAGGCTGATGTCGATGTCATGCGCGAGCGCACGGAAGAATTAGGACGCGCGAGTGAGACGTTTGCCGCGCGGAGAATGGATCGCAGTATCCAAAGCGCACTCCGGGGTATATCAGTGGGTCAACTGGACGCCGAAAGTCCTGAATAAAAGAGGCAATCATGGCTGAGATCGTTGTTTTACCGCATCATGACATTTGCCCTGAGGGGGCAGTCGTTGAGGCGAAGCCCGGCGAGAGCGTCTGCGAGGCGTTGTTGCGGCACGATATTGATATCGAGCACGCGTGTGAGATGTCCTGTGCGTGCACCACCTGCCATGTGATCATTCGAGAGGGGTTTGACTCACTGGCTGAAGCCGACGAGTTGGAGGAGGATTTTCTCGATAAAGCGTGGGGCCTGGAGCCCGAATCTAGGTTGTCCTGTCAGGCGCCAGTGGGGACCGTGAATCTCGTTATAGAGATACCGAGATACACGATTAATCACGCGTCGGAGCGGCATTGAGACACGGGCATTGTTGCCATGACACTGCCCAATAAACGCTTTATACTCCGCGCCCGCGGGGAATAGACCCCTAAAACAGCACAGTAAAAAGTGGAGAGACACATGGCGGTGGAACGCACCTTATCGATAATCAAACCTGATGCGGTGGGGAAAAATGCCATCGGTCAAATCATCAGTCGATTTGAGGAAGCAGGCCTGCGGGTTGTCGGCGCTAAAATGCTGCACCTGTCTGACACAGTGGCGGGTGGTTTTTACGCAGAGCATAAAGAACGTCCTTTTTATCCGGATTTGGTCGCGTTTATGACCTCGGGCCCTGTTGTCGTTCAGGTTCTAGAGGGGGAAGATGCGATTGGCCGCAACCGCGAGCTGATGGGCGCAACCAACCCCCAGGAAGCAGCGGCCGGCACTATTCGAGCCGATTTTGCGCAATCCATTGATGCCAATGCCGTTCATGGCTCTGACTCTGCAGCCTCGGCAGAGCGGGAGATTAGCTATTTCTTTGCCTCTAGCGAGATTTGCCCACGCTGAATCTCAGCGAGGTGCGACGCCATGACCGCGTTGGATCAGCTGATTGCCACCACTCCCGCTGAGGAGCGGGTCAACCTGTTGGGGCTGACCCGGGTGCAGCTTGAAGCGTTTTTTATGGATCTGGGTGAGAAGCGTTTTCGCGCGCAGCAGGTGATGAAATGGATTCATCATCGGGGTGTGCTTGATTTTTCTCAAATGACTGACCTCGGTGTGGCGCTGCGAGAACGTCTCACCGCTGTTGCAGAGATCACCCCGCCTCGTATTGCTGAGCAACAAGATTCCCAAGATGGGACCCGAAAATGGGCGATTGCTGTCGAGGGTGGCAGCTTGGTCGAGGCAGTGCTGATTCCCGAGGGTGATCGTGCGACCCTATGTGTGTCCTCTCAGGTGGGCTGCAGTCTCGACTGCACATTCTGCTCTACTGGCAAACAGGGCTTCCAGCGAGATCTCAGTGCGGCAGAAATTATTGGCCAAGTTTGGTTGGCAATCAATTCTTATCAGGCGTGGCAATCCGGAAAGGGGCGCGTCGTGACGAATGTGGTCATGATGGGTATGGGCGAACCGTTACTGAATTTTGACAATGTGGTTGCCGCGATGAACCTCATGTGCGACGACTTAGCCTATGGTTTATCGAAGCGGAAGGTCACATTATCGACATCAGGCGTGGTGCCCAACTTGGATCGATTGGCTGAATGGGCCGATGTGAGTCTCGCGGTATCCCTGCACGCCCCGAATGACGCCCTCCGTAATCAAATTGTTCCCATAAACCGCAAATATCCGATTGCACGCTTATTGGCCTCAGCTAAGGCGTATCTTGATGCGCAAACGGATAAAAAGCGGGTTGTCACCATTGAGTACACGCTACTTGCTGGCGTTAATGACAGTGTGGAGCAGGCCCGCGAGCTGGCTGAACTCCTCAGAGAGTATCCCTGCAAGATCAATTTAATTCCGTTTAATGATTTTCCTAATTCGGGCTATCAGCGACCGAGTGGCAATGCGGTGAGTCGATTCTGGCAAGTGCTAGTTGATGCGGGATTCGTCGTCACGGTGCGAACAACCCGAGGCGATGACATCGATGCCGCCTGTGGTCAGCTAGTTGGCGAGGTGGTGGATCGCACGCGGCGATCTGCGCGTCATCGTGCTGGACGTGATGATCACAGCCTGTTGCAATGAGGTCCATCAAGTTGGAGCGAGGGTAACAGGATGAGCCACTCCGTAATCGTGAATACCGTGGTGCTGAAACCGGTCTCGTTGATCTTGTTTTGTCTGTGTCTTGGGGGAGTGGCTGCGGCGCTATCGGGTTGTGTGACGGAGTACAGCGGCGGCACGCAGATGTCAGCGGATCCTGACGCGACGGTGGAGAAGCGTGTATCCCTTGCGCGGCAATATATTGGTGTGGGTGATTGGGAAAACGCGAAGCGAAACCTAGAGCTCGCTCAGCAAATTGATCCCAATAGTGCTGAAGTTTTCGAGGCTTTTGCATTGGTTTATCAAAGTACCGGTGAAAATGCCCTCGCTGAGGCACAGTTTCAGGCGGCCTTAAAAGCTGACCCCGCCCTGTCGAGGGCGCGCAATAACTATGCCGCCTTTCTCTATTCTCAGGGACGATTTGTCGAGGCTGAGCGCGAATTCGATCGGGTGACCGATGATACGCTCTACAGCGGTCGTCCCATGGCGTTTGTGAATTTGGGTTTGAGTCGACTGCAGTTGGATGAGAGAAAAGATGCCGAGGCTGCCTTCACTAGAGCGTTATCGATGGATCGGCGGAATTCAGTCGCCTTATTGGAGATGGGATTTCTTCGACTTGAAGCAGGTGATACTGGCGAAGCTGCGCGGTATTATGATGACTATCGAGCAACCGCTCCGACGCAATCGGCAAGAGGCCTGCTGCTCGGGCTCGAGATTGCCAGTGCGACGGGCGAGTCGGACACAGTGGGTAGTTACGAGTTGGCATTGCGAAGCTTGTATCCCGACTCGTCTGAATATAGGTTGTGGGTAGAGCGGCAGAGTCGATAAGCAGAGTCCGGCGCGATAGCCGGTCACGGGGAGAATAGTAGCCATGAAGCAGCCGTCGCCGATAAAGCGCCGAGTCAGTAGGCAGATTTTCGTAGGGAATGTCCCCATTGGCGGAGATGCGCCGATTGCGGTGCAGAGCATGACGAATACAGAAACCTGTGATGTTGACGCGACCGTCGCCCAAGTAAATGCTATTTCGGCAGCCGGCGCTGATATCGTTAGAGTATCGGTACCGAGTATGGAAGCGGCAGACGCATTTAGGGACATTCGCGCACGCGCTGATGTGCCGCTGATCGCCGATATCCATTTTGATCACAAGATTGCCTTAAAAGTGGCCGAGTACGGCGTGGATTGCTTGAGGATTAACCCCGGCAATATCGGTCGTGACGAAAAAGTAAAAGAAGTCATTGCTGCCTGTCAGGATCGGGGTATTCCCATTCGCATTGGTGTGAATGCGGGTTCATTGGGTAAAGACCTACTGCGCAAGTATCCCGAACCGAATGCCGAAGCGTTAGTGGAATCAGCCATGCGCAACATTGAGATGCTGGATCGTCATGATTTTCAGGATTTTAAGGTCAGTGTTAAGGCGTCTGAAGTCTTTATGGCGGTGGAGGCCTATCAGAAGCTAGCGGACCAGATCGAACAGCCGCTACATCTGGGTATTACAGAAGCAGGTGGTACGCGCGGTGGCACCGTCAAATCGGCAGTGGGTTTGGGCATGCTGCTGATGCAGGGTATTGGTGACACGATTCGCGTATCCCTTGCTGCTGACCCCGTTGAGGAAGTCAAAGTCGGTTTCGAAATCCTGAAGAGCCTTAAGTTACGCGCTAATGGTATCAACTTCATCGCCTGCCCTAGTTGCTCGAGGCAGAATTTTGATGTGATCAGCACGATGAATACGCTGGAAAACCGGCTTGATGATATTCGCACGCCAATGGATGTTGCGGTCATTGGCTGTATCGTGAATGGCCCTGGTGAGGCCCGCGAGGCCGACGTCGGCTTGACCGGTGCGACACCGAGTAACCTGATTTATATCGCGGGTGAGCCCGACCATAAAGTCAGCAATCAGGATTTTGTCGACCATCTTGAATCAGTTATCCGAGAACGGGCAGAGATCATTGAGGCGAAGCGCGCAGAGCGCGAGGCCAATATTATTTCCAGCACACACTGACGATTTGTTATGACGACATATCAAGCGATCCGTGGGATGGTGGACATCCTGCCTGAGCAGACGCCTTTGTGGCAGTCTATGGAGACGGCTGCGCTGGAAGTGTTGTCTGGCTACGGCTATTCGGAAATTCGACTTCCTATTATCGAGGCCACGGGACTCTTTGCCCGTTCGATTGGTGAGGTCACCGATATTGTCGAAAAAGAAATGTATAGCTTTGATGATCGCAGTGGAAAAAGCATGACGTTGCGGCCAGAGGGCACCGCAGGGTGTGTTCGGGCCGTGGTGCAACATAACTTGGCGATCACCCCACAAAAACTGTGGTATACCGGACCGATGTTTCGCTACGAGCGACCGCAGAAAGGCCGACAACGTCAATTTCACCAGCTGGGTGTTGAGGCTTTTGGCGTATCGACCCCTGATCAAGATGCAGAGCTGATTGCCCTGTGTCGCCAGCTCTGGCGGCGGTTGGGAGTGGACGATGCGCTCATGTTAGAGATCAACAGTATTGGGGATAGTGCTGATCGGACAAAGTACCGAGAGGCGCTGGTCGCTTACTTATCTGAGCACCGAGAATCACTCGATGCCGACAGTCAGCGGCGACTGGAGAGTAATCCCTTACGCATTTTAGATAGTAAAGATCCAGGCACGCAGGCGGTACTCGAACTAGCCCCCTCGTTACCCGACTACCTCGACGTCGCAACGCGCAAAGAGTTTGAGGTGTTGCTTGAGTATCTGGCGGCGCTGAATATTGCGTATACGGTCAATCCTCGTTTAGTCAGAGGCCTAGACTATTACAATAAGACGGTTTTTGAGTGGACCACAACACTGCTAGGCGCCCAGAGTACGGTGTGCGGTGGTGGACGATATGACGGTCTAGTCGCGCTATTTGGGGGCAAGCAAACACCAGCAGCAGGCTTTGCGGTAGGGCTCGAACGGCTGATCTTGCTCATGCAGGCGCTAGACATTAATGTCGCGCATCCGGTCGACCTGTACGTCATAACGGCAGATACTGCGGCCCTTGCCCATGCGTTGCCCAGAATCGACGCGTTGCGTAGCGAGTTTCCAGAGCTTGAAATTGCCCAACACCTTGGGGGCGGCAGTTTTAAAAGTCAGTTTAAACGTGCCGATAAAAGCGGTGCGTCAGTGGCATTGATCTATGGTGAGGCAGAATTAGCCGCCAACACGGTGACGCTGAAACCCTTAAGAGGAGACGACGAACAGCGGACGATAGCGGACGCAGCGCTAGCATCCTTCTTGTCAGAGTATCTAATCAAAGTAGACAGCGCCTGATTGGTAGCGCGCTCAAAAAAGGAGTCATACGGTGGCAGACCATATGCAGGACGAGGCCGATTTAGAGGCCCTCAAGCGCTGGTGGGACGAAAATGGCAAGGGTCTCGTCGGCGCGGTAGCGGTGGCAGGGCTGGGGACCTTTGGCTGGCAGCAATATCAAGACTGGTCGGTCTCACAGGTAGAGGCGGCCTCAGATTTATACGCCTCCATGTTGGCGACTCAGCTGGAGGGCGGAGATCCTGATCAGTTAGCAGCGCTCGCCGAGATTCTGAAGGATGATCACGGCGGCACAACTTATGCTCGTTTTGGCGCGATGTTACAGGCACGTGTGGCAGTCGATGCAAATGATCTGGCGACCGCTGAGACAGCATTGAGATGGGCATTGAGTGCCGGCGATACGAGAGATGACTTTGGTCAACTGATTCAACTGCGCCTTGCACGAGTGCTGGCAGCTCAGGGTAAAGAAGCTGAGGCGCTGGCCATATTGACTCAGGGGAGCTCGGCCTATCCTGTTGCCTATTTTCAAGCCATTGGCGATATTCACTTAGCCGGTGGTAGGACCGAGGATGCACTGATGGCATATCGCGCAGGGCGCGATGTATCGGCAGAGCTGGGGCAGATCAGCGCCGTGCTCGACAACAAAGTCCGCACGCTAGAGACTCGTGTGCCGGTTTTGACCGACGATAATCCTGCTGGCGAGGCGAGCTAATGAAATCTGCTGGCCGCTTATTACTGATCTTGAGTTTGTCTGTTACCACAGGATGCAGCACCGTAAAGGGCTGGTTTAGTGATGATGATTTTGATCCGCGCGAGCCGGTTGAACTTCAAAAAATTGATGAACAGGTCAAGGTAAATAAAGCCTGGTCCCGCGGCGTCGGTAATGGTCAGGGCGATGGGCTATATAAAATCAATCCGCTGCTGGCAAATGGCAATATTTATAGTGCCTCAGCGGAGGGTGAGGTGGCGAGTGTCGATGCAGAAACCGGACGTGTCCGCTGGAAGCGTGATGTTGAACTCGCCCTATCGGGCGGTGTTGGGCATTACGGCGATAGTCTATTTGTGGGTGCGTCGGAAGGACTCGTGATGCGCCTGTCAGCGGATAGCGGTGCGGAAATATGGCGATCTTCAGTGTCGGGTGAAGTGCTGTCTGCGCCACAGGGTAATGGCAAATACGTCGTCGCGCAGACCTATGATGGCAAGCTCATGGGTTTCGATTACGACACGGGAGCGATCCGCTGGACCTATATGAGTGACGTACCCGTGCTAACGTTACGGGGCTCCGGGACCCCCATGATCATCGGTGACAACGCGGTGGCTGGGTTTGCTGATGGTAAATTGGTCGCCATTAATCTCCGTTCGGGTAATGTCTCTTGGGAGGCGAGAATTGCCATCCCTCAGGGGACTTCTGAAATCGAGCGTATTGTCGATATCGATGGTTCTATGGCCCTACAAGGCAGCGATCTTTACGTTGCCAGTTATCAGGGAAGAGTCGCCGCAGTCGACACGCGATCCGGCCGCAAGCTCTGGCAGCGCAGTGTGTCGTCTGTGTCGGGCGTCAGCGTGGGGTTTGGTAATGTTTATGTCGCTGACGACGACGGTACCGTTAGTGCTTATCTCAGAAACGGACAAGGCGTTCGTTGGCAAAATATTGATCTGGGGTTTCGTGAGTTATCTCGGCCAGTTCCTATTAACAGTTACGTGGCGGTCGTAGATTTTGAAGGCTACCTGCATTTGTTGTCTCAGGTGGACGGTGAAATTGTGGGCCGCATCAAGGTGGACTCAGGTGGCGCGAGAGCAGACATGATTGCCAAGGGTAACCGCCTCTTTGTTTATACCAATGACGGTGCCCTAAAAGCGTACGACGTCGAATCACGAGACTAAAATGCTACCAGTTCTCGCGCTGGTAGGGCGCCCTAATGTTGGTAAATCAACCTTATTCAACCAGCTGACGCGCAGCCGGGACGCCTTGGTCGCGAATTTGTCCGGTCTTACCCGCGATCGACAGTATGGCCAAGGAAAAATTGACGACATTGGCTTTATTGTTATTGATACCGGCGGCATCAGTGGCGAGGAGCTAGGGATTGATGCGGCGATGGCCAGTCAGTCGATGGTTGCTATCGACGAGGCAGATGTCGTATTGCTGTTAGTGGACGGTCGGGCCGGAGTTCATCCCGGCGACGAAGCGCTGGTGCAGTATTTGCGGTCGCACAATAAATCCTTTCATCTCGTTATCAATAAAATTGACGGAGTTGGCGAAGACATCGCAGCCAGTGATTTCTATCGACTGGGTGTAGAGCCGATCCATACGATTGCAGCATCACATAATCGCGGTGTCAGGCAGCTCATCACGCAAGTGTTAATACCTTGGATTGAGCAAGAGGCGACTGCGGCGGTTCATCCCGACGGACAATCCATTCGCGTTGCGATTGTCGGTCGACCCAACGTGGGTAAATCGACATTAGTGAATCGAATGTTGGGTGAGGAGCGGGTGGTGGTCTTTGATGAACCCGGCACCACTCGCGACAGCGTTTACATTGACTACGAGCGCCGCGGCAGGCGCTATACGTTGATAGACACTGCCGGCGTGCGAAAGCGCAAAAATGTTCGCGAGACGGTAGAGAAGTTCTCTATTGTCAAAACCCTCAAAGCCATCGCCGACGCTCAAGTGGTTATCCTGACGCTCGATGCTCATGAAGGGATTGTAGAACAAGACTTACATCTTCTCGGGCAGTGCATAGACGCAGGCCGCGCATTGGTGATTGCCCTAAACAAGTGGGACGGCGTTGAGTCTGATGAGCGAGATTGGATTCGTTCTGAGCTCAAGCGTCGACTACAGTTTATTGACTATGCGGATATCCATTTTATCTCAGCATTACATGGTTCCGGTGTGGGTAAGTTGTATGGCTCGATACACGATGCCCACGACGCGGCGACGCGCACTTTGAGTACACCGCGATTGACCCGGATTTTAGAGGATGCGGTGGCGACTCATCCGCCACCGATGGTGAATGGCCGGCGGGTTAAGCTTCGCTACGCTCATGCCGGTGGACAAAATCCACCAGTCGTGGTGATTCATGGCACGCAAACTGACGCACTGCCGTCGAGCTATCGTCGTTACCTTGAGAAGATTTTTCGCCGTGAGTTGGCGCTTCACGGCACGCCGATTCGTATTGAACTGCGATCTGGCAGTAATCCCTATTCGGGTAAGCGTAACAAGTTGACTCAGCGGCAGGTGCAGCGGCGCCAGCGCATGATGAGTCATATTAAAAAATCTGAAAAAAAGGCGCGGCAGAAGAAACGCGATCGCTAACAGTGACCTCGGCGTCGCCTCACGCCTTAGAGGGGGTGAGGACGGGCCGCTAGGTGTCTCGAGGACAGTGGCTTGATGGGGTTGTGGGTTGAAAGTAGCCGCCTGTTAGCTGTCCCGTGACTAAGCTGGGGGCGCGTTAGGGCGCGAGCTAGAGGGGTGCGCCTTCCGGATACAGAGCCGCTTCCAACGCGCTAAGGCGCTGTTGTAGCTGCTCGCGCTGCGGTGACTGCAGGTTTACATGCCCCACTTTTCGGCGGCCGCGAATCGATTTGTCATACCAGTGCAGCGCAGTGTCACCCCCCTGTAGCAGTGCTGCGTCGGCCTCTCTACCCAATAAATTGATCATGCCGGCATACTCAGCGGGGATCGTGTTGCCCGGATGTGTATCGGTGATGGCGCGCAAGTGATTGCTAAATTGTGAGGTCACCCCGGCATCCTGCGACCAGTGCCCACTGTTATGCACTCTCGGCGCCAGTTCATTGACGCGCAAAACGCCAGCTTCGTCAAAGAGCTCGATGGAGAGTACGCCAACATAGGACCAATGATTCAGTAATCGATAGGCAATGTCGGTAGCTTGCTGCTGAGTGTGTTGTGAAATATTGGGCGCCGGTACTTCTGAGGTCAGCAAGATACCCTCTCGGTGTCTATTTTCTGCCAAGGGATACATGACGGTATGACCACTCACCGATCGCGCGACGATTAATGAGAGTTCACGATCAAAACGGATAGCACCCTCGACAATCAACGCGGGTAGTGTCGACATTTGTAGCGCCAGCGCGGCCAGTTCATCAGCATCTTTTAGCAGCCACTGATTCTGCCCGTCATAACCCTGCTCACATGATTTGACGAAGGCGGGATAACCCACGGTGTTCACAGCCTCGTTCAATGAGACTGCGTCGGTCACGACGTGGAAAGGGGCAGTCGCGATATCCAGTGATTGCAGTAATGTTTTCTCACGACCGCGGTGTTGACACACTCGAATCGCGTCGGCGCTAGGTGCCACCTGGCAATATGCCGAGAGCGATTCCAGCAACGCCACACTGACATGCTCCTTCTCCACTGTGACCACATCTGGGCGACCTAGCGCCTCAAAGAGGGCTTCGCCAGAGGGATATTGATCGCTATAGACGACTGGCCCGAGACCCTCTACACAACGAATACCCTCGTCGGGGTCGGCGAGAAAAGTGAAGTGATGCCCCATTTCCCAACCCGCGAGTGCCAGCATTCTCGCCAGTTGGCCGCAGCCGACAATCGCAATGCGCATCAGTCCACCGAATGCGGGACACCCGCGGTTTGCTGCGATCGCCAATGCTGAATAGATTGAGACAGGACTGTGTCTGAGGTGGCTAGAATCTGAGCTGCTAGTAATCCCGCGTTGTAAGCACCGGGTTCACCGATGGCTTGGCAAGCCACTGCGACACCGCGCGGCATTTGAACCATCGACAACAAGCTGTCCATTCCCTGTAGATGTTTACTTGAAACAGGCACGGCAATCACAGGAAGGTGGGTCATCGCAGCGGCCATGCCTGCGAGGTGGGCTGCACCGCCAGCGCCAGCAATGATCACTTTAACGCCACGTGCAGCGGCACCCTCAGCAAACTCCACCAGTCGAGCCGGCGTTCGATGTGCTGACACGACGCTGGATTCAAAGGGAATATCCAGTTCTGATAAAACGGTGGTCGCAGCCTGCATAGTGCTCCAGTCAGACTGTGAACCCATGATAATGCTAACCAATGGCTCACTCATGCCTTGCTCTCCTGACAAGTCCGTCTTGCGTCGAAACGCAAGCAAGGGGCGGAGTCTAGGGGGAAATGGCAATAACTTAAAGCGCAGCGTTCCAGTGGGGCATAACTTACCATTTCTTCAGTGAATGGCAGATATGGTTTCTATTTCTTTTGAAAATGCCTCTCCGATGCCTACACTCCATCACCTTATTCACCGTTGTGGTAGCGGTGATCTTAGCCGGAGAGACTTCATGTCTAATTACGCAGACACTATTAAGGCGCTTGAATCAACCTGTGGTCAAACCGCCGGATGGTCGGATATCAGCCCTGAGCATGCAGCGCGTATGCGACTTCAAAATCGTTTTCAGACCGGGCTCGATATTGCCCGTTATACGGCAGCCATCATGCGCAAAGACATGGGCGACTATGACAACGACCCGAGTCAGTACACTCAGTCTCTCGGTTGCTGGCACGGTTTTATTGGGCAGCAAAAGCTCATCTCGATTAAGAAGCACTTTGGTAACACCGATAAGCGCTACCTGTACTTGTCGGGCTGGATGATCGCCGCGCTGCGCTCGGAATTCGGGCCATTGCCCGATCAGTCGATGCACGAGAAAACGTCTGTGCCCGCGCTGATCGAGGAGCTTTACACCTTTCTTCGCCAGGCAGATGCCCGTGAGCTCGGTGGATTATTTCGTGATTTAGATAAGGCAAGGAAGTCCGGTAATGACATCGAGGCTCAGGCCATCGTGAGTCAAATCGATGCCTTCCAAACTCACGTTGTGCCGATCATTGCTGATATTGATGCAGGATTTGGTAACGAGGAGGCAACTTACCTGTTAGCCCGCAGCATGATTGAGGCGGGCGCCTGTGCGATTCAAATTGAAAATCAGGTCTCGGATGAAAAGCAATGCGGCCATCAAGATGGCAAGGTGACGGTTCCTCACGCTGATTTCATCGCTAAGATTCGGGCGATTCGCTATGCCTTCTTGGAGCTGGGTGTTGAGGACGGGATCATCGTCGCGCGGACTGATTCCCTCGGGGCAGGCTTAACTAAGCAGATTGCAGTGACTCAGGAGCCGGGAGATTTAGGCGATCTGTACAACAGCTTTCTCGATGGAGACTACATCGAGAGCGCCGAGGATATTGCCAATGGCGATGTCGTTGTCAAAGCGAACGGTAAGTTACTCAAGCCCGCGCGTCTTGCCTCGGGTTTGTTTCAGTTCCGCAAAGGCTCTGGTGAGGACCGAGTGGTACTCGACTGCATCACCTCTTTGCAAAATGGCGCAGATTTACTCTGGATCGAAACAGAAAAGCCCCACGTTGGTCAGATCGCAGCAATGGTCAATCGCATTCGGGAAGCGGTCCCGAATGCCAAGCTGGTTTATAACAACAGTCCCTCATTTAATTGGACCTTGAGCTTCCGCCAGCAGGTTTTTGACGCTTGGTCTGAGGCGGGTCAGGATATGACCGCTTACGAGCGCGCCGCTTTGATGGATGCCAGTTACGATGAAACAGATCTTGCGCGTGAGGCGGATCAACAGATCCAATCTTTTCAGCGAGATGCGGCGAGAGAGGCTGGGATCTTCCATCATCTGATTACGTTGCCGACTTACCATACTGCTGCGTTATCCACCGATAATCTGGCTAAGGAGTATTTTGGCGAAGCGGGAATGCTGGGATATGTTGCCGGTGTTCAGCGTAAAGAAATTCGTCAAGGTATTGCCTGTGTTCGTCACCAGAACATGGCGGGCTCCGATATGGGCGACGACCACAAGGAGTACTTCTCCGGCGATGCGGCGCTCAAAGCCGCGGGCGACGATAACACCATGAATCAGTTTGGCTGAGCCGTTGAGTCAATCTTACGTTTTCGCGGGCACTTGTGTGCCCGCGCTTGCGTTTGTCTTATCAGACGCGCACTCTTTTCCTTATGAAATGGGAAGAAATTGATCAACAGGTGTGCTCGGTAGCCCGAGCACTCTCTATTCTCGGTGAACGATGGACGTTATTGATCATTCGTGACGCCTTTCGCGGTACCCGTCGCTTCGATGCATTTCAACGCAGTCTGGGTGTCACGCGACATCGGCTGTCGGAGCGGTTGCGCAAACTGGTAGATGAGGGCGTGCTAACGCGAGTCGCTTATATGGACCGACCGGTTCGCTATGAGTACCGCCTGACACGCAAGGGATTGGCGCTCTATCCGGTGTTGATGACATTGAGTCAGTGGGGTGATGACTGGTTGGACGATGGCAATGGTCCTCCCGAGCAGTATCGTCATAGTCGATGCGGCAAGATCACTCGCTCAGTACTCAGTTGTGATCAATGTGGAGAGGCACTGAGGCCTGAGGAGGTG
>JBDQJL010000016.1:0-260 GCA_040263855.1 Luminiphilus sp. | reverse complement strand
TAGACCCGGTGGCCGAGCGTTTATTTCGTCAACAGCGATTGGCGGCGGCACTCCGATTATTTGGCAAGTTTGGCTTTGATGAGGGCGTCGCCGGTCACATTACGGTGAGAGACCCCATTGATACTGAGACATTTTGGGTCAACCCAATGGGACGCTCTTTTAAATTGGTGCGTGTCTCGGACCTCATTCGCGTCAGTCATGATGGCGACGTGGTGGACGGGGAGGGGCTGCTAAATGGCGCGGCCTTCACAATCCACAGT
>JBDQJL010000015.1:0-43445 GCA_040263855.1 Luminiphilus sp. | reverse complement strand
ACAGATAACGACGCGCCCTGAGTAGCCTGTCGCGCACCTTGCGCCGCCCCTGAAGATTCGGATCGTGAGGCGCTGGCAGCCAATGCCTCATCGCGCTGCTGTTCACGCCCTGCCGTGTGATCGTTGGCCACCGCTGCAACCGGATCCGACGCGCTCGCGGTTTCGTCGCTGACGCTTGACGACAGGCGCGCCTCACCTGCCTCACTGTCGTCCTGGGCCGAGCTCACAACGTCGATGCCGAGGATCACATCTCCCTCAGAGATTGCATCGCCGACCGCGACGCGCAGTGTTGTCACGGTACCGGCCAGGTTGGCAGGGATCTCCATCGACGCCTTGTCAGATTCCACCACGATGAGGCTTTGCTCTAGGGCAATGTGATCGCCAACGGCAACCAACACTTCGACCACCTCTGCCCCCTCCGCACCACCAATATCGGGCACCTTGATGAGTTGTTCTGTCATGATCGGGGCTCCTATTGACGCATCACATTCGAGCAGGATTGGGTTTGTCAGGGTTAATGCCCATGGCAAGCATCGCTGCCTCAACAGCCTCATGGCTTAGGTCGCCCTGATCAGCAAGCGCTTTCAAGGCCGCTGCTACGATGTACTCTCGGCTCACCTCAAAGTGCTGGCGCAACTGCTGCCGGGTATCACTGCGACCGAAGCCGTCGGTCCCCAGTACCGTAAACGAACCGGGTATGAACTCGCGCAGTTGATTGGTATGGGCCCTTTGATAATCGGTTGCGGCAATAAAGGGACCGGCACTGTGGCACAGCTGCTGTGTTAAATACGGCACTCGCGGGGGCTCAGTCGGGTGCAGACGATTCCATCGTGCCGCCTCATCCCCCTCACGCGCCAACTCGTTAACACTGGTCATACTCCAGATATCCGCCGCGACACCGTGATTTTTCTCAAGCATCTCTGCCGCCGCCTCCACCTCGCGCAGAATGGCGCCAGCACCAAGCAATTGCACCAGAGGGGCTCCGACAGACGCACTTTTTCGCAAGCAATACAGCCCACGCACAATATCGGCTTCAACCTCATCGGGCATATCAGGGTGGACATAGTGCTCGTTCATCGTCGTAATGTAATAAAAACAATTTTCACCCTCTTCAAACATACGCCGCATGCCATCCTGAATGATCACTGCCAATTCGTAAGCGTAGGCTGGGTCGTAACTGATGCAATTGGGTATTGATGCTGCCAATAAATGACTGTGGCCATCTTGGTGCTGCAGCCCTTCGCCATTGAGCGTGGTGCGCCCAGCGGTCGCGCCAATGAGAAACCCTCTGGCCTGACTGTCCCCAGCCGCCCAAGCCAAGTCACCGATGCGTTGAAATCCAAACATGGAGTAGAAAATATAAAACGGCACCATCGGGTAATCCGAAACACTGTAGGAGGTCGCGGCGGCAAGCCATGCCGAAAAGGCGCCAGCTTCGTTAATGCCTTCTTCTAGAATTTGCCCTGTTTCTGCTTCCTTGTAATAGAGAATGCCGCCGGAATCGTGAGGCGTGTAACGCTGACCTACCGAGGAGTAAATCCCCATTTGCCGAAACAGCCCCTCCATGCCAAAGGTGCGCGCCTCGTCTGGCACAATCGGCACGACACGCTCGCCCAAAGCCTTGTCTTTCAGCAGCGTAGACAAGATGCGGACGAACGCCATCGTGGTACTGATTTGGCGCTTCCCCGAGGTTTTTAGTTGCCCTGCAAACGCGTTGCAAGCGGGCACGGGAAGCGAGTAAGAGGACCGCCGTCGCGCGGGAATACTGCCACCGAGCTGCGCACGACGCTCGCGCATATAACGCATTTCGGGGCTGTCTTCTGGAGGCCGATAAAAGGGCACATCTTTAAGGGCTTTGTCGCTGATTGGCACGCCAAATCGATCCCGAAACGCCTGCAAACTTTTCATATCCAGCTTTTTCAGTGAATGCGTCTCATTGCTGGCCTCACCGGCTTCGCTCGTGCCATACCCCTTAACGGTCATGGCAAGGATCACCGTGGGTCGCTCCACCTCCTCACAGGCCGCCGCATAAGCGGCATATACCTTGTAGGGATCATGACCACCACGATTGAGATACATGATGTCGTTGTCGCTGAGGTCTTTGACCAACTCAAGCGTCTCCGGATACTTACCGAAGAAGTGCTCACGCGTGTAAGCGCCGCCATTAAATTTGCAGTTCTGCAGCTCGCCGTCACACACCTCATCCATGATCTTTTGCAACAGCCCACTTTGATCGCGCTCTAATAACGGGTCCCACTTACGACCCCACACGACTTTAATCACCTGCCAACCCGCTCCCCGGAAAACGCCTTCGAGCTCTTGGATGATTTTACCGTTGCCGCGAACGGGACCATCTAAGCGCTGCAAATTACAGTTCACCACAAAATGTAAATTGCCCAGACGCTCACGCCCGGCCAGGGAAATCGCACCCAATGATTCCGGTTCGTCACACTCTCCATCACCCATGAAGCACCAGATTTTTCGATCGCGGTGATCGACCAGACCTCGCTTGCTTTGATACTTCATCACGTGGGCTTGATAGATTGCCTGTAACGGGCCTAAACCCATCGACACGGTGGGAAACTGCCAGTAATCAGGCATTAGCCATGGGTGTGGATAAGACGACAAGCCACGCCCCCCCACTTCACGGCGAAAATTCTCCAGCTGTGCCTCACTGAGGACACCCTCTAAATACGAGCGCGCATACATACCCGGCGCGCTGTGACCTTGGTAATACACGAGATCGCCCGGGTGCCCATTCGCCGTGCCTCGGAAAAAATGGTTAACCCCCACGTCATATAGGGTCGCACTCGAGGAAAAACTGGAGATATGCCCGCCCAATCCGTCCTCGTTATCATTGGCTCGCATGACCATAGCGAGCGCATTCCATCGGACCAAAGAGCGGATACGACGTTCCATAAACAGATCGCCCGGCAGGGGACGCTCATTCTCGGGGGAGATTGTGTTGCGAAAGGGGGTGGTAATCGCACTCGGCAAGGGCACGCGTGCCGACTCGGCGTGTTCAGACAGCTGCTTGATTAGCTCCCCGGTCGCTTGCGGCCCGTTATGTCGCAGGACGGCGTCTAGTGACTCAGTCCATTCTTCGACCTCAAATGCGTCCAACTGCGACATGATGACTCCCATCCGACCAAAATTGCTACCCGAAGACTGGCGTCGACCCAATATAGTTCCAATAAAGAATCAATTAAGCGCCAATATGGTCGCCAGAGCGGCCCCCCATTTCGCGTAAGAGACTATCAGTAATTTGCCCAGAACGTAATAAAGTTCTATTTAAGAACTAATTATTTAGCGCAGCGCCAATCGGAAGCCTGGCCAGACGCCAACAGGCTACTGGACAGTTGCAATACGCTGGCCAGGTCAGTGTGTCGGTCGGCGCAGGGAGCTGGAGATCGGCAACGCCTGCAGTAGCGCAGTCATCGCCTCGCAGCACAGCTGAGCCGATCAGCGACTATCGAAAGCGTAGATTCTGCCTATCGAGATCGGCAAGGGATCGCGCACCCATCAGCTTCATATCACGCAAAAGCTCACTCTGCATGTTAGTGAGTGCTCGCTCCACGCCTTTTCGACCCGCACCCGCCAGGGCATAGAGGTACCATCGCCCGCCCGAGCAAGCCTTGGCACCAAGGGATAATGCCTTGAGTACGTGCGTGCCCCGTTGAATACCGCCATCGCAGATCACATCAACATCGCTGCCCACTGCGTCGATTATTTCGGCCAGCTGATCGAAGGGCGCTCTGCTACCATCAAGCTGCCGACCCCCGTGATTAGATACCATAATGGCATCCGCTCCAATAGCAACCGCATTACGCGCATCTTCCACCGACATAATGCCCTTTAGACAGAACGCTTTTCCCCAACGCTCGCGCACCGCTGCGGCGGCGTCCCAGTCCATGGACTGATCTAGCATCGTTGAAAAATAATCAGACACCGAGATGCTGACATTCGAGCCCTCGGCGATATGGTTTTGCAAATTCGATAGGGCAAAGGGTTCTCTGAGCAAATAGTTCAGGGTCCAACTCGGATGCGTCGCAAAGCTTAACAAGCTCGCTGGCGTCAGCCGAGGTGGCGAGGTAAAACCGGTCCATAAATCGCGCTCGCGATTCCCCCCAACAATCGTGTCAACGGTGAGAGCGAGGGCGTCAAACTTGGCTTCCTTGCAGCGATCAATCATCTCCCACGTCAGCGCCTTGTCCTTGTGGTAATACAGCTGAAACACTTTTGGCGCGCCAATGGTCTCGCCAATCTCCTCGATACCCACCGTCGCCAGTGAAGAGATACCGAATAACGTGTTAAAGGCCTCCGCCGCCTGACCGACCGCCCGTTCGCCTTCATGATGAAACAACCGCTGTAGTGCGGTGGGAGAGAGAAACAGCGGCATATCAATCGGTATGCCCATCACGGTAGTTGAAAGATCAACGTTATCGACGCCAGTCAGTACGTTGGGCACCAAGTCACAGCTTTCATAGGCAGCAGTATTGCGCCGATAAGTCACTTCATCGTCGGCGGCACCATCAATGTAATGAAAGATGGGGCCCGGCAGACGCGCCTTCGCGAGCTTGCGAAACTGGTGGGTGTTGTAACAATCAGCGAGCTTGATACCCATTCGTTCCCCCCTCGGCTTAGTCTAATGGCTGTAACGGCATACTCTCGTGGAAAGCCTCGATACTATCTATCACCGTCGCCCCCTCGATCGCGGCAAAAGGTGATTCGCTCCAGCGCTCTCCACGCATCTGAATCAAAATCCGGCTCGGCTTGGGCGCCATGACCGTCTCACGATAGTAAGCGCGAACATCGGCTATCGTCACTGCACTGACCGCCGCGATCATTTGCTGGCGACTTGCAAAAGCATACCGCTCCCGATTCCAATCTGATAAAAAAGGCCCCGCTTCATCGGCGAGATTCGTAGGTGGCTCCGTTAATGCCGTCAATACACCCGACTTTAAATTAGCAAACTGCTCAGCGGTCAGCGCTTGCAGTGTCTCATCATATTCTTGAGCAAATGCCTCAAACCGCGCCAACATCGCCACCGGTTCTTTGACCGGTGTCTGGATGTAAAAACCAATGACCGGGTGATCTTGCAATGTAGTGGCAATCCCCCCGGCGGCGTAACCTAACTGCTCCTCAGTACGCAGTGTATCGAAAACGCGATTACGCAGATGGCGTGCCAAAACGCGACCGGCTGCCTCGCTTTCGATACTCGCTTCAGGCGCGGCGTACAGCAGCATCATACCCAGATCTTCCACCGGCACATCAGTGTTATAAGCAATCGTCGCACCTGGCGCCGGCGCATAAACGCGCGTGCGAACGTAGCCTGAAGCGCCCTCTAATCTGGGCGGCAAGCCCTCGCGGATATCCTGCGCCATCTTCTCCGCGAACTCAGTGTTGTAATTACCGAACAGATAAACCCTGACCACTGCACGCTGCAACAATTCGTCCACAAACGCGGTGAATTTTGCCGGCGTAATCGTCGCCGTCACCTCTCGCAGAGACGCTTCGTCATAAAAACCCGTTTGCGTCAGGCCAGACAATGTCCGACCTAATTGGCTGACCGGTAACTCGCGCTTACGATTTTGCAGCCCTCGCAAAAAGCGATCCACCGCCTGCGTCAAGGCTTGCTCGTCAGGACTCACTCGCAAGGCCGCCAGCGCAGCAGCGAGCAACTTCGGTTGTTTATCAGTAAAGCCAGAAATCGAAATGCGCAGCCCCTCATCCAACTGCAAGTTAAGCCCCATACCCGCAATACCCGCCTCTGTAATCAGCGCCGTTTCATTCAGGTTATAGAGATCTGCCCATAGCACCATCATCACTGCCGCATCGACCCGCTGCTGGCGCAGGGGAGAATTAAGATATAGCTGTGTGTAGCCTCTGGGTAAATCCGCGAAGGCCTCGCTACCTTGCAGCCAGACACTCAAGCCTGGCTCATCGATGATCCGTTGCGGCGCGCTCTGGGTCGACACAATAGCGAATTGCTCAGGCAGCAAGCTGTTCTGTGCAGGAAGCGCCAAATCATAGGGTGCAGTGCGCGCTAGCAGCGTCATGGGCGCCGGCGTCTTGAGCGGCTCGACGGCATATTGACCCTCGTAGAAAGTGAGGGTTTCCGATACCTCTTGAGCCTGATCAATGGCCCAAACGTGTAAGCGCTCGGGTACTAACTGCGCGAGCACTTCGTCGACCGCAGCTTGATCAAAACCGACGAAACGATAAGGCGCCTCGATGGCGAGGTGTGATGGATAGGTTTGCATCGCCCGGGTGAGCTGGTGCGAATACGAGAAGTCATCCATTTTTTCAAGAAAACGAAACCGATTGGACAACGAGGTGCCAAACTCCTCGGCATACCGATCATCAATTCCCTCGGAACGAAGTATCTCTAGATACCCCAGCAACATCGTGGTGATGTCGTCACGATGAGACAGCCCCTCTGGAGTCAGCTGCACTGACAAAGTAAACAACCCGTAATTACCATATCGCGCAGGATCTGCACTCACCATCAGCGCGCTTGCCCAACCTAATTCGCGCAAACGGACAGCAGGCGTGTCAGGCATTTCTGAACCCAAAACGTAAGAGAGATATTCGCTCGGCTTGGTATCGTAAAGGTGGGTATTGTTATCGATAATAAAATCGAGCCGCAGTTCGCGCGTGTCGTCCTGAGGACGATACCGAATCTGCTTAGCGCCCACTTCCTGAAAATCGATCGGCGCGGTAATGTCTGGTGGCGCAACCTGCTTATTGGGAATATCGGCAAAATACGCTTCCGCTAACGCGGCCATTTCGTCTAATGGGCGTTCGCTGATGAGCGACGCCTTCATCAGGTTGGCGCTGTAATAGCGTTGAAAGAAAGCAACCGTTGCGGCGTGAAGCCCCCCTTCTGACTTGTCAGCCAGTGACGCTAAGTTACCAATTTGAAAGCGGTTGGCAGGATGCGCTCCCAGCATTTTTCGGGCAAGGCGATAGACGATCCGAAAATCTTGCTCGCGACGCATGGACCACTCTGCATTAACCGCATTTTTTTCCTTATTAATGTAAGTGGGGTCGAGTAGCGGATCGGTGAAGAAGCTGGAGAAACGATCTAAGGCCTCCGGAAAGGCGTCATTCTCTACCGCCATCATATAATTAGTAATATCGAGCCCAGTGTAAGCATTAGACAGTCCACCGTGCTCCGCGGTGAATGCCATGAAGCCATCAGGGTCCGGGTATTGGGCTGAACCCATGAAGAGCATGTGCTCAAGATAATGCGCCATCCCCGGATACTCGTCGGGGTCCGCCGCCGCGCCCAACCCAACACTCAGCGCCGCCGCTGATTTCTCAACAGTCGGGTCAGACACCAACATCACTTCCAAACCATTAGCCAACTCCAGCAAGGCATAGGTACGGTCATCGTTAGGGCTGATGGCCACCCCTAACTCCTGCACATCGGCGACCGGGGTGGAGTCATTACAGCCCCATAACGGCGCCATTAAGATCAGCATCACGCCGACCCGCAAACCATTCCACATCATTGGGAAAGCAACAGACGGCGCCCTATGGCGCAACACGATATCGAATAAAACACGCATGAGATTCAAACTCTTCTGTCAGTGAGTAAACTACGCCAAAGGCTTCAGGTTGAGTGAGGCAACCGCACCGTCAGGTACTGGACGTCTCGTCCCAAGCAGGCCAGGCAGAGAGAATTGCGTTCACTAGGGTCGCTAACGGTATGGCAAAAAAGACACCCCACAAACCCCATAGACCACCAAAAAAAAGCACCGCAATGACAATCGCCACCGGATGCAAATCGACTGCCTCAGAAAAAAGTAACGGCACTAAAACGTTCCCATCTAGCATCTGAATCACCGCATAAGCGCCGAATACCCAGTAAAAATCGGGCGTTACACCAAATTGAAAATAAGCCACAACGAGGACCGGAATCGTCACCAGGGTTGCGCCGATATAGGGCACAATTACCGACAGTCCCACCAGCAATCCCAGCAGTGCCGCATAATTCAGCGAAAAGATCGCAAAAACAACGTAAGTGGCAGCACCGACGATCACAACCTCAATGCCCTTTCCGCGCGCGTAGTTCGCAAATTGCTGATTCAGCTCGCGCCATATACCGTCCAATAACGGCCGTTTTTTGGGCAAAAAGCCAGCAAACCACGTCACCAACTGCTCTCGATCTTTGAGAAAGAAAAAGACCATCAGGGGGATCAAGATAACGTAGACAATTGTCGCCAATACGCTGGGAATTGAGCTCAGTCCCTTGGTAACCAATACCTGACCAATCGACGCCATTTCTGTCTGAATCACTGCCGTCAGCTCATTAACCTGTTGCTGAGTGAATAACACGGGATATTCCTCGGGAAGGGTCACCAACGCCCTTCTTCCCACCTCAATCATTGCCGGTGCTTCGCGCACCAACGCCACAAGTTGCCGCCATACCAATGGCGCCAAACCGAGCAAAAAGGCAAAGAACCCACTGAGGAAAAGAAGTGTCGAAACGCCGACGCTGACTTCCGCGGGCAAACCCCATTGGCGCAAAAAATTCGCCACACCTTGCATCAGATAGGCGAGCACCACCGCCACAAATACGGGCGCCAGAATGTCGCCAAAAATCAACAGCACAGAAAAAGCTGATGCTAACAGCACCAAGAGAATGACGGCCTCTTCCTCGCTAAAATAACGGTGATACCACCTCGTGAGTACTTCTTTCACTTCAATCAAACTCCTCGGGTTACGCTTTGATAATGATCAATCGCAGCACGTCATCTGGCAGTCGCTCGCAGCTCACCTGGTGTCCTGCCAAGCGCGCAAAACTTTCAAAGTCTCGCTCAGAGCCGACATCAGTACTTAGCACTTCAAGTGCACCACCTACAGGAATATCACGCAGCGCTCGCTTCGCCAGTAACAAAGGCATCGGGCAGCGTTCACCGCGGGCGTCGACCGAATCAACCGGTGAACAGGGGTCAGACATAGCGCATGGCCAATTTTGTTGGGGCGAGAAGTATATCGTTTATTCGCATATGCAGTTTGAGAAGCCCGCATTTTCACACTGAAGGCCACCTCCCGAGACACCCGCAAGTAAGCTAGAGTAGTGACATGTGCCGCCCACGCCCCATCATCGCCCAACTGACCTTATTGCTGAGCGTTATTGCCCTCAACCTGCTGGTGCGTGTGAACGCGAGCACGGAAAATCTGAAAATCCCCAATCTGGGGGAGTCGAGCACCAGCTTGTTCTCCGCAGACTATGAGTATGAGATCGGACGCATGTGGCTGCGCAGCTTTCGAGGGCAGGCCCCACTCGTTAACGACCCCCTATTACACAGCTACCTCGAAAATCTGACCTTTGAATTAGCACAACACAGTGACCTACAAGATCGGCGTATCGAACTGGTGATTGTCGATAATCCATCGATCAATGCGTTCGCCGTACCCGGTGGGGTAATCGGTGTTCACAACGGGCTTTTTCTCTACGCAGAGACGGAAGATGAGTTTGCGACCGTTATGGCTCATGAGATTGCGCACCTCAGCCAACGCCACTTTTCGCGGCGAATGGAGCTGGCCGCAGAACAAGGGCCGATGCAACTTGCGGGGTTATTAGCGGGCATCTTATTGGCTGCAACCGTTGGCACCGACGCAGGGCTTGCCGCTATGACAACCGCTCAGGGGCTCGCTCAAGACGAACAGTTGCGTTACAGCCGCTCGAACGAAGCCGAGGCTGATCGAGTCGGTCTCAGAACACTGTATGAAGCCGGTATGGATCCTTATGCCGCCCCGCAAATGTTTGAACGAATGCTCGCCGCCACCCGTTACAGCTCAACCGGTCGGGTACCCGAATTTATGCGCACTCACCCGCTGTCAGAAAAACGGATTGCGGACACTCGATCACGTGCCATGCAATATCCCAAGCGCATCCGCCCTGTCAGCCTCGATTATCAGCTGATGCGCGCGCGGGTTGAGGTGCATTCAGCACAAACACCGGAAGAGGCGGTGGCGAGCTTCCGCGCAGCGCTTCAGGGTCAAACACGCTCAACCGAAGCGACCACCTATGGCCTGGTGCTGGCGTTGACGGCAGCGGGCCGACCCAATGAAGCAGCCCTATCACTCGACAGTATCTGGTCAGACAATACGGATCGTATCGAGTATGTGATAGCCGACGCAGAAATTGACTTGGCGCGAGGCAATCCGCAACGCGCTGTCGCTACCCTCGAGAAACGCCTTGAGTTATCGCCCGGCAACCATCCCCTGACAATGGCTTACGCCGACGCACTGCACCAAGCTGGGTCACCTCACCTTGCTGAGGCCACACTCATCGAGCAATCCCGACGCGTCAGTAATGACCCGGGGCTGTGGTATCTGCTGGCTGAAGTACAAGGCTTAGCCGGCAATATTATTGGTTTGCATCGTTCCAGAGCCGAATATTTCATTATGGTCAACGCACTGGATGCCGCCGAAAAGCAATTAGCCTACGCACAGGCACTAACGGATCGCGACTTCACGACCTCATCATTGATCAACGAGCGCCTGCGGGATATTCAGTCTATGCGTGCGGAGTTGGATCGGGGCTAATCAGTGCCGCTTAACAAACAGAGACTTATGGCTTGAGCGTCTCCGCAAAAGCGAGCATTCGCTCGAGAGGGCGCATCGCCGCGGCGGCCACATCAGCGGGCACCTGAATCTCATTGTCGTCTCGATCAAATACTGACGCCATCGACTCCAGATCGTTCATTGCCATCCAAGGGCAGTTAGCGCAGCTGCGGCAGGTGGCGCCCTGCCCCGCTGTTGGCGCGATAATGAAACGTTTCTCCGGAGCCGCCTGCTGTAATTTATAAAAGATGCCTTGGTCTGTGGCCACAATAAAAGTGCTATGGGGTAGCGACTGAGCAGCGCGGATAATTTGTGTGGTGGATCCGACATGATCAGCTAACGCAATGACATTCGCCGGTGACTCTGGGTGCACCAATACTGCCGCCTCTGGGTGCACCTGTTTGAGGTCAAGAATCCCTCGCGCCTTGAACTCCTCGTGCACGATACAAGCGCCATCCCACAGCAGTACGTCAGCCCCTGACTCTCGCTTGACGTAATCGCCTAGGTGTTTATCCGGCGCCCAAATAATAGGCTTATCCTGAGCAGCTAGATGCTCTGCCACATCCAAGGCAATACTCGAAGTGACCACCCAATCGGCCCGGGCCTTTACCGCCGCCGAAGTGTTGGCATACACCACCACTTCCCGCTCCGGGTGCGCATCACAAAAACGCGAAAACGCGTCGATCGGGCAGCCTTCATCTAAGGAGCAGGTCGCTTCGAGGGTTGGCATGAGCACCCGTTTGGCGGGTGTCAGAATTTTGGCCGTTTCTCCCATAAATCGGACACCCGCCACGATCAACGTTTCTGCCGGATGATCGCGGCCAAAACGTGCCATCTCAAGAGAGTCTGACACACAGCCGCCGGTGGCTTCAGCGAGCGCTTGAATTTCAGGGGCGGTGTAATAATGCGCCACGATCACCGCGTTATGCGCTTTCAGGTGGCCTCGAATCGTGGACTCGAGTGCGGCCCGACGCGTTTCTGACAGCGCGACGGTTTGCCGGCGATCCAAATGAGACTGCACTTGCGTGCGAATCTGAGCGAGTTTTTCTTGGGCTATCGACATGGGAAACGACGTTTTAATACCTTTGAGAACACTAGCATATTCTGGGCGCAACAAGCCAAATCAACGACCGTGGAACAGCGGTGTCCGCTTTTCTCGCTGAGCGCGAATACCCTCTTGCAAATCTTCCGAGTCAGCACAGTGCTTGGCACGTCTCTCTGCATCAGCCCGCGTGTAGGTGCCCACTTCGATCTGCCGGATCATATCGAGCATCGTGCTGACGGATAGCGGCGCCAGTTTCAACAATGTCTCGGCGTAAGCCCGACCCGCTCCGCGCACTTCATCCGCGCTGTGAACCGAATCCAATAACTGATGCGCGAGCAGTTGCTCCGAAGAAAATGTCTCCGCCGCCACCAGTAACCGTTTACACAAATTAGGGCCCAGTCGTCGTGTGAGGCGCTCTATACCCTCTACCGGGTAACACAGCCCAATCGCCGCCGCGGGAATGCGCAAGATCATGCCGGCGCGACCAATCCGAAAATCACAACTCAGTGCTAGTTCAGCCCCACCGCCGAAAACATGACCCGTGAGCACTGCAATCGTGGGAATCGGCAGTGCGGCGATTCGATTTGTCACGGACTGAAAGCGGTCACCACTGATTACACCCTCAAGGATTTGCGATAAATCTGCGCCCGCACAAAAAATACGATCGTCAGATGACGTAATGATGAGCACGCGCGTGGCCGGCTGCAGCGCGTCAAGTGCGGCGTCAATCGCCGTCAATTCGGTTACACCGAGCGCATTGCGCCGCGCAGGATTATCAAAAGAGAGCGTCGCAATACCCTGCTCTTGCACAAACGAAATCGTATCGGACACAGTCACTTTCCTTCTACCCTTTGCTGAGACATATAGTGTGGCACAGGCGTTGCAACAGGCCCAATTGAGGCGCCCCGGGTAGTCCATTGTGGCAAAGTCGCATAGACAGCGTCGACAAAAATACTTAAAGTTCAAATTATCGAATATTGAGAATGCACTGGGCCGTTTTGGCATTCAGTCTCAAAAGGATTTTCTTGGAAAACACGGCACTTACCAATCACTCCCCCTTCAGTCGCGGGCTACAAAGAGAGACAAAGCGGGCAGCCGTTTTATCCTGTGCGGCCAAACTGCTCAACACCAAAGGCGCCCGATCAACCACCCTGACCGATATCGCCAGTCGCCTGGGGCTGACCAAAACCAGCCTGTATTACTACGTGTCCAACAAAGAAGACCTGATTTATCAGTGCTATCAGGCCAACATGCAACAGGCCCATGAACAGCTCGATCGGGCAGAGCAAAACAACACGGCCCCGCTGGCCTGCCTACTCGAATTTTTAGACAGCCAAATTGCGACAACGCTCCGATCCCTCGATGGTGAGGGCGATTTCTATGCTGCGCCACTCGAATTTGCGTCATTAAAGGCCGAATATCGCAATGCATTAGAGACCGCCTATCGCCAACTATTGGGCCGGCTCATCGATTTAGTAAAGCGCGGCATGGCGTTGGGTGACATCAGGCCGTGTGATCCGATCGTGACGATTCGAGCCATGATTGGTGCCATGGATTGGTCGTTTTATTGGCTCTATGAAATGCCTCGTGACGAAGCTGAGACAGTGATTGACGTGGTTCGCGACCTGCTTACCCATGGGTTGCTGCACCCGAACAGTGATTATCAGCCAGGCCAGCAGGCCGACCTGTCGATTTTTTCAGAACAAGAGCCCGCCTTTGATCGCGATACGCAAAACCGCTTAAAGCAGGAAGCCTTTCTCAAGGCTGGCACCCGCTGCTTTAATCAAAAAGGATTCAGCGGCACATCATTGGATGAAATTGTCGAGCAACTCAATGTCTCCAAGGGTGCGTTTTATTATCACTTTGCCAATAAAGAAGCCCTGCTCACTCAGTGTTATGACTACACGCTAGATCAATTAGAACGGGTTATCACCCATGTTGAGCACATCGATGCGTCGCCTGCCGCTCGTCTCGATGTCGCGATGCGGCTTATTTTTAGCCTTCAAAACTCTGATCAGGGACCGCTAATCCACTTTAATTCGATTACCGCTTTGCCCCCCGATGTGCGCAGGCGGTTACTCGATCGACTGAGCGCAGTTCATACCGCAATGGAAGCGTTCATCACCGCCGCCACGGCAGCTTCCCAATTTCGAGCACTGCCACCCGGCATCGTCATTCAGTTACTCACGGGCGCGCTCAACGCCGCCATGGACCTCAACGAATGGCAAGCGATCGATGCCATTGACCGAAGCGCCATTGATTACTACGCGCTTTTTTTCCATGGGCTGGCACCAACCTCCGCCCCTTGAGGATCCTGTTGTGAACCGTTTTACCGACGTACTAGAGCACATCACCCCACGGCAAACCGATGAATATGCCTTTGTGGGCGATAGTCTGCTCCCCCAGCAACGCATTTTTGGCGGGCAAGTCGTCGCTCAGTGCCTTATGGCTGCCAACCAAACGGTTCCGGCGTCGCTCGAAGCGCATAGCCTGCACGCCTATTTTTTGCGCGCGGGTGACCCTCACGAACCCATCCAGTTTGACGTCGACCCGATTCGTAATGGTCGCTCCTTTTCGACCCGCCGTGTTGTCGCGCGTCAGCACGAACAGGCGATCTTCAATACGTCGATCAGTTACCACGTTGAAGAAGCGGGCGTGTCTCACTGCTTCGACATGCCGCAACTGCCGCCCCCGCGTCAGGAGGCAGACGATCTGTCAGGGTTTAGGGGTGCGACGACGCGACCGGGCGACCCTAACTTGATCGATTTGTATCAAATCCAGCGACAACGGATCACCGAGTATCGCGCGGAGGCGCAACCACCCATGGGGCAGTCTTGGCTGCGCGTCGTGGGGCCACTCCCAGAAGACAAAGGGATGCATCAGGCCGCGCTCGCCATGATTTCTGACATCTCACTGCTCAGTACCGTCTTTTACCCCCAACCGCATCAAAACCCCATGAAACATTTTATGGCGGCGAGTCTTGATCACGCGATCTGGTTTCATCATCACGGCAAAATGGATGAGTGGGTGCTGTATGACTGTGATACGCCCTGGTCAGGCGGTGGTCGAGGCTATAGCCGCGGCTCATTGTGGTCTCAAGACGGCATCCTACTCGCCTCGACAGCCCAAGAATCGCTGATGCGTATTAAACGCAGCTAGTTGACGATACTCTCAAGCATCGCCCCGCGCGATACCCAGTGCCACAGGGGTCCGTCTATCTGTAAATGATGTATTGAGCCATTGGCCGGCAGGCACTGCACCACGGCATCCTCGTGTGAGACCGCCGCAGCGATACTATTGATCACCAAAAAATGTGTGAATATCACGGTGGGTGTTGATAACGCCTGCAACGCCGCAAAAGTACTGTCTCGCCACTCGTGAACGGCCGTTGGTAACGCGGACCAGTCAGAGGCCAATGCCTGTTGCAGCCACTCTGAGCGTTGCGCCAAACCCTTCGGCGAGGGTAATTCGATAAAACGCGCGTCCTGTTGCAACACAACATCTCGGACACCCGCAAACGGCGCACCCGTCTGCAGCGCGCGCTGCTTCGGACTACTCCATAACTGGGCATCCAGCGGCACGATAGCGCTGAGCTGCTGAGACGCCGCTTCCGCCTGCTCATGCCCCAATGGCGACAATCCCGGATCGATCTCCTGATCAAACGAGGCGGCGGCCTCGCCGTGACGCACCAACCAAATATCCGTCACCCGCGCACCGCAATCGCTACAACGGATGCACACAGCACGAATGAGGCGCTCACTGCACCTTTCATCGATAGGTAACCAAAGATTCCCCCAATTGCTGACTCAGCAATTGCAGGTGTGCCGTATCGTTAAAGTTAGAAAGCGAGATACGTCCACGGGAAAAAATGAGCCGGGTAATCGAGCAGTTAAACACCGGCTCATAAAATCCATAAATCTGATCGTGTCGCACACCCAAAACCCAACTGACTGCGGACGCAATCGTGCCCCCAGAGGTAAAGATGGCCGTATCACTGCCGCTTGCTGCGCTGTCCATTGCGTCCTCAAGGGCGCCTTTAACACCACCGAGGTAATCGGACCATGACGCTGTGCCGGGTAACTCAGGGCAGTCGGGGGAAACCCAGGCACTGAAGACCGCCTGTATCACTTTTTGATATTGCTTACTGTCGTGTCGCCCCACCCTGACCTGTTCGGCAAAGCCGGCATCTCGCTCACACAACATGGGTAACAGTGCCGCGATTTGCCCCTCGTTATCGACCTCATTCAAGCGGGGATCGATACGCTGCTCCGGCGGTCGCGGCTGGGCTTTCAGTACGCGCTCTCCAGTCTCGCGTTGTCGTGACAAATCGCCACTCACCGCTTGCCCGAAGTCGAGACCAATGTCAGCAAAAAACCGCCCTGACAAATCCGCCTGACGCTGCCCCAAAGGGGAGAGTTGGTCATAGTGATCGCTGCCAAAAGAGGCTTGGCCGTGACGTATCAGGTAAAGAGAAGCCATTGTTAACTTGCATCCTGTAAGGTGGAAAAGCGCACTCGTCTTGGGTAAGGATAGAAATCCTCGACAAACCCATCGCGTAACTTGTTTTGTAAGCGAATCCAAAAGTCAGCGTCATACAAATCAGCGTGCTGTGCATCAAAGGCGGCTCTTGCACGCTTGTTACCGGAAAAAAACAGCCGGAACTCCTCCGGAAAAATATCCTTAGGCCCCACGGAGTACCAAGGCTGGCCAGACATTTCGTCGGCCTCGTCTCGGGGCTCAGGGATGCGTCTAAAATTGCAATCCAGCAATGGTTCGATTTCGTCGTAATCGTAAAAGACTACGCGCCCGTGCCGGGTCACACCAAAATTCTTGAGCAACATATCCCCCGGGAAAATATTGGCCGCCGCCAGTTCTTTGATCGCATTCCCGTAGTCATTCATGACATCAACCACCTCTTCGTCAGTGGCTTCTTGTAGGTACAAATTGAGCGGGTTCATCCGACGTTCGACATAGCAGTGCTTAATGATCAGTGCACGACCATTGATTTTGATTTGCGAGGGACAGGTGGCATGTAGCTCCTCCATCAGTTCGTCAGAGAACCGACTCGCATCAAATACCAGATTATTAAACTCCTGTGTATCCGCCATGCGACCCGCGCGATCCCAACGCTTCACCAAATGATATTTGTCTTTAACAATTTGATGCGTTACCTCCTTCGGTGGCGTGAAGCGGTCCTTAATAATTTTGAAAACATATTCATAGGAAGGCAGCGTGAACACCGTCATCACCATCCCCTTAATACCCGGTGCCACAATAAATTGGTCGGCTGTCGAGCTGATATGCCGCGTTGCTGTGCGGTAAAAATAAGTTTTGCCATGACGAAAATGGCCGATCGCGCTGTAAATCTCTGAAATCTCTTTTTTCGGCATCAACTGCTGCAGAAACAGCACGTACTGAGAGGGAATCGACGCGTCCACCATGAAATAACTGCGGGTGAACGAGAACAATAAGCTCACTTGATCCGACCCAAATACGAAGGCGTCGACCAAGACAGCGGGATCTGTCGACGAGTCGTTATGCAAAATCGGCAACACAAAGGGCATTTGCTCGCCGTCTGCATAGAGCCGCCCAACAATATAGCTCGCTTTGTTACGAAAAAAGTGATGCTCCAATACCTGTAACTCGAGACTGGGGCAATTCAGATCAAAGCGTCCCGGTAAATGTTTCTCGATCGCGCGACAGATACCGTCGACATCTCTTGAGAGATGCTCGTAAGGAATATTGAAGGCGAAGTCTGACAATAACTGAGTAAACGCTGACGACAGTCCCTCTGCCACGCGATAGTGCCGCACCACTCGTCCAATATCGACCGAGGGCACATCGCCCTGCGGAGAAAATACAAACGCGTAATCGTTGCGGATTGAACGATGACCAAAGTGCGAGTTAAAAATCGAGTTGTAAAACGTCTCCGCGATTTCAAAGTTGGTCATGCCCTGCACTAATTTGGCATAAATCACTCGCGTATCAGCCCAAAATCGCAGGTTCTCAATCTGCTCACCCGCAATGTGGCGCGCCACACCGAGGGTTTCCATCACCGTCTCTTTGTAAACATCGATACGCTGACTGGAGATCTCCTGCATCGACGCCCACTCGGCTTGCTCAAAGCGCGTGCGAGCCGCCAAGGTAATGTTCTCAAACTCCGCAAAGTAGGCGTAAAAGCCATTTAAGATGACGCGTGAAAAGCGCTGCTGTCGGTCCAAAAGACCTCCCTTGTCAGTCATCAAGGGAGTTTAGGGGGGCTCATGCTCCGGCGCAATTTTCGCATACCACCAATCCAACGGTTGTAATTTTGCGCTTTGTTCAAATGATACTGCTCGACCTGCTCGTGGGGCAGTATGAGAAAGGATTCTTCGCGAAGTCCATCGATCACCGCTTGCGCGACTTGCGCTGGGCTCAAGATACCATCGAGCCCTGCAGAACCGCCATCAGTCCCACCCAGCATTGCCGTATCGACTGCCTGTGGACATAAACAACTGACTTTGATGCCATCGTCGCCGTGACTAATGGCCAGTGACTCGGCAAAGCCAATGGCCGCGTGTTTTGTGGTCGCGTAAGCCGCGGTGTAAGGCTGACTCAAAAGTCCCGCCGCCGATATGGTGTGTAAGAAGTAGCCTTCGCCGCGGCGAATCATCGCCGGTAGACACGCGCGCGCCGCATACACATGCGCCATCACGTGAATTTCCCAATTGGCTTGCCAGACCTCGTTAGCACTCGATGTCGCCCAGAAATCATCGCCATCAAGATTCAGAATGCCCGCGTTTGAGCAAAAGAGATCGATCTGCCCAAACTGGGCCTCCACCTCCGACACCATCGCCGCCATGGCGGCTTCGTCTCTCACGTCGAGGGTCACGCCAACCGCATCAAGCTCCGCCGCCAATGCTGACACCGCCTCGCCATTGAGGTCGGCAATAATGAGTGCTCGAACACCCTCCTCGCGAAAGCGACGACACAACCCGGTACCGATGCCACTCGCACCACCCGTGACAACAACGACCTTACCGTTGAGTTCCATTTAGGCGGCGAAAGCCGTCTCAACGAAGCGGTTGCGATGGAAGTTGGCATCGCCAAACGTCGTATTGATCATCATTAATCGCTTGGCGTAATGGCCAATATCGAGCTCGTCCGTCATTCCCATACCACCGTGAATCTGGATGGCCTCGCCAAACACATGCTTGCCGTTTCGGTCGATCAACACTTTCAGCGCATGAATCGTCTCAGCCGCCATCGCGGGATCCTGCTTGTATTCACACAGCGCTTTAAACAACAGCGACTTGCATTGCTCATAAGCCATCATGGTGTCGACCATGCGATGCTGCAGCGCCTGGTAAGAGCCAATCGCCACACCAAACTGCTCTCGCGTCTTGGCGTATTCCAGTGTTTTGGCATTGAGTACGCCCATAATCCCCACAGCCTCGGCCGCCAGGGCAATAATCGCCTCATCGACCAACGCCTCGACGAGCCCTAGCGCCTGTCCTTCTTCTCCCAGCAATGCATCAGCCGGCAGCGCGACATCCTTAAACGTCACATTAGCCACCCGCTGACCATCCATCATGGGGTAGTTCATCTTGTCGATGCCCGCAGCACCTGCGTCCATTATGAATAAGGACAAACCCGCCAGATCTGACTGCTCTCCAGAGGTCCGCGCCAAGACCACTAAATGGTCTGCTTGCTCGCCATTGAACACCACGACCTTCTCGCCATTGAGCACAAAGCCGTCACCCGAGCGGGTCGCGGTGGTTAAACAATCGTGCAGGGCAAAGCGACTTTGACGCTCGACATAGGCGAATCCGCCCAAGACGTCACCACCGATGACACGCGGCAGCCACTCGGCTCGCTGCGCATCGCTTCCAGCGCGCGCAATCAATCCACCAAACAGCACCACCGTTGGAAAATAAGGCTCGACGACGAGTCCCTTACCCAACTCCTCCATCACAACCGATAAATCCACGATATTGCCGCCAAAGCCGCCATGCTCCTCGGCAAAGGGAATCGACAGCCATCCCAGTTCGGCAAACAACTTCCAGTTGTCAGGGTTTAATCCTTTTTCTGATGCGACAATCGCTTTGCGGGTGTCCCAGTCGTAGTCGTCCTGAACGAAGCGCGCAATCGAATCACGCACCATTTGCTGCTCTTCAGTAAAATCAAAATTCATGATCGTCTCTCCCCCTTACTCAAGACCCAGCACATATTTAGCAATGATGTTCTTCTGAACCTCGTTGGACCCGCCATAAATGGTGGCGGCACGACCGTAAAAGTAGCTCATCCGTGCTTCCGTGGTGAATTCATGCCCGAGTGCGTCAGCATCAAGGTCGGTGGGCAACACGCCCTGGTAATAAGCAGCAATCTCCATTAACAGCTCCTGTGTTGCCTGTTGCAACTCAGTGCCTTTGATCTTCAGTAACGAGGACTCTGGTCCAGGAAAGCCACCCGCTGCTTGTGCCGCTAGCGTGCGCAGTTCCGTAAACTCCAGCGCCATCAGTTCGACTTCAATATCAGCCAATCGCTGCTGAAAACCGGGGTCATCTACCAAGCGTTGACCGCCGTTCTCTTCCTTGGCAGCAACCTCCTTGATAACACGCACTGCGCGCTTCACATCCGCAACGCCGGCAATGCCCGTGCGCTCATGAGCCAACAGTGCCTTCGCAACAGTCCAGCCCTTGCCGACCTCACCCACCACATTCTTGGCAGGCACGCGGACGTTGTTGAACTCCACCTCGTTAAGGCTGTGATGGTTATCGATCGAGATAATCGGATTGATCTTGATACCCTCACTCTTCATATCGATCAGGATAAAGGTAATACCTTCCTGCTTTTTCCCTGAGTTATCGGTGCGCACGAGGCAGAAAATCCAATCCGCGTACTGGGCATACGTTGTCCAGATCTTGGCGCCGTTAATAATAAAATCATCGCCATCTCGCTCAGCTTTGGTCTTCAGGCTCGCAAGGTCTGAACCAGAACCCGGCTCGGAGTAACCCTGACACCACCAATCCTCGCTCTTCAGAATGCGGGGCAAGAAATACTCTTTTTGCTCATCGGTGCCATAGGCCATGATGACATTGGCCACCATGACGAGACCAAAGGGAATCACACCGGGGATGCCCGCCAGCGAGCGCTCGGTTTCATAGATGTACTTTTGTGTGGCCGTCCAGCCTGTCCCGCCGAACTCGACCGGCCAGTTAGGCGCCAACCAGCCCTTGTCATTGAGCTTGCGTTGCCATTCTTCCGCCCCTTCTTTATGGCTGGAGCGCATTCGCGCCCGTAGCTCAGGCGTATACGCCTCCGCAAAAAATCCGCGAACCTCGTCGCGAAAAGCTAAATCTTCTTGGGAGTAGGCTGTATCCATGGTTCACCTCGCATCACGTAAAGGGGCCTCGCAAGACCGCTTAATTGGGTTTTTGAATCTTGAGTATGTTTTCTGAATTTAAGGAATGTAGGGAATTTACGCCGCTTTTGCAACCTATGTGACGCCGGAAATAGGGATCATTCAATACATCAATGAGAATAATTTGCGCTGATATTCGGCCGCCAGGGGGTCCCCCTTGCCAATGGTCGCCAAGGTATCTAAGTAAACCTTACGCACCTCGCCATCACCGAAGTCTTTATCGGCCCGCAGGACAACCAGCAAGTGCTCCAACGCGTCTCGGTATTGCGCCGTTTGACTTAGCTGAATAGCAAGCTTAACGCGCGTCCCGTGATCATCGGGCTGGGCGCTCAGCGCCGCCTCTAGCGCTTCAACTTCGGGAGATTTAGCCGCCTCCCGCGCCAGTTGTATTTGAGCCATGAGCTGCTCATAACGGGCATCTTGATCGACTAATCGAATCTCTTTCAGCATCTGCTCAGCGTCGTCAAATCGGTTCGCGGTGACCAGCGCTCCCGCATAAGTCAACGTCATATCAACTGCGTGATTCGACTCCTCCCAAGCAGCACGATAGAGCGCCAGCGCGCCGGGGATATCGCTATCAGCCAACAGTTGCTCCGCCTCTAGCAAGGCACCTGCTAGCGGGGAGGGCACATGTTTATCCAGTACCTCTCGCACTGCCGATTCTGGTTGAGCGCCGCTGAATCCATCAACAGGCTGACCCTCTTTAATCACCATCACAGTCGGCAATGATTTCACACCTAGCTGCTGCGCCAACATCTGTTGCTCATCTGCATTGACCTTAGCCAGCAGAAAAGCGCCTTTGTACTCTGTCGCCAATTTCTCCAGCATCGGCATTAATTGCTTGCAGGGCTCGCACCACTCCGCCCAAAAGTCCACGACGACAGGGCGATTAAACGATTCATCGATCAGTAACTGCTGGGCATTCCCTTCGTCAATATCAACAATATTGGCCATCTCATTCATAAGGGATTCTTCTCCTGCCTCAAAACATCTTGCATGTTATAGCGACCCGCCTTTTGCTCGGTTAACCAACACGCTGCGCGCACCGCACCGTGTGCAAATGCGCTTCTTGAACTCGCCCTATGTGTGATTTCCAATCGCTCACCCTCACCCGCAAAAATAACCGTGTGGTCACCCACAATGTCACCCGCCCGGATAGTGCTAAAGCCAATGGTTTCTCGAGCGCGCTCACCGGTGCGGCCCTCGCGCCCATAGACAGCTACTTGTGATAAATCGCGACCCAATGCGTCAGCAATGGCCTCGCCCAGACTCAACGCGGTGCCTGAGGGCGCGTCGATTTTGTGGCGATGATGGGCTTCTACAATTTCGATATCGGCACTCTCGCCGAGCGCCCGGGCCGCCGCCTTTACCAAATCAAAGGTCAGATTGACCCCAGGACTAAAGTTAGACGCCTGACAAACCGGCAGATCGCGGGTTATCTCGACCAACTGTGCCATTTGCGTGTCAGAGAAGCCCGTCGTGCCGATTACCATCGGCACCCCCTGTTCTACACACAGCGCCGCGTGATGCAGCGTGGCTTCGGGTACGGTGAAGTCAATTAACACGTCAATATCGCTCACCACTGACGCCAAGTCTGCGGTGATGATCACACCGCTCGCACCCTCGCCCAGCAGCTCACCCACATCAGCTCCGAGCAACGAGGACTCTGCGCGCTCGATCGCCACAACCAACGAACAGGGCCGCTCGGCTTCGGACACCACCTCGGCTAGCATGCGGCCCATGCGCCCTGCTGCGCCGGTGATACCGATACGAATACTCATCCCGTCATACCATCAAAAAATTGCTTAACCCCAGCAAACCAGTTGCTTTGACGGGGCGATTGCTCCTCACCACCCTTAAGCAGCGCCCCGCGAAACTCCTCTAGCAGTTTGCGCTGTTCTGCGGATAAGTTCACCGGGGTTTCCACAACCGCTCGGCACATCAAATCGCCCACCGGACCGCCGCGCACAGGCTTGACCCCTTTTCCGCGGAGGCGAAAAAGTTTTCCCGTTTGCGTTTCAGTCGGAATTTTGAGTTTAACGCGGCCATCCAGCGTCGGCACCTCGAGCTCTCCACCCAGCGCAGCATCAGCAAAACTAATGGGTACTTCACAATATAAATGCCGGCCGTCTCGCTCGAACAAGGCGTGCTGGCGCACCGCGATCTGTACAAACAAATCCCCTGGTGGACCGCCAGCAGGACCCGCCTCACCCTCGCCGCTAAGGCGAATGCGATCCCCAGTATCCACACCCGGTGGGACCTTTACTGACAACGTTTTGGTCTTTTCCACGAGGCCTTGACCTCGACATTGAGTGCACGGATCAGAGATAGCTTGCCCCCGTCCCCGACACTTTGGACAGGTTTGCTGGACCTGAAAAAACCCCTGCTGCATCCTCACTTGCCCACTGCCACCACAACCGCCGCATGTCACAGGTCGGCTGCCTGGTTTAGCGCCACTGCCATCGCAGGGGTCACAGTGCTGCAGTGACGGTACTTTAATTTCTGCCGTGGCACCGCGCACTGCTTCTTCCAATGCCACTTCTAGGGTGTAGCGCAGGTCTGAGCCCCGCTGAGGACCTTGACGACGACCCCCGCCACTACCGCCAAAAATATCGCCGAACACGTCGCCGAAGATGTCGGAGAAGCTACCGCCCTGAAATCCGCCTCCGCCGCCCATGGAGGGATCAACTCCCGCGTGGCCAAATTGATCGTAGGCGCCGCGTTTCTCGGCGTCTGAGAGCACTTCGTAGGCTTCGGTGGCTTCCTTGAACTTAGCATCCGCATCGGCGTCGTCCGGATTGCGATCCGGGTGGTACTTCATTGCGATCCGACGATAGGCCTTTTTGATACCCTGCTCATCGGTCGAACGATCGACCCCTAGCACTTCGTAATAATCGCGTTTCGACATAGTTCCTGTGCGCGCTACTGCGAACGTAGCGCTCCCTCCTCAAAAACGGACGCGGGCTACATGGTATTCACCATGACCCGCGTCTGGATGGCAGCCCTCAAAGAAAAGGCTTGTCAGGGCTTCCTTGCCCTGCTTAACGGACCGATATTATGCCCGCTTATCTTCTTTCACTTCCTCAAACTCTGCGTCGACCACGTCATCGTCTTCCGCCATATCATCACTGACATCGTCACCCGCAGCGGCCTCGTCAGCCTGCTGTGCGGCGTACATCTTCTGGGCAACACCGCCTGTGGCTTCGGTCAATGTGGTGGTTGCCGCTTCCATGGCACTGGCGTCATCACCTTTAACCGCTTCTTCTGCCGCAGCGATCGCACTTTCTATCGCTGCTCGCTCCTCATCGGTCGCATGCTCACCCGCTTCTTCAAGCGTCTTGCGCGCCGCGTGCACCATACCATCTGTCGTGTTGCGGGCGGCGACAAGCTCTTCGAACTTCTTGTCCGCCTCTGCATTGACCTCGGCATCCTGCACCATCTGCTCGATCTCAGCATCCGACAAGCCACCCGATGCGGTGATCCGGATAGACTGCTCCTTGCCGGTCGCCTTATCTTTCGCTGAGACATTCAATATGCCATTTGCGTCGAGATCAAAGGTCACTTCAATCTGGGGCATACCTCGAGGCGAGGGCGGAATATCGGCCAAGTCAAAACGGCCCAATGACTTATTCTGCGCCGCTTGCTTGCGCTCACCTTGCACCACGTGAATGGTGACCGCGGTCTGATTGTCCTCAGCTGTTGAAAACACCTGCGACTTCTTAGTGGGAATCGTGGTGTTTTTCTCAATCAGTGGGGTTGCCACGCTACCCATCGTTTCGATGCCCAGCGTCAACGGGGTCACGTCTAACAATAAGACGTCTTTGACTTCGCCCGCGAGGACCGCGCCCTGAATGGAGGCACCCATCGCCACCGCCTCGTCAGGGTTCACATCCTTTCGGGTTTCCTTCCCAAAAAACTCAGTGACAGCTTCTTGCACCATGGGCATGCGGGTCTGTCCACCGACCAAAATGATGTCTTGTACCTCACTCGGCGAGAGGCCAGCGTCCTGCAATGCGGTTTTCACCGGTGCCAAAGAGCGCTTAACCAAGTCTTCAACGAGGGACTCCAACTTGGAGCGACTCAGTTTTACCACCAAGTGCTTCGGTCCTGTCGCATCAGCCGTAATATACGGCAGGTTTACCTCTGTCTGCTGCGAGCTCGACAGCTCGATCTTAGCTTTTTCTGCGGCTTCTTTTAGCCGCTGCAATGCCAGTGGGTCGCCATGTAAATCGACACTATTCTCTTTTTTGAACTCCTCAGCGAGAAACTCAATCAATCGCAGATCAAAATCCTCACCACCAAGAAAAGTATCGCCGTTGGTCGCCAGCACTTCGAATTGATGCTCGCCATCGACTTCAGCAATCTCAATGATTGAGATATCAAACGTACCGCCCCCGAGGTCGTAAACCGCTACCGTGCGATCTCCTTCTGACTTATCCATGCCATAGGCTAACGCCGCCGCCGTTGGCTCGTTGATAATGCGCTTAACCTCTAACCCAGCGATTCGACCCGCATCCTTAGTAGCTTGTCGCTGAGAGTCGTTGAAGTAAGCCGGTACGGTAATAACCGCTTCGCTCACTGTCTCGCCCAGATACTCTTCCGCCGTTTTCTTCATCTTGCGCAGTACTTCGGCTGACACCTGAGGGGGCGCCATTTTATCGTCGTTGACCTGGACCCAAGCGTCGCCACTTTCGGCTTTCACAATTTGATAAGGGACCATTTTGATGTCTTTTTGCACGACATCATCGTCAAATCGACGACCAATCAAACGCTTTACCGCAAATAGCGTGTTCTGTGGATTCGTGACCGCTTGTCGCTTTGCGGACTGTCCCACCAGAATCTCATTATCTTCTGTATAGGCCACAACAGACGGCGTTGTGCGTCCGCCCTCAGCATTCTCAATCACTCGGGGCTTGCCACCCTCCAATACAGACACGCAGCTGTTGGTGGTGCCTAAGTCGATGCCAATAATCTTTCCCATTTCTCTCTCTCCTGTGACCGGCTGTGTATTAGCGGTCTGCTTCCTTGTTTAATGATGTGGTGGCGAATTTCATCTTTTCAAGATCCATCCACCACAATCTGCTGCTGACTACTGGCCACTCGCCGCCTTCGATACCATCACCATGGCCGGTCGCAATAGTCGACCATTTAGCGTGTACCCTTTTTGCATCACCGCCACGACCGTATTGGGTTCGGCGTCGGGCTGCTCCACCAGGCTCATGGCCTGCGCCGTCTCGGGGTCATAGGGCTCGCCCATTGGATCCACCGGCACGACACCGTATTTCGTTAACACATCCATAAATCCTTTATGAGTCAGCTCGATCCCCTCCATCAGCACCGCGTCAGTGCCTGCATCACTCGAGGACTCCATCGCCCGCTCGAGGTTATCCACGACACCGAGCAAGTCGCCACAAAAACGCTCTAAAGCAAATTTCCGCGCCTTGTCGATTTCTTGCTCAGATCTGCGCTGCACATTCATTGCGTCTGCCTGCGCTCTGAGCGCCGCGTCTTGCGCCGCCGCCAACTCGGCTTCGAGGTCCCGAGGCGTCGCTTCAAACTCTTCCGCTGATGCGTCAACTGGCGCTTCTTCGGCGCCGTCGCCTGCCGCTGCCATCGACTCCGCTACCACCTCTGGGATATCGCCCTCCTCAGCTTCGGTGGACTGCTTGGGGTTCTCTTCTGCCATGAGATTGCTCCGCTGAAACACACTAAATAGATGGGGTCCGTCCCCCGTCATCAACATGTGGGGGCCATTCGATCATTTTCAAGGGCAGCTATTTGAAGGCGAGGCTTATCGACCGATCAGCGAGGAAGGCGAGGCTTATCGGCCGATCAGCGAGATAGCGCGGCACTCAGCATGCGGGCGGTAACGTCAACGATGGGGATGACACGTTCGTACGCCATGCGCGTCGGGCCAATCACCCCCAGTACACCGAGCGACTGTGTGCCCTGCGCATACGGCGCCGTGATCACACTGAAGTCGCCAAACACGTCAAAACCGGCCTCTTCACCGATAAAAATCTGAATGCCGTCAGCGCGGGAGCAGCGTTCTAGTAATTCGAGCAGATCACGCTTGCGTTCAAACGCGTCAAAGAGCTCGCGCAGCTTTTGCATATCGCCCGGTGACGCTTGATTCAGCAAGCTGGCCTCACCCGCGACCACCACATTCTCGGCCTGCTCCGGGGTCTCGATCGCGGCATTGGCCAATTCGAGTGCCGCCGACAAATAGGCATCGATGCGGGACCGCGCCTCGGCCATTTCGCGGACAATTTCGGTTTTGACGCGAGAGAGGTCATTACCCGCGTAACGCTGATTAATGAAGTCGGCCGCTGCGCGGAGCTGTTCTTCTGACATCGGCTGCTGCAACTCAATGATGCGATTTTGCACATCGCGCTCGTTGATCACTAAAATCGCTAACACGCGATTTCCAGAGAGGGGTAGGAATTCGATTTGCCGCAATTGGTGTCCCGCTGGCTTGGGAACTGTGACTATGCCGGTCTGGTAGGTAATCCGCGCCAACAAATTTGACGCCGTCTGCACCAGTTCATTCGCACTCCGGTTGGGGTCTAGCCCGGCATTTAATGCCGTGACGGCGCCCTGCTCCACCGGGCCGATCTGCAGGAGTGTATCGACAAAAAAACGGTACCCTCGGGCCGTTGGGACCCGCCCAGAGGACGTGTGAGGGGACGCCAAATACCCCCTTTCCTCGAGCTCAGACATGATGTTACGGACCGTTGCCGAACTGACGGAAAGCCCGCTCTCGCCCTGCAAACTCTTCGACGCAACGGGCTGGCCCTCTCGGATGTGTATCTCAACCAATGTCTTCAGTAAGGACGAAGCTCGAGAGGATAAGGCTTCCAAAATGGCAGACTCCGGTAACCGCAAAACCCTGTTTTAGCACAGCCGTGTTTCTTGAAAAAGTCTTGTCTGGGGCGATCATGGATATTTCTTGATGTCAGAGCACCGCCAATGCACATCTAAAGGCGGCCAAAGTCTTCACTCTGCAGGGACTCTGCGCTATAACTCTTTATCGATCTGACCGAAAGCTCACCATGCTAACGAACCTCTCTATTCGAGATTATGCTGTTGTCGACGCGCTTGACGTCGACTTAGCGAGCGGCATGACCTGCATTACCGGTGAGACGGGAGCGGGCAAATCGATCATGCTCGACGCCCTAGGACTGTGTGTGGGCGATCGTGCCGACTCACGCGCTGTCCGTCCGGGGGCCAGCCGAACCGACATTTCGGCGAGTTTTGATCTTGCGCATAATGAAGCGGCGCGGGCCTGGCTAACCGAACGCGATCTGGCCTCATCTGATGACTGCATCTTACGGCGCACGATTTCGGCGGAGGGACGATCTCGAGCCTATATCAATGGCACCCCAGCGACCCTTGCTGACTGCGCCAGTTTAGGACAACTATTGGTCGACATTCACTCCCAGCACGCCCACCAATCACTGCTGCGCCGCGCTATTCAACGGACACTACTGGATGCCTATGCGGGCGCCGAAACACTCATCGCATCGGTGAACGAAACCGCTCAGCGCTGGCGAGTGCTCCGTGAGGAGTACACGCGACTCGCCGACAGAACGGAAGAATTTGATGCGCGCAAAGAGCTGCTGACCTATCAGGTCGCTGAATTGGCAAGCTTGAGTCCAATGCCCGGTGAAATCGACACATTAGAAGTGCAGCACAAGCAACTCACGAACGCTGCTTTTATCATCGAAAACGCGGACCAGATTGCCACAGGATCTGAATCTCTTCGTGATCAAGTGGCCCAACTAGTGCAGCGTGCCAACGATGACCGCATGGCCTCCAGCGCGACCGAAAATTTACGAGAATTGCTGCAGTCTGCGCTGATTCAGCTGGATGAGGCACACGCCGAAACCGCACGGTTCGCGGCCACCGTCGAATTAGATCCCGAGGGCCTTGATGCCACCGAGCAGCGCCTCAGCGCCTTGTATGACCTTGCACGCAAACATCGCGTGCAGCCAGACGCTCTGGCGACGCTGCACACCTCCCTGCAGTCTGAACTCGAGACGATGAGTGGCGGCACAGAGCAGCTAGCGCATATCAAAAGTGCGTTGGAGGACACCGCACTCGACTGGCGCGGTCATGCAACAAAGCTATCGGGTTTGCGCCGCAAGGCCGCTGTGAAGCTGGGGCGACGTGTCATGGATACCTTGGATCAATTAGCGATGTCGAAGTGCCGGTTTGATGTAGCGCTGATACCGTTCAAAGCGGAAGAACCGGATCCTCGCGGCGCTGAAGACATTGAATTTCTGATCGCAACCAACCCCGGCGCATCCCCCGGTCCCCTCAATAAAGTGGCCTCTGGTGGCGAACTGTCTCGCATTAGCCTGGCGCTGCAAGTGGTCGCTACCGATACCGCCATTTCACCTACCATGATTTTTGATGAGGTGGATGTGGGTATTGGTGGCGGTGTCGCGGAGGTAGTCGGCGACCTGTTGTCTACCCTAGGAGAGCGCAGTCAGGTATTGGTTGTCACACATCAAGCGCAAGTCGCGGCCAAGGGAAAACACCACTTATTGATCACCAAAGACGGCGAGGACGAAGTCAGATCTGCATTGTCTTACATTAACGATGACGACCGCGTGCAGGAGATCGGGCGTATGCTGGGCGGGGCGAAGCTCACCGACAGCACATTAGCGCACGCGCGGGAGATGCTTGAGGGTAGTTAAGCGCCTGAGCGCTTGCGCACATAGAGCACGAGGGAATGGTCAATGATCTCGTAGCCATGCTCTTCGGCAATAGCGTGTTGGCGCCTCTCAATTTCTTCGTCAATAAATTCGACGACCTCATTTGTGTCCACATCGACCATGTGATCGTGGTGATGATCTGACGCCATTTCAAAAACAGAGTAACCCGTCTCAAAATTGTGCCGAATCACCAAGCCCGCCGTCTCAAATTGCGTCAACACGCGATAAACCGTCGCCAAGCCGATATCTTCTCCGGTATCGCGCAGACGCTGATAGAGGTCCTCGGCAGAGAAGTGATCTCCCTGGCCAGCCGCATCCCCCAACATCGAGAGTATTTTGAGTCGCGGCACCGTCACCTTGAGGCCAGCCTTCTTTAAATCGCGATTCTCTGTGGACATGTGTGAATGGTTCTCTGCGGGTGGTGTTTAACGGTATCATGCCAGCACTGGTCAGAGCTTGGAAGATAAAGTGGCAAGAACGTTCGGGTATTTAAAGTTGACGGTGGCAGGCTGCCTGTTCTGTGCTTTGGCAAGTTGCGGTAGTAACTTCGGCTTTCCAGGGGTCTACCGCATCAACGTCGAACAGGGCAATGTTGTGAACGCCGAGATGATTGAGAAATTGCGGCCAGGCCTCAACAAGCGGCAGGTCCGCTACATCATGGGAACCCCGCTCATTGAGGACTCTTTTCACGAGGATCGATGGGATTATCGATACCTGTTGCGTAATGGCACAGAAACCATCGCAGAGACGCGCCTCACACTCTGGTTCGACGGTGAGGAACTGGCGCGTGTCGAGGGGCCTGATGCGCCTGAGTGGGCAGTCAGTGACGCCACGGAAGACGACATAACCAATGCGACCGAAACCGATGTCACCGAGACGGCAGAGGCCGACTTAACCGATACCGCCGATACGGCGCTATAACCATGACCTATTAGGGATCACCGACTGGGCATCGAGACCGCTCTGTGGAGACCTAACCCAAGCCTTACCCCGCAACCTCATCACGGGCGGCTTTAGCCCGCGCGGCTCTCGCTTTGCGCACTTCTTTAGGATCCGCGAGCAACGGACGATAAATTTCGACTCGCTCGCCCGCTTCAAGCGCACGATCGGCCGTGACTGCTTTGCCCCAAACTCCCAATTTTAAGTCTGCGCTGATCGTTAACTCATCAAACAATTGATCCATTTTACTCAGCGTCACCGCCTCGAAGGCTGTTGTGCCTGCCGGCACCTCGAGCTTCACGATGCGCTGCTTTTCAGGCAACGCATAGACCACTTCAACCGGGATCAAACGACTCATTGGTGCTGCTCCAGTTGCTGCCCCGCTCGGGTCACGATCGCATCCACAAGATCTAAGGCCACCTTGTCGAATAATTTGCCGGCAGCAACGCTTGCAATGCCGCTGGCGAGTTCAAAGTGTAATTGTAAGGTGGTTTTGCAGGCGTCGTCTCCCAATGCCAAAAAGCGCCAATGGCCGGCGAAGTGGGTGAACGGGCCGTCAACTAATGCCAAATCAATGCGGTGCGGCCGCTGCATCGTATTGTGCGTGGTAAACCCGTGACTGATGCCTGCCCGCGACAACCGCAGGGTTGCCGTCACCTGATCGTCGCCTCGCTCTACAATATCGGCACCAACGCATCCATTGAGAAATTCCGGATATCGCTCAATATCGGCCACGAGGTCAAAGACCTGCTCGACAGGATGTGCCAGCAATGCGCTTCTCTCAATCACAGTCATCGCGGTAGTGTACCGAACTCCCTCTCTATGCGCGGCCGATCAAAGCAACCCGCTGACGAGCCACGCTACGCACGCTGGGGGCACCATCCATCGCACGATCCACCACCACAATCGAAACAGCCACAGCGGCTCGCGGTACAGCTCTCCTCGCAAAATCGGGCGGGGCATTTGCCACCCGACAAACAAAGCCGTCGAGAGCAAACTCAGCGGCAACAGCCACTCGCCGAGCATCATACTGACCTGCACCAGTGTGGCGTCAGAGGAAAACAACAGCATTGAGGCTATTAATACTGCCAGCGTCGCGGCGAGAATCGCACCACCGGGTCGACCCGCTACCTGTTTCAGTAATAGTACAGTGGGCTCCATCAAAATCGAGGCCGCACTCCAAGCGATAGCTGCCAGCGCAGAGAAAAACAAAGTCCCATAAATTTCTCCCATTGGCAGGTTCACAAAAGCATAGGGTAGCGCGATAAAAACCGCGGCTAACCCTTCGCTGGGGGCAACATTGACCTCGAATAACAGCGCAGAAGTGATGATAGCGGTGACGATCAAAAACGCGGTATCGAGAATCGCCACGGCAATTACCGATCGCGCCCAGGGAAGCCCTTGAGGCGCTTGCGCACCGAGCGCCATAGCAATACCTAGCCCCGCGCCCAATGTCACGCCTGCCGATATGAATGCCTGCCTCGCCGCTTCAATTCCCCACTGCTTGCCATCGTAAGCGAATAGGAAAGCGCTCACCGGTTGCAAATCGGTCTGTAAGACCACGTAATCGAGCACGCCCAACAAGGTAATCGCAACTCCGGGCAATACAATCCACCCTAAAACACCCATACCCAATCGGATACCCATTGCGGACAATGCGCCCGCCGCCGCCAAGCCAATCAATGCTTTTGTGAACTGCCCCGCACGATCATTCATCGCGCTCAGGTAATTGGACGCAACCTCTGCCGGGCTACCCGACGCCATCGCGCCCGAGTGAATCACCGTCGCACGATCAAAACACCACACAGCAAATAGCATGGCAACGGATGCGACTAACAGCCCCAGAAGCCCCTGAGCCAGCCCCAGAAAACGCCAGTAAGGATTCACATTAGCGTTGCTGGCGGCCCACTCCATCGCGCGGTGAGGGGAGGCTCTTCCGTAACTCCCCACCACGACCTCGGCAATCAAAATAGGCACGCTCAGCACGCACAACGCCAATAAATACAGTAAGAAAAAAACCGCGCCCCCATGCTCGCCCAGCAGGAACGGCATGCGCTGCAGGTTTCCAAGCGCGATCGCAACGAGGGTCAGCGTTAAAACCAAGGTGGTGCGCGCTGCCCATGGCTGGGGGACGTTACGATCGAGCACTGTGCCACCGCGAGTCAACCCATCCTGGCAACCAAGGTCGTAAGAATACCGGCACAGCGAGGCGCACTCGGCCGTATAATGGGGTCATGGCAAAATCCAAACGTAAAAAGCCGTCTGACAATACCATCGCGCAGAACAAAAGAGCACGCTTCGAGTATCAGTTGCTCGATTCCTTTGAGGCAGGACTCTCGTTGACAGGGTGGGAAGTAAAGGCGTTGAGAGCGGGCAAAGTCCAGCTCACGGATTCTTATGTCCTGATGAAAGACGGTCAAGCCTATCTGCTGGGCGCCAACATTAACCCGCTCAGCACCGCATCGACGCACTTTGTCACGGATCCAACTCGCACGCGAAAATTGCTGCTGCACAAAAAAGAGCTGGCGCAAATTAACGCGGGCGTGACACAGAAGGGCCAAACCTGCGTCTGCACTGCGCTCTACTGGAAGGGGCACTTGGTGAAAGCGCGCATCGAATTGGCACAAGGAAAAAAACTGCACGACAAACGCGAGACAGAGAAGAATCGCGATTGGGAGCGGCAGAAGGCCAAAATTGTGCGCGACAATACGAAGCAGTAATACACCGAGTCGCCTCAATAACCTTGCGGGCATTGGCTTAACGAGGTGCGGGTTCTCATTGCTGCTTGCCGTCGGCCATGACTCGGTAATGGTCGCACGACGTCATGTGGGCTCACGCCACTCTTAACAACCACACGCCGCTCTTAACAACGACGCGCCGCTTTAAATAACGAGCCGCCACTCGCTGCAACGATACGTCACTCTCGATAACGGCACGCTGCTCTTAACGACGACACGTTGCTCTGATCAAACAACGCACTCCGGACTCGTTCGAGGCTAACGCCAACCAGTTAGCGCCGACGAGATTAGCGCCAACGAGACGAGTTCTGACAAAGCTAACTCCGACGAAACTAGCCCCAAAAAAGCGCCTTCAGTGAGATACTCATTCCGATCAAAATACACAGCCCGACCACCACGGGGCGATAGGCCTCCCCCGCAAACCGCTCAAATGCCCAATTACCCAGCAGATTGCCCAACCACATGGCAGGTAATGCGATCCACAGCAATTGAAACGGCTGCGGTGTGACGAGATCTGCCCAGGCAAACATGATGAGGGACACAATGTTGGAGCAGACAAAAAACATCATCAAAAAGGCACGTGCATGCGCGGGGTTTGCCATGGTCGCCATGACATACATCACCACAGGTGGTCCAGGTATCGCAAAGGCACCGTTCATCAAGCCAGACAGGACGCCCGTGCCGACAGAGACAGTGGCGGACGCAACGCGTTCTCGCGGCTCAGCACGCGCAAGCGCCAACGACGCCACCACCACCGAAATACCGATCCAAAGCTGAAATTGCGCTACCGATAGTGAGGCAAGAAACCACACACCAATCGCGGTGCCAATCACAGACCCGCTGATCATCGGCACGGCGGGTGCCACCGGGAACTGTCGCCACCACGAACGATAGCCGATCAAGCCGAGGATGAGTGCCAGTGCGGCGCTCAGCACAACCGCATCGCCGGGTAATAAAAAGAGTGAAAAGACGGGCACCGCCAGCATCGCGAATCCAAAACCGGTAAAAGCGCGCATCAAGGCGGCCAAACACACCGACAATAAGACCCAGATGGCCTGCTCGGGTGGCACCGCCATGGCGCTCAGCAGGCTCGTCATGACGCAGCCAACCGCAGGCTATCGCCAATGGCGATCTGTCCCGTCTGCAACACCTTGGCGCAGAGCCCGCCGTAACCCATCATCGCGACGACGCCGCCTGGCCCCAGTTCAGCCTCCATGCGCGCACAGGGATGACAGAGCTGAGTGGCCTCAAAGAGCGCCCCTCCTAACCAAAATTGTTGGCGCCGCAGGGCGTTCAGGTTAATACCTGACACGACGATATTGCGTCGCAACAGCGCGGGGTCAAGGCCGCTTTTGCCGAGGTGCTGTTCAATTTGCGTCACAAATTCGCGAGAAATAAGCGTGACCTGCCGACCCGAACCCGGCGTTTTGCCCATTCGGTGATCCCCACGCAACCCCATCTCAGCGACCGCCTCGGCGCCAGAGACGGCCACCAAGGGCTCGCGCCGGCGCGGACGGACCCCAATCCATTCGATCGTCGCGGCACCTAAGTGGCCGAGATAAGCATTGAGCGGGTTGGGTCTCTGGGTCATTAAGGGTTCCTTAAACGCCCGATCGCACGGTCAGGGGACGATCGATCTGCTGTGAGGCGCGCTACACAGCGCCACAGGGCCCAACGATCGATGTCGCGCGTCATTGCGTGTCATTACTTGTCATTGCCTAGCATAACGCTGTGCTATTCATAGGGACAGCGAGTCGACCACAAGACGCCTCAAGGGTTTTGGGCATCGACTTTTCCTCACAGTGGAAACCCCTTTTCACCAGCGCGATGGGCTGAACAACCCAAGTGATCCGGACGGTAATAGTTGGCGTAACTCCCCATGTCAGTGTCTAAGGATCGTCTGGTTTCCACGAAGGCGAGCACTCTGGGGATGACTCTGTCGCAAAGGCATGTTGAACGCCGAAAGTAAAAGGGTGTGGGCGAGCTGTGAGCGATCGGAACCAGTTGGTGCGAGCAGCACGCCATCTTGTGAGAGTGAGGAGGCATCGTGAGTAACCAGGACCAGCGCTGGGGGATTTTGCCGACCCAGCAGGACGAAGATAATACCAGAGCACACGCAGTGAGTGACCCTGCGGGCTATCACGCCGGTATCGCAGGGCGCGAATTGCACTGGTTCGACGGCAACACGCAAGCCTGGATCAGTCAGACCGAGACAGGCGAGTGGACTGGTTGGCACGGTAGCGACGCCAGTAGCGCCCACGCCGATGCCAGCTGGCAGCCATGGTCTCATCCACTGGACGACAGTCTCGCCCCTTACTACCGCTGGTTTGTCGACGGACAGACCAACGCTTGCTTCAACCTCATCGATCGACACGTGCTCAGCGGGCGTGGAGACCAGATTGCGATCATTTTTGAGGGCGATCGCTGGGACCCCTCAAAAAACGACGGACGCGGCGGACCGGTTCACGAACAGCGCGTCACCTACCGGGAGTTACTGGTTGAAGTTGCGCTGCGCACTCGGGTGCTCAAGCAAGCAGACCTGAGCTGTGGCGATCGGGTGGCCCTCAACCTACCCAATGTGTTGGAGCAAATCTTTTATATTCTCGCCTGCCAACGACTCGGGGTGATCTATACGCCGGTCTTTGGTGGGTTTTCTGCCAAGACCCTCTCTGACCGCATTCATGACGCCGGGGCAAAAGTGGTGATCACGGCCGATGGCGGCTACCGCAATGCCGAGGTCGTGCCTTATAAGAGCACCTACACCGACCCCGCACTCGACAACTACATTCCGCGCCCTGCGGCACTTGAGGCGTTATCCGCCACCTTGCGCACGCGCCTGTCTGCTGACGTTGCAGAGCGTTTAGAAGCGCAGGTCTCAGAAGCCATTGCCGGCGAAATCACGCTGGAGCGGGCCGACGTGATGCGCGAATTGGGTCTGGCACTCGAACGCGAGCGCGGCACTGCACCGGAGGTGATCGCCGAATTACGCACCACAGTAGCCAGCGAACTGGCCAATGTGGGCCACGCAGTGACCCACGTCATTGTCATACGATACACCGGCAACGATATTGTCGAGCATGCCCGGGACAGCTGGTCTCCAGACCTCGTCGCGCAAGTCGAAACCAACTTGCTCGCCGACGCCGGCGTGGCCGATCGCGCTGCCCTTTACGCGCTGGACGATACCGCCCTTTGGCAGGCTGTCGGACCCCACGCGGCGGCAGTGCCAGTCGAGGCCAACTGGCCGCTCTTTATCATTTACACCTCTGGCTCAACCGGCAAACCAAAGGGCGTAGTCCACACCCATGGCGGCTGGCTCTCGGGTATTACCCATACACTCCGAACCGTCTTTAATGCTAATCAAGACGACTGTCTCTATGTGATTGGCGACCCCGGCTGGATTACCGGGCAGTCTTATCTTATTGCCGCGCCGCTTGCCTTTGGTATGTCGACCATGATCGCCGAAGGCTCACCGCTGTTTCCGCATGCGGGCCGTTTTGCCTCCATTATTGAGCGCAATAACGTGACGATTTTTAAGGCGGGATCCACGTTCCTAAAGGCAGTCATGACCGACCCCGCCAGCACGCAAGAGATGTCGCGTTACGACATGTCGTCGCTCAAAGTAGGGACCTTCTGTGCAGAACCCGTATCACCCACGGTTCAACAATTTGCGATGGATAATATTTGCTCGCACTACATCAATTCTTACTGGGCGACGGAACACGGCGGCATCGTGTTCTCCTGTCCTTGGGGCGACTTCAAACCCCTTCAGGCAGACGCCAAAACATGGCCGCTACCATGGATACAGGCGCAAGTTCGGATTGCCGAGGCCACCACGGATTCGGGCGTTGTCAGCCAATGGCGAGAGGCAGAAGCCGGTGAAAAAGGTGAGCTGGTTATTACCCAGCCCTACCCGTATCTCGCCAGAACCCTCTGGGGTGATGGTGACAACTTAGGCAGCAGCGAATGGCGTGGTGATCTGACGCGATTCAGTGAGGCCTATTTTCAACGCTGGGAAGGTGAACTCACCTATACCCAGGGCGACTTTGCTCGCTGTGGCGATGAGGGTGCCTTCACCCTCCATGGCCGCTCAGATGATGTCATCAACGTATCTGGGCACCGCATTGGTACCGAGGAGATCGAAGGCGCGATCCTGCGCGACAAGACCCTTCGACAAGATTCCCCCGTGGGCAATGTCGTCGTCGTAGGGGCCCCTCATGACGAAAAAGGGGAAACACCGATTGCGTTTCTCATGGCCGCAGCCGGCAGAAAATTATCCGATGAAGATCTGACCCGACTGCAGAATTTGGTCCGCACCGAAAAAGGCGCCACCGCCGTGCCGTCTGATTTTTTGGTGGTCTCGGCGTTCCCTGAAACCCGCTCGGGTAAATACATGCGCCGTACCCTGCGCGCCATTTTGCTCGATCAGCCTTTGGGCGACCTTTCCACACTGCGCAACCCAGAATCGGTAGAAGAGATTCAAGGCGCCGTTGCACAGTGGCGCGACTTTGGCCGACTCGCAGAGGCACGCCAGATCATCCAAACCTGGCGTTATATCCGTGTCGAAACGCACCGGCTCGATGACCACCACAAGGTCGCGCTGTTGGTGATCACGCACCCCCCTGTGAACGCCCTCAACGAGCGAACATTGGATGAGCTGCATACCGTTGTTCAACAGCTGGAGCATCAAGACGATATTGATGCCGTGGTGATCACCGGCGCACGCGGCGCGTTTGTCGCGGGTGCAGACGTCAAAGAGCTGTTAGAAGTCGGTGAAGCCGGCGACTTGGAATCGGCACGCACGCCGCCTAACACCGCACAAGCCGCCTTCGCCGCGCTTGAGCAACTCGGCAAACCCGTCATCGCAGCGGTCAATGGCCCTGCTCTGGGCGGCGGCAATGAGTTGGTGTTGGCCTGCTCCTATGTCATTGCGGCGCCGCATGCGCAGTTTGGACAGCCCGAAATTAACCTTAACTTGCTACCCGGTTATGGCGGCACACAGCGCTTAGTGCGCAAGCTGTATCGCCGTCAGGGCGAGGCCGGTATGGCCGAGGCCCTCCGTCTGATGGTGAGCGGCCGTAATATTTCGACGCCTGAGGCGCTGGCCTGCGGCCTAGTCGATGAGGTGGTCACCGAAGCAGGCGCCTCCTCGGTAGAAATTGCTATGGCACGATTGCGCGCCCACTTTAACAACGAGGGCCCACTCGCTGCCGCACAAGCCGAGCATCAAAAAGCCTTGGCTGATAAGGACCAAGGCATTCCGTACTCTGAGGCCCTGTTAGAACAGCCGGCCTTGAAGCAATCGCTGGCGCAAATTAGAGCCAGTGGTCGAGGCAGATGCGTCGACCGCGTGCTAGAAGCGGTCGCAACTGGAGCGAGTCAGGGACAATCTGCTGGTCTGCTCCGAGAAGCTGAGCTATTTGCCGAAGCGGTCTGTGACCCAGAATCTGGGCCAGCGGGCATTACCGCGTTTCTCGAAAAGCGCAGTGCCCCGCTCCCCACCCGCCACACCGATGTTGCCCCGGATGCCGCGGGCGACGCGGTTGCCTCGTTACTCGAGTCCGGCGATTTATTGCCAATGGGCGCCAGCTTTTTCCCCGGTGTGACCCCCGTGCCACAGTATCAATATGGTTATGGCGTGCCCAAATCAAGCGTTGACGGCAAGCCCGCGCACGGTGATCCGGTCGACGCTGAAATCAAACTGATCTTTGAGACACCCGACCCAGAGCCCAACGAGGCGCTGGTTTACGTACTCGCCTCAGAGATGAACTTTAACGACATCTGGGCGATCACCGGGATTCCCGTATCCCCCTTTGATGCACGTGATGCCGATGTGCAGGTCACCGGCTCAGGCGGCGTCGCAATGATCGTGCGCTTGGGCAGTGAATTGATCGCCGAGGGCCGCTTAACCGTCGGTGATCTTTGCACCGTGTACTCGGGACAAAGCGAACTGCTGTCGCCGGATCAAGGTCTCGACCCGATGGCCGCTGATTTCCGTATTCAGGGGTATGAGCGCAACGACGGCAGCCACGCCCAGTTCCTCACGGTGCAAGGACCTCAGCTACATCCGAAGTTACCCAGCCTCAGCATTGAGGAAGCAGGCTCTTACGGGCTCACGCTGGGCACCATCCACCGCGCCTTGTATCACACCCTCGATATCGAGCCCGGTAAACGTTTATTCGTCGAAGGGGCCTCGACAGGCACGGGCTATGACTGCTTGCGCAGTGCCGTCAGTAGTGGTCTGAGTGTGGCAGGTATGGTCTCAAGTGCCGAGCGCGCCGAGCGCGTCGAAGCCGTCGGCGGCGCTGCCGTCGACAGAAAAGATCCTAAGTGGGCAGCGGCCTTTACGCCGGTACCCGATGACCCATCGCAATGGGCAGCGTGGGAGGACGCCGGTGTCGATTTTGTGGAGGCCGCTAAGGTGGCAGCCGGTGGCGAACTCAATTACGCCGTGTCACACGCCGGTGAAACCGCGTTTCCCCGAACCTTTCAAACCCTCGGCGAGGGCGGTGTGCTGACCTTTTACGGGGCCTCCTCGGGCTACCGTTTTACCTTTATGGGTAAAAAAGGTGAGGCCAGCCCCGCTGAGATGTTCACTCGCGCCGGATTGCGTGCAGGCCAAAGCTTACTGATCGTGTATGGCCCAGGGGCAGACGATGGCATTGTCGATCGCGTGGCCATTGAGGCCATCGAAGTCGGTTGCCAGCGCGGCGCGCAAATTGCGGTGCTGGTCGATACCGTGCCACAGCGGGAGTTTGTCAATTCGCTGGGCTTTGGGGCGCAAGTGAAAGGCGTCGTGAGCCTCGAGGAAATTGAGCGGCGACTCGGGGACGACTTTGATCCGCCGGGACCCTTTGCCGCGATGCCTAACCCCTTTACCGAGTCTCAAGCATTTAAAGAGGCCGTGCGGCTCTTTTCAGATCGCACCCTCAAGCCCATCGGCTCGGCGATTGCGCCGTTTCTGCGCAATACCCTCGACAAGCGCGGCTTGCCGGATATTGTCTTTGAACGGGCGGGCCGCGATGGGCTCGCCCTCGCCACCTCACTGGTCAAACCCAATGTAGGCAAGGTCGTGTATGCCGAGGAGTTGAGCGGTCAACGCTTTACCTTCTACGCGCCACAAGTCTGGATGCGACAGCGTCGTATTCTGATGCCCAGTGCTGAGATTCGCGGCACGCACCTGAACACAGCAAGAGAGTTTGCAGAGATGCAGGAGCGGATTGCCGCGGGTCAGATTGATGTGTTGCCCCCAATCGCACGGCCTGTTGAAGACATTGCCGATATTCACCAGGCGATGTGGGAAAACCGTCACGGCGGGGCGAATTATGTGGTCACTCATGCCCTGCCGCGAATGGGACTGAAAACACGAGACGAACTCTACCGCGCATGGGCCCTCAGGGATGCGGCCGAGCGCGGAGAAGTTATTACCAAAGTTGAAACTGGATCAGCGGGAGCACTCCGATGAACGATATGTCTAACCTAGCTAACGCAACCGCTTCGCAATCGCTCTCCGGGAGTCGGCTCGAGAACAAGTCGGTGATCCTCACCGGGGCCGCCGGCTCGATTGGCCGCTATATTTCTCGCAAATTACTCCGCGAGGGCGCCAAAGTGACCATGACGGGTCGCGACCAAACCAAGCTCGATGGGTTTGTCGAGGAGCTCACAGAAGAAGGCTTTGACGCTGCGAACATCACCACGATTGTCGGTGACTGTGCCGACCCAGAGGTCTGTCGCGAGATTGTCGCCCGTGCCGTTGGCACCTTTGGCAAGCTCGATGTCTTGGTCAACAATGCAGGCGCAGCAGGCCCCAAATATACGCTGCGGGATATTCCCTTTACTGACGTTGAGATGCGCGCGGCTGAGTCGGACCAGACCATGTTCGATTCCGCCATGAACCTGCTCGGCGCACCGTGGAATATGGCCCGAGCGGCCGCCTCCCATCTCAGTGATGGCGGCACGATCGTCAATGTCTCGACGATCTTCTCGCGCACCCATTATTACGGGCGTATTCCTTATGTGGTGCCGAAGTCTGGTTTGAATGCACTGGGCAAGGGACTGGCACTTGAACTCGGCGAGAAACAGGGCATTCGGGTGAACACGCTGTTTCCGGGCCCCATTGAGTCTGAGCGGATTGATACGGTCTTTGCCCGAATGGACGAGCTGCAAAATATCGCCCCGGGGAGCACCAGCCAGGAATTTCGCGACCTCATGATCACCACGCGCACGGGTGACGACGGACTGGAATACCGCTACCCGACGCCCACCGATGTGGCTAATGGCATCGTCTGGTTGGCCTCGGAAGAATCGGCAGCGGTATCCGGGCACCACGTTGAGGTGACCAATGGCATGCAGGTGCCGGCGCAGAGTCGATCGCAACTGGTCTCTTGGCCGGACAAGCGCCTTGAGGATCTCACCGACAACGTGGTGCTGATTCTCGGTGGCTCAGACCATGAAGAGGCGTTGACCTATGCCGAGCGACAACTCAAGAGTGGTGCTCATGTGTTGCTGGCGTTTCGTTCGCTAGAGTCGGTGGGCTACGCTCGCTCGCTCATTCAGGCGCAGGGCCTTGATGAAATTCAACTCTCCCACCTCGATCCACTGCGGCGTGAGTCGGTGGACCGCACCATGCAATTTATCGACGACCACTTCGGCCGCCTCGATGGGGTCATCGTGCTGCCGCGCAAACCAAACGGTCACTATGGCTACTCGCTCAGCGGTGCCACCGACGAAGATGTCGAAAACTTTGTTCGCGAAGAAGTGGTGGCACCGGTTGCCTTTGCCAGTATGTTGGCGAGCAATCTCAGCCGCTGGTTTGGCAAATGTGAGCCCCCCGCTATTACCTACGCCACCAATGGCAGTGACCGACACGGCAATCTGCTGAATGAGGTCATCCGTGCCTCGATCGAGGCGTTGATCCGAGGCTGGCGCCATGAAGACGCCACGCTGCAAACCGCGGGCGATCTCGAATGGGCGGTACGGCCCAATCAGTTGGTGCGCTACGACAGTGAAGACAAAGACAACCTGCCTTTTGCGGCTGACTGGGCGGCCACGCTCACCAACCGGGTGCGCCAAATGGACCCCATCAACTTGTGGATTCCAAAAAGCATTCAGCGGGCAACCGGCAAAGCCTCTATGCCAACCCCCCTCATGCGGGTATTACCCGGTCTGCATAAGGGCAAAAACGCGGTCATTACCGGCGGTAGCCTGGGCATTGGCTTACAACTGGGGCGCTACCTGGCGATCGCTGGCTGTCGCGTACTACTGAGCGCGCGGAGCGCAGCCAAACTAGAGGAAGCGCGTGACGAAATCGTCGAGGAACTGCGTGGCATTGGTTACCCGCACCCTGAAACCCGTGTCACCACCATGGCGGATATCGATGTGGGTGATCCGGCAGCCTTAGAAGCGCTCTATGACCGCTCGATGGAATTGTTCGGCAGCGTGGATTTCTTAATCAACAACGCCGGCATCTCGGGTGCCGAAGAGATGGTGGTCGACATGTCGCTGTCGGACTGGAACCGCACCATGGAGGCGAATCTGATCTCCAACTATTCGTTGATCCGTAAGTTTGGTCCAGTCATGAAGGACAAAGGCAAGGGCTCTATTCTCAACGTGTCGAGCTACTTTGGCGGAGAGAAGTACGTGGCGGTGGCCTACCCTAACCGCGGCGACTATGCGGTCTCTAAGGCGGGGCAACGGGTGCTCGCCGAGATTTTGTCTCGACATCTTGGGCCCGAGATTCAGATCAACGCCCTCGCCCCCGGACCGGTGGACGGCGCTCGCCTGAGAGGGCTGGGTGATGCACCGGGTCTGTTTGATCGACGCGGCCGGCTGGTGTTAGAAAACAAGCGACTGAACCAGGTCCACAAGGCGATTCTGAGTAGCCTGAAAGACGGGCTCACCCCAGAGACCATTATGGCCTTGTCGGCTAATGTGATCTCCGAGATCACTGCCAAGGCGGAGTTGCCTAATGCTCTGGCGCGGCTGCTGGTGTCGGTCACCGAATCTGGTGGCGAGGGGCATTC
>JBDQJL010000014.1:0-45123 GCA_040263855.1 Luminiphilus sp. | reverse complement strand
TCACTGGGCAAATAACCCAACACCACATTAGCGTCGGTGACCGTCGGGAGTTCACCGCCTTTGTTGTAGGCAGCTGGGCCCGGCTCAGCACCGGCACTCTCTGGACCAACACGCAGCGCGCCCGTCAACTCGGGGACGTGCGCTATCGAGCCTCCTCCTGCGCCCACAGTTCTCACATCTACCGATGATGCTCTCACCGTGACATCTCCCACGGTGGTCTCTCGCCGCAGCTGTGCTTTGCTGTCTTGGACAAGCGCAACATCCGTCGACGTGCCACCCATATCAAAGGTCAGTAGGTTTTCAAACCCTGCTTGCTTGGCTACCCAAACCGCTCCTGATACACCGCCCGCAGGTCCACTCATAAGCAAGTTGACCGGCAATGCCTGAGCCACTTTGGCAGAGGCCATGCCGCCGTCGGAGCGCAGGATATGCAATTTAACGTCCTTCATACTGGCCTTGAGTTTCCGCTCAAGGTTTTTAACGTAGTCAGCGACCTTGGGTCTCACATAGGAGTTCGCTACGGTCGTAATCGTGCGCTCGTATTCCTGCATTTCTGGCACTACGTCATAAGACAGAGAGACAGGCACGCCTGGCAAAACTTGCTTGGCCAACTTTTCGACCGCCTTTTCATGGGCCGGATTTGCGTAAGAGTTAATCAGCGATATCGTCAGCGCTTCGATGTTTTCTTTTTTCAGCTTCTTTAATTCGCGAATAACTGACTTTTCGTTCAATTCACGCACGACAGCGCCATCAGCGCCCATCCGTTCATCGACTTCAATAGTGCAAGATAACGGTGCTAAGGGAGCGCTCTTGTTATAGATCACCCAACCACCCAGACCACCGGGCACATAGGAGCGCGCAATTTGAAGCACCTGCCGGTAACCTTTGGTCGTAACCAGACCCACTTTCGCTCCCGACCCGGTCAAGACCGTATTGGTGGCGACAGTCGTACCGTGCATGACTTGTGATATACCGCTGGGGTCAATGCCCGCGTTATCGCAAATTTTGGCGACGCCATTCATGACGCCGATGGAAGAGTCCGCAGGCGTACTGGGTACTTTTGCGGTGTGAATAGACCCTGATTTCTCATCAACGAGAATCAGGTCGGTAAATGTGCCGCCGACGTCGACACCAAGACGATAAGGCATAGTGGCCTCCTCTTGTTAAGGATCTTATTGTGACCTCATTGCGATGACTGCAGCGCCTAGACTCGCTAAAACAAATAACCACGTTTCAGAAACGATTGACCGGACATTTGCTACAATCTCGCCTACACCGCCACGATGCACCAATCCGCAGACAGGTGCAAGGTATCATCCACACCGATCAAAAATTTTCGGAGCACATCATGATCAAACCCCTCGCCGGTATTCGAATCCTTGCCATCGAGCAATTTGGTGCAGGCCCCTACGGGTCAATGTACCTCGCTGAGCTCGGTGCAGAAGTGATTAAAGTAGAAAACCGCGCAACCGGGGGCGATCCGGCGAGGCAATCAGGCTCTGTGACGCTGGCCGATGACGACAGCGCTTATTTTCAAGCCTTTAACCTGTCTAAGCGCAGCATTACATTGAATCTAAAAAGTGACGAAGGCCGGGCGTTATTCCATGATCTCGTGCGTAAAAGCGATGTCGTGTGGAACAATCTTCGTGGCAGTCAGCCAGCAAAACTAGGGCTGGATTATGATGCGTTGAAAGACATCAAACCCGATATCGTCTGCACTCATATCTCGGCGTACGGCCGTGACAATGACCGTGCCGACTGGCCAGGCTATGACTACCTTATGCAAGCGGAGTGCGGATTTTTATCCGTCACAGGGGAACCCGGCACCCCGCCATCCCGCTTTGGCTTATCCATGATTGATTTCATGACCGGCGTCGTAGCAGCACTGGGTTGCGTCGCAGCATTGTTAGCGCGTCCTCAGCAAGGGGGCCGCGACGTAGATATCAGCCTGTTTGATGTCGCGCTGCATCAGCTAACCTACCCTGGTACTTGGTATCTGAACCACGGCATTGAAACGGGGCGCGTGGCACGTTCGGCTCATCCCTACAACACGCCAGTGCAGCTATACAAAACACAAGATGGCTGGATCTTTATCATGTGTATGACTGATAAATTCTGGCACCTGCTGTTAGAGCGCCTTGATCATGTTGCACTGGGCGAAGATCCACGGTTCAGTGACATGGCGGCGAGAGCGGAAAATCGAGATGCACTCACCGAGGCGCTAGACGGCATTTTTCAGACGGCCGAGACGGATCATTGGTTCGAACTATTGCAGACCTATATCCCCGTCGCCCCTGTCCACGACTTACCTAATGCGCTCGACAACCCCTTTGTGATGTCTACTGGCATGATGCAATTCTTGCAGCACCGGGAGTTCGGTGATTATCGCGGTCTCAGCAACCCCATTAAGCTGGACAACCAGCGTTTAAGTTCCCACTGCGGTCCGGGTCTCGGCGCAGATAATGCCGACATCCTTGGCGGGGAACTCGGTGTGGCAAACCTCGAGGATCTGGCTTCTCGAGGGGTTATCTAACCAACGGTCGCAGCCTATGGCACATAGGCTAGTGCGCATTAAGAAAGTCAAATAGGATTTCACCAAAGACGATCTTCTCTTCCTTGCCGGCCACTACATGCGCCACGCGATCCATGCTCACGCCCACCGAGTTTGGCAAGCCCTCCTCTAAGGGCTTCGTCGTTCTGGGACCTGTGATCATATCCTCCCCCGCATGGATAACGAGCGTGGGGGCAACGATCTCACTGAGATGCGGGCGGATATCATGGCCCAGACAAGCTTGGATAAATCTGAGGTGCGTGGGGATCCTGCCCTCTAGCGCTCCCCAAACACCGCCGCTACCCAATAATTTTTCTCGGTTGGCGTTGTAGTATTCGGGACGGAAGGACAGCGAAGCCACCATGGACTGAAAGGCATGAAACCCGGCATGCTCATGCATGTCACCAAAGGCAGTCAGCTGATCGCTCAGCATCGCATCAGCCCAAGTCCAACACCCCATATTGACCATACACCGAACCAAGTCTGGTCGCTTAAAGGCAACCCACTGCCCGATACAAGCACCGATGCCCACCAAGCCAACAAAATAGACGGACTTCATATTCAGGTGGTCTAGTAAAGCGATAATGTCATCAGCGAACAGCTGAGTTGAGGCCGGCACCGAATAATCATCGGTCGATTCACCTAGTCCACGATAATCAATAATCACCGTTGAAAATTGATCCGTCATTCCCCGCGCCAGGTAATGATGTCGCCCATGGCAGAAGGTGTCCCATCCCCCGATATAAACTGCGGGAGGACCATCACCATGCACTTCGTAATACATGTCATGGCCATTGATTTGGGCGATCGGCATAACTGAACTCCTAAAATTAAGGTTTAGCGGTGTTTAAAGGCGGTTATTAAGATGGTCCAAGACAAATTGAAGATCGACCACATCGGCGTAGCGGCGGCCCACATCCTGTAAATTGTTATCGTGAGCCTGTGCATCTTGGTCGCCGCAACAATCTGCCGGTACGATCGTTCTAAATCCCGCAGAGAAGCTATCAACAATCGAGGCGCGGACGCAGCCAGATGTTGTGCAGCCCGTAATAATGGTCGTATCAATACAGTGTTTTACCAACCATGGCTTGAGTGGCGTCTCGTAAAAAATAGATGGTGCCGTTTTAATGAACTCGAAAACGTAACCTTCTTCGCGAATACGAGGATCGATCTCAGTACAGGGATGGCCATGATAAAAGCTGCCGTCGTAAAGCGAATCAATCTTCCAATACACCATTTCATCAGGTCCGCCCCAAGACACCGCACAAGACGCGGCGGGTATCTGATGCGCCTTACAGGCGGCGAGCAGGATCGCAGTATTGTCGACTGCTTGCTGGACGTGGTCGCTTCGACCCAGAGGGTTACTCGCATCGGTAAAACCAAGCTGAAAATCTACCATTAGCAGGGCTGGACGTTCGCCAAAACCGATATCTCGTTGCCCATATCCCGCTTGTGCAAACTTATCCATGTCGCCTCCTCAAAAAAGAACTCGCCCTCAGTGAATGCAATATGACTTAGAATGTACGAACATTTCAAGGATTCCCGTTCCCATGAGCACTCCCAGTTTCGTTGACGCGTTCAGCCAACAGTTCACTCTTGATCCCAAGCAAACTGCATTGCTCATTATCGATATGCAAAATGCCACCGGAAATCGGCACATGGGCCTCGGTAAGTTACTCGCGGAACAAGGTAACAGTGACTCAGCACAGTACCGCTTTGACCGCATCGAGCAATTATTGATTCCTAATATACAAAAGCTCATCGAGGGCTTTCGTAAAGCTGGCGCATCGATTATCTGGATTACCTATGGCGCTAATGCCCATGATGCCAGCGACGCGCCGCCGCATATCGCACCGATCATCAAAGCCACTAACAATATTGCCGGTCAGCCCGAGCATGAGGTGGTCGACGCATTGAAACCGGGCCCTCATGATTTGGTGCTGAATAAAACGACGCAAGGTGCCTTCCGGTCAACAGGACTTGACAGCGCATTACGCGCATTAGGGGTGACGACTGTGGTCTCCACCGGCGTATCCACCAACAACTGCGTTGCCATGACCTCAATGGAAGCCTGCGATTTACAGTATCGGGTCGTCGTGGCCAGCGACGGCACTGGTACCGACAGCGCAGAGATGCAGCAGGCGACGCTGACCATGCTCAAGCGTTTATGGGCTCGCGTGCTCAGCACGGATGAGATTCTTGCGGAGCTCAGCGCAACAGGCGAAACCCCCTGACCCCACCCACATCGAACCATTGGGTCGGGAGCCTGTTGGTTGCCGTCGGCGCCATTCTTCTTGCGGGAAAAGGGCTATTCGCTAAAGCACTTTACGGCATGGGGCTTACCTTCCATGACGTCGCCGCCATTCGGTCCGTGCTCGCCGTACCGGGCTTTGCGCTGCTAGCTTGGCTTTACCGCAGCCACATTAACCGCACTCCAGATGTCATGACGCACCGCAAAGATCTGTTGCTCGCCGCAGCGGTCGGTCTCCTGTGCTACTACCTCGGTGCCTTAGCTAATTTTTATGCACTGACCATCGTTGCTGCTAACGTAGAGCGCCCTTTGCTGTTTGCTTATCCCATTTTTGTGGTCCTCATCACCACCCTATTGCACCGTCGGGCGCCTTCTGCGCCCGTCGTGCTCGCTCTGTTGCTGACGACGATGGGCATCACACTTGTCACCGGTGCACTGAACGCCTCATTGACCGCTGAACAGTGGACTGGGATAGGCTGGATCAGTTTTTGCTCTTTCACCATTGCTATTTACTTTCTAGTCAGCGCCAAGCTCACTCAGCGACTGGGCAGCAGCTTCTTTACTTTTATCGCCATGACGTCTGCGGCGGTGGGCTTTCTTGGACATTATCAAATCGCGCGAGGCTGGCAAAATATTGATCTCTCAGGTTCCGCCTGGCTAATGCTCGCAGCATTGATCGTCTTCTCGACGGTACTCCCATTACTGCTGATGGCCGAAGGCGTGCGTCGAGTGGGCGCATCGCGCGCAGCCCTGATCAGTACGCTGGGCCCCCCTGCCACCGCCATCATGGCCTATTACCTGACAGGTGAAATGCTTACCCTCAGTCAGCTAGCCGGCATTGGCCTTGTCATTATTGGCGTGCTGTCGCTAGAGTTAGGCCGTTCGCGGCACTATTAGGTGCGATGCCCTAGCGATGAGATCCTATTAACCAGCCATTTTTCTTCTGTGGTTGGTATTCAATATAAATGTCCGTACAATTGAGGTTCAGTTATCGCCGATTACCTTGCTTGGAGTTTGCAACATGTATGCCACGCGCGCATTAAGTCCTTCATTTGGCGCTGAGGTGCTTGATTTTGATCCCAGCGCTTCCCAGTCAGAAGCTGCTATCGACGCCATCAAGGCGTTATGGGCAGAGCACAAATTGCTGTTGTTCAGAGATCAACATTTTGACGAGACCACCTTGGTGAACTTCAGCAAGGAGTTTGGTGCGTTAGAAATTCACGTTCGAGAAGAGTATCTGTCGCGGGAGCATCCGGAAATTCTTTATGTGTCCAATATCGAGCGCGAAGGAAGACGGATTGGTATTCTGGCCGATACGGAGGTCGGTTGGCACTACGATCAAATCTACCTGCCCAAACCGGCTGTCGGTTCGCTACTGATGGCTGATATTTTGCCCCCTGAGGGCGGCAATACCGAATTTGCCGATATGTGTGCCGCCTTTGATGCCCTGCCTGAAGCCACTAGGATCAAATTGGAAGGCTGTCTTGCCAACCAATCCTACGAAGCGTTTAACCAAGCCTACAGCGTACCCACCAATACAAAGCAAAAGGCACGCTCACCGGATATCCATCATCCCCTGATCAGGACACATCCAGCTACCGGCAGGAAAGCGTTGTATCTGTGCCCCGGCATGACAACAGAGATTGTGGGCTGGGACGCCGAGGAAAGCGCAGAGATGCTGGCATTTTTATTTGATTGGACAACGCGTCCTGAATTTGTCTACTCGCACGAATGGCGGCCGGGCGATGCGCTGCTGTGGGACAACGCCTGCACCATGCATCGCCGAGACCCTTTTGACCCCCAGCATGCCAGACTGATGAAACGAACCACCATACTGCCGCCAGCAGCGCTGGGAGTGCCCTTCTAGCACAGCCGCCTTGGCACACTCGACAGAATCGGGTTGGCGGCCCAGTTTATCAGCAACATCACGGCGATTAACGCGAATAGTGTTGACAATCATTCTCATTAGCATACTATTGCGGTATGTACATTTGTATTTGCAAAGGCGTCACTGATCGGGAAATCGTCCAAGAAGTCGAGGCGGGCGCTCGCTCCATTGATGACGTCAAAGTCAAAACAGGCTGCTCTAGCCAGTGTGGCAAATGTCTGTTTCGCGCCAGCAAATTGGTGCAGGACACGCTGCATGGGCAACAGGGCGCCAACGGCAACAGCCTACTGAGTGCCAGTAGCTGAGAATACGAATGAGTTTGATTCGTTTTATCCAATAAAAACAATGACTTAGTGTTATTCTTGGTTTATTTCGACTACACTGCGCCTGTCGAAAAAAGTCGAGGAAAGGATTATGAAAGGTCACGCTGACGTCATTTTGCATCTCAACAAAATTTTGTATAACGAGCTGGTCGCCATCAACCAGTATTTTTTGCATTCCAAAATGTACAAAGACTGGGGACTCGTCGAGCTTGCAGAGCACGAGTACCACGAGTCGATCGATGAGATGAAGCATGCGGATGCGTTGGTCGAACGCATCCTCTTTTTAGAGGGCATCCCGAACTTACAAGATTTGGGGCAATTGCGCATTGGAGAGACGCCTCGAGAAATGCTCGAATGCGACCTGCAATTGGAACATATCGCGCACGCTGATCTGATTGCCACCGTCGAGTGCTGCGAAAAAAACAAAGACTTCGTGTCGCGAGATTTAGCGCGACATATATTAGAAGCCGAAGAAGAGCACGTTGACTGGTTGGAGACGCAGCTGTCACTGATGGATCGTGTCGGCGAGCAAAACTACCTGCAAACGGCGATGAAAACGGTCAAGCCAACGGCGTAAGGCGATTTGAGCGCCTCAGGAATGCCCTACCCCGAGATCAAGTGCCTCGGGGCGGTTTCCTGAAAACGTCTTACGGCGCGCTACAACCGCAATACACCTTTATCAGGAGCCGGCCTGTATAGCGCTACTCGCCGCTTTGTTCTGCTGCCGGAGGCTGGCAACCCTCGGCACAACACTGGCCAGGTTGCTTTTGCCGCGCGGGCGCACCAGACGAACCCGACTCCGCTACGCCTCGATCCAGCAACCGTTCAACCAGCCCCCGACGTTCCTCAATAGGATACTGCCGAAAGATCTCTCGTTTCATCGCCTGCGGTGAACCACCGCCGTGCAGGCTGATGACCGAGTACCACCCCGCCGTCGATGAGGCGGTGATGTCCTCCATAAAACGCGCTACCTGCATACGCTGATCGTACGGAATATCAGCGCGACCCGCGAGTAGCGTCGCTAAATCGCCAGAGGTGGCGGGGTTATGGTCTTCATCAGGCCCCGGCAGTGCCACAATCAGTCCACCTGACACCTCATGGGCTATGCGGTGCATATCGTATATCTGTGTTGCCAATAACAACTTGCCCACATTAGAGAATATCGGCTCCGGCATCCAAGAGCCGCTGGGATCTTCAATACCGTAAACCGAGGCAGCCACACCGCAGGCAAAAAATCCCTCTACGAGCTTAATCAACTCCGCCATGCTATCTCTAAGGTGGGGTACCGTTGCCATGTCCAGCCCATTGGCTTCGGTCATGAGCGCCCCCGCACCAATTAAGAGATCACCAAAACCGGCGCGAGCGCCGATGCAGCTGTGTCGATGATGATTGGCATAGGAGGTCACCAAATGCTCGGTGTAGTCATGCTCGCCCGCAAAAAACACCTGATCCCACGGCACCAACACTTGGTCAAAGTGGCATACCGCCGTGCTCTGTCCATACTTGGCGCTGAAATGCGCATCTGCCTCGCCCGGTCGACCGGCTGGCCGAGAAATAATCGTTAATCCCTTTGCGTCAATCGGCACTGCGCAGCACACTGCGAAGTCAGCATCTTCCCGGCGCATAGTGCGGCAAGGCATGACGAGCAGTTCGTGCATGTAAGGTCCGCCAGTTACAATGGCTTTGACGCCTGAAATAACGATGCCCTCAGCTCTCCGCTCTTGGATATGAACATAACTGTCCGCCACCACCTGATCGGCGGGGCGCTTACTGCGATCCCCTTTGCCATCGGTCATGGCAACCCCAAGCGTTAAGTCCTCATCTTGAACGCGGTGCAAATAGGCCAAGAACCGCTCGTACTGCTCACCACCGGTGTCTTCAGAAATCTGCCAAGTAGCCTGGTGAATGGCATTGAGCGCGTCGTGCGTCAGGTAGCGCTGAGCGCAACCGCTCTCGCGACAAATAAGCCGCACCGCCTCTAGCTTTGACAGCAAATCTTCTGAGTGCCGGTTAATGTGCAGCATGCGATTGACGGTCTTTCCAGACGACGCTTGATCTGCGAGCATCAACCCGCCATACTCTGGTCGTTGGGCGAAATCATAGGTCACACCCACCGCGCGGATACCAGGCTGCAATCGCGGTTCATCGACCACCGATTCAATCAAATCACCATCAACATAGACTGTGGGCTGATAACGTCGGAGGCTTTCCTCGTACTCCGCCGCACTCATAATGTGACCACCGGCTTTCATCAACATGCTTTACTCCTTTGAGCGACTCGCCGCTCGCTCCGGTCTATCCCGTCCGCAGCAAGGCCGTTAGACTCGCCACATCCTCCAATTCATCAAGTCGCATCAGACACTGCCAAATCGACTCCGCTTCTTCGACTGTGATACTCAGTGCACAATTTGCCATGAACTTGTCACGCACCTGCTCCGCCGGCAGTAACTGCCCCTCTGCACCCCGATTCACCTGCTCAAACTGCTCTAGCACAGTGCCGTCTTTTAACGTGATCCGAACACCGCCTGAAAACACCTCAGGATAGCGAGATCGCTCATCGTGCGCACAGTCAATACGCTGACACAAATCAAGCACTGTCGTGTCTAATCTCGCCGTATCGTGTAACTCTGACAGACCGAAAACGCCTTTGCATACCGCTGTAGCCACGGCGTAGGGCGCACTAAATTTGGCATCGTATTCGCTCTGGGGGGCCCGCTTGTTATCCAAAGGCTCCACCACAACGCCAAACTGACGCTCATGTAATAAAATCGTTATCGACGCTATTTGCTCGGGCTCCAGATTGTGCTGAGCGCGCAAAGCCAAGGCAGCATCGACTGGAGCGTGATTAAAATGGCAAATTGGGTAGGGTTTAATTGCCACTGACTCAATAGACCATTTAGAAAACAAAGGCGTGGCGATCGCGGCCGTGTCTACGTTTGTTCCTGGCGCATAGAGCGCGTAAAAGCCAAATCGTCCTCCGTAAGCCTCTCCCGGCCCTTCAAAACCCGACACACCTAGCGACGCGGCCTGTAGTGCAGAGGACGCAGCCCACCCTGGGTGAAGACGCTTCGTCCAACTGCCATCATCTAAAAATGCCATGCTGCCGCTGCTGAGGCTGAGTGCGATGCCTTGGGTTCTAATCAGAGCGTCGGCGTCTCCCCCCATTAGCGTGGCGGCTGCGACTGCAGCGCCGAATACGCCCACCACGCCCGTGGGATGGAATCCGACCTGCTGGAAAACACCACCCGCCTGAGCACCCAACAACGCATCAATTTCGATTGCCATTAGCGTTGCCAGCAATAACGCCTGTCCCCCCAACCCCTTGTTCTCAGCCAGCGCCAGTGTCGCCGGCAGGGCACTCGCTGTGCAATGCACGACAGAAGCCAGATGGGTATCGTCGTAGTCGAGGCCATGAATCAACAGCCCGTTCATCAGCGCCGCGTCTCGCAGCGCGACCGTGCTGGATTGACCAACAATGGTAGAAGCACCCTGACTCCCCAAGACGTCTAGAGAGGCCAGTGATTTGTGCGCAAAATCATAATCCCTCGAGGCAAAAGCAATACCAATGGCGTCTGCCAGACACAGCTTTAAATAACGCCATACGTCGCCGGGAACGTCCGCCGTTCGCAACGCGAGTGCTCGTTCGGCAATGGCGCGGCTCAGTGGCGTCGCCTCGTTTTGAGTCTGTTTCGATGACATCTCATGTTCCCGCAAATGTCCGGACATAATACCTTAAGCTGGCGTCAGATCCGACCCATGGGTGAAATCAAGTCTTGATTCGTCGTGACAGGGGCCCACAGCACCTAGACTGCGCTCGGGACCACTTGGCGCCCTATGCCTGCAGTTTCTCGGCCAAAGCCAAGATACGCTGGCTTTTATAAACAATGGGATAATCAATAAAATAACCATCCAGTTGGATGGAGGCCATGCCAGCAGCCTCTGCCTCTTCAAAAGCGGCAACAACTGCCCGAGCATGGGCAATTTCATCGGCTGACGGCGTGAAGACATCGTGCGTTAGCGGGACCTGACTGGGATGGATGCACAACTTACCGCCAAAACCAAATTGCTTGCCGTAGCGTGCCGACTGCGCAAACCGCTCGTCATCACGGATCTGCAGCACCACTGTATCGATGGGAGGCTCAAGATCACCCAATCGCGCGGCATGCGATAACTTCGCTCGTGCATAGGCTAAAACAGCCTCGTCGGCATTCCACTCATAGTTGAGATCAAGGGTGTAGTCGCCTCCCCCAAAGGCCATACGGCGAATGCGGCTGTTTGTCGTTGCAATTTCTTTTGCTGATTCGACCCCAGCCGCTGTTTCAATAATGGGCATCAGGTCCAACTGCCCCACAGACATATCGCAGGCCGCCTCGGCAGCAGCTAACCACTGCTCTGCTCGATTCAAGCAAGATCCTGACTCGACTTTTGGCAGCACCACACCGTGAAGCCAAGGGCCTACGGTGGCTTTGATATCCTCCTCGCAGTAAGCCGTATCAATGCTATTCACTCTCACATAATACCGAGTACCGCTGTTGGGCCGGGCGCTGAACGCCTTCACAACACATTCTCGAGCAGCCGCTTTTTCACTGATTGCGACCGCGTCTTCTAGGTCAAGAATGACCGCATCGGCACCCACTTCAAATACTTTCTCAACGCGTCGCGGATGATTGGCAGGGGTAAATAAGAAACTGCGCAGCGGTATTGCGGTTGCATCCGACATTTAATTGCTCCAAGACCAGTGATCGGCGGTTTGCCAGCCGCGCGTGAATTCAAAGTTATAACTGAAATTACTTGCGGGATGTTCTGAAATTGACACCTCGAATATACGACCGCCGCTACCCTGGTAGGAGCGGCAGACACTCAGTGACGCACTTCCCGCTTCAACCCCCAGTACTTCAGCTTTTTTATCCGACAGGACACCCGCGAAGACGCGCACCGTAATTTTTTCAATTTTTTCGTTAAACGTATCTGCAATCATTTCGTAAACAGGGCGCGTGCTGCCGCCGAGTCGTTGGGCGATCGAACCATATTCTGGAATGACATAGACATCGGCCCAGCAAATAGGCATCCCGTCATTTCCGAGCGTCCTTAAACCCGAGATGCGTACCCATCGGGTCCCTACCGCACACTGCAGATCTTTCGCCAGCGACTTATCAGCTGTGACCTGCTCCTCGGAGAGGAGTCGAAATAAGCTGGTATCGGGATAGCTGAATAACTCCGACGGTGAACGGACCATTTGAACGAAGGCGGGCGCGGCGTCGGTCGAGAGCACAACCGTTCCTCGACCCCTCTGTCGGGCCACCATCCCCATATCCTCGAGGACACGCAGTGCCTCGCGTATCGTATGTCGGCTGGCATCAAAGCGGCTAATCAGGTCCATCTCTCCGGGCAAAAAGCTACCCACTGGAAACTTTCCATCGCGGATGCCCCCCAGCAACGTGTCAGAGATTTGGCGATAAAGGGGGATACGAGGGCTCCCTTTTTTTTCTTCCTCAACTTGCATGATGAGCGACAACCCCCCAGACTTTAAATGTCCAGACATTTTAAATGTAAATCAGCTCGCCACAACCCGCCCGGTCCGCTTATTAGGTAATAAAAAAATGGCTAAACCCACTGTTCATGACCGCTACGCTCACCACACCGGACGCCTGTTCGAGGATTTTGTGGTGGGCGACATCTATCACCATCTGCCAGGCAGAACGATTTCTCAACATGATAATGCGTGGTTTACGCTCCTCACCATGAATACCCATCCGCTACATTTTGACGAGGAGTATGCAGCCGCTACCGAATTTGGCCGTCCCTTGGTCGCCAGCCCGCTAACTGTTGCGATTGTGGTGGGAATGAGCGTGTCCGACGTGAGTGCGACCGCTATTGCCAATTTAGGATGGAAAGAAATCAAACTACCCGCGCCCGTGTTTCCTGGCGACACGCTCTATGCCAATACAGAGGTGCTGGACAAACGGGAATCTAAGTCACGACCCAATGCTGGTATTGTCAGTGTTCTCACTCGCGGCATTAATCAAGATGACACCGAAGTCTGCGTTTTTGAGCGCCAGATTCTGATCCCCAAACGCAATGTCGCTTAACGAGCGATCAGGAGCACAACTATGAATCACGACGAATCCGTTGAGTTGCAGATCCTTGCAACGATCGACAAATGGGTTGAACAAGAACTGCGGCCAATTGCCAAAGAGTATGATCAAGCCGATGAGTATCCCAGTGACTTAGTAGAGCAAATGAAGGCACTGGGGCTCTTTGGCGCCACCATTTCTGAGACCTACGGTGGACTGGGGCTCAGCGCCTCAACCTACGCCAAAATCGTGTCACGCATTTGCGAAGTCTGGATGGCGCCATCGGGCATTTTCAACTCACATCTCATCATGGCGAATTGTGTTGAGCGCGCCGGTACCGATGCCCAAAAAGAGTATTTCTTGCCGAAATTTGCAACGGGAGAATTGCGTGGTGGGATTGGCCTCACTGAACCCGACGCCGGATCTGATCTCCAGAGCCTTCGCTTGGCAGCCAAAAAAGACGGTAACGACTACATTCTCAATGGAACAAAAACGTGGATTTCTAACGGGATTCACGGCAACTGCCTCGCGGTTTTAACCAAAACCGATCCAAACGTGTCACCCGCCCATCGTGGCATGAGTTTATTTATTTGCGAGAAAGGCGAGGGGTTCACCGTCGGAAAGAAACTTAAGAAGCTGGGGTATCGCGCAATCGATAGCGCTGAACTGATTTTCGATAATTTCAGAGTCTCGGCAGATAACTTGGTAGGCGGAGAGGAGGGGCGAGGCTTCCAGCAGGTCGCTGGTGGTCTAGAGTTGGGCCGCATTAATATCGCTGCGCGCGGCGCGGGCATGGCAAAAGGCGCCACTAATATGGCGCTCCACTACGCCATGGAACGAAAAACCTTTGGTAAAACCATTGCCGAGCATCAGGCGATACAGTTGAAACTAGCAGAAATGTCGACCCGGGCAGCCGCAGCCGAACTACTAGTGCACCAAGCCGCCCGTAAGTTCGACCAGCAAGAGCGTTGCGATCTCGAAGCAGGCCAAGCTAAATTTTTTGCGTCAGAAGCGGCGGTGCAAAACAGCCTTGATGCCATGCGCGTGTTCGGCGGGTATAGCTACTCCCCCGATTATGAAATAGAGCGCTTTTATCGCGACGCGCCGCTCCTGTGTATTGGTGAGGGCACAAATGAAATTCAGCGAATGATCATTGCCAAACAGATGGTAGCGCGCGCCGGCTGATCGTTGAGTGCTGCAGTGTCATGGCCCAGAGTCGCGGAGGGTATTGCGGAGGGTATTGCCGAGCGTCGTGTTCAGGTCTTTTAGTCGAGCCTTGTCCGGAAGGCATCTACCGGTAAGCGCGATGTCCGATAATCGTTAATGACAGCGTCAGGGTCGGCGTAACCCACTGACATCCCACAGACCAGCATTTGCTCCGAGGGGGCGCCCAAGATGGGCATCACCGAATCGTAGTAAGGGCAAAATGCTGCCTGCGCACAGGTTTCTAGACCCTGCTCTCTGGCTGCCAACATAAGTGATTGCAGAAACATTCCATAATCGACCCAACTCCCCTGCTCCATATCACGATCGATGGTGAAAAATAATGCCACTGGCGCACCAAAAAATTGATAGTTCAACACGCGGTATGCCTGAACGGCAGGCGCATCTTTCCGGTCTATGCCCAATAATCCATATAGGCCAAAACCCGTCTCTCGGCGGCGACCAATATAGGGCTCACGCCAAGCCTGCGGGTAGTAAAAGTACTCCGGATTCCCTTCGTCACCGGCTAAATAGCGTTTTGAGCACGCCTCGGTGATGCGCGCCTTATGCTCCCCACGCACCACATAAACCTGCCAAGGTTGAATATTAGAACCAGACGGTGCTCTCCCGGCGATCTCCAATAGATCGTCTATCAGACTGTCGGCAATCGGCTTGTCCGAGCAAAAAGCACGCACACTTTGCCTGCCCACAATGGCATCTGAAACGCGCATCAATTAGCTTAGGCGCATTGCTTTGTCAGCCAGGTATGGGCCCTGCCCCCCTGCGGCGACCCAATCAGCTCACCCAATAGCGAGACGGCATCGAGTAACTTGGGCATGTTGATTCCCGTTTGATACCCCATGGACTCGCAGAGCATCACGACGTCTTCGGTGGCCACATTGCCCTTTGCGCCGGGCGCGAACGGGCAACCGCCCAGGCCGCCCGCCGAGGCATCAAATTGCCTGACACCCGCCTGCAGCGCGGCATACACATTTGCCAGACCCATTGCTCGCGTATCGTGAAAATGGCAGCCAAGTCGCTCCGGACCATAGCGATCGACCAGCTGTTGCATCATCGACTGTACGGCTGCCGGATTAGCGGCGCCAATGGTATCGGCAATCAGCAAGCGTGCTGGGTTATGTCGCATCAATCGCGCTACTTGCGCTAGGACAAGATCCTCGGCCACCGCACCCTCGTAGGGGCATTCGAAAGCGACCGCCAGATAGACGTGGATATCGACGCCCTCAGCAGCGGCACGATCGAGTATTTCCTCGGCCATAGTGAACGTCTCATCGAGCCCTTTCCGAATATTGTTCTGGTTCATTTCTTCCGTCGCAGCAATTGCAATCGCATGACAACGAACGCCGGCCCGAACCGCCAGTTCGTAACCCTTCATATTCGGCACTAATGCGCTGTAGGCGGCTGTCGTCTCGGGAAGATTCGCCGCAATCTCGTCTGTCCCCGCCATCTGCGGAATCGCCCTGGGTGACACGAACGAACCAATTTCTAATTCTGGCACGCCCGTTTGACCGAGCGCCGCCAATAGGTCTAAGCGCTGCGCGACGGTGAGATGCTGAGGCTGTGCCTGCAGTCCATCCCTCGCGGCAACTTCTTTGATCAGCACTGTTTCGGCCATCTCATTTTCCTCTCTTCGTGGGGCACGCGGGCCATTTATCTTTTGATCATTGGACGCGAGTGTATCGTCACTCGCACTTGGGCACCAACTCAAGTGCACTTTTAAAAAAGGCTAAAGCGTCGTTAAAGTTAAAGCGTTTTTTTGATCCTCACGTCGGCACATTATCAGGGCGGTCATTCGAGACGAAGTCATCCTCTCAGGAATTGACCAGTGACCGCGCAGCCTCTGTAATGGCGTGGGCATCAATATGAAAATGCGCACGCAACGCCTCACGTCGCTCACTCATTCCAAAACCATCCGTTCCCAATGCCACCATGGGTCCCGGCACCCAGCTCGCAATCATTCTCGGCAAGGTGCGGACGTAATCCGATGCCGCGATAGTGGGGACATTAGCTTCACTGAAAAGGTGACTGAGCCATGAGGGCGCTGCCGCACTGGAGGCCTGCTCAGCATCGCGCGCCAGTTCGATGTAACTCGTAATACTGTACACCGCAACGGCAAATCCCTCCTGTCGTAATCGCGACGCCGCCTCTAAGACCTCAAATAGGATCGTGCCAGAGCCAAGTAAATTGATACGCGGTCCCTCGCCAACCGCGGGCTCAAAGCAATAGCCACCCCGAATGACGCCCTCCTCAAGATCGGGCAATTCGGGCCGCGCGGGCATAGGAAGGGCTTCGTTGTACATCATGAGATAAAACAACTCGTCCTGATCCTCGATAAACATCCGACGAATCCCGTGCTGCACCAGAATGGCCAACTCCCAAGCAAAGGCGGGGTCATAGGTTCGAACCGAAGGTACGGTACTGGCGAGAATCGGCGAATGCCCATCTTGATGCTGCAGACCCTCGCCGTTAAGCGTCGTTCGACCCGCTGTACCGCCCAACAAAAAACCGCGCGCCATCATATCCGCCGACGCCCAAATCATATCGCCGACGCGCTGAAAGCCGAACATGGAGTAAAAAATATAGAAAGGAATTGTGGGTACCGCGAACGTCGCATAAGCAGTGCCAGCAGCAATGAAAGAAGCAATTGCGCCCGCTTCACAAATGCCCTCTTGCAGTATTTGACCATCGATCGCTTCGCGATAACTGTTGAGCGCCTCAGCATCCACGGGGGTATATCGCTGGCCATCGGGAGAATAAATGCCCGCTACTTTAAATAGCGCATCCATGCCAAATGTCCGCGCCTCATCCGGAACAATAGGAACGACATACTTCCCCACCTCAGCATCTTTCAACAGCTTTGTTAGCAACCTCACCATAGCGGTGGTGGTCGACAGTGCCCTGCTACTACCCGCATCAAACGTCTCAAAGATGGCCGCTGCAGGTGGTTTCAAGGTCGCTGGCGGCACCTCTCTTCGTGGCAAGTAACCGCCTAGTGCTTCACGACGAGCGCGCAAATAGATCAGCTCGTCGCTATCCTCGTCGGGTCGATAAAAATCGGCGCGAGCAATGGCCTCATCATCGAGGGGAATACCCCAGGCGCGCGCGCAGGCAATCCGCTCCTCTCGTGATAAATCTTTCTTTTGGTGCGCAGTATTGCGTCCCTGTAAGGCCGACCCCATGCCATCGCCTTTAACAGTCTTGACCAACATGACGGTAGGTCGGTCCTCGCTGTCACAAGCACGACGGTAGGCTGCATAGAGCTTTTTAGGGTCTTGGCCACCCCGCTTGATCTGGGCGACCTCTGCATCGGTAAGCGTATTCATCAGCTGCGCTAAGCGTGGGTCACCATCGACCCAATGCTCTCTCTGTTCCCCACCGGGCAAAATGGAATAGCGCTGATAATCTCCATCGAGGCATTCCTCCATACGGTGACGCAACACACCATCATGATCAGCCGCTAACAGCGCATCCCAACCGCTCCCCCAAATCACTTTTAGTACTTGCCAATCCGCTCCGCGGAATGCCCGCTCCAGTTCTTGGATGATTTTTCCATTGCCCCGCACCGGGCCATCGAGTCGCTGTAAATTGCAATTGACCACCAGCACTAAGTTATCTAATCGCTCACGGGCAGCGATATTAATCGTACCGAGCACTTCTGGTTCATCGGCTTCTCCATCGCCAATAAAACACCAAATCCGCGCATCATCGGGTGCTTTAAGACCCCGATGCTGCAGGTACTTGGCAAACCGAGCCAAGTAAATAGACATCGGCACCGACAACCCCATCGACGCATTCGGAACCTGCCAGAAATCAGGCATGGAGCGGGGATGAGGATAAGACGATAGCCCACCCCCTTCTCCCAGCTCACGACGGAAATTTCGCAGTTGTTGCTCGCTGAGACGACCCTCAAGAAATGCACGCGCATAAATACCCGGCGCCGCATGCGGTTGGGGCAGGACTAGATCACCACGCCCCTCAGCGGAAAAAACATGATGAAATCCGGTCTCCAGAGCGGTCGCAGCTGAGGCATAGGTCGCGATATGTCCGCCCAAACCGGCTCCCTCGTCTTGCGCGCGCAGGATCATCGCCGCGGCATTCCACCGGATCATATTTTCAATCCGTTTTTCCAACGCTAGATCACCCGGATAAGCAGGCTGCTCATGCGGGGATAAGGTGTTGGTGTAGGGTGTATTGAGGAGTGCGTCTGCCGGGGTCACCCCCTGATCAATGCTGTATTCCTGCAACCTCCGCAACAGCGCCCGCACTCCCTCGTCACCGTATTCACGGCGAATATCCTCTAGTGCAGCGCGCCATTCCGGCCAATCTGCATCGATCAAGGCACTGACATCAACTGGAGGTAAAATAGGATCCGTCATATTCGAGGGCAATCCTCTGAGGCCACTAGCGCGTCTCATGGAGATCCCGCATCATACATCGTAACAAGAGAAAAAGTGGTGCACCAGAGATGGACAACAAGATTCAAGTAGGAAACGAAGCAAATCGCCGGGCGCTGGCGCGCATCGACGGCGGAATGGGTAAACATCCTGCCTTGATTGTCGTCGACGTCGTGGTGGGCTTTACTGACCCAGAGTGTCCGTTGGGCTCCGACGCCGAGTCGGTCGTAAATGCCAACGTCCAACTCATGGAGGCCTTTCACCAAGCACAATTACCAGTGGTGCTTACCACCGTCATCTATCGAAATGATCATGAAGCGTCGGTTTTTCGAGCACGCGTGCCTGCGCTCAATCTACTGACCCCAGAGTCTCATTGGGTCAAATTTGATCCGCGGCTTCCCATCACAGAAGATGATCTGCAGCTTGAAAAACGTCATGCGAGTAGCTTCCACGGAACCACCCTAGATCAATGGCTGGCGGAGAGAAACGTCGATTCAGTGGTCGTCACGGGCCTCACTACCAGCGGCTGCGTTCGGGCCACCGCTGTAGACGGTCTTCAGAACAATTACCGTGTCGTTGTGCCACGGGAAGCCTGCGGCGACCGAGACCTCAAAGCACACGAGGCCAATCTTTATGACCTCAATGCTAAATATGCCGATGTGGTCTCTTTGGCCTCCGTGCTAGAGACACTAGCTTCCTGAATCCGCACCTTGCTCGGCAAACGCCTGCTGCTGCGCCGGTGTTGCCTCAGTTTGATAGCGGCGCTTCCATTCGGCGTAAGGCATGCCGTAGACGATTTCTCTCGCCGCTTCTTTATCAATCGTCACACCCTGCTCTTCAGCGGCCTGCGCGTACCACTTGGAAAGGCAGTTCCGGCAAAATCCGGACAAATTCATCAAATCAATATTTTGAACGTCCTTGCGATCATCGAGATGGGATAACAGACGACGAAACACCGCCGCTTCTATTTGCTCATTACTCATGATGGTCCCTCATAAAGCCTTCCACTTTTTCCTTACCAATCCGACTCGATCGGTGATGCTAATCCTACTTGGCGCTCGGCAATCAAGGTCTTTATCTGGTCTCCTTGCCGAGGATAACGCCACTCGATATAGCGCGCTTCGCCCGGCTGCCACCAAATGATCTCCCTGATTTCAAAAGGCCGATTAATGTTTGGCTCTGCGGGAGAATCGACCTCGCACCAAAACAACTGAAATCCATTGTCGAACCTGCGCGCCGTATCGCCCGCTACAACGCTCAAACCCGTTTCTTCAAATACTTCTCGCTCTGCACCACAACGAGATGACTCACTCGACTGCACACTGCCTCCTGGCAACGCCACTGAACCAGTCCAGTCGCGCACCAATAAGATACCGCGCTCCGTGACCACCAGGCACCCCGCACTCGGCGCAACGGGTGATTGCGCTGCGTTCTGGCACGGCGGAGCCGTCTCGCCGCAACCACAGATCAGTAGGATGATGCCGACTAACGCACTACCCTTCATAGACCCAATCAACAGCATCGTTGCCCACTGCAATGCGCAACTCATCTAATAAAGCATCATTAGGATGCACCTGCCACGCACCACCCAAACGGACCGCAACCGAGCCTTTCGCCTGCACATACTCCATAACGACTGGACACTGCCCACCCACCGCGGTTCGCAACGTATCGGCCAGCAAGGTATTAAATGTTTCGTCGACCCGATAACTCGGCACCCGCAATTTGAGTTGTGACACTCTCGCTTCTCGCGCTTGCTCTAACGACCGCACCGCTTTCGTTCGCATCGCTATACCGCCATTAAAGTCATCAACCTGCAAACGGCCCTCTAACAGCACAATCTGATCTTTCTGAAGCAGATCACGGTATTCATTGAACACATCGTTATAAACCGTTGCCTCCATCTGGCCGGAGCCATCGTCCAAGGTGAGGACCGCCATAGGACCACGCTGTGTTTTGATTGTGCGTATGTCCATGATCAGCCCTGCAACCACCGCCTGGCTATTCGCTTGTAATTCTCTAATTCGTCGGGGCGCAAACTTTCTGACTTCCTTCTCGCAAGCCTCGATAGGGTGGCCACTTAAGAAGCTGCCGAGGCTTTCCTTCTCTGCATTCAGGAGTTCTATTAGAGACCACGCCCGCGCGCCTCGGTGCTCTTGATAAGGATCTTCTGTGGACTCACCTGAGGCAATTACTTCGCCAAATAAATCCTGCATGCCTGCCGCAGTATTGCTGGCGACCTGCTCCGCTGCGCGGATCGCGTCATCTAGCGCCGCCAATAACGTCCAGCGCTCAACACCCAACTCGTCCATGGCGCCGCTCTTAATCAAAGCCTCTAGAGCACGTCGATTGACCCTTCGCGGATCAGTGCGGGCGCACAGATCAAACAAACTTTGAAAGGGACCGTCTTGTCGCGCACTGAGTAAGTTAGTAATCGGCCCCTCACCGAGGCCCTTAATCGCCGCTAACCCGTAACGAATCTGTTTATGATCGTTGACCGAAAAGGCGTATTGCCCCTCTTGAATAGACGGTGGGAGCACCTGTACGCCCATTCGCCGCGCTTCATCTCGAAAGGTCAGCAGTTTATCGGTGTTGTCGATATCCGAACTCATAACGGCGGCCATGAACTCTGCTGGGTGATGCGTCTTTAACCAAGCCGTCTGATAGGAGACCAGTGCGTAGGCGGCAGAGTGCGATTTATTAAAGCCATATCCGGCAAATTTTTCGACCAGGTCAAAAATTTTGATCGCCAGCGTGGGGTCAATTCCTTGCTCCGCTGCACCCTCCTCAAAAACACTTCGCTGCTTTGCCATCTCCTCAGGCTTTTTCTTACCCATTGCACGCCGCAGTAAATCGGCACCGCCCAAGGTATAGCCAGCAAGGACCTGTGCAATTTTCATCACTTGTTCTTGGTAGAGAATAATGCCGTAGGTGGGTTCTAAAATCGGCTGCAACCATTCGTGCTGGTACTGAGCATCTGGGTACGCAATTTGCTCGCGTCCATGCTTACGATTAATAAAGTTTTCCACCATGCCCGATTGCAGAGGGCCCGGACGAAATAGCGCCACCAAAGCAATAATGTCCTCGAAGCAATCGGGCCTCAAATTCTTAATTAATTCTTTCATACCGCGGCTTTCCAACTGGAACACTGCGGTGGTATCACCCGCCTGAAGCACCTCAAATACAGCAGGATCATCGAGCGGGATATTTTCGATCACAAGGGGTTCTTTAGCGCGAGCGTCAATCATCTGAATGGCCCACTGAATGATAGTGAGGGTTCTGAGGCCCAAGAAATCGAATTTAACCAGCCCGGCTTCTTCTACATCATTTTTGTCAAACTGGGTCACGACGCCACTACCGTCTTCGTCGCAATAAATCGGTGAAAAATCGGTGAGTTCAGAGGGTGCGATCACAACGCCCCCAGCATGCTTGCCTGCGTTGCGGGTAATACCTTCAAGCTGTACTGCCATATCCCAAATTTCTTGGGCTGAGCTGTCTTCTTCGAGGAGTTGCACTAATTGCTCTTCTTGCTCGAGTGCTTTTGCCAGTGTCATTCCGACTTCGAACGGAATCAGTTTAGACATCCGATCGGCCAGTCCATAAGGCTTGCCCTGCACCCTAGCCACGTCACGTACCACCGCCTTAGCCGCCATCGTGCCAAACGTAATGATTTGCGAAACACTTTGCCGCCCATAGGTTTCAGCGACGTAGTCAATGACCTCATCGCGACGCTCCATGCAAAAGTCCACGTCAAAATCCGGCATGGACACACGATCAGGATTCAGAAAACGCTCAAAGAGCAGGTCATATTCGATGGGATCGAGATCCGTGATACCCAGTACGTACGCCACCAGAGAACCCGCACCGGAACCGCGCCCGGGACCAACAGGGATGTCATTCTTTTTTGCCCACTGGATAAAATCCATCACCACTAGGAAATAACCGGGAAAACCCATTTGATTAATGGTTTCAAGCTCAAAGTCGAGCCGATCACGATAAGCACTGAGTTGCTGCTCAGTCTGCCCAGGGAATCGCTCACCGAGCCCCTCAAAAGACAAACGACTGAGGAACTGTTCAATGCCTTCGCCTTCCGGCACAGGGTAATTGGGTAAGAACGGTTCGCCGAGACTCAGCGAAACGGAGCAACGACGAGCAATTTCAACGGTATTCTCAAGCGCTTCAGGAATATCCTTGAACAAGTCGGCCATTTCTTCCGGCGACCGAAGATATTGTTGCTCGGAGTAGGTCCGCGCCCGACGAGGGTCATCCAGTGTTCGCCCGTCGCCAATGCAAACCCGCGCCTCGTGCGCCTCGAACTCGCTGGCATCTAGAAATCGAACATCATTTGTAGCCACTACAGGGCAAGCATACTCGTTAGCCAGCCGAACAGCAGCATGCACATACTCTTCTTCATCAGGCCGTCCCGTGCGCTGCAATTCAAGATAATAGCGGTTGGGAAACCATTGCAGCCATCGCGCTAAAGCGGATCGCGCATCGCCCTCGCGACCGTGTAAGAGCGCCTGTCCGACATCGCCTTGCCGCCCGCCTGATAGCGCGATCAACCCAGTCGAACGCGCTTGAACCCAATCTAGTTGCACTCGAGGTCGACCTAAAAATTGGCCCTGCTGATAAGCCTCAGACAGCAACAACATTAAGTTGTGGTAGCCGTGCTCATTTTGAGCGAGGAGACACAGCTCGTGATGCCGCTCCGGATCACTGGGGTCAATCACATGCAAATCAGCACCAACAATGAGTTTGATACCCTGAACGGCAGCCGCTTTATATGCTTTGAGTAAACCAAAAAAATTGTGGTGGTCCGTAATCGCAACAGCGGGCATGCCTAATGCTGCGACCCGTGCCATAGCCGGCTTGATGCGCAGCAGCCCATCAATCAGCGAGTATTCAGTATGGAGCTTGAGATGCACAAAGGACGTCATGGCGTAACGCTACCCCACCTCTGGACGCGCCAGCAAGCGTTTCACTGGACCAAAGCTCCGGCGGTGCACTGGCGACGCTCCGAGAGACGTTAAGGCCGTCAAATGGGCCTTGGTGGGGTAGCCCTTATGAGTGGCGAACCCATAACCGGGATACTGGCCATCCAATATCACCATTTCGCTGTCGCGGGTCACTTTAGCCAAGATCGATGCGGCACTGATCGCCGGCTCAATCAGATCACCTTTTACAATCGCCCGCGCCTCATAGGACCATCTTGGAAGATGATTGCCATCGACTAAAACAAGCGAAGGCTGCACCGATAACGCCTCAACAGCGCGACGCATGGCGAGAAGCGATGCCTGCAAAATATTCAGCTCATCGATTTCGGCCACCGTTGCTCTCCCCAATGACCAACTCACTGCCTCTAATCGTATCGTTTCCGCCAGCTGCTCCCGCCGCAGTGGAGACAGTGCTTTAGAGTCAGTCAGTCCTGCAGGTAGCGAATCACCTAAAATGACGGCAGCAGCAACCACATCGCCCGCTAGGGGCCCTCTTCCTACCTCGTCGACACCCGCGACAATGCTGCCGCTAGACACTTGAAACAGATCTGACGTAGGCATCATGCGCCGGTCAGATCTAAAAGTGCCTCGGCACTACGCGAAGCAAAATTACCGCCAATGTGATCGGCGAGCTCGCCGAACCACTGAATTTGTTGATCAGCATCAACCCCCAGCACCCGCCCTACAGCCTCGGCAAGCCGCTCAGGCGTCGCCGCGTGCTGCAGTAATTCCGGCACGATCTCGCGACCCGCTAAAATATTGGGCAGACCGACATGAGTACTGGTTACCATCCGTGACAGTACCATCCAAGAGACGGCGGCCATGCGATAGGCAATCACCATCGGCTTGCGCAATAACATCGCTTCTAAGGTTGCTGTGCCCGATGCAATCAGCACGGCATCACTTGCCTGCATCGCGTCTCGCCCCCGCCCGTTGATAACGGTTACACCGTCAATGTCATCGCCTAGCAAGGCTTCTATCTCGTCACGACGACTCGCGTCTGCGGCGGGAATCACAAAATGTAAGCCCGCATGGCGTTGCTGTAATAACAGCATGGTCGCTAAAAATGTGGGCATAAGATGCCGCACTTCTGCCTCGCGACTGCCTGGTAAAACCGCGAGTAATGTCTGATCTAGAGGCAGTCCAAATTCGTGCCTTAGTGCAGCACTCGTGGGCATCAACTGCAATTCGTCGACCAGTGGATGTCCGACGCAGACTGCGTCAATGCCTGCTTCTTCATAGATGTTAATCTCAAAGGGTAAGAGGCATAACATTTTATCCACTGCTTGCTGAATGCGGCGGATTCTGCCTTTGCGCCATGCCCAGACAGAGGGGCTCACCAAATGAGCAGTTGGAATGCCCGTCGCACGGAGACGCTGTTCGACGCCCAGATTGAAATCAGGGCTATCAACGCCAACAAAGCATTGCGGGTTATTTGCCCGTTGCTGGGCCACTAGTTCGCGTCGAATGCGCAGTAACTCGGGGAGCCGTTTTAAGGGCTCAATCAAGCCCATAACGGCAAGTCGGTCGCTAGGGTATAAAGTGTCAAGCCCCGAGGCCATCATTTGCTCACCGCCAATACCATCGACTTGGAGATTGAACCCACGCTCTGACAGCGCCCTCAGCACGGCGGCCCCCAATATATCCCCCGACGTTTCTCCCGCACAAATACCGAGGCGCAACGAATTGCCAGACACTAACGAACAATGCCCCGTTGAGACTGCATCAAAGAGTCAATCAAGGGTTGTAAACTGGGCGTTTCTGACGTCATTGTCTGAAGCCGCTCCACCGCCACATCTAACGTCAGGCCTTGCCGGTAAAGAATTTTAAAGGCCCGTCGCAACGTGGAAATCTCTGCGCTATCAAAGCCACGCCGTCGCAACCCCTCGACGTTGATCGTTTTTGCCTCTGCAGGGCTACCCGCAACCGTAATGTAGGCAGGCACGTCTTTACCAATCGAAGTCCCCATTCCGCTAAAGCTGTGCGCACCTATTTTGCAGAACTGATGTACCAGCGTATATCCCGATAATATCGCCCAATCACCGACTTCCACGTGACCCGCCAAGGCCGTATTGTTGACCAAAATAGTATCGTTACCTACTCGGCTGTCGTGCCCAATGTGGACATAAGCCATTAGGAGATTACGGTCGCCGATCTCTGTCAGTGAACGATCCTGAACAGTGCCTCGATGGATCGTGACATTCTCACGGATCACATTATCGTCTCCGATATGCAGCTCTGTCGGTTCGTTTCGATACTTCAGATCGGGAGTCGATTCTCCCACCGTCGAGAATTGATAAATATGATTGCGGGCCCCGATACGAGTCGGGCCCTTTATGACAACATGAGACTCGATCACAGTCCCTGCACCAATTTCGACGTCGGGACCGATCAACGTCCAGGGCCCGACCTCAACGGATTCGTGAAGCCGCGCGCCGGGATCGACAATGGCGCTGGAATGAATCATGTTTTATCGGTGAGCACAGAGGATAGTGCCTGCGGCAGCGAGCTCCTCGCCCACCCGTGCCTCTACCGCAAATTTCCAAATACCGCGGCGCTCACTCAGAATCTTGGCGTGCAGCATGACTTGATCACCGGGAACGCAGGGACGCTTAAATCGCAAATCATCTGCACCCACAAAATAGTAAATTGAGCCATCTGCTGGCGTTTTATCCATCGTGACGAATCCTAATATCCCGGCAGCCTGCGCCATCGCCTCCAATAAGAGAACGCCAGGGAACACCGCTTTACCTGGAAAGTGGCCGTCAAAAAATGGCTCGTTGATCGTGAGATTTTTATAGGCCTCTATCCGCTCGCCAGGCTCGACGAGGACCACTCGATCGACCAGTAAAAAGGGGTATCGGTGGGGTAAACGAGTCCGAATTTCTTCGATATCCAACTTCATGTGTCCTGATCCCCACCTTGCTCTATGCCAATCGCCTTCTCTAGCGCCACAAGCCGGCGCACTATGGTATCCAGTTGAGTGAATCGAGACGCGCTACGCAACCAAGCTCTGAGTGGCTGAACTGGCGTACCAGATGAATAATGGCCTGCCTCAGTCACCGAACTCGCCACACGTCCCTGACCACCGATATGAACATCATCGGCGATGGTTAAATGCCCTGCCATACCAGCTTGGCCTGCGATAATACAGCGGGCGCCAATTTGGGTGCCGCCCGATATTCCCACCTGTGCAGCGATCGCGGTCCGCGTCCCGACATGAACTCCGTGGCCTATCTGCACCAAATTATCGATAATCACGCCATCTTCGACGATCGTATCCTCGAGCGCTCCCCTGTCCACGGTCGAATTGGCGCCAATCTCAACATCATTGCCGATCGACACCGATGCGAGCTGCTGAATCTTTATCCAACCCTCCGCAGCAGGCGCAAATCCAAAACCGTCGGCGCCAATGGTGGCATTCGAGTGGATCGTGCAGCGCGCGCCGATTGTCACCGCGTGACAAATCACGGCACGTGGCTTGATCACGGTATCGTCGCCAATCTGGGCTCCCTGACCTACAAAGGCGCCCGCCCCAATCCACACTCTATCGCCTAGCGAGACGTTTTCCTCGACGCAGGCGCCCGCATCAATCGTGACATTAGTGCCCAGTTGGGCTTTGTCTGAGACAACCGCGCTATCATGCACCGAGCCTGCGGCAACGGGATGATTATCGAATATTTGTGTCGCCTTTGCATAAGCAACATAGGGCGCCTCGCTGATCAAAGCACAGCCGGGCCAACGGTCTACCCAGTCGGGATGCAGGATGACGGCGCCTGCCCGAGTGAGGGTTAACTTACTCAGATGGCGCTTCTCGGAGACAAACGTAAGGTGTTCTGGAGACGCCTTCTCTAACGGCGCTAAAGCATCGATAGGGCGCGCCGGATCACCGCGCAGCTCAAGATTCAAAGCCGTCGCGATTTCCCCGAGCGCGGGCACTGACCTTACTCGGCGCCTAACTGATTCATCTTGTCAGTCACCTTTGCAGTGATGTTGTACCCCAAGTCGGCATGAATCACCGCCTGTTGCTGTAACAACAGGCCAATTTGATCGGTCTCAATGATCTGACGCAAAACTTCCTGGGCCTGGGGCGCCAGCTCCTGCATCACACCCTGTGCATTTTGTGTCTGCAAGGTCTGAAGCTTCTTCGCGACATACTCCAAGTCGGACTGCTTACTGGCCATTTTCTGGCGCGCCGCAATCTGGTCGTCTTCGCTCATCGCCGCTTGGTCACGCTGAAAATCCTTGACCAGCTGATCTAACTCGGCGCGCAAGGTATCGAACTGCGCTTTATCAGAAGCAAAATCTTCATTTTCTTCAAATTCTTGCATTCTCTGTTGCGCCACATCCGTCTGCAAAATCGCCTGTTCAAGATTGACGACCGCGATCTGGCCCTGCGCTAACACCACCGACGGTAACGCCGCCACTAACAGGCCTGCCAGCCACATACGTGCCTTCATCGAAAGATCTCCATTTTTCTAGCCATTGTTGTCTAGCCTTTAAAAGCCTCTGCCCAGCGTAAACTGGAAGACTTCCCTTTCATCAATTGGACTGGCGTTAAGCGGTTTCGCCAAGCTAAATGTTAGCGGCCCAAAACCAGACAGCCACGTCACACCAATACCGACAGAATACCGTAATTCACCGGCATCAATACCAAAACAATTCACCTGATTTTCACGGCAATTTGTATTGAAAACGTTACCCACATCTAGAAATAAAGCGGATCGCAGCGAGCTTCTGTCCTTGATAAACGGCATGGGGAACAGGATTTCAGCGCTGCCCTCTATGAGGACATTACCGCCAAAAGGATCAGGTTCATTATAGAACTGCTGAATCGGAATCTTGCCGGTGTTAGGGTCTATGCCGTAGCCATAGCCTCGACCATCTGGACCACCCACCTGTGTGGGCTGGCCATTTTCATCCACCGCCGTCACGGCTGTATTAGCAGAATAGACAGAGGGTGGCGTACTGCGAGGGCCGAGCGTATTTGCTTCATAGCCGCGCACAGATCCAAATCCCCCTGCAAAAAAGTGCTCGTAAAAAGGCAGTTCAGTGGTATCACCATAGCCATCGCCATAGCCCAGCTCGCCCCGCAAATGCAGCGTAAAATCACTAAACAAAGGGAAATAGATCTCCCCGCGATAACTGAGCTTATAAAACTCGAGATCTGACAACGGCACGGCAACCTCTAAAGATACCGATTGCGAAGCACCACGAGTGGCCAATTGCCCTCGGTTTAATGTCGACTGGATCCAGCTACCGGTTAGGCTCCAGTTCACGTATTGATTGCCGTTGAGGTCCAGAAAACCCTCGTTCTCGGGAGGAGACAAAGCCGACAGCGGAATCGTGTCGATGGGCTGCAATACCTCGGCCCCTGCGTAAGTGCCATCCGCTTGCTGAGTAGAATAGAACCAGTAGTCAATTTCAGGCGCCAGTCTGGGGCTTGCCGAGATTTCTTGAACCGCGTACTGACCCTCGGTGATTTTGGTGTCGGTCACCCCCAGTGAAAAGCCTAATCGCTGTGTTTCACTGATGGGATATCCGAAATTCATGCTGCCACCGTAGGTGTCAGTGGTATAGCTGGCAACGTTAATTTCGGACAGGTCAGTTTTACGATAAAAGACGGTGAAACCGCGGCTCACACCATCTTCAGTAAAATAAGGATTGGTGTAGTTAAAGCTGATCACATCCTGATAGCGAGACGAGTTAAGTGAGACACCAACCCGCCGCCCCGTGCCAAGAAAATTATTTTGCTGCAGATTGAGTCCAAGAATCAGTCCCGCATCCTGCGCATAACCGAGGCTGCCACCAATCGAACCGAAAGATTGCTCTTCAACCGAAAAGTCGACGTCGATGAGATCATCAGAACCAGGCACTTCCGTTGTTTCTACCGTCGCGGTCTTAAAAAAGCCCAGTCGCTCAAGACGGATACGGGATTGCTCAATCGCTGAGGATGAGGCGGGTGCCGACTCCATTTGCCGCATTTCGCGCCGCAAAACGTCATCCATAGTGGTTACATTACCAGCAAAGTTGACCCGTCTTACGTAGGTGCGTTTACCCGGGTCGATGAAAAATTTCATGACAACCGTGTTTGCTTCTTCGTCGATATCAGGCATGCCAGTGACTTTGGCAAAGTTATAACCTTCATTGCCCAAGCGTCTCGTTAAATAATCCTCGGTCGCCGTCACTAATTGCTGCGAGTAAACCTGCTCTGGCTGAACGACTAAGAAACGATTCAAGTCCTCTTCGGGTAAAACGAGGTCACCACTCAGGCCCACTTCGCTGACAGTGAATTTTCCGCCCTCAGTCACGTTGGCGGTAATGTAGACTTCGTCTTTGTTTGGAGATACCGCAACCTGCGTCGAATCAATACTAAATAACAGATAGCCTCTATCAAGGTAATACGACGAGAGTCTCTCTAAATCTGAGGTGAGCTTTTCTTTGGAGTACTTATCATCACCTCTAAAGAATGAAAACCACCCCGTCGTTTTCAACTCAAATAAATCAATCAAGTCATCATCGGTATACACGTCATTGCCAACAACATTGATGTGCTTAATCGTTGCAACAGTACCCTCGTTCACGTCGATAGCGATCGATACTCGGTTGCGAGGTTCAGCAATGACCTCAGAATCGATCGTGGCATCGTATCGACCCTGAAGCACATATTGACGCAACAGCTCGAGCTGCATCCCCTCGAGGGTGGAGCGCTGAAATACTTGCCCAACCGAAAGCCCGGCTCCCTTTAGCCCATCAAGCAGCGCTTCCGTTTCAATGGCTTTATTGCCGTCGATGGTAATTTCGCTAATGCTGGGTCGCTCAGCCACCACAACTACCAGTACACCGCCGTCTCGTGCGATCGAGATGTCATCAAAATTCCCCGACGCAAAGAGACTCTTTGCCGCAGCGCGCACGGCGTAGACATCCACGGTGTCGCCGACGCCTACAGGGAGCGCCGCAAAGACACTGCCGGGGGAGATTCGCTGTAATCCCTCTACCCGAATATCTTGAATCACGAATGGCTCAGTTTGTGCTACCGCAGCTGACCACGGATGCAATAGCGCCACCAGCACAGCGAGTATGGATAAGCAGCGGCGTGGGCAATTGGTTACAGTCATAAAGCGCATAATGCCCTAATATCAAGCGAAGAACGCCGGTTCGCAATTGCCCTCGATCGATGGCAGATAGGAATCAAAAGTCGTCTTTCCGAGAGCGCTATATCGCTGTTCATTACGCGTACTTATAATTTCGACAGATCATTATACAGGGCAAAGACCATGATGCTCATCACCAAAACGAGCCCAATCTGCACGCCAGCCATTTGAACACGCTCAGGCAACGGTTTACCCATCAGGGCCTCAACGCTATAAAACACCAAATGCCCCCCATCCAGCACTGGAATAGGTAACAGGTTCAGGGCCCCTAAGGAGACACTTAATAATGCAACAAAGCCCAACCAGGAGACCCAGCCCGCCTCAGCAGTAGACGCTGCCACCTGAGCAATGGCGATAGGTCCAGACAGATTAGCGGGGGAAATCAGCCCTTGCAGCATTCTGCCCATAGATTTAAAGGTAAAACCGATCAAATCACCGGTGCGCTGTATCGATGCCGACAAAGCGGTGAGCGGCCCGCGCTCAAAGCGGCGCTGCTGCGCCTCAGGCATCTCGGGAAGCGAGACAGTCATACCCACCGATCCAAAACGCTGCTTGTCGATCACCCTTTCTGCAGGCACCACTTTGATGAGTTGGTTTGTGCCATCACGCTTCACCAGCACGTCAATCGGCTTTTCAGGACGCTCACGCACATACAGCACCCAGTCCATCCACAATGGCATTGCCTGTCCATCAGCCTGCAAGATTAAGTCGCCCACCTGAAAGCCTGCAGCAACTGCCGCACTACCTTCGGTCAGCGCACCCACCAGCGGCAGTACCGGGGGCGTTTGAATAGTAATCCCCAGCGCGGCCAAGAGATTGGGTTGTTCCTCTCCAGCGAGCCAACGCTCAATGGGCACTTCAGAGCGATAAATCGCCTCTAACCCAGGCGAGGAAGCGGATAATCGTAGCGTGCCGGAATCACCAAGACGCTCCAGCAAAGCGAAGTTGAGTGCCGCGACCGTGGGCGTTGGCTTATCGTCGATTGAGAGCATTTCCTGGCCAGACACCAATCCTGCGCGGTCTGCTAGCGAGCCAGTCGCTACTTGGTCGATTAGCGGCACAATTCCCACTTCTCCGCGCAAGAAAAGCATCCACAACACGACGACTGCCAATAAAAAATTGGCGGCAGGCCCTGCGGCCGCAATTGCCATTCGTCGGGCGACCGGCTGACGATTATAAGCCCTCTGGAGGTCTTCATCGGCAACGTCGCCCTCTCGCTCGTCTGCCATACGCACGTAGCCCCCAAGAGGCAGCATGGCAACCACGTACTCCACATCGTCACGGCCACGCCAGCGAATCAAGGGCCGCCCAAAGCCAATGGAAAAGCGAAGCACTTTGACACCACTTCTGCGAGCAACCCAAAAATGACCGTATTCGTGAACCGCCACAACGATAGAGAAAGTGGCGACAGCAATCAGCACCGTTTGCAGCGTATCCAGCATTACAGCTCCTTTTCTCGCCGCTCGACGATCCGAGCACCCGCTTCTGCGGCGGCAGAGCGGGCCTCTTTATCCAGCGCTTGGACGGCATCGAGACTCTGTGGCTCCGATAAATTGACGACCGCTAGCGCGCTAGCAATAACCACATCAATCTCAGTAAAACGAATCTCACCCGCTAAAAAAGCCGCCACCGCGACCTCATTGGCGGCACTAAAAACACACATTCCGCCCGGTTGCGTAATCGCCTGTTTGGCGAGCGCCAAGCACGGGAACGCCGTCATATCCGGCGCTTCGAAATCGAGCCGTCCCGTACTTACCAGATCGAGAGGCGCCACACCCGCCGCCACTCGATCGGGCCAGCCGAGACAGTAGGCAATGGGTGTGCGCATATCAGGCTGGCCCAGCTGCGCCAGCACCGAACCGTCGCAATAACGGATCATGGAGTGAACGATGCTTTGGGGGTGTACCACAATGTCGATTTGATCGGGAGTCCGGTCAAATAGCCAGCAAGCCTCCGCGAGTTCGAGTCCCTTATTCGCCAATGTTGCCGAATCGACCGAAATCTTTTGTCCCATTGACCAATTAGGATGCGCACAGGCTTCGGCAGGCGTCACCTCCGCAAGAGAAGCCCTTGTCCGCCCACGAAATGGTCCGCCCGAGGCTGTCAAAATAATCTTCTCAACGTTAGCCATGTGGGGACGACCGCTCGCATCAGTCGGTAAACACTGATGCATGGCATTGTGCTCACTATCAACCGGTAGCAAGGTAGCGCCACCGCGCTTCACGGCATCCATGAATAAACCGCCAGCGCTCACTAAAGCTTCTTTGTTTGCCAATAGAATCGTCTTGCCCGCGCCTGCCGCACTCAAGGTTGCCCGCAGCCCCGCAAAACCCACGATCCCTGCCACGACCGTATCAACACCAGACGCTGAGACGAGCTGATCGAGCACCGCCGCACCACTCGACACCTCGGTCGAGGTCAAATCTTTCAGTTTTTCAGCTAGTGCACCAGCCGCCTCTGGGTCGCCCATGACAGCATGATCGGGGGTGTGCAGACGGCATAGCCGCTCCATCTCATCAACGGAACGATTGGCAGCTAATACCACGGGACGATACCGATCAGGATGCCGCTGGATGACATCCAGCGTCGATGCCCCAATCGACCCAGTAGCGCCAAGAACAGCGATCTGGCGCACCACTCAGTAACCCACCAATAACAGTCCGAGGGCGAAAATCGGGGCCGCACCGCAAATGCTATCGAGTCGATCCAACAGGCCACCGTGACCTGGTAGCAAGGAGCCTGAGTCTTTTAATCCGGCCTCCCGCTTGAGGGCACTGACCGTCAAATCTCCTACCACTGAGGCACCGCCTGTGAGCAACCCCAATGCGAGAAGTGAGCCTAGGTCAAGGTGAAGGTAAGACGGGGGCAAATTGTTCCAAATAATAAAAACCAATGCGGCGACACAGACCATTCCCCCCCAAAACCCTTCCCAGGTTTTTGAGGGGCTAATCGCCAAGGCGAGCGCATGCCGCCCCAACTGTTTGCCCGCAAAGTAGGCACCAATATCCGCCGCGGCAACCGTCAGCATCATCAAGAACACCATCAAGGGACCATTTGTCAGCGTGAGACAGAACGCCACAGCCGCCCAAGTCATGGTCAGCATTAACCACCCCAATAGCCCACGAATCCACGCTCGCCCCCAAAACCACTCTCCCGCTGGGTAGGACTTGAGCGCTAAAAGCATCACGGACCACAGCATGGCCGCACTCGCCAGCCAAGGCCGAACAGCGGCTGCGACCTCGATGTTTCCCGCCGTCACCAACACCCATAGCCCTAGACTGAGCAGAGGCACGACGGCTGCATAGGCGGCACGCGCCAGCAATGACTGGCAGCCGACTAGCGCTGACCATTCCCACGCGCCAGCGCAAGCCACTAACGCAAATAACAAAGCCTGAACAGGGAAAGGCGCCAATACCAACACCGCGACGAAAGCGCCGATAATGATCAATGCTGTGATCACGCGTTGCCGAAGCATGCTCCTGCTCCTCCAGTTAACTCAGTAACGGTGCAACAAAGGGCGAACACCGAAACGGCGCTCTCTGACCGCATAAGCTGCCAATGCAAGATCTAATACTGTCTCATCAAAATCGGGCCATAACACTTCAGTAAACCAGAACTCCGCATAGGCCAATTGCCATAGCAGAAAGTTCGATATGCGCGCCTCCCCCGCAGTGCGAATACACAGATCGGGATCAGGGATATCTGATGTACTCAGTCGTTCTGAGATCAGGTCTTCACTGATGTCCTCTGGGGCAACATGCCCGCTAGCCACATCGTAAGCAATCGATCGAACAACATCGGTCACGTCCCAGCGCCCGCCATAATCTAGCGCCAAGGTCAGTACGGCGCGATCGCCCGCCTGTGTTTGCGCCTCCGCTTTCGCGATTAGTTTCTGCAAGCCAGGGCTAAAACGATCCCGTCGACCAATCACCTTCAATCGAACACCATCAGACACCAGCTTTGCGACTTCGTTGCGCAGATAACGGGATAGGAGAGCGAGGAGTCCTCTGACTTCTGGCAGTGGGCGCCCCCAGTTTTCACTAGAAAAGACAAAGAGAGTGAGATAGTGGATGCCGCGCGATTCGCAAGCTGAGACAATATCACGAACGACTTCAGCACCCGCCCGATGTCCTGCAACGCCAAACAAGCCCTCACGTCGCGCCCAGCGATTATTACCATCCATAATAATCGCAAGGTGCCTAGGGGTGGATCGAAGCTGTATCTCTGAAGCTTTCACTGGTTGCCTCAACGATCGCTAAATCGCCATCAACTCCGTTTCTTTCTGACTGAGCGCCACTTCTACTTTGGCGACATAGTCGTCGGTTAATTTTTGGATGATGTCATGTCCGCGACGCTCCTCATCTTCGGAGATGTCTTTCTCCTTCAGAAGCTCCTTCAGCATCGCGAGAGCGTCGCGCCGGGCATTGCGCACAGACACCCTTGCCGATTCTGCCTCAGCCCTTGATTGCTTGGTGTAGCCCTTTCTCGTCTCTTCTGTGAGTATCGGCATAGGTATCCGCATGACCTCGCCCGCCGTCGCGGGATTTAAGCCAAGGTCAGACTTCATAATGGCCCGCTCGATATCCGGCGTGATCGATTTATCGAAAGCCACAACACTCAGTGTCCTGGCATCCTCGATATTGATATTTGCCAGTTGATTCAAAGGAGTCTCTGCGCCGTAGTACTCAACGCGAATACTGTCCAGCAAACTCGGATGTGCGCGTCCCGTTCGAATCTTATTAAAGTTATGCGAGAGGGCTTCTAGCGCCTTCGCCATACGGTCATCGGCCTCTTGCTTGATGTCTTCAATCATTGTGACTATCTCGCTCCGCGCCCGCTACCGGGACTCATTCACCCTGAATAAGGGTCCCTTCATCGCCACCTCTAACAATACTCAGCAGCGCACCTTTTTGGGCCATATCGAATACTCTGACAGGCATCCCGTGATCTCGCACTAGACAGATTGCCGTCAAATCCATCACTCCCAACTTCTTATCCAGCACCTCGTCATAGGTCAGTACATCATATTTTTCAGCCGTGGGGTCTGAGACGGGGTCAGCGCTATAAACGCCGTCCACTTTCGTGGCTTTCAGCACGACGTCGGCTTTGACCTCAATGCCGCGAAGGCATGCAGAGGAATCGGTCGTAAAGAGCGGGTTACCCGTGCCGGCGGCGAAAATCACCACGTCTCCATTGGATAAGGCGCGCAGTGCTTTGCGTCGATCATAGTGTTCGACCACGCCACTCATTGGGATGGAAGACATGGCCTGCGTGGCAATATTGGATCTTTCCAGCGCATCGCGCAGCGCCAAAGCATTCATAACAGTGGCGAGCATACCCATGTGGTCACCTGTCACACGGTCGAGGCCTGCCGCATTGAGCGCGGCTCCGCGAAACAGGTTGCCCCCGCCCACAACCAAACCAATCTGAACGCCGATGCCGACTAGCTGGCCAATCTCAAGGGCAAGCTGGTCGAGCACCTTGGGATCGATACCGTAGGCTTCCTGACCCGTGAGCGCTTCGCCACTCAATTTAAGCAAAATACGCTTATACAGCTTGTCCGCAGCCATTTTGTGCTTCTCCCCGCTCGTTCAAGCCCAAGACTGACATGCTACCGGAACACACCGTGTTTTTTCACCCAAACATTGGTGATACTTATCAACTCTCCGAAAGCGGCCTGAACCCGCTCCGACAAGATCAGTGAGCCGGTCGCTCAGTTCCCAAGCTGCGCAGCGACCTCTGCGGCAAAGTCGACTTTCTCCACTTCGATACCCTCACCGACTTCAAAGCGACTAAAACCAATAATCTCGGCTCCAGCTGCGGAGACCAATTTACCCACGGTCGTGTCCGGGTCTTTCACAAAAGCTTGTTCAGTCAGGCTATTCTCCGACAGGAACTTGCGAATGCGCCCGTCAATCATCTTCTCGACGATCTCGGCTGGCTTGCCTGATTCCTGAGCCTGAGCGGCATAAATTTCACGCTCCTTGGCAACCACTTCCTCAGCCATTTGATCTGGCGAGACCACTTGGGGGTTCACCGCTGCAATGTGCATCGCCACATCCTTGGCCAGTTCGGCGCTACCCCCTTTCAATGACACCACTACGGCAATGCGGTTATTGCCATGAACATAGCCACCCACTACGCCGGCACTTGCCTCGTGCACAACAACCCTACGGACACTGATGTTTTCGCCAATTTTTTGCACCAGGGCCTGTCGCGCTTCTTCGATATCGCCACCGGCTAAGAGCGTCACGTCATTCGTACCCTGCGCAAACGCCTTACCCACCACTGTCTGAACAAAATTGAGGAAATTCTCGTCTCTAGCAACAAAATCCGTCTCGCTGTTGACCTCAACCATCGCGGCCAGACTGCCGTCTGGAGCCGATTGAATTGCTACGATACCTTCGGCCGCGGTTCGACCTGCTTTCTTAGCTGCCTTCATACCGCTCGACTTACGCAGCGTCTCGATGGCCGCCTCAATATCACCGCTTGCCTCGGCTAGCGCTTTTTTGCACTCTAACAACCCTAAGCCGGTTCGTTCGCGCAATTCTTTTACTAGAGCAGCAGACATCTCTTCACCTCAATCCATGCCATATTGGCCATTTGTGTGTTGACGAGGGCCCACATGAGGGCCCTCACCTTTCATACCACCGAGCGCTCGGCTCAGTTGGTATTCAAGTCGCGGGGGCTTCCGCCTCCGCATCAGGAGCCGCTGGCTCAGCGGGTGCCGTCACAGGCACATCGGGAGCCGCTGGCTCAGCAGCAGATGCCGTGGGCACCTCAGCCTCTGGCGCGGCTAACGCCTCAGCGCTCGCAGCTCCCTGATCGGGGGCTGCAGTGTCATCGTCAGCGACCTCAACGAACTCATCAGCCGAGACAACCTCACCGCCTTGCGCCTTGCCAGCAATAACAGCATCTGCCACTGCCGCGACGTACAGCTTGATAGCCCGGATCGCGTCATCATTTCCGGGAATGACAAAATCGACGCCGTCTGGGTTGCTGTTGGTATCGACAATACCGATCACTGGAATGCCCAGCTTGTTGGCTTCAGTGACCGCGATGCGCTCGTGATCAACATCCACAACGAACAGCACGTCCGGCAGCCCGGTCATTTCTTTAATACCACCGATTGAACGCTCTAACTTTTCCTTCATGCGAGACCGCATCAGCGCTTCTTTCTTCGTCAGCTTCGCGAAAGTGCCATCGCGCTCCTGCTCCTCTAACTCTCGCAGTCGCTTGACTGAGGACCGGATGGTTTTGTAGTTCGTGAGCATGCCACCCAACCAACGGTGGCTGACAAAGGGCATACCACAGCGACGGGCCTGCTCCTCGATGATCTTCCCGGCAGCTCTTTTTGTGCCGACGAACATCACCTTGTTCTTGTTCTCCGCGAGCCGTTGTACCGTGGACAAGGCGTCGTTAAACGCGGGCACGGTGTGCTCGAGGTTAATAATATGGATTTTGTTGCGGGCCCCAAAGATATACTGGTCCATCTTGGGGTTCCAAAAACGGGTCTGGTGCCCGAAGTGCGCGCCGGCCTGCAGCAAGTCACGCATGCTTACTTGCGTCATATTCATACTCTCTGTTTGGGTTACTCTTCCGCCCTTTCTTACGACTCCAACCGACACGTCGGCACCCGGGTTCGCAATATAGGAAAGGCGTGCTATTTGCCACTATGGCTCTCGCTGAAGATATCTCAGCGCCGCGCTTTATACCACAGGACCGACAACAGTGAAAGCCGCCCCCATCAAGGACAAGAGTCGGTTACAATTCGCCTGAGCCCCTAGTCAGACCTCTCCTCGCTACGATGAACGCCGTAAAGCCAAAAACAGAATCAGAGCTCGCCGGCATGCGTGTCGCCGGGCGCCTAGCAGCCGAAGTGCTTGAAATGATTGCACCTAAGGTTCATGCCGGCATGACGACCGGTGACATTGATAAAATCTGTCATGACTATATTGTCGAGGTCCAGCAAGCTATTCCGGCTCCCTTACATTACAAGGGGTTTCCAAAATCGATCTGCACCTCGGTCAACGAGGTGATTTGTCATGGCATTCCCTCCGACAATAAAAAGTTACGTAATGGCGACATCATCAATATTGACGTGACGGTGATCAAAGATGGCTGGCATGGCGATACCAGCATCATGCTGGGTGTTGGCGACGTGGCGCCCCACGCCGAACGCCTGATGCGCACCACGCAGGAATGCCTTTATCAAGCACTGGCCCTGGTTAAGCCAGGCGCAGCGCTGGGCGATTTAGGGCACGTGATTCAACAGCATGCCGAGTCAAACTACTATTCTGTCGTTCGAGAATATTGCGGGCATGGTATCGGCCAAGTGTTTCACGAGGAGCCGCAGGTATTGCATTACGGTAAACCAGGGACTGGCCTTCGGCTGGAATCGGGGATGACCTTTACAGTAGAACCGATGATCAATGCGGGAAAACGCTACACCAAGCTGAATACACGCGACGGCTGGACCGTGACCACCCGCGACGGCCGTCTGTCTGCCCAATGGGAACATACGATAGCGGTCACTGACACAGGCTGCGAGGTCTTCACCCGGAGGCGGGATGAGCAGTTACCTTTCTGAGGCGAGTCACGATCATCAACTGCCACCCTTGTCCACGGACCGTCTCAACGAGGAGGGGCCTGCCGCCATAGTGCGCGAGTACCTGAGTGAGACTCGCGCGACGCTGGCGGCGGCGTTTCACCCCAGCAAATCGATTACCCCCTTGTTAAGAGATGCAAGTAGCGCGGTCGATACGGCTCTCAGTCACTTGTGGGAGGCACAGGTAGGCCAGCCTGCCGACGTCGCCTTGATCGCAGTGGGGGGATACGGCCGCGGAGAGCTTTTTCCGCACTCAGATATCGACATACTGGTCTTAACACGATCGACGCCTGTCGACGCGATCACCCTCAAGCTCGAGGGCTTTATTACGATGCTGTGGGATATTGGCTTGCAAATCGGGCATAGCGTCCGGACGCTTGAGGAGTGCGCAACGCTGGCTAGAGAGGATCTCACTGTGGTTACCACAATGATGGAATCTCGACTCATTGCCGGTGACCCAGCGCTTGAGGCAGCGCTCAAACGCATCACAGACCCAGCCAATATGTGGTCACCCAATGCGTTCATCCGAGGAAAACTTGGCGAACAGCAGCGCCGCCATGACAAATACAGCAATACCGAATACGCACTCGAGCCCAACATCAAACGCTCTCCCGGTGGTCTGAGAGACCTGCAGGTTATCGAATGGATCACACTCCGTTGTTTCGATGTAGGACTGGAAGACATAGACCAACCCGATTTCTTGAGCCGCATTGAGCTAGATCAGCTGAGGGACGGCAAAGAGTTTTTAAGCCAAGTCAGATTTGCACTACACAGCATGACGGGCCGCGCCGAGGATCGGCTGTTGTTCGATCACCAGAAAAAATTGGCTGAACTGTGGGGTATGGTGGATGGCGACAAACTGGCTGTTGAGCAATTCATGCAAGTGTATTACCGCTGGATGAAAACGCTCAGTCAGCTCAATGAACTACTGATAGAAGTCTTTGAGCACCGGTTATCGGAAGAGCCCGACTCCGAAGTTCGGATCATTGACGGCGACTTTGAGGTCAGCGACTGTCGTATACGGGCACGTCACGATGCGGTATTCACCCAAAACCCCAGCAATCTGCTGCGGTTATTCGTTTTGATTGGCAATGATCAGCTGGTCGACCGCATCGAACCGAATACACAGCGGCTGTTGCGCCGAGACGCACACCTCATTAATGAGGATTTTCGCGCCTCCACAGTCAATCGATCTCTATTTCTAGAGATATTGGGCGTCCCCCATCATATGACGAAGCAGCTGCGGAGGATGTCTCGCCATGGCGTCTTGGGCCGGTATCTGCCCGCGTTTGGTCGCATCATCGGCCAAATGCAGTTTGATTTATTTCACGCCTATACGGTCGATGCCCATACTACCGAGGTCATTGCGAATACGCGCCGCTTTATGCGCGCAGATTATACTGATCGCTTCCCCGTCTCGACCCGCATTGCGCGCCGGTTACGCGACCCTCTCCTACTCTATATCGCCGCTTTATTTCATGACATTGGTAAAGGCAGAGGGGGCGATCATTCCGAACTGGGCGCAGTTGATGCGACGTGTTTTTGTCTGAACCATGGGCTGTCAACGTCAGATGCCGATCTCGTCACCTGGCTCGTACAAAATCACCTACTGATGAGTCAAATCGCACAAAAGCGGGATATATCAGACCCTGAAGAGATTCAGCGGTTCGCTGAAACGGTTGCCGACCAAGAAAGACTGGACTACCTCTACACGCTGACCGTGGCCGACATTGCCGGCACCAATCCCGAGTTGTGGAATGCGTGGCGCTCTTCCTTAATGCGCCAACTGTACACGGAAACAAGTCGAGCGCTGTCGCGCGGATTGCAGAATCCACTAGGACGAGAGCAAGTCATCGAAGCTACCAAACAAGCCGCTACCGAGGCGCTCGAATACCGAGGCTTTTTGCCCGATGAACTCTTAACTGCCTGGTCCACACGCGGAGATGATTACTTTTTACGAGAACGCCCAGAGGACATTGCCTGGCACACCGAAGCCATTGCCGACCACGATGCCCACACTGGCGCCCTCGTATTAGTCCGTCAGGCCAGCGATTCACCCATTGCAAATGCGACACAAATTTTCGTCCATACCCTCGACGCGCCAGATACTTTCGCCCGGATCTGTGCTGCACTAGAGTCATTGGACTGCAGCATTCATGATGCGCGCATCTACAGCGATACCGATGGCAGTACCTTGGATACCTTTTTCGTCTTAAAAAATGATGGTTCATCCCTCGATGCTCATCCCGACAACGCGGTCGAAATCAAACGGGCGATTCAACATAGCCTGCATCACGCCACGCTCAAAACGATTTCCCGACATACACCGAGAACTGCCAAGGCCTTTAAGATCCCGACAACGGTGGACTTTTCGCAGGACGACTCCAGCGGATTGACGATTTTAGAAGTCACCACGGCGGACCGACCAGGGCTCATGGCCAGGTTAGGGTCGGTACTGTCCTGTTATGCGGTGTCAATACAGGGCGCAAAAATCCAGACGCTGGGTGAAAAAGTCGAAGATATCTTTTTCCTGGCCGATGCATCAGGTGGCCAACTGACCGACACAGCCCTAGTCAACCAACTCAAAAGTGACCTAATCGCCGAACTGGATGGTTTAACAAGTGACCCCGACACGTTGCCGTCCGAGCGCGATATTTGAACGCGGGACTCACACTGCTCCAGCCGTATCCGTTTGAGCGGCTGGCGACGCTACTAGGCAATAGTGAACCCGCACTCAATCCCATCATCCCGCTGACGATGGGCGAGCCACAGCATCCGCCACCCGATCGCGCCGTCGCGCTCTTGCAAGAGCACGCGCCGCTGGTCGCAAAGTATCCGGCGACGCAGGGACGACCACAGCTGAGAGACGCCATTGCAAAGTGGCTAGAAAAGCGCTTCGTGTTGCCATCGATTGACCCTGGCCGCCACGTTCTGCCGCTCAATGGCACTCGAGAGGGCTTATTTGCGCTAGCGCAAGCAGTGATCAGCACTGATCAAGCCGGAGCCGTTATTTGTCCTAACCCGTTTTATCAAATCTATGAAGGCGCCGCGCTACTCGCGGGTTCACAACCGCTGTTACTCAATTGCGACGAGCACAACGGCTTCCTGCCCGATATCGATCTCGTCACACCAGCACAGTGGCAAAACTGTCAACTTGTCTACCTGTGCACCCCTGGCAACCCCGGGGGAGCCGTGATGCCCAGCGGTCAATTACAGCGGCTGATTGCGCTCGCCCATGAGCACAACTTTTTAATTGCCAGTGACGAATGCTACAGCGAGATCTACCCGGATGAAGATGCTCCCCCAACTGGGCTATTGGAAGCCGCCGCCGCCATGGGCAACACCACATTTAAACATTGCCTGTGTTTTCACAGTTTATCCAAGCGCTCCAATTTGCCCGGCCTGCGATCAGGTTTTGTTGCGGGCGATCCCCAGTGGATCGCGCACTTTCGTCGCTATCGAACCTATCATGGCTGCGCCATGCCACTCCATCATCAGATTGCTAGTGAATGGGCATGGGGTGACGAAGAGCATGTCGCGACCAATCGTGCGCGGTACCGCCAAAAATTTGAAGCCGTCGCCCCCATATTGTCTGCTGCCCTACCGACACCCAAACCCGATGCAGGCTTTTACTTATGGCCTCAAACGCCTGTTGAAGACGAACGCTTTGCCCAGACGGTATTTGAGAGAGTAGGAGTAAGCCTGTTACCTGGCAGCTATCTCGCACGCGAGACAGCAACAGGCAATCCAGGCGCCATGCGTGTCAGGATCGCTTTAGTTGCAGAACTGGCGCAGTGCGTCGAAGCAGCAGAGCGCATTGCTGAGTGCCTGCGTCAAGGTTGGTAGGACGGTTTCATGGCAAATATGAGTAAAGCACAGCGCATCTCGTACATCGGTGAGCGACTGCAATCATTGTATCCCGAGACACCCGTTCCGCTCGATCATCACGACCCCTACACACTACTGATTGCTGTTTTACTGAGTGCGCAATGCACGGATGAGCGAGTGAACCAAGTCACACCTGCGCTGTTCGAGCAAGCCAACTCACCTGATCAAATGGTCTCATTATCGGTGGAGGCCATCCGCGCCATTATCCGCCCCTGCGGGCTTTCCCCCCAAAAATCAAAAGCCATTCATCGCCTCAGTCAAATTCTACTCGACCTCCACCGTGGCGAAGTGCCTGCCGATATGGCAGCGCTTGAACAGCTTCCCGGTGTGGGCCACAAAACCGCCAGTGTCGTGATGGCACAGGCATTCGGTGTACCCACCTTTCCCGTCGACACTCATATTCACCGACTGGCTCAGCGCTGGGGGCTCACACGCGGGCGTAACGTGGTAGAGACTGAACGAGATCTCAAACGTGCCTTCCCGATTGAATGCTGGAACGCACTACATCTGCAAATTATTTTTTATGGCCGCGAATACTGTACCGCGCGGGGTTGTGATGGTCGTGTCTGCGAGATTTGTCGCACCTGCTATCCAGCGCGAAAGCACCCGAAGCAATGCAACAAAGCATGAATCTAAAAGCCATCTTGCGCCGATTCTGCTAACCTTCGCTGGCGCCGGATTGCTGAATTAGGGCGGTGTATCCCCTTTCAGTACCCACCCATCAAGCTAAAGACTTTCACAATGACGACAACGCCAACGATTTATGGCATCGCTAACTGCGACACCATCCGCAAGACACGAAAATGGCTTGATCAGCACCATATTGCCTATGATTTTGTCGACGTCCGCGAGCACTTGCCGACACCGGAAAAAATGTCCCTGTGGCTCGAAAAAATCGGCGCCGAACAACTCGTCAACCGACGCAGCACAACGTGGAGAAACCTAACCGATTCAGCAAGAGAAGCGCTGGAGAGCGGTGATGCACAGCAAGTATTACTGGATCACCCGACCTTGATAAAACGCCCGCTTCTTGAGTTGGGAAGCGAGATCATAGTGGGCTTTTCGGCTGATCACTACCAGCAGCATTTTAACGTTTGAGGAGTCGGTATCGTGAGTGTATTGCATGGATTTGGTCTGGGGGTCGCCTCTGAAAATGCAGCGGGAGACACGCTGGATGTCTTTTATCCTAAACCGTTAAGCAACATCAGTGGTGCGCTATGTGATCGATTGGCGGATGTTGCAGGCCGCCTAGATGGCGCGCAACTCCGCGAACTCTCCACAATGCTACATGAGATGGGCGAGAGCACACTGGGCGACCTGGCCAGTCGCCTGACTGAAACCGATCGGCCCATCGTGGCTGTGGTGCTAGCCGATAATCGCGCTGCGGACTCGGTTGAAGCGGCGTATCTCAAACTTCATCTTCTGTCGCACCGACTGGTAAAACCACACCAGACCGATCTGACGGGACTCTTTGGCTTACTTCCCAATGTCGCCTGGACTGAACAAGGCCCTGTCGATCTCTCTGAACTACCGCAGCGACAATTAGATGCTCGGCTGCGAGGCACCGTCCTTGAGGTGTCCAGCGTTGATAAGTTTCCCAAAATGACCAACTACGTTGTGCCCGCTGGCGTGCGCATCGCCCACACCGCAAGAGTTCGGCTTGGCGCCTATCTTGGAGAAGGGACCACCGTCATGCATGAGGGATTCATCAATTTCAATGCGGGCACTGAAGGTCCCGGTATGATTGAGGGCCGCATTTCAGCGGGGGTTTGGG
>JBDQJL010000013.1:47155-47462 GCA_040263855.1 Luminiphilus sp. | reverse complement strand
TCCTTATCCTGCTGGGCATCTTGGTTTTGGCAGCGGTTGTTATCTATCTTGTGGTGTTCATCGAGCGTGGGCAGCGTCGTATTACAGTGAACTACGCCAAGCGTCAGCAGGGCCGCAAAATGATGCAGGCGCAAGCGTCGCATTTGCCTTTAAAAGTGAATATGGCAGGGGTTATCCCGGCTATTTTTGCCAGCTCTATTTTGCTATTTCCCGCGTCGGTCGCACAGTGGTTTGGTAGCGGCGATAGCGCTGATTGGCTACAGGATTTGGCTGTGGCGATTGGTCCCGGTCAGCCGTTAAATATTTT
>JBDQJL010000013.1:0-47145 GCA_040263855.1 Luminiphilus sp. | reverse complement strand
TCTTCTACACGGCGTTGATGTTCAATCCGCAAGAAGTGGCCGACAACTTAAAGCGCTCTGGCGCATTTGTGCCCGGTATTCGTCCGGGGCAACAAACCGCCAATTACATTGATGGTGTGCTGACGAGATTGACGGTGTTTGGCTCAGCTTACATCGCTTTAGTGTGCCTGCTGCCGCAATTTTTGGTTGTGATGTTCAATGTGCCTTTTTATCTGGGTGGCACGTCAATGCTGATTGTGGTCGTTGTGGTCATGGATTTTATGGCCCAGGTACAAAGTCATCTAATGTCACACCAGTACGAGGGCGTGATGAAAAAAGCCAACCTCGGGAGTGTTAGTCCTGCGGGTCGGGTGAGATAGGAACTAGGAGTTTCCGATGAAAGTGCGAGCTTCGGTAAAAAAAATGTGTCGTAACTGTAAAGTGGTGCGACGGAATGGTGTGGTCAGGGTTATTTGTTCTTCTGATCCCCGTCACAAACAACGCCAGGGCTAAGCCTTGAAGCGTAGCGATCAAATCATTAAGATGCGCGCCCCAAAGTGGGACGAGCAGACTGCGTGCAGCTTTTTATGTGCCGCTCAACAGGTGTGGAGATAAAAGATGGCGCGTATCGCCGGGGTCAATATTCCAGATCACAAACATGCAGTGATCTCCTTGACACATATTTTTGGTATAGGCAGGACGCAAGCCAAGAAGCTGTGCGAAGTGAGCAACATTCCCGAGACGACTAAGATCGGCGAGTTGTCAGAAGGTGAGCTAGATCAGCTGCGTTCGCTGGTTTCCGATATGAATGTTGAAGGAGATCTGCGTCGTGAGGTGTCTATGAACATCAAACGATTGATGGATCTTGGTTGTAATCGTGGTTTGCGACACCGCAAGGGTCTGCCTTTGCGCGGCCAGCGTACCAAGACGAACGCCAGAACGAGAAAAGGGCCTCGAAAGCCCATAAGAAGGTAAATAGGCAGTCGCCCGGGTAGTTAAGGGCGGTGACTTTGGTGGAGCTACATCACTGTTTGTAGCGTCGATATTAAAGCGAGAAGACAGATGGCAAAAAACGCCAAGACAACTAAACGGAAGATCACCAAGCAGGTGGTCGATGGTGTAGCGCATATCCATGCGTCGTTTAACAACACCATTATTACGATTACGGACCGGCAGGGTAATACTCTGAGTTGGGCCACCGCTGGTGGTTCTGGATTCCGTGGCTCGCGTAAATCAACGCCCTTTGCCGCACAGGTTGCCGCAGAGCGAGCTGGTGAAGCAGCAAAAGAATACGGACTGAGAAATTTAGATGTCCAAGTAAAGGGACCAGGACCGGGTCGAGAGTCAGCGGTGCGTGCTCTTAATAGTTGTGGTTATAAGATTACGAATATCACCGATGTGACGCCCATCCCGCACAACGGATGTCGCCCACCCAAGAAGCGTCGCGTTTAGCGCGCTGTCAGAGAGGACTTAGCAAATGGCTCGATATATTGGACCGAAGTGCAAGCTCTCCCGCAGGGAGGGGACAGATTTACAGCTCAAGAGCGGTGTTGCCGCTTTTGATAAGAAGTGTAAGTCAGAAACAGCGCCTGGGCAGCATGGTGCTCGCCGAGGACGCTTGTCTGACTACGGCGTTCAGTTGCGCGAAAAACAGAAAGTGCGTCGAATCTATGGTGTGCTGGAAAAGCAGTTTCGGAATTACTATAAAGAGGCGGCGCGTTTGAAAGGGGCCACCGGCGAAAATCTGCTGACATTGTTAGAGAGTCGACTGGACAACGTGGTGTATCGCATGGGGTTTGGATCCACTCGATCAGAATCTCGGCAATTGGTCTCACACAAAGGAATACTGGTGAATGGCGTGGTAGTGAATATCCCGTCTTATCAAGTGAAGCCGGGTGATGTCGTCTCGGTGCGCGAGAAAGCGAAGAAACAGCTTCGTGTGCAATCAGCACTAGCGATTGCAGAGCAACGCGGCGAACCCATCTGGGTAGACGTCGATGTCGATAAGTTGGAAGGGACGTTTAAGTCACATCCAGATCGACAGGATCTTTCCAGCGAAATTAACGAAAACCTGATTGTGGAGCTGTACTCGAAGTAATTGGCTTCGAGACACTGTTATTCCCCAATCCCTGATGCAATCGAAGGTGCTTTATGCAAAGTTCGGTCACTGAGTTTTTGACACCCCGCGTCATCAAAGTTGATGAGGCTTCCAATACCCGCGCTACCGTGACACTGGAGCCGCTTGAGCGTGGCTTCGGCCATACACTGGGCAATGCGCTGCGTCGTATTCTGTTGTCTTCTATGCCTGGCTGCGCCATCACTGAAGTAGAAATAGATGGTGTGGAGCATGAGTATTCTGCCATCGAAGGCGTGCAGGAAGACGTCATTGAAATTCTCTTGAATTTGAAAGGTGTCGCACTGTCTTTATCGGGTAAGGACTCTGCACAGCTGACGTTGTCGGCACAAGGTCCTTGCACCGTGACGGCAGCAGACATTCAGGTAGACCATGATGTTGAGATCTCAAATCCGGAACACGTCATTTGTGAGATTACCGCTAAGTCGGCATTGTCGATTCGATTGATGGTTGAGCGAGGCCGCGGCTATGTGCCTGCGGATGCGCGCGATAATCCAGAAGAGGAGACCCGCTCTATTGGTCGCCTGCCGCTGGATGCTTCTTTCTCGCCAATTCGGCGCATTAGCTACGTGGTAGAGTCGGCGCGAGTCGAACAGCGTACGGACCTCGATAAGCTCATCATTGATCTGGAGACAAACGGTACGCTGGACCCAGAAGAAGCGATCCGTCGTGCGGCAACGATCCTACAGCAGCAGCTGGCGGTATTTGTCGACCTAGAAGGAGAGGCGCAAGCCGCGGCAACAGAGGCTGCTGAAGAAGTCGATCCTATTTTGCTGAGACCGGTCGATGACCTCGAGTTGACGGTCCGTTCAGCGAATTGCTTGAAGGCTGAAAACATTTACTACATCGGCGATTTGGTGCAGCGCACCGAGGTGGAGCTGTTGAAAACGCCCAACCTTGGCAAGAAGTCTTTGACAGAAATTAAGGACGTGTTGGCATCCCGTGGTTTGTCGCTGGGTATGCGTCTTGAGGCGTGGCCACCGGCGAGTCTTAAAAATGATGAGCGCCTGTTGAGCGTCTAATATTCAATAACGCCTGGCAGTGATTGTCAGGCACGATTTGTAAGGAAAAGAGCCATGCGACATCGTCACAGCGGACGACAGTTAAATCGCAACAGTTCACACCGAAAAGCCATGTTTCGTAACATGGCGGTGTCTTTGGTGGAGCACGAACTGATTAAGACCACTGTCCCGAAGGCAAAAGAGCTCAGGAGCTATGCTGAGCCGCTTATTACACTCGCTAAAAACGACAGTGTTGCGAATCGCCGGTTGGCTTTTGATCGCACTCGCTCAAAAGCCGCAGTCGGTAAGTTATTCGAAGAGCTGGGCCCTCGTTATCAAGAGCGCCCTGGTGGCTATATCCGCATTCTCAAGTGCGGCTATCGCACGGGCGACAAAGCCCCAATGGCATATGTTGAATTAGTGGGCCGCCCGCAGCCTGAAGTAGAAGACGAGGGTACAGAGACCACTGCAGAAGAGTGATCCGCTGACAATATAGTTGTTCGCGATAGCCCTGCTTTTTGCAATAAGCGGGGCTTTTTTTTTGGCTGGTATTTTTGCCGACAAGCGTTCCTTCCATGATGGCTGAGGCGCGTTACACTTTTATGTTCGCGACTGCACTATTCAGCTAAATAGTTGCGATCTCAGTAGTCTCGTCGGGGCTACTAATCGATGAAGGAAGTCTTTCAAAAGTGGCGGTTACAGTCACTGGAAGCGCCACTATGAGTGTTACTTAAGACTAACGATACGAGAGAGTAAAGCGATGAAGCGTTCCCCTAATAAGTTATACCAATTTGTCGCGGCAGCCTGCTTGCCGATGACATTAACCGCACAGGCTCAATTGGAAGAAGTGATTGTGACAGCCCAGAAGCGGGCAGAAAGTCTGCAGGACGTGCCAATTTCGATCAGCACCGTCAGTGGAGAGAAGATTCAAGACAATACGATTCTTAACTTTGCGGCGCTGGCAGATTTTGTCCCCAGCTTGCACATTGCCGATGCGTCGGTGAACACCAATATTTATATGCGCGGCATCGGCTCGGGTAACAATCGAGGATTTGAGCAATCGGTGGGTATGTATGTGGATGGTGTCTATCTGGGTCGAGGCCGCCAATACCGCTCTGGTCTCATGGACATCGAGCGAATCGAAGTTTTGCGCGGTCCACAGGGCACGCTTTTTGGTAAGAATACGGTCGCGGGTGCGATCAACATTACCACTGCGTCGCCGGTAGTCGGCGACGACACGTCTGGCGAGATCAACGTGTCAATCGAAGAGAACGGCGGCAGTATTGCCGAAGGCTTTATTCAAGGTGGTGGCGAGACATTTGCCGCTCGTATCGCGCTTCGGAGCCGAGAAACAGATGGCTATGTTTATAACGCCTTTTTAGAGCAGGACGAGGGTGGCATTGACGAATTTGGTGGACGGGTCACCTTGGTTTGGGAACCCAGTGACGTCTTTTCGGCAAACTTCAAATACTCCTACATGGAGCGGGAGCGAGACGGCTCCAACAGCGCTACTTGGCGCTTTCTCAGCCCTGCTGAGCGGAACGCACAGGTGCCGCAGCGTAGCGCCTTTGCGAACACCGCTTACGCCATGATGGATGTCTTTTTCCCTGACTTTCCTACGATAGCGGGCAAGGACTTTACGACCTACAAAGACAATAACTACGGGCAGAGCAAAGACGACGGCATTGGCATTGGCCTGAGGCCAGACAGCAGCGAGGACGAACTAGAAAATATGTCCTTGAGCCTCACCTGGGAAGTAGGCGGCGGTACGTTGACTTCGGTCACGGGTTTTGCGGGCTACGAATACTTTGATGACGTGGATGTTGATTGGTTGCCCCTGCAATTCATCGACCGTTCCGATCAACACGACTTCGAGCAATATAGCCAAGAGCTGCGCTGGTCGTCGGATATTGGCGACCGTTTTTCCTACACCGTCGGTGGTTACGTCGATAAAAACGAACTTGATGCCCGGGGTCAGGTCGTAATTGATACCAACTTTGACGGACTTTTCCCGTTATTTGCAGCCCTCGGCGCTGGCTTGCCGGCTGAGGCAGTGCCTTTGATGCCGCAAAGTTTGTTAGGCCCTTTAACGGCTGACAGCCCTTTGAATGGCATCCCTGGTTACGGCGCTTACGCGGCGGAGCAGGTATCCAGGAACCACAATTTCACTCAGGACACGGAGTCTTGGGCAGTGTTTGCACAAGGTTCTTATGACCTGACTGATGCGTTGCGCGTCACGGTGGGTGTTCGGTACACCGAAGAAGAAAAGGACGCAGTCAGCGATCAAAAACTGGGAGACAGCTTTTGTGGCATGACCGGTAATCTCGAGGGCGGATCTCAGGACCAATGCGCTGGCTACAATAACTGGTTGGCTGTTGTGCAGGCTAGTAACTTCAACAGCTATAACAAGTATTGGACTGGATCTCGAAAGACTGACGATCTGTCACCTTCTGTGAATCTTCAGTGGGATATGAGTGACAGCAGCATGCTCTATGTGAACTGGTCCGAGGGCTTCAAATCAGGCGGCTTTAGTGCGGCCGACGATGGTAACCCGGGTGATCTGCCGGTCGGCGTACCGCCTATCCCACCTGCTGTCGACAATGGTTTTCAGGCTAATGGGTATGTCTCTACAGTGCCCAATGAGGACTTTGAGTTCGACGACGAGTCGGTCGATTCGATCGAAATCGGCGGTAAGCACGAGTTTATGGATGGGCGCATGCGTTTGAACTGGGCGGCGTTCTACTCTGAGTACGATAACCTCCAAACCACAATCTTCAAAGGCGTCGGTTTTTCAGTGAAGAATGCGGCGTCGTCTGAGGTGGAAGGGCTAGAGGTCGATTGGCTGTTCCAGATGACGGATGCGATTCGTGTTGGTATCAATGCGGCTTATCTCGACGCGTCTTACGGCGACTTTAAAGATGGTCCTTGCGATGCGATCCAGCTTGACGCTGACAGAGCCTGCGGTACGCCAGCGGGCACAACCAGCAACGATTTAACTGGGTACCGAACGCTGTACGCCTCGGAGTGGAGTGGTAACGCATTTATTGATGTACGCTTCCCGATGGGCAATATGGAATGGTTTGGTGGCGTAGACGTTAACTACCGCGACGAGTTTGATTCGGCGGGCGATGCGGATCCTTATGATGTCATTGATGCCTACACCAAGGTTAATGCGCGGATTGGACTGAGTGCGGACCGTTGGGAAATTATGGCTTACGGACGCAACATCTTTGACGAAGTGGCGTACCAGCAAAGCTTTGATACACCCGTCTTGGCGGGAAGTCATACCTTCTTTATGGAAGAAGGCGCTGTGTTTGGTATTCGAGGGACCTTGCGGTTCTGATCCACATCGGATGTAACAACCCGGCCTCGGCCGGGTTTTTTTTGTCCAAAAACAGAGATCAGTGCATTTTTTTCGCTATCGCATGAATTTTGTAGGCAGCTTCAACAAATTTTGGTTCAAATAGGCAGAAATCAGTAATTAGGAGACCGGATGACCCCTTAAAAAGGCTTAGGGTGATGGTTTAATTGCCGGAGAACATTATGGTATAAAGAAAATGCAACATAGTGTTGCAAATTTAATACGTGCTGGTAAAGACGCCATAATAATTATTTTAATGCAGAGGCCATACCTATGAACCGGATTCCCACGGGACTCTTTGCTGCGGCGCTCGTCGCTGCATCGTCGACCGCACAAGCTCAACTCGAAGAAGTGATTGTCACAGCGACTAAGATCGAGACGTCGATACAAGATACACCCATCGCGGTCTCTGCCTTTACGCAGGATCAACTTGACTCGCAGTTGATTAACGACACGATGAATCTGCAGTTCTCAGTTCCCAATATGACGATGACCAAGCAGAACTTCACGGCTAACGACATCCGCATCCGCGGCATTGGCTCAGGTGCAATTGGCCCAGCTGGCGATAGTGGAGTGGGTATCCACATTAATGGTGTCTACCAAACCTCGACTCGAATTTTTGAGACCCAGTACTTTGACACTGAGCGTGTTGAGGTACTGCGTGGTCCACAAGGGACGCTTTACGGTCGAAACACGACCGGTGGCGTGGTCAATGTCATCACCGCCAAAGCAGACCCTTCTGAGTTTAAGGGGCAAATTGATGGCACTGTGGGTAATTATGGTTACACCCAAGTGCGCGGTATGATTAACATGCCACTGAGCGATACCTTTGCGGTGCGAGCTGCGGGCATGACACTGCAGCGCGATGGTTTCGTTGACAACCTTTATACAGGTGAAGACGTCGATGATCGTGATATGTGGTCGGGTCGTTTGTCACTCACTTGGACGCCCAGTGAGCGGACTGAAATCAGTCTGATGGGCAGCTATTTCGAGGAAGATGACAGCCGCGTGCGGTCTCAGAAGCAGGCCTGTGTCTATGACCCGAGTGGCGTGTTGGGATGCCTACCAGGCTCCCCGCAATACCAAAATACCAATTCCGCCGCGGGTATTACCGGCGCGTTGATCGCGGGCATTGGTGGGCTCAACGCGATCTCACAGGGCTACTTGGGCCAGTATGGCGCTGCGACTGGACAGGCGAATTACGCCGCACTGGGGCTCAATGCGTTGAACGGTTCCGCATTTTTCCCGGCAGAGGACTATATCGGCGATACCAATCCCGATGGTTTACGCCAGGTCAATATGGACTGGACCCCGACGTATTACACCGAAGAGACCAACATCCAACTGCAGTTCAGTCATGATTTTGGCAACATCCAGATGTACTACGCAGGTGGCTATACTGAAAGTGAGGTCAATTCGACCGAAGACTATGAAAAAGGCGTGTCCAACGCCGATTGGACGCCCGCTTTAAACTCTCTGGCGCAGCTGGGCTCTGTTCCTGCACTACCCGCCGCCGCCATGGGCGATATCATCGGTGCATTGGCGCCGACTTATGGTGCGGGTACCGCGCAAACAGTGGGGTTGTTAATTACTGACGCGGCCACCGGTATCCCAGGAGTTGGCTTGTGGGCGGGTAACCCCGGTTTGCAGGCACTCTCCAATGGCGTACCAGTACTTCATCCTGATGATAAAACGACTTCGTACTGGTTCCGAAATGCCGGTATCGATGAATCATCCAACTATAACGAGCAGTGGACCCATGAGCTGCGCTTTCAGAGCAGCTTCGATGGCCCCTTAAACTTTTTGGTCGGCGGCTTTTACCTCGACTTCGATAATACCAATGCGTATATCGTGCGTTCCGCGGGGCTGGCGCTGCCGGGCTTGATTCTGCCAATTAATCCGGCTGTTTTCCCTGCGCCAACGGGAGATCCGAGTAATCCTCGCTCAGAGTCGGACCCCTACATGTTGGGTTACCATAATGATTCACGTGTCTACACACTAGAGGCTCAGGCGTTTTTCGGTGAGCTCTATTGGGATGTTACCGATGCATTACGATTGACGGTTGGCGCGCGGTATTCAGAAGAGGAAAAAGAGGGCAAGCAGCGCACCATCTATGTCACCTTCTCTGATTTGCCACCGATTCAGCCTAACAACGCGTACTTTGAGCCGAAATACGAGCAGGATGAGTTCACTTGGAAGTTAAATGCCACTTATGACTTCAGTGACGACGTCATGATGTATGCCACAGCCTCCAGTAGCTTTAAGTCGGGCGGTTTCAACCCGATTAGCGATAACTCGCCGCTGGTGGATCCCGCTTTTGGCGGCAATGCCAACAACGCTTTTTTTGAGCCCGAGTTTATTGACTCTTTTGAACTGGGCTTGAAGGCGACGCTGTTCGATGGCGCGATGCAAATCAATGCAGCCGGTTTTTATTATGACTATCAAGACATGCAGCAATCTAAAATTGTCAACGTGACCTCGCTGAATCAAAATTCTGACGCCGAGATCACGGGCCTCGAACTCGATTTACTGTGGGCGCTTACCCCGAATCTGATCTTTTCGCTCTCGGGTGGCTGGCTTGATACCGAGATCGGTGAGTTTTATACAGTGGATACAGCCAATCCCAATGCCTCCTCAGCGGCCGCTTTAGCGGCGGATCCCTCCGTGGCGTCACAGGGCCTGGTGAGCGTCAATGGCGTTAATTTTGTGGCAGCGCCCGATTACAGCCGCTGCGAGGCTGCAGCGCCAACCCCGTGCCCCGGTTATGTGCAGAATCTAGAGGGCAATCAGATCGCGGGCTCACCTGAGTTGAACTACAACGTGGGCCTGTCATACAACATGCCGCTGGGTAGCATGGATCTGACGTTATCGACCAATTACTATTGGCAGGACGAGTACTACGCTTCTAACTTTAACAATCTCTCCAATACGATTGACGATTGGTCCATGTGGAATGCCAGCGCGCGTTTGTCAGGCGAGAGCTGGTACGCTGAGGCATGGATCAAGAACATTGAAGACAACGATAATGTGACGGGGCACTACTTAACGTCGTCGGTATCGGCACTGTTCACAAACCAGTTCATTTTAGATCCACAGACCTATGGTCTGAGTTTGGGTTGGAAGTTCTGAACGAATACGGCATAACGCAAAAGCCCGGCTAAGGTTGGGCTTTTTTTTGCCTTCGCAATCAACGTTTGTGGAAGCTGCAGCGGCGTCCAAGCACCTGGCGCCGGCTAACTTAGCGTGAGCAGCATCTCCTCAGCCTACTATTAGTGAACGCAGCGGCACCATGAGCCCCAGCGATGATGCCCTCCGCTAAGCGGCCTCTTTACTGCGACGCTGTCGGGGCTTTGGCGCACTTAACGCCGGTAATAAGGGCTTTAAGAACCGGCCTGTATGAGATGCCTCATTTTGCGCCACAGCCTCGGGCGTCCCGGTAGCAATGATCTGCCCGCCACCTGACCCTCCCTCAGGGCCAAGATCGATAAGCCAATCAGCCGTTTTGATGACGTCGAGATTATGCTCGATGATGACGACGGTATTGCCGCCATCGCGGAGTCGATGTAGCACCTCTAGCAGTTGTCGGATGTCCTCAAAATGTAGCCCGGTAGTGGGTTCATCAAGGATATACAGCGTATTACCGGTGTCCCGCTTTGACAGTTCTCGCGAAAGCTTCACCCGCTGGGCTTCTCCGCCGGACAAGGTCGTCGCGGCCTGGCCCAGTCGGATATATGACAGGCCGACGTCCATCAGCGTCTGCAGCTTACGATTGATCGCTGGAACCGCCTCAAAAAAAGCCAACGCATCTTCAATGGTGAGATTTAAGACTTCTGAGATGTTTAAATCTTTGAAGCGAATCTCCAGTGTCTCGCGGTTGTACCGCTTTCCTTTGCAGACATCGCAGGGTACGTAAATATCCGGTAGAAAGTGCATTTCGACTTTGGTGACCCCGTCGCCTTGGCAGGCTTCGCAACGGCCGCCGCGCACATTGAAGCTGAAACGTCCGGGTTTATAGCCGCGAGAGCGCGCCTCTTGAGTGCCCGCAAAGAGCTCACGGATGGGTGTAAAAATGCCTGTATAAGTGGCCGGGTTGGAGCGCGGCGTGCGGCCAATGGGACTCTGGTCAATATCGATACATTTGTCGAGTTGTTCTAGACCATCAATATGGTCATGCGCCGCCGCTTTTAATGTCGTTGCGCCATTTAAGGCGGTGGCCGCGAGCGGATAAAGGGTGCCGTTGATCAGCGACGATTTGCCTGAGCCCGAGACGCCAGTCACACAGGTGAGCAATCCCAGCGGTAGTGAGAGCAATACGTTTTGGAGATTATTGCCGCGGGCGCCCTCAATGATGATCTGGCGCTTTGGATCTTGAGTATGCCGCTTTGCTGGCACCGCGATCATTTTCTTGCCTGATAAATAGGCACCAGTCAGTGAATCAGGGTGAGCGAGCACATCTGTCATGGTACCTGATACGACGATCTCTCCGCCGTGCACGCCGGCACCGGGTCCGATATCGATAATGTGATCGGCATTACGGATGGCCTCTTCATCGTGCTCGACCACTAACACCGTATTGCCCAGATCGCGGAGGTGAAGGAGCGTGCTGAGTAGCCGTTCATTATCGCGTTGGTGGAGCCCGATGGACGGTTCATCGAGGATATACATGACGCCTACCAGCCCCGCGCCAATCTGACTGGCTAAGCGAATTCGCTGAGCCTCACCACCAGAGAGAGTTTCAGCGCTCCGGTTTAGCGTCAAATAATTCAGCCCCACATCGACCAGAAAGCGGTAGCGAGCGCGGAGCTCTTTCAGAATTTTCTCGGCGATCTCACCTTGTCGGCCTGCTAACTCGAGTGCATCAAAGTAGGCCTGGGCGTCACCGACCGGCAGAGCGGTGATGCTGGGCAGCGTTCTATCGTCCACGTAGACACTGCGAGCATCTTCACAGAGTCGCGTCCCGTCACACGCTTTGCAGGATGCGGTGGAAACGTATTTAGCGAGCTCATCGCGAACCGAAGACGATTCAGTCTCACGGTAGCGCCGATCCATGTTGGGGATCACACCTTCAAAAGCATGTCGCCGTTTGAATACGGTGCCTCTATCGTTGACATAAGAGAACTCAATTTCCTCGCCGCCGCTCCCTTGGAGAATGATGTCGCGATGCTTCTGGGCTAGCTCGTTAAAAGGCTTCTCCATATCAAAGTCATAGTGTCCCGCAAGTGACCGTAATAAGTGGAAATAATAGACGTTGCGCCGATCCCAGCCGCGAATGGCGCCCTCGGCAAGACTGGCCTCAGGATGCAGCACCACGCGGTCTTCATCGAAAAATTGCTTCACCCCTAAACCGTCACAGCTTGTGCACGCGCCGGCAGGGTTGTTAAAGGAAAAGAGTCGAGGTTCGAGCTCATCGATAGAATGCCCGCAACTGGGGCAGGCATAGCGTGCGGAAAAGAGTGTTTCTGGACCGTCGCCATCCATCGGGGCAACAGCAGCTACACCATCCGTCAGCTCGAGTGCCGTTTCAAAGGATTCGGCGAGTCTTAGCTGCAGATCCTCGCGGACTTTGAATCGGTCGATGACGACGTCGATGCGGTGCTTTCTTTTTTTATCCAATTCGGGGACGTCATCGAGGTCTACGACGATGCCGTCGACCCGCACGCGGATAAAGCCAGCCGCGCGCATCTGCTCAAATACATGAAGGTGCTCACCCTTTCGATCACGCACGACGGGTGCCAACAGCATCAGCTTACTGCCCTCCGGCATGGCGAGTACTGCGTCGACCATTTGCGTCACGGTCTGAGCTTTTAGGGTGACGCCATGGGTGGGGCAGCGTGGATCTCCCACGCGGGCGAACAACAGCCGCAAGTAATCATAAATCTCAGTGATTGTACCGACCGTCGAGCGTGGGTTGTGCGAGGTCGATTTTTGTTCGATTGAAATAGCGGGCGAAAGTCCCTCGATATGATCGATATCGGGTTTTTCCATCATGGATAGAAATTGTCGCGCATAGGTCGACAGCGATTCTACATAGCGACGTTGGCCTTCAGCGTAGAGGGTGTCGAAGGCGAGGGAGGACTTTCCTGAGCCCGAAAGTCCGGTAATGACGACCAACTTATCCCGCGGGATATCGAGATCAATATTCTTTAGATTATGGGTGCGCGCGCCGCGGACCTCGATGGTATCCATTGTGTGCCCTGTGTGTATGACTGCCAACACGACAGTATACGAGGATCAGGCGGCGGCGGACCGACCATGAACCGTTTTGTCCCCGTGATACACTGAAAAATTGACTATTTGTTCAGATATCGTGATTTCAACAGAAGCCTTTACCGCTGTCGAACGCCGAGCCGTCTTAGGTTTAGCCAGCCTCTATTGCTTACGAATGCTGGGCTTATTCATGGTGCTACCCCTGTTTGCTGTCTATGCGGAGGCGCTCGCGGGCGCCAGCGTGGCGAGCATCGGTCTTGCCCTAGGCGCTTATGGCCTCACTCAGGCCGCCTTGCAAGTTCCATTGGGTTGGCTGTCAGATCAGATCGGTCGCAAACCTGTCATCGTGGGGGGGTTGACGCTACTGATTCTCGGCAGCGTTGTCGCTGCTCTCGCTGATACCCTGGTATGGCTGGCAATCGGTCGTCTACTGCAAGGATCGGGCGCGATTGCTTCGGCGACCATGGCATTGGCGGCGGATTACACCCGCGTAGAGCAGCGCACCAAAGCCTCTGCCATTATCGGCGCCAGTATTGGCGTCTCCTTTGCGTTGGCGTTGGTATTGGGTCCTGTTTTGGCGGCCTGGGGCGGTTTGTCTCGCGTGTTTGAAACGACCGCCATCTTAGGCGGGCTCGGGCTGCTGGTGGTGGTGTTTTGGTTACCTCCGACGCCTGAGATCAGTGAGGCAGGCAGATCCCACATCGCGGACCGAGAGCGATTGGGTGAGGCGCTATGGGGCCGCGGTCTTGGGGCGCTTTACGGCAGTATTTTTTGCCTCCATTTATTACTGATGGCGGCTTTCACCGCCATTCCCTCGGTGATGATTAACGAGGTGGCACTGCCTCCGCAGCAGCATGCTTGGCTGTATTTGATGACACTGATGGGGGCGCTACCGGGGGTGGCAATGTTAGTGCGTAAGCACCGCCAAATGACCGATCCTCGTGGGTTGATTGCGGTCGCCATTGTGTTAACAGTGGCGGGCTTGGTGGTGGCACTGTGGTCACTGTCTGTGTGGACGTTGGGGCTAGGGCTGGTGCTCTTTTTCGCAGGGTTCACGGCATTAGAAACGATTTTGCCGGCACTCGTGTCGATCTTCGCGCCTACTACCTTGCGCGGCACGGCTATGGGTATTTTCTCCAGCGCGCAATTTTTAGGCGTGTTTGCGGGGGGTGCGCTCGGAGGCAATGCCTTGCACTGGGGCGGGTACGAGGGGTTGGTGATGGCCGTTCTGGGCCTGACCCTGATCTGGCTTGTGGGTTTGTGGCGTTTCAGTCACGCCCCTGTCTCGCTCGCTTAAATACAGAAATGATCGAGAATGGTGTACCCCTAGGTGGGCTGTCATTGCTATAGTCAGGAAATGAATTCACCACTTCTCAGGCGCCCGTGTTGGTGCGGCTGAGAGCAGAAACGGAGAACCCCATGGCCTCTCGTGGCATCAATAAAGTGATTCTTGTCGGCAACCTTGGCAATGACCCTGAGCATCGTGTGTTGCCCTCAGGCGGCGGCGTGACCAACATCAGCCTGGCCACCTCGGAGAGTTGGAAGGATAAAACCTCAGGCGAGCAGAAAGAGCGGACGGAATGGCACCGAGTTGTCTTCTTTAATCGCTTGTCCGAAATCGCAGCCGAATATCTTCGCAAAGGCTCCAAGGTATATGTTGAAGGGGCCTTGAGAACACGCAAGTGGCAAGATCAATCGGGCCAAGACCGCTACACCACAGAGATTGTCGGCGCTGAAATGCAAATGTTGGATAGTCGCGGTGCGACTCAGGATGGGGGTGGTTACCAAAGTGCGCCAGCTGCCAGTTCACCGGCACCGGCCGCGGCTAATCCGGAGCCCATCGATTTCCCTGAAGACGACATTCCTTTTTAATCAGACGACGCTACCGAATCGGTTCGTCGCACGCGCTGATTGCTGATGCGTATTCTAGTACTGGGCCTTGATTCACCACTGGGCTATTCCCTGCGCTCGTTTGCCGCACCCTTGATGCGGCATGAGATCATAGGGGTAGATATGGATGCCACCCGCTGGCGTCGGGAGCGCCAGGTCAAGAAATTGATTCGCCGTCAGCCGATTGATCTCATTCTTGATGCGCGGCTGGTCACACAAATTGACGGTGTGGATCCCGTCGGCCATCCCGACATAGAGCGGACACAGTGGCTGGCTAATCTGGCTGCGCGCGACCAGATCAGTTACTTGTTTCTCTCGAGCGCCCGGGTATTTTCGGGCGTATTAACCAGACCCTATCGAGAAACCGATCGACCTGATGCGCAGGATCCCATTGGTGAAACGCTGGTTGCGTTGGAGGAGCTGCTGCGGACGACACTCGATAACCTTTTTATACTCAGGCTGGGCCTGATGTTTGGTGGGCGGCGGCCTAACCCATTGGCGAGGGCGCTCGACGCGCTGGCGCGCGGCGATGTTGTCAAAGTCAGCGAGCAGGTCAGGGGCAGTCCGGTGCATGTGGCCGAAGTCGCGCGGGTGATCCATGGGATCGTGGATCAACTGGGCGCGGGCGCGCCGTGCCAAGGGTTATATCACTACAGCGGTATCGGTGAGGTCACGGCCTATTCATTTATGGAAACCGTGCTCGCTAACGCCTCGCAATATAGCCCATTTGAGGGCGCGCGAGAGTTGATGGAGGGTAATCCGAATGATGGGGGTCGGGTGATTGGTTTGAGTCTTGATTGCGCCGAGATCCGTCATCAGTTTGGTATTCAGCAATTGAGCTGGAGAGAGTTTGTGCCGCGCGCTGTTAAGCGTTACGTCGAATTGTATGTTGAAGAGGGAGGGAAGGAACTGTGACAGTTGCCTTGCAAGTGGCGGTGTTAACCGTCAGTGATACACGCACCCCAGAGACCGATACTTCCGGGACATTTCTTGCTGATGCGTTGATTGAAGCGGGTCATACCGTCAGTGATCGGCAATTGGTGATCGACGATATCTATCAATTGCGGGCGACTGTATCGCAATGGATTGCCGACCCTGCGATAGAGGTGGTGCTGGTGACCGGTGGCACTGGTTTTTCAGGTCGCGACTCCACGCCGGAAGCGCTCGGCCCCCTATTTGATAAGTCTATCGACGGCTTCGGAGAAGTTTTTCGAGCATTGAGTCTCGCTGAGATTGGTTCTTCTACAGTGCAATCACGTGCACTGGCGGGTATGGCTAATGGCACGGTGATTTTCTGCATGCCCGGGTCAACGGGTGCGTGTCGAACCGCTTGGGAGGGGGTGCTCAAAGACCAGCTCGATAGCACTCATCAGCCCTGCAACTTTGTTGGCGTGTTGCGGGGGCACTAGCCGATGGCGCTGACCGCTTTATCTGAGGCAATGGCGACAATATTGGGGTCTTGCACAATGACACCCGATTCTGAAGAGGTGTCCCTTGATCAGGCTCTGAGTCGGTTTTGCGCCCAGTCGGTCAGCGCGGGCATGGCGGTACCTCCTGCCGATAACAGCGCCATGGATGGTTACGCAGTCTGTAGTCGAGATGTGCCGGCTGTGCTCACCGTGAGTCAGCGCATTCCTGCTGGGTCCGTATCGCAGCCGCTTGAAAAGGGTACCGCAGCGCGGATTTTTACTGGCGCCGAAATGCCGGTGGGCGCCGATGCGGTGGTGTTGCAAGAAGACACAGAGGAGACGGATCACGGCATTCGTCTGCCAGCCGCGCAAGTGGGACAGCATATTCGGCGGCGCGGGAATGATATTCAGCCTGAGGATCAGCTGATTGCTGCAGGACAGTTTTTACGACCCCAAGACATTGGCTTGTTGGCATCGGTAGGTATTAATCGTATTGCGGTATTTCGCCCGCTGACAGTCGCGATTGTGACAACGGGCGACGAACTCAGAGATCCTGGCTCGGGTGATCTGCAGCCGGGGCAAATTTTCAATAGCAACCGCTTTAGTCTGGGAGCACAGATTCGTGCATTAGGGATGACGGTGGTGGACCTCGGTAATGTGCCTGATGATCCTGCTCAGATTGGCAACATGCTTGAGCGCGCAGCCGCGGTAGCGGACTGTATTGTGACTGCGGGTGGGGTGTCGGTAGGGGAAGAGGACCATGTTCGGTCGCAAATTGAGGCCCGTGGCGACTTGGCGTTATGGAAACTGGCGATCAAACCGGGCAAGCCTTTGGCATTTGGCACAGTCAAGGGAACGCCTATCTTTGGGCTGCCTGGCAACCCCGTATCAGCGTGGATTACGTTCGCCTTGGTCGCCAAGCCTTGGTTGATTAAACGCCAAGGAGGAGCGCCCCGTGCCGCGTTTCGTTTTCCTGTCCGAGCTGCCTTCACCGCAGCGCGCGCTGGGTCGCGAGAGGAGTTCTTGCGCGTATCGCTGACCGGACAAGGCGAAACGATGCGCGCCAGCGCGATCATCAATCAGAGTTCCGGTGTGCTGAGCGGCCTCAGTGAAGCGGATGCGGTGGCGGTGATTCCAGCGGGGACAACGGTGTCTCCAGGCGACGTCTTAGAGGTGATTCCGTTGTCTGCTTTATTGGAGGCTGGCGTCGTTTAAGTCAGCCTGCAAAGCGGCGAAAGATCAGCGTTGCATTGGTCCCGCCGAAACCAAAGCTATTCGACATGACCTGGTCTAGTTGTGCTGCGTCGATACGTTCACGGGCGATTGGTAATCCCTCAGCACCGGTATCGAGGGACTCGATATTAGCGGAGGCGGCAATAAAATTATCGCGCATCATCAACAGCGCATAAATCGCTTCTTGCACGCCCGCCGCACCCAATGAATGCCCCGATAAAGATTTGGTAGAGCCGATAACGGGTGCGTCGCTGCCAAAGGCGGTGCGCAAGGCATTGAGCTCTTGGATATCACCTGCCGGCGTACTGGTGCCGTGGGCGTTGATGTAGTCAATTTTGCCTTCCAAACCGTGCATCGCTTGTTGCATGCATCGTACGGCACCCTCTCCTGATGGGGCGACCATGTCATAGCCATCTGAGGTGGCTCCATAACCCACCAACTCGGCAAGGATAGGGGCTCCTCGAGCGGTCGCATGTGCCAAGGATTCGAGTACCAACATGCCGCCACCCCCGGCAATCACAAAACCATCTCGATCCGCGTCGTAAGCGCGAGAAGCGCGTTCGGGCGTAGCATTGTATTGGGTCGACAGGGCGCCCATGGCGTCAAAGAGTGCGCTCATTGTCCAATGCAGTTCTTCGCCGCCGCCGGCGAACACCACATCTTGTTTGCCGAGCTGAATAAGCTCCATCGCATGTCCGATGCAATGCGCGCTGGTTGAGCAGGCCGAGGAGATGGAGTAGTTGACCCCTTTGATTTGAAACGGAGTTGCGAGGCAGGCTGACACCGTGCTGCCCATGGTTTGCGTCACTCGGTAAGGGCCGACGCGACGAATACCACGTTCACGCAGTATATCGGCGGCCTCAACTTGGCTCGCCGAGGAGGCGCCACCTGATCCTGCGACGATGCCCGTTCGAGGGTTCGACACTTGGGTTTCACTGAGGCCTGCCTGTGCAATCGCTTGTTGCAGGCTGAGGTACGCATAGCCTGCTGCGTCACCCATAAAACGCCACTGCTTGCGATCAATATGCTCGGCCAAATCAATTTGTGGGATCCCCGCAACGTGCGAGCGCATACCCGCATCAATCTGGGCTTGGCAAAGCGCGATCCCTGAGCGGCCTGAATACAGGGAGTCCCTGACTTCCTCCGCGCTGTTACCCAAACAGGAGACGATGCCCATCCCTGTTACAACTACTCGCTCTACCATTAGAGAGTATCCGTATTTTGGAAAAGGCCGACCCGCAGGTCTGAGGCGGTATAAATGATCTCGCCATCGACAGAGACTGAGCCGTCTGCGATGCCCATCACCAATTTTCGCTCGATAACCCGTTTCATTTGTATGTGATAGCGCACGAGCGAGTGACTGGGTAGGATTTGTCCAGTGAATTTGACATCGCCAGAACCCAGAGCGCGTCCTCTTCCGGGGTTGCCTCGCCAACCGAGGAAAAACCCAACCAATTGCCACATCGCATCCAATCCGAGGCAGCCGGGCATCACCGGGTCACCCGGAAAGTGACAAGCAAAGAACCAGAGATCAGGATGGATATCGAGTTCAGCGATAATCTCCCCTTTGTCATGTTCTCCCCCGGTTGAGCTGATGTGGGTGACGCGGTCGACCATCAGCATATTGTCCATCGGGAGTTGGGCATTACCGGGTCCAAACAATTCTCCTCGTCCACAGGCGATGAGTTCAGTTTTGTCATAGTGCGACTGCTGTTCAAAAGGGGGGTGTTCTGACATGGGGACGTTCCAGCAAGGGTGGGCGCAGGTCGTGGGCAAAGTAAAAGGCCGCGCGGCGCGAGCCGTTATTGTAGTGGAACGGCAACGGACGATCCAGCGGCCGCAAACCCCTATATTTGTTGAGTAATATGGGCTCAGCGAGGCTGGGGTTAAAAACAGCGTGTCATTACCGTAATATCCTCGACTGTCGGTGAGCGTGCTTTTTGCGAAGAATGGCGGTTTCTCTCGTGGTCTACGGCGAGCACTTGTCTTTTGAGTCGCTGTTTGGTCACCAAGTAGCGGCGCTAATGCGCTTGAACCCGAATGAATCGCTAGCCGCTTGCAAGTGGGTCGCGCCTAAGGGTGAGAAAAGAAGTTTAATGCTTTAACAAATAGGTCGTGTCGTAATGTTGATTCCCGTTTTACTGTCTGGCGGTGTGGGCAGTCGTTTGTGGCCCGTTTCACGGGCTGCCAGGCCCAAACAGTTCCTGCCATTGAGTGCCGAAGGGTCGATGTTGCAAGAGACCCAGAGACGTTTAGCGGGCTTGAGCTGCGGTGACGCCATTGTGGTCTGTAATGCTGATCATCGTTTTTTGGTGGCCGATCAGCTTCAGCATGAATCAGCGCAAGCCCCTACGATTATTCTTGAGCCTGCGGGCCGCAATACCGCGCCGGCTATTGCATTGGCCGCGATCTATAGCCGCGAGGTTGATCCCGAGGCGTTGTTACTGGTTTTGCCTGCTGATCATCATGTGACGGATACGGGCGCGTTTCAGCGCGCTGTCGAGCACGCGTCTGCGCGGGCGATGGCCGGAACACTGATGACCTTTGGCGTCGTGCCGTCGCACGCCGAAACCGGTTACGGTTATGTGCGTTGCGGTGCCGAATGGGAGGAGGGGCTTTTTGAGCTTGCAGAGTTCGTCGAGAAACCGGACCAGGAGACCGCACAGCATTATGTGGACTCGGGCACTTATTTTTGGAATAGCGGCATGTTTTTGTTACGTGCAGATCGCTATTTGGCTGAGCTTGCAGCCCATCAGCCTGAGATGCTGGCGGCCTGCGAGCAAGCAATGAGTGATGCGCAGCGTGATTTAGATTTTATCCGCCCCGACCGGGATGCCTTTTTGGCTTCGCCTGCTAACAGCATTGATTACGCCGTGATGGAGCATACCCGGGCCGGCGGTGTCGCGGCACTGCAGTGTGGTTGGAGCGATGTCGGTGCATGGCCCGCACTGTGGGAGATGGGTTCGAGTGATGCGGAGGGCAATGTCACTCAGGGCGATGTGCTCTTGCACGGGGCTAGCAATAATTATGTTCGCAGTGAAAGTCGCTTGGTCACCGGCGTGGGAATCGCAGACCTGGTAATTGTTGAGACGGCCGATGCGGTCATGGTGGGCGCCAAAGATCGGGTGCAAGACGTTAAAAAAGTGGTGGAAGCGCTTCTTGTGGCAGACCGTCCTGAGGCCACGCAGCACCAGAAAGTCTGGCGTCCTTGGGGGTCCTATGAGTCGCTGGTGGTCGGAGAGCATTTCCAGGTCAAACGATTGACAGTGCAACCGGATCAGGTCCTCTCTCTGCAATTACATCATCATCGCGCGGAGCACTGGGTAGTGGTTTCGGGCAGCGCAGAGGTGATCCGTGGAGAGGAGCGCTTCAACTTGGGGCCAGACGAATCGACGTATATTCCTATCGGTGTGAAGCACCGGCTTGCAAACCGAGGCACTGATCCGCTAGAAGTGATTGAAGTGCAATCAGGTTCTTATCTGGGGGAAGATGATATTGTGCGTTTTGAAGATGTATATGGTCGTGAGGCATCTCCTGAATGATTGGTAAATGTTTATTTCCAGTGGCGGGCTACGGCACGCGGTTTCTCCCGGCGACGAAGAGCATGCCCAAGGAAATGCTACCCATCGTGAATAAGCCGCTGGTGCAATACGGCGTGGAAGAGGCCATCGAAGCTGGCATGAGTAATTGTGCTTTCGTGACAGGCCGAGGCAAGCGGGCGATCGCCGATCATTTTGATACCAGCTACGAATTGGAGCACCAGATCTCAGGCTCATCTAAGGAGCAGCATCTTGAGGGTATTCGGGCGATCATGGATCGCGGCGTGTTCACCACCGTGCGGCAGCGGAGCATGCGCGGATTGGGTCATGCCATCCTCACTGGCCAACCCTTGATTGGCAATGAGCCTTTTGGAGTCGTGCTGTCAGATGACTTGTGTCTGAACCGAGAGCGCTCAGGGGTCTTAACGCAAATGGCCGCGCTGTATGAAGAGTTCCAGTGTTCTATTGTCGCGATACAGAAAGTGTCTCCGGCCGAGATCTGCCATTACGGCGCGGTAGCAGGTGCTGCTGAGCGTGATGGGTTGATTCGAGTCGCCCAGATGGTCGAGAAGCCGACGCCAGAGCAGGCACCTTCTGACCTTGCCGTGATTGGGCGCTACATTCTCACCCCCGATATCTTTGACATTCTCCGTGACGTGTCACCGGACGAGCGGGGAGAAATACAGCTCACGGATGCACTGAAAGTACAGGCTAGCGAGGGAAGGTTGCTTGCCTATGAATTTGAAGGGATTCGCTTTGACTGTGGTCAGGTGCCCGGATTTGTTGCAGCGACGCAACACGTCTTTGAGCATTATTACGGACAACACTGACATGACCGAGACGTTCGATTGTTTCAAGGCTTATGACGTAAGGGGTCGCGTTCCTGATCAGTTGAACGAAACCATCGCTCGCAGTATTGGGCAGGCGTATGCCGAGGTGATTCGTCCAGGTACCGTCGTGGTGGGGCACGATATTCGTCTCACCAGCGAGGGCATCAAAGCAGCGCTGATTGATGGATTGCGGGAGCAGGGGGTGTCGGTGCAAGATATCGGTCTGTGCGGAACCGAAGAGATCTACTTCGCGACAGCACACCTCGGTGTTGGCGGCGGCATTGTCGTGACCGCAAGCCATAACCCCAAGGACTACAACGGCATGAAGTTTGTGCGGGAGGGCGCTCGTCCTATTTCGGGGGATTCAGGCTTAACGGAAATTCAGGCACTCGCTGAGCGCAATCACTTTACGCCCGCGGAGACACGCGGCGAATACCGCAGCGAAACGACCCAATCGGCCTATATTCAGCACTTATTGTCCTATGTCGATATCGAGACATTGAAGCCGCTTAAGATTGTCTGTACCGCTGGCAACGGGGGCGCAGGCAGAGTGGTTGATGCCCTTGCGCCGCATCTACCTTTTGAGTTTATCCGGGTGCATCATGAGCCAGACGGTCATTTTCCCAATGGCGTACCGAATCCACTGCTGATCGAAAATCGTTCGGTGACAGCGGAGCGTGTGCGGGCTGAGCAGGCGGATTTGGGGATTGCCTGGGATGGCGATTTTGACCGTTGCTTCTTCTTTGACCATGCCGGCAATTTTATCGAAGGGTATTACATTGTTGGTTTGCTAGCAGCGGCATTTTTAAAAGAGCAGGGGCCTCAGCGCATCGTGCACGATCCCCGGCTTACTTGGAATACGCAGGATATTACCCGCGCCGCGGGAGGTGAGCCGGTGCTAAGTAAAACCGGACATGCCTTCATCAAGGAACGCATGCGCGAGGTGGATGCGGTCTATGGAGGCGAAATGTCCGCGCATCATTATTTTCGCGACTTTGCCTACTGTGACAGCGGCATGATTCCCTGGCTGCTCATTGCCGGGTTGATCTCCCAGACCGGTCAGTCGATAGCCGATATGGTTGCGGCGCGAGCGCTGGCGTTTCCGTGTTCAGGGGAGATTAATTTAGAAGTCACTGACTCTGTTGCGCTATTGGCTGCAGTTGAAGATCGGTATGCCGACAAGTCGCTAGTGACCGAGCGGCTCGATGGACTGGGGATGGAATTTGATGATTGGCGGTTTAATTTACGCCTGTCTAATACTGAGCCGGTAGTGCGACTCAACGTGGAATCACGGGGTGATGAGGCGCTGATGAAAGCAAAAACCGAGGAGTTACTGGCGCTGATTCGCGCCTGACGTCTTAGGGCATGTTGGCTTTACGCCAGGCCAACGCCGCTTGTAATGTCGCAGGATCGAGTGCCGCAGGGGTGGGAGTGGCTGGCTCGGTTGGTGCCGCTGTTACGCCAGTTTCCAATAAAGGCTGTATTTCTGCCGCAATGGCTTTGCCCAGTTCCACCCCCCATTGATCAAACGCATTGATACCGAGCAATACGGCAAGAAAATACGTTTTATGTTCGTAGGCTGCGATCAAGCTACCCAGGCACTCTGGCGTCACCGCGTCCATCAGGATCAGAGAGTGACTGTGATTACCGCCTATCTCAAGTTGACGGCACTCCCACTCGCTAAAGCCTCGCGACCTACCTATCTGGCGGGCCTCTTTCGGGGAGCGCCCCACCATTAAGGCGCGACTTTGTGCGAGCGCATGAGCCGCCAAGCGACGCCTTGCAGACAGGTCGCCTCCGCCTGACATCAAGGGAAGAATAATGTCGGCAGAAAACGAGCGGGTACCTTGATGTAAAAGCTGATAGTAAGAGTGCTGTCCATTGGTGCCCGCAGACCCCCACAACACGGGGGCAGAATCGCTCGCCAGCCGTTCCCCAGTGGTCGAGACGCACTTCCCGTTACTCTCCATGGTAAGTTGCTGCAAGACATCCGTTAAATGCCGCAGCTTTTGCGAATAAGGCAGTACCGCATGGGTATTGGCGTTGAGATAGCGCGTTTGCCAAAACTCCAACAATGCCATGATCATGGGCACGTTTTCGGCAGGTAGCGACTCCAGCGTGTGTTGATCTAGCGTTTTGGCGCCGCGCAGTAACCCCTCAAAAACAGACCAACCCAGCGCTAAGGGAATGATTAACCCCATGGCTGACCACAGTGAATAGCGGCCACCGACCCAGTCCCAAATAGGCAAGCAGCACTCAGCAGAAATGCCCCATTGGTGGGCTCGATGAGCCTGGCTTGTGACGGCGATAAAGTGTTGTCCTAAGCGCTGCGGTGGCGCACCAGCAGCTTGCAGCCATGCTTTGGCACGCAGGGCATTCGATAGCGTCTCCTCGGTAGTGAAAGATTTGGAGCACACCACAAAGAGCGTTCGGGCAGGATCGAGATCGTCTAATGTGCGGTCGAGATCTTCGGGATCGATATTCGCGACGAAATGCGCACGCAGTGGCGCGTCAGGTGTGGTGAGTGCATCACAAATGAAGCGTGGGCCGAGATCAGAGCCGCCAATACCGAGATTCACTACATCCGTAAATGTTTGATCCGTCCAACCAGTGTCTTCGCCTGCGTGGATGCGACTGACCAGTGTCGCCATGCGTGTGAGGACGTCACGAATAGCAGCAGTGTGCTCCGAGTGCTGCTCGGCGGCCGTGCCGCGTAACAGGGTATGCAGTGCCGGCCGACGCTCTGAAGCGTTAACGAGATGGCCTTCCACCAATGCGGTAAAGGCCGCTGGTAAAGCGTGGGCAGAGGCCAGCTCGATGAGCAACTGCCAAACGTGATCGTCGATCAAGTGCTTAGAAAAATCGACGACTAGCCCGTTGCTGCGGCATCGATACCGTTCGTGTCGATGAGGGTCTGTGTCAAATAGCGCCGTGATACGTTGATGACCGAGCGCCGCCTGCGCTTCCTGCAGTCTCTCATGCACCGCTTGCGCATCGATGCTCATCAGGCCTGTCGATCCACCGCTTTTTCAGCCATCTGATACAGCGCAGTGAGTGCGTCTGAGGCTGGTAATGATGCCAAAGATTGCTGCGCTAAACTTTGATGATGGATGGCGGCTTCTCGCGTGGCATCGATACCGCCGGTTTGACGCACGATATCAATGATTTCCGCAAAGGCATCACCCTCCTTTTGGCGCAATACCTCTGCGACGCGCGCGCGTTGGGAAGAGGTTCCCGACTGCATCGCATGCAGCAAGGGCAGCGTGATTTTCCCCTCGCGAAGATCATCACCGACGTTTTTCCCTGTTTGAGCAGGGTCGCCGGCGTAGTCGAGTAGGTCATCCGCCAACTGAAATGCAATACCGAGATTCATACCGTAGTGATAAAGGCCGTCTGTTTGCTCAGCAGGACTTTGGTGCAATAGCCCTGCACCACAACAGGCGGCAGCAAACAGTGCGGCAGTCTTACGCCGGATGATTTCTTGGTACTGCTCCGCTTGGGTATCAGGGTCGCCGGCGTGCATGAGTTGCATGACCTCACCTGCGGCGATGGTATTGGTGGTTTCCGCCATGTGGGCCAACAACGGCATGCTGTTGAGTTCTACCATCAGCTGAAATGCGCGGGTATAAATAAAGTCCCCTACCAGTACGCTGGGTGCATTACCAAATGCGGCATTAGCCGTTGGCATACCTCGGCGCAGCGTGGATAAATCGACCACGTCGTCATGTAACAACGTCGCGGTATGGATAAACTCGACGACAGCGGCAAAGCGGATGTGGGTCGAATCGATCCCGCCAAGCGCCTTGGCAGACAGTAATACCAGCAGGGGGCGCATGCGCTTGCCGCCCGCCCTGACGATGTAGTGGCCAATGTTTTCGACCATTTCGACATCGGACTGCAGTAATTCCACTATGACTTCGTCGACTTGTGCGAACTCTGCCGCCACGCTCGACTTGAATGCTACATTCACGCAATATCTCCCCGAAGCTACTTAGTATAGGGTGGGTGACGACCGACCGCCACGCCATCATTGTGGGCACTGCGCCGCAAAGAGGCCAAGAATGCACAATAGGAACCAATACTCACACTTGCGTTCAAGCCGCTGAAGGCGTATCTTTCGCGCCCTTGGGATGGCTGTCAGGCCGTCTTTCGGTGCCTGAACTCTGCCCAGCGCAAACCAGATTTCGACTGCGAGCAGGCTAACTGAGAGGACAATAGAATGTACGCAGTGATCAAAAGCGGTGGTAAACAGCACCGTGTTGAAGAAGGCGAGCAACTGAAGCTCGAGAAAATTGAAGCGGAAATGGGTCAAACGATTGAGTTTGACGAGGTTTTGTTGCTAGGTTCTGGCAGCGGCGTGAAAATTGGCTCGCCACTGGTAGAGGGCGGCAAGGTAACCGCCGAGGTGGTTTCTCATGGACGTCATGATAAAATCCGCATCGTAAAATTCAATCGCCGTAAGCACTATCGTAAAGAAACTGGCCACCGCCAGTGGTTTACAGAGGTCAAAATTACGGCGATCACAGGCTGACAGGAGACACTATCAATGGCACATAAAAAAGCAGGCGGTAGTACTCGTAACGGACGCGACTCCGAGAGTAAGCGACTGGGCGTGAAAGCTTATGGCGGTCAAGCCGTCACAGCGGGTAGCATCATTGTGCGGCAACGCGGTACACGCTTCCATGCGGCAGAAAATGTTCGTGTGGGCAAGGACCACACCCTGTTCGCCACAGCCGATGGGAAAGTGGAATTTTTTAGCGGTGGTCCGCAGAAGCGCAAACAGGTTCGTATCGTAGCGGCGTAACCCGGGTGCCATAGGATTAAAAAACCTCGTCATCCGGCGAGGTTTTTTTTTGGTGGTTGATTAGGTGAGTCCATGAAATTTGTTGATGAAGCCACAATTGACGTAACCGCGGGTAAGGGCGGTAATGGCTGTGTGAGTTTTCGCCGCGAAAAATTTATTCAGCGAGGGGGCCCAGATGGCGGCGATGGGGGCGACGGTGGGTCCGTGTTTCTTGTGGGCGACGACGCACTGAACACCATGATTGATTATCGCTACACGCGTACTTTCCGAGCAGAAAATGGACAGGCAGGGCGCGGGCGAAACTGCACGGGCAAATCTGGAGCGGATTTGCTGTTGCCGGTACCTTTGGGAACCACGGTATTGGATGACGAATCTGGTGAGGTGTTGGGCGACATTCGCACTCCCGGTCAGCGTCTGTTAGTGGCGCAGGGTGGGTTTCACGGGTTGGGTAACACCCGTTACAAGTCGAGCGTCAACCGAGCACCTCGCCAAAGCTCACCGGGGTCAGAGGGTGAGCTTCGCAAGCTCAAGTTGGAGCTCAAGGTGCTTGCCGACGTCGGACTGCTGGGCTTGCCGAATGCCGGTAAATCCACCTTGATTCGCGCTATTTCAGCCGCTACGCCCAAAGTTGCCGATTATCCTTTTACGACACTGATCCCGAGTTTGGGGGTTGTAAAGGTCAATGCATATCGGTCGTTCGTTGTGGCCGACATTCCCGGACTCATTGAGGGCGCCTCTGAAGGTGCCGGATTGGGTATCCGCTTTCTGAAGCACCTGACCCGCAACCGTGTTTTATTGCACCTCGTTGATGTGGCGCCGATCGATGGTACCGATCCAGCGAGTGCGGCCTGTTCGGTGATTCAAGAACTCGAACGGTTCAGCCCAGCATTAGCGGCCAGACCGCGGTGGTTGGTGCTGAATAAGATCGATTTAATTGACCAGGAGACGTTGCAGGCGCGGCGCGAGGCGATTGTGGCTGCCCTGGGGTGGCAGGGGCCAGTGTATGAGGTCTCCGCCGTGGCAGGGACCCAGACCCAGGCGCTGTGTGGTGATCTGATGACACACCTTGAGCAGTTGATGGAACAGTATCAAACCGATGCCGCGGCACTAGCGGCAGAGCAGGCCGCGCAAGAGCAAATGCAACAAGAAGCTCGCGAGCGGATAGCTACGCTGAATAGGGCGCGAGCGGAAGCGCGGAGCAATGCGCAACGTGGCCTAGAGGAGGACGCGCTCGATGCGGACGAGGAAGCGGATGGCGATGTTGACGTGGAGTATCGGTATTGAGCAACGCAGCAGACAATTCGGCTAGGCATAGCTTAACGAGCGTTCGACGCTGGGTGATTAAAGTGGGGAGCGCCTTGCTCACCAACGATGGTCTGGGGCTGGATCCACTCGTCATGAAGACGTTGACACGGCAATTGGCGTCGCTGCATGCCCTCGGCCATGAAGTGGTATTGGTTTCTAGTGGCGCCATCGCTGCCGGTTTAGTGCGGCTTAACTTGGCAGAGCGCCCCCGGGAGGTCCACTTATCTCAGGCCGCCGCAGCCGTAGGGCAGTCGGCGCTCGTGCGCGCTTATGAGGATTGCCTCGGACCACACGGTGTGGTGACGGCACAAATTTTATTAAGTCATGCTGACGTCCGCGCTCGTGATCGATATCTGAATGCGCGCAGCACCTTAAATACGCTGCTTGGACTGGGCGTGTTGCCGATTATCAATGAGAATGACACCGTGGTGACTGATGAAATTCGGCTGGGCGACAATGACACACTGGCAGCCTTGGTTGCGAATCTAGTGGATGCAGAAGCGCTGTTAATTCTGACCGATCAAGATGGACTCATGGATCGCGATCCGCGACAGGATAAGGATGCCAAGCTGATTGCCTTAGCCGATGTGCATGACTCGAATCTTGACGCCATCGCCGGTGAGGGTAGCGCCCTCGGGCGCGGCGGTATGGCGACGAAACTCAGTGCGGCTCGTTTGGCTGCGCGTTCTGGCACCAATACGATTATTGCGAATGGGCGGTTGCCGGATGTGATCGCCAAGGTGGTCGAGGGCGAATCGGTGGGAACATTGCTGCACACAAATCGCCAACCTTTGAGCGCGCGCAAGCAGTGGCTGGCCAGCTTGCTGCATCCTCAGGGTCAGCTGGTGCTCGATGAAGGTGCGGCCACGGTCTTGTCTGAACACGGTCGCTCTTTATTGCCAATCGGGATTACCGCAGTGACGGGCTCTTTTCAAAGAGGTGATTTGGTGAGCTGTGTTGACGCAACCGGCAAAGAGCGGGCACGAGGGCTGATCAACTATGCCAGTGACGAGGCGGCGGCGTTGATTGGAAAGAGTTCGACAGATATCGAGGCCATATTAGGCTACCGAGGTGAAGAGGAAATGATTCACCGCGATAACTTGGTTGGGGGTTAGCCGCGTGACGGAGTGGTCCTGGCTGGGGGTCTTTAGCGCGTCACTTATGGCGGCATCGCTGCTGGGCAGCTGGTTGCCCCGCCAGATTGCCATGACGCACACGCGAACCCAAATGGTATTGAGTTTAGTTTCAGGGTTGATGCTGGGTGTCGCGCTCTGTCACCTGATTCCCCACAGTTTCGGCATTGTCGGCGATATTGATCAGGTCATGGCGTGGACTCTCTTCGGGCTTGTTTTTATGCTCTTGTTATTGCGGCTTTTTCATTTTCACCAACACGATTTTGGCGCTGCAGCCGCAGCCTGCGAGCTCTCGTCAGCGGATGCGCACTCTCATGCCCACGCCCATGATCATACTCATCCGCCTGATCGGGGGATCGGGGCACTCGGGCTATTCACGGGTTTGTGTGTTCACACACTGATAGACGGCATCGCACTAGGGGCCATCATGCTCAGTGATTATGGTCTTGGTTTAGGGGTGTTTTTGGCTATTTTATTGCACAAGCCACTGGATTCTCTGTCCATCGAGACCGTCATGGCCAATGCTGGCTGGTCGTCCACTCTGCGTTGGTCAGCTGCCATCGTGTTTGCCTCGCTATGCCCACTGGCGGCGATAGCCTTTTATGCGGGCATGGCGCCTTACCTTGACTCGTCTCTATGGCTGTCAGGGATTCTCGCTTTTGCTGGCGGGGCTTTTATCTGTATAGCGCTCAGTGATCTGTTACCCGAGGTGCAATTTCACAGCCATGATCGCGTCAGGCTGACCCTACTATTCTTAATGGGGATAGCCTTAGCCCTGGGCATTGGTTGGTTTGAGCCTGCACATTAGCCGACTGAGATGCCTGTTAGTGAGGTGCGCCAAGGTCACGTGCTAATCGATCACTCATAGTGGGATCGTGCTCGCTCGTCAGCCAGCCCTGCATTTGGTCAGCGAGGACTTCTGTCAATGCGGTGACGTGTCCGGGCTCCGCGTTTAAACAAGGAATATATTCGTAGCGCGTGCCCCCCGCTTCGAGGAAGTAGTCGCGATTTTCCATGCCGATCTCTTCAATCGTTTCAAGACAATCAGCTGAAAAGCCCGGACAAACCACTTGAACGGATGTCACGCCCTCACTGGGCAACGCTTTCAACGTCTCGTCAGTATAAGGCTGCAGCCATTCTTCCCGGCCAAAGCGCGACTGAAAAGTGGTCATCATCTGGTCTTCCGCGAGATCGAGTGCTTCGCCGATCAACCGAGATGTTTTATAGCATTGGCAATGGTAAGGATCGCCCTCGGTTAAATAACGCTTTGGCATACCGTGATAGGAGAGCAAGAGCTTGTCGGCCCTCCCGTTTACCGCCCAGTGCGCCTGAATACTGTCGGCCATTGCCCGGATGTAGCGAGGGTCGTCGTGATAAGCACTCACAAACCTAAACGAGGGCAGCCAGCGTCGGCGCGTTAATTCTGTCGTGATTTCATCGAATGTCGAACCGGTGGTCGGTCCGCCGTACTGCGGATACAACGGCAGTACCACCAGTTGTTCCATCCCAGCATCGAACATTTCCCCTAAAACGGTGCTGATGGCCGGCGCCCCGTAGCGCATGGCACCGCGCACTATAAAGCGGTTACCAAAGCGGGCCTCGAGTTGTGCCGAGACGCCCGCCACTTGATCCTCCAGGTGTGCCAACAGTGGGGAGCCCCGCTCGCTCCAGACCGCTTTGTAGGCCTCTGCTGAGCGTTTGGGTCGGGTATTTAGAATAATGCCATTAAGAATTAACCACCAAATCGGCCGAGGCACCTCGACCACGCGAGGATCCCAAAGAAACTGCTTCAGATAGGGCTTCAGCGCCTTGGCGGTGGGTGCCTCTGGCGTCCCTAGGTTTGTCAGCAGCACACCAATACGGGGTGTCGAGTGGTGCCGATAATCGGACTGGCCGATATATTTCATAGTACATTCCTGAGCGCAGGGCTACCTGTCGTTGCGCTCTTCATTGCGCCCTTCATTGCACCCTTCATTGCACCCTTCATTGCACCCTGTCGCGGTATGATCTAGACCTTTATTGTACCTTATACGCGAATTGACTCCGGTTTGATCAGTGCGTAAAAGAATGATCGCTGTTCGATTTTGTGGGCGGCGCTGACACGCTCAGTATGGAGATGTTTATGAGCCTCGATTTTGATGGTGCTCGGTTACCTAATCCGCACATGCAGGAGGAGCACCTGGCGTGGCGCGCGGCACTCCGACGCTTCATTGATGCCGAAATTATGCCTTATGCCAGTGACTGGGATGAGGCCGGTGCCATCCCCAATACACTGTGGCCTAAGGCGGCTGAGGTAGGGTTGCTGGGTTTAGGGTATCCCGAAGCCTTTGGCGGCGTACCCGGCGACAGTTGGCACTCCTGGATTGTGAATGAAGAACTCGCGCGCATAGGCGTTGGTGGTGTTCCCGCGTCCTTAATGGTGCATGGTATCGGCTTACCTCCCATCCTCAACTGGGGCACTTCAGCGATGCAAGCTGAGATCGCACCGCCCATTTTGCGCGGCGAAAAATGGATATCCCTCGGTATTAGCGAACCCGGTGGAGGCTCTGATGTCGCTAACCTCAGCACGACTGCGGTGCGCGACGGTGACCACTTTGTTGTGACAGGCAGTAAAACCTACATCACCGGTGGCATGCGCGCTAATTGGGTTTCAACAGCGGTGAGAACCGGTGAGGCGGGTGCAAAAGGCGTATCGATGCTGCTGATTCCCACTGACGCGGCGGGGTTTTCTCGTACGCCACTTGATCGCAAGATGGGCTGGTGGGCGTCGGACACCGCGACGCTCTATTTTGATCAGGTGCGGGTACCGGTAAGTAACCTGATCGGAAGTGAAAATGAGGGTTTTAGGGTCATCATGACCAATTTCAATAACGAGCGTATGGGCATGGCAGCGGCCATGGAAGCCTTCGGACGCGTTTGTCTTGAAGAGTCGGTAGCGTGGGCTACCGAACGTACAACATTTGGTAAGCGACTGGCAGACCATCAAGTGATCAGACACAAGATCGCGCAGATGAAGCAGAAGCTGAATGCCACGCAAGCGTACATACGTTTCTGCTATGAATCGATTGAAGCCGGGACACCCAACCCGGGTGACATTGCGCTGCTGAAAGTGCAAGCGAGCGAGGTGATGGAGTTTTGCGCGCGTGAGGCGATGCAGATACTGGGTGGTCTCGGTTACATGCGGGGAAATCGGGTAGAGCGGATTTATCGAGAGGTACGGGTAAATGCCATTGGCGGTGGTTCAGAAGAAATTATGCGTGATCTGGCCACTCGGCAATATGGGCTCTAACTCGGCATGAGGCGAATCGACCAGATATACTAGCGCGCGTAATACAGTCCTCAGTCACGGTCAGTGGCGAATAGTGCTGTAAATGGTGCCGTAAATGGTGCCGTAACTAGTGCCATAAAATGAGGCGGTCAAGTAGACCGCAGTGATGCAATAGGAGTCAAAACATGAGTGAAAGCAAAGCCGCTTTACAGGCTTTTAAGTCAGAGGTGGCCGCGTGGATGGCAGAAAATGTGCCCTCTGACCCCGGCTTTTTGCTACCCCTCACTTTTTTGGAGGTGGGTACAGAGCAGCAGCTCGATTTTTTGCGGGAGTGGCAGCATAAGCTGTGGCAGGCAGGATTTCTGGGTATGCACTGGCCCACCGAGTACGGCGGGCAGGGTGCTGATTCGGCCTACCAATTCATAGTGGATAAAGAGTTGGGGCGTCACCGAGCGCCGATTATCTTCAATACGATAGGTCTCAACTGGGTGGGTCCACTGTTGCTCGATATGGGAACAGAAGAGGAGAAGGCAAAATATATTAAGAATATCCTCTCGGCAGAGGAGATTTGGTGTCAGGGTTTCTCTGAGCCGGATCACGGTTCTGATCTTGGTGCAGTGCAAACACGCGCTGTAAAGGAGGGAGACGAATATGTGGTGAATGGCTCCAAAATATGGACTACCTTGGGCAACTACGCCGATCACATGATTCTGCTGGCGCGCACCAATACCAAGACCGAGCGCAAATATGACGGGCTCTCATTTTTTCTGTCCCCCATGAAAGTGGCCGGCGTTGAGGCACATCCGATTCGCAAGGTGACGGGTGAGTATGGGTTCAATCAGACCTTCTTTACCGATGCGCGCATACCGGCCAGTTGCTTAATGGGTGAAGAGGGCGGCGGCTGGACCGTGGCGATGAAGACCTTGGAATATGAGCGGGGCGTGACGGCGGGCCAGGCCAGTGCGTATTGGGGCGTTGCGGTGCAAGTCGACGATATGATCAATGAGTTATCCGCAATTGAGCAAGATGGAGCGCCGCTGTTATCAGATCCCGTGGTACGAGACGACCTGGTAGGTTTTATGATGGAGGCGAAGGCATTGTCGCTGTCCGCTCGGCGCATGGCGATTCCGGCTCTGGGCACCGATTACCCCATGGGCCTGGCGCTCTCAGTCAAGTATCGAGGCACTGAGTACGAGCGTCGCATGAAACAATATACGGCGAGCAAACAAGGCGCTCAGAGCGCGCTGTATGTGGGCGATGACGACGCCGTCAGTGGCGGGTTTTGGCAACGAGCGTACTTCAGCAACTTCGGCGCCACCATCGGTGGTGGTACGACCCAGGTTCAAGCCAATATTGTTGCCGAGCATGTGCTTGGTTTGCCGAAGTGAGGGCGGATGCGATGTCAGTAACGCCAAATGTGACCATGACCTTTAGTGAAGAGCAGGGCATGCTGCTGGATGTGGCGCGGGGTTTCGTGCGAGATCAGGCGCCTATCGATGTGATCCGAGCACAATTAGAGACAGAGACCGGATTTGACCCGGCTCTGTGGCAAAGCATGGTTGAAATGGGTTGGGCTGGGATTGCTTTGCCCGACAGTGTGGGTGGAGCAGGGATGGGCGTTGGTTCAGCCGTGCCTGTCTTTGAATCACTCGGTGGGGGCCTGCTAGGCACACCCTTGCTCAGTACGACGCTAACGGGCCAGCTGATTTGGCGCGCGGCTGGGGAGGCTGCGGCCAGTTGGCTGGCTCGCTTGTGTGGCGGTGAAGTCGGTGCGCTGGCCCTCTTGGATCATGCGGACTGGGGCGCGGCGAACTGCGGTGTCAGCGTCGGTAGCGACGGATGCTTGAGTGGCCGGAAATGCTTTGTCGCCGATGCGGGCGTTGCCGATGTGTTTGTTGTCGTAGCAAACGATAACGGCGAACCGATACTGGCTATCGTAGAAGCGAGCGCGCTGTCGAGTGAAGCGCTGTCTCATAACGTGTTGATTGACCTGACAAAGCGATCTGCCAATGTCGATTTCACTGGTGTGACACCTGTCGATATTTTCCGTGGCGAGCGGGTTGTCTCTGCACTGCGCGATACCTTACTGCTGGGGGCGCTGCTCACGGCATCAGAGACGACGGGCGCTGCTGCGCTGTGTCTGAGCGGCATTACGGACTATCTCAAAACGCGCAAGCAATTTGGGAAATTGATCGGTTCCTATCAGGCACTGAAACATCCGACTGTTGATATTTATGTTGGCATGGAAAACGCGCGCTCGTTTATTTATCACGGTGCCAGTGTGGTGGACGATGACCCGCTCTCCAAGGACGCTGAGACGGCTTGCCGGATGGCCAAAGTGGCGGCAGACGAGGTCATGGTTTTTGCCGGAGATCGCTCAGTGCAGTTTCATGGCGGTTTTGGCTTTACTTGGGACTGTGACTCGACGCTATTTATCCGACGCGCGCAATGGGCGCAGCAGATGTTTGGCGGAGCCATTCACCATCGCAAACGGTTGGCGGCGCTACTGCTGGATAGCTGAGTCAGACAATAACCCGCGAGCACCTCGTTTGGCTTCAGGTGATCAATAGGGCGGCAGATGCGCGTTGAGGAAACGCGCCATGTTGCCGCCCATCACAGCACGGATGTTGTCCTCACTGAGCCCGGCGTCGACTAGCGCTTGGGTCAGGTGGGGAAGCTGTGCTGCGTCGATGGGCGTCGTGACAGACCCGTCCCAGTCTGAGCCCAGAGCGATATGCGACGCGCCAAAGCGTTCCACACCATAGCGAATCGTTTCTGCGATAGCGGTGACGCTCTCGCCGCAGGTCACGTCTGCCCAAAAGCCGACGCCGATCAGTCCGCCTGCTTGTGTAATCAGCGCCATCGTCTCATCGCTAATGTTACGCGGACTCGGGCAATGGCCTTGAAAGCCGGTATGGCTCACGATCAGTGCCGCGTTATTGGTCGCCGCTAAGGTATCGCGCACAGTGGCCTCACTGCTATGGGCGACATCGATCATGATGCTCATCGCGTGCATTTTTTTCACAGCCTCGATCCCAAAGCGGGTCAGGCCCGCCTGTGATTCGCCATGAAGTGAGCCACCGAGCCGGTTATCAAAAAAATGTTGAAGTCCCATCATCCGAAATCCTGCAGCATAGAGGCGGTCGATATTGTCCAGTTCGCCATCCAGCGCATGAGATCCCTCTGTGCCCAGCAGGGCGCCGACAATGCTGTGGCCATCTGCACGCTGCGATAACAAGCTGCTGAGGTCTGTTTTTGAACGGATTAGCGTCAGTTGCGGACTCTGCGCTGCCGCTGTGAGTACGCGGTCCGCTTGCAGCATCGCGCGGGCGAAAAGGCTGTCGTAGGCCGCCGCGGGCCAGCGCTGCGCCAACGCAAGCAGCGTAATATTATCGGCAGCATCGGCTGCATTGCGGGCATAGTTTTGACCTTGTGGTGACTTGGTGACAGTGGTGAACATTTGCAGTGCCGCGCCGCCGTCGATCAGCCGCGGCAGGTCAACCTGGCCCCAAGTATGACGCTTCAACAGGTTGCGGCCCCACAACGCGGAGTCGGCATGTAAATCACCGATAAGCAGCTGTTGATGCAGTGCAAGTGTCTCGGCAGAGGGTGCCGGCCCCGCTCCTCCCGCCACAACATTGGCGGTCCGATCTACCCATTGAGGGGCGAGCGTGAAAAACCCGATGACCAGCAGCAGCGACAGCGCAGCACAGGCAGTGAGAAATCGTTTGAACCAGATCATGTGAATAGTCCTTCGAGGCTGGGCCTCGTCACCATGCCGGCTCAGTCTGTCGCGTTTCAGTAGAGCGGGCAACTGGTCTGGGCCGACGCTGCCGCCGTAGGAAGAGCATGAATAAAACGACAGGTATTTTAGTGCTGGGTGACCAGCTGAGTTGGCAACACCCGGGGCTCATCTCAGCTGATCCAGCAGAAGTGGTGGTTATCCTCGCAGAAGTGGTCGAGGAGGCCACTTATGTGCGCCATAACCGCCATAAGATCGCATTGTTGTTCAGCGCGATGCGGCATTTTGCCGCGGCGCTGCGCGAGCGGGGATTTCAGGTCGAGTATTACGCCTTCGAGCAAGCGCTGCCCACGTTACTGGCGGCCTGTGAGCGGGCTCAGGCACAAGTGGGTTTTAACCGATTGGTCGTCTGTGAGCCGGGGGAATATCGGCTCCGAGAGCAGATGCAAACGTGGTCAGCCGCCCTCGAGAGGGAAGTCGAAATCCTCGAAGACACCCGTTTCCTGTCTTCTATAGAAGAGTTTAGCCAATGGGCCGAAGGCCGCAAGCAGTTGCGCATGGAGTATTTTTATCGCGAGATGCGCAAGCGCTATGCCTTGCTGATGGATGGCGATCAGCCAGAGGGCGGCAAGTGGAACTACGACGCTGAGAATCGCTCGGGATGGCGCGGCCAATGTGAGATTCCAGAGCGTCCCACTCCACCGCAGGATGCGATGACTCGCGAAGTCATAAAAGCAGTGAATGAGGCTTTTCCAGATAATCCGGGGGACTTGAGCGCATTTCGGTGGGCGGTGACGGCAGAGGCCGCCGCGGATGAATTATCTTGGTTTTGCACGCATACACTACCGTACTTTGGGACCTATCAAGACGCTCTGACGGAATCGTCGCCCTGGTTATTTCATGGCTTGATTTCGATGTACCTCAATTGTGGTCTGCTAGAACCATTGGCGGTGTGTGAACGGGTTGAGGCAGCTTACCGAAAAGGCGACTGTTCATTGGCTGCCGCTGAGGGGTTTATCCGGCAAGTCTTGGGTTGGCGCGAATATGTGCGAGGACTTTATTGGCACCATATGCCAGATTACAAAACGCACAACACACTTAACGCCTCGACGCCCTTGCCCGATTGGTTTTGGACCGGTGAGACCGATATGCAGTGCCTGTCCCGGGCACTTACTCAGTCACTGGATTTAGGTTACGCACACCACATACAGCGGCTCATGGTGATTGGTAACTTTGCGTTGCTTGCTGGACTCGATGTGACCGCCGTTTGTGAGTGGTACCTTGCGGTTTACGTCGATGCTTATGAATGGGTTGAGCTGCCCAATACACTGGGTATGGCGCTGTTTGCCGATGGCGGCATCATGGCATCAAAACCCTATGCGGCCAGCGGTAAATATATCCAAAAACAGGGTGACCATTGTAAAGCGTGCTGTTATGACCCTAAGAAAGTCACCGGCGACGGCGCGTGTCCCTATAACAGCTTGTATTGGCATTTTATTGATCGCCATCGAGCGTTACTGAGTGCAAACCCTCGTATGGGGTTAATTTTGGGGGGGTGGCGCAAGCGCACTGATGAAAATCGGGCCGCGGTTGTCTCCTGGGCAGACGCTAATTTGCTGAGACTGGAGTCGCTCTAGTGGCGCTCTATCAAGTGCCCTGACGCTCGGTAGGCTAACGACTCGAGAGCCCCACCACATTGTTGCTTAGCTGATTTAGGGGGGGAGGCTACTGATGAGGCGTTACTGCATCCTCTACAATGCGTTGATGCCGATTGCGGCTGCAGCGACGCGAGCAGTACACGATTTTTTCCCATTGATGCTTCCATCGGGCGCGCCACGTGAAGGGGCGCTGGCAGACGGGGCAGAGTTTCGTTGGTAAGTCAGACTTTTTGCGGTGCGCCATTAGCGTGGCTCGGTAATCGGCCAATCGGCACCGTCGAGCACATGCTCAGGCTGGGGTGGTCGAAATCCTCCCCACTTTTGGGTAAACACGCCGTTGGGGTCATGTTGTGCGGTTTGTTTATCAAGATTGAAATGCCGCCCGCCGCGGGGGTCACTGCCCACGCCTGCTAAATACTGCCAATTGCCATAATTACTCCCCACGTCGTAATCGATCAGCTGTTGCTCGAAAAACGCCGCCCCATAGCGCCAGTCGAGCCCTAGCTCATTGACTAAGCAGGAGGCGGCGATCTGTCGACCGCGATTACTCATCCATCCGGTCGCAGTGAGTTGGCGCATCAGCGCATTGACCAGAGGGAAATCGGTATCGCCGGCACACCAACGCGCAAACTTCCGCGGTTCAAAGGTGGTCAGTAATCGACGATCATGCCGTCCGCCCTGCCGAAATAGCAGCCGACCGTCGATCACCGCCCGCCAGTGGAAGAACTCGCGCCACAATAATTCAAAATACAACCAGTAAGTCGACTCATTGCTGACATGTGCTCGTTCGTAGCGAAAAATAGCTTCCGCGACTTCGCGGACCGACAAGTTACCGTTGGCCAGCCACGGCGATAGGGTACTGGACCCTGAGAGTCCGTCTAGGTCATTGCGCGTCTCTTTGTAGCGTGCGATGCCATGTTGCTGAAATAAAAATTGCTCTAGCCGCCTTAATCCTGCAGTTCTTCCGCCAGGTAGCGGCAGCCCGGGGTGCGGGCTGGCCGCTGCCTTGGGTATCGCATCAAACTGTGCGGCAGGGGGGGGCGGTAAGGTCTTGGGTGCTGGGAGCGTTGGGGTGATGGCCAAGGCCTCTACCTTGCGACGAAATGGAGAGAAGGTGTCGGGGTAGTCTTCTAACGAAAAAGGGAATTGTTTCGGCTGAAAAAGGCGATTCCCCGGCAACGTCGTGACGGGGATGTCTAACTTATTGCGGAGGTGGCTGAGTGCTTGCGATTCGTGCCAGCCGGGGGTGGACTCCGTCACTAGGTGATCAATCTCAAAGCGCGCTATCACGGCGGGCAGCACCAGTTCGGGTGATCCCTCGAGCACCATTAAATCCTGGCCTAGAGACTGTAGCTGTTCCCTCAGCTCCTGCAGTGACTCACGCATAAAGCGATCTCGTTGCGGGCCAAGGCCAACCAAATTGCACCACGGACGCGGTTTGGGGAGCAAGTAGATGCAGAGAAGCGAATCAGCATCGAGCGTGCTGCTCAAGGTTGGATTGTCGTCCAGACGCAGATCATTCTGGAACCAGTATAGGTAGCGCATAGGAACTCGGGCAGGGGCAATGTATCTGGTGTACGCTGATGTCGCGTCGACGGATTGACGGCGGCGCGACACAGCGTATCAAGTCGCAGCGCAAACCTTGAGATCGCGTTCGTTGGTTTCCAATCGGGTTACAGCATGATCGAACCATCCCTCAGTATTGAATCCTTGCAGGCGGAGGCAACCCGGGAGTTGGGCAAATGGACTGGATCAGCAGCGGGTTGGTCGGCTGCGGCGCCGGGTCGCGTGAATGTCATCGGCGAGCATACTGATTATAACGGCGGCTGGGTGTTGCCGATGGCTATCGATCGTTACACCGTATTGGTCGCCGCACCCGGATTGGAAGCGGATCACATACGTTTTCGAAGCCTGTCATTAGACGAGCAAAGTGCTGTGTCCCTGTCGAGCCTCTCTGAGCTGAGTGATGACAAGTGGGTGCGTTATCTTCAGGGCGTCTTAGTCGAGTACGCCGACCGGCATATTGTGTGCCCACCGTTGGATATTGTGGTTGCTTCGAACGTACCGGTAGGCGGGGGATTGTCGAGCAGTGCCGCACTGGAGTTGGCGATGGCGCATTTGATTGAGGCGGTGACAGAGGCCACATTGTCCACGAGGGAGCGTATTCGCGCGGCGGTCTCTGCAGAGCGTGACAGCGCAGGGGTGCCCTGCGGTACGATGGATCAGATGGTCGTGGAGCAGGGGCGACAGGGGTGTGCGCTGTTGCTGGACTGTGCTCAAGACCTCATCTCATCCATCATTCCGTGCCATGCCCCCGAGATCGCTTGGCTGGTCATCCACTCAGGTGTTTCACATAGCTTAGCCGACGGCGCTTATGCGCAGCGTCGCACAGAATGTAAAATGATCTGCGAGGCTTTACAGTTGGGCAGTTTGCGTGACGTGACGCCAGAGATGATCACAACCTTATCGCTCGAATTACCGAGTAAATTACTGCCTGAGGGCTCGAGCGAATGGTCGAGCGAATGGTCGAGCGAACGGTCGAGTAAATGGTCGAGTAAATGGCCGCTTGAGGAGGTGCTGCATCGCCGCGCGCGACATGTGGTGACTGAGAATCAGCGCGTGTTGGCCGCGGCGGAGGCGTTGCACAGTGCCAATTGGCCGACATTAGGACGGCTACTGCTCGAGAGTCACCAGTCTCTGCGAGATGACTATGAAGTGTCTTGTGAGGAGTTGGACGTATTGGTTGAGCTCGCGCAGTCGCACGACGATGTGTTCGGGGCAAGAATGACCGGCGGTGGCTTTGGCGGCTGCGTGGTGGCGTTGGTAAACCGGGAGGCGCTGTCGTCTGTCACAACCTCAATGAGTCAGCGTTATGCTCAACAGTTCGGTGTGTCGCCGCGGTGTTATTGGGTGAATCCTACATCAGGTGCTGATGTCTGTGCGGTGTCGTCATGACCCCGCCATCGGCAGACTCGCCACATCGGCGCAAAAATGCCCTGACCGGTGATTGGGTCACGGTGTCGCCTCAGCGGACAAAACGTCCCTGGCGAGGGGAAGAGGCCCCAGAAATCGACGTTACAAGCGTAAAATACGATCCTGACTGCTATCTTTGCCCGAGTAATACCCGAGCCAACGGTCTCGTTAATCCCGATTACTCAGGACCCTGGGCATTCGATAATGATTTTCCCGCCTTGTCCAATGACGCTGGCCCCGATGAGGCTCGGGCCGACAAGACTAGGCCCGTCGAGGCGATCTCTGACGATGTCGTTGAGCGGCAAGGGGGCGCCGCGGCGGCGCACAGCCTATTCTGCAGCGAGCCAGTATCGGGGCGCTGCAGAGTCCTGTGTTACAGCGCAGATCACAGCAAAACCCTAACAAAAATGACGGAAAGCGAGCTGTCGGCGGTGATTCAGTTATGGTCAGACGAGGTACGTCAGCTGCGCAAACAGCATCGGTGGGTGCAGGTGTTCGAGAACAAAGGTGCCATGATGGGATGTTCAAATCCCCATCCTCATGGGCAAATTTGGGCGGTCGATAGTTTGCCGACAGAGGCGGTAAAAGAATCGATGACGCAGGCGGCGTGGTTTGAGCAGCAGGGTCACGTTTTGCTGGAACAGTATCGGACCGATGAGGAGCGCAGCGGGGAACGAATGGTGGTGGCGACTGAGCACTGGAGTGCGATGGTCCCCTACTGGGCCACTTGGCCTTTCGAGACACTGCTGCTGCCGAGGCGTCATATTGATCATCTCGATGGGCTGACAGAATTAGAAAAAGTCGATTTGGCGCGGATAGTCAGATCACTACTCGGCGCTTATGACCGACTCTTTGCGACGGATTGCCCATATACCATGGGTTGGCACGGGACCCCCGGCGCATCGCCGTCACCCTATTGGCAACTGCATGCACATATTTACCCGCCGTTGTTGCGTTCCGCGACGGTTCGTAAACATATGGTGGGGTACGAAATGCTCAGTGAGGCACAACGCGATCTGACGCCGGAGGTTGCAGCAGAACAACTTCGTCTCGCAGTGCCGACGGCGAACTGATGGCGCTTGGGAGCGTAAAATGAAAGTGCTCGTGACAGGCGGTGCCGGTTATATCGGCAGCATTACAACAGAAGTCTTGCTGGCAAGCGGCCATGAGGTCATCGTCTTCGACAATCTCTCCCAGGGACATCGCGCAGCTGTCCCGAATGAGGCGTTATGGGTGCAGGGCGATCTCGCAGAGCCCGCGGTGATTCGACAGGTCCTGATGACCCATCGGCCTGAGGCAGTGATGCACTTTGCTGCCAGATCGCTGGTGGGTGATTCGATGGTGAGACCCTTTGCCTATCTGCGAGACAACGTGATTGAGGGGCTCAACTTGATTGAGGCCTGTGTGGCTACTGGGGTACAGCGTTTTATTTTGTCGTCTACCGCCAATCTGTTCGGGGCCCCTGACAACGCTGCCATTGATGAGCAGACGCCAATAGCGCCGGGTAGCCCCTATGGGGAGTCCAAGTGGGCCTTGGAGCGAGCGCTAGCCTGGGTTTCGCAAATACATGAGATGCGTTACGCGAGTCTGCGTTACTTCAATGCAGCCGGTGCCAGTGCGCTACGTGGCGAGCACCATGTGCCCGAGACGCATCTGATCCCGCTGGTGCTCCAGGTCGCCGCAGGTCAACGGGACTGCATCACGGTGTTTGGCAACGACTACGACACACCAGATGGCACCTGTATTCGTGATTATATTCACGTATTGGATCTGGCTGCGGCGCACCTGTTGGCATTAGGTGCGACCGAAACGGACAACTGCACCTATCACCTTGGGAACGGCGGCGGGTTCAGTGTTCGACAGGTTATTGAGACAGCGCGCACCGTGACGGGAAGGCGCATTCCCGAGGCAATCGGACAGCGTCGCCCTGGCGATCCCCCTCGATTAGTTGCCAATAGCGACAAAATTCGGCGCGAGCTGGGGTGGCAACCGCAATTGTTTGAACTGGAACAGATGATTAACAGTGCCTGGCAATGGCATCAGGCTTTTCCAAACGGCTACCCACAGTGAGTGTCCTCGGTCTGAAGTAATCGGTCGCGTTGGGGTGGTAGCAGAGAACGAATGACGACTCGTCCAGCCCACCGAACCGGGGTGGCCCGGAGGCGACGCTCGATGGCTCGCGTGAGCGCTGTGCGTGTTGATTCGTCACCTCAACATAAAAGTGTGGGCACCTATTTGAAATTTACGATAATCTCCTGATCCTCGTGAACACGCTGTCGCTTTGATCCCACGTTAATCGTGGTAAGCGAGCCGGTCGTCACGCATGAAGAAACCAGAATCCGATAGAGATAGAGAGTCCCCCTTATGTCCGCTACTGACAGTCTGTTTGCATCTTTCGCACTGAAATCCTTACGCACCGATAATCGTATAGTGATGGCACCGATGACACGGGGGATGTCGCCAGACAATAGGCCGAGTGACGCCTCTGTCGAATATTATCGACGCCGCGCAGCCGGCGGTGTTGGGTTGATTATTACTGAGGGCACCTGCCCCAATCACATCGCTGCAAGCGGTTACGAGAATGTGCCTTATTTCCACGGTGACGACCGTCTTGCCGGCTGGAAAAAAGTGGTCGATGCGGTCCATGCGGAGGGCGGTAAAATAGCGCCGCAGCTGTGGCACTGCGGTGGCATGCGTAAGCGAGGCACGCTGCCCGAAGGGGACGTCGACGGATATACGCCGTCGGGCATGAATGTACCCTGCAAAGTCACTCGGCATGTCATGACGCAGCAAGATATTGATGATGTGGTGCGCGCCTTCGCGGAGGGTGCGCGGGATGCCCAAAAGTTGGGTTTTGATGCCGTCGAAATTCACGGTGCCCACGGCTATTTGCTCGACCAGTTTTTTTGGGAGGGGACGAATCAGCGAACCGATCATTATGGCGGTTCAATGGAGGCTCGCGGGCGTTTCGCCGTCGAAATTATCGAGGCGTGCCGGGCGGAGCTAGGGCCGGATTTCCCCATTTTGCTGCGTTGGTCGCAATGGAAGCAACAAGACTTCGCGGCGCGTCTCGCACCCACACCACAGTTGCTGGAAGCATTCCTTCAGCCATTGATCGAGGCGGGTGTGGATGCATTCCACTGCAGTCAGCGTCGTTTCTGGGAGCCCGAGTTTGACGGGAGCGATCTGAATCTGGCCGGCTGGGTCAAGAAGATCACTGGCATGCCGACGATTACGGTCGGCAGTATTAGTCTCGATCAGGATTTTATTTCTCAACCTGCTGAGGGTGATGGTGCTTCCAGTGAACCGGCCTCGATTGATCGACTGCTCGAAATGCTCGATCGAGGCGATTTCGATCTGGTGGCCGTCGGCCGAGCGTTGATAGCGAATCCAGACTGGTCAAAGGTGGTGCGCTCAGGCGAGACCTCGGGTCTCAGCGCTTACAGTAAAGACATGCTGGCAACGCTTGATTGACGCAACCCCTCATCGCCTATAAATTTGCGATGTCATTAATTTGTCACGGTGGTCTTTTAAGATGGCGATGATGACATGCAACCACAGTGCATCTTTGCCGCGCTTCTCGTTCCCAGGAGACCCAGTATGAAGAACCTCTTCGCGTCTATTTTTGTTCGAAACGTTTTGTTTGGAGCCATCGCCACCACAGTGTTGGCAGTGATGATTGCGACCCCTAGTGTTTATGCTCAAGAAACCTCAGCTATTGTGCGCGGCGCAGTCACTACCAGTAGTGGCGAACCGCTCGCGGGCGCCACTGTCATGGTAACCAGTAACGCAACGGGCGTGACCAAAACTGTGACGACGGATGCGGGCGGGTTTTATTCGGTCAGGGGTCTGCCTGCGGGCGTTGCCTACGACATCACCGTCGATGCCAATGGTTGGCAAAAAGCGTCGACTGCGTCGTTGTCATTGGCGGTAGGCCAGTCAGAAGTCATGAATTATCGCCTCGACGCAGAGGAAGAAGTGATCGTTCTCGGCACGCGAGTTGCCATCGATACGGCAGTGGGTCCCAGTGCGGTCTTCAATCTGGCATCGTTGCAAGATTCCCCCGCAGTGAATCGTAATATCACCGACGTGATCCAGCAGGACCCGCGTCTCTATGTGGATCAGTCTAGTGGTACCGACGCCGTGCAATGTAATGGCGCTAATCCGCGTTATAACAGCCTGACCGTTGACGGCGTTCGTCTTAACGATGGCTTTGGCCTCAATAGCAACGGTTATCCGACACAGCGTATGCCGTTCCCTTACGACGCTATTTCTAGCGTTGCGGTGGAACTCGCGCCGATGGATGTCGTTTACGGCGGCTTCTCAGCCTGTAACATTAACGCGGTCACAAAAACTGGTAGCAACGAGCTATTTGGCTCGATTTTCTTTGACTACGGAAGCGACTCACTGCGTGGCGATAAGCTCGAAGGCGACAGTATTGCCTCTCAGGATTATGACGAGACACGGTGGGGTATGGAGCTAGGCGGTGCCATTATCCCCGACACCCTCTTTTTCTATGGCGCCTATGAAAAATACGACGGTGCCGATTTGAATAATCGGGGTGCGATCGGCTCGGGTGCCATCAATGAAGTCCCTGTAACTCAGGCAGAGTTAGATGAGATTGCGCGGATTGCAAAAGAGGTCTACGGCTATGAGCCCGGACGCACTGCCTCAGAAGCATTTGATTTCGAGGACGAAAAATATTTACTGAAAGCCGACTGGTACATCAACGATGCGCATCGCTTATCGGTCACCTACATGTACAACGATTCGTTTAACTTTACGCCATCGGATGGCGACCTAGACGAGTTCGAATTTGATAAGCACTTTTACAAGCGTGGAGCCGAGCTTACCACCTATAACGTGAACTGGTACGCCGATTGGAATGACCGCTTCTCGACTGAAATCCGCTATTCCCTGAATGACGTCGATTTTCTGCAGCAAGCCGTTGGCGGCAAGGACTTCGCTGAGTTTCGTGTTGAGCTCGACGAGGTGGATGTTTATCTCGGCCAAGACGATAGTCGCCAGGCCAACGAGATGAACTACGAAATTGAACAGTTGGTTGCACGAGGCAGTTACACGCTCAACAACCACACGATCACCGCGGGATTTGAACGCGAGGACATGCAGATTTATAACCTGTTTTATCAGCATGTCGACACCGAAGTGCGTTTCGATGGTATCGAAAACTTTGCCGCGGGACAGGCGGCGCGGGTGTATTACGGTAACGCGATTTCAAACAATGAGCAGGATGCAGCGGTGGACTGGGGCTACGCGGTCAACTCGCTATACCTGCAAGATGAGTGGCAGATTAACGACCGACTGGCAGTGACCCTTGGATTGCGATACGAGTGGTACGAGTCGAGTGATAAGCCCAATATTAACCCTGATTTTGTCGCGGACTACGGGTTCTCCAACGATGCCAATCTTGATAATTTGGATATGGTGCTACCGCGGTTCGGCTTTACTTGGGATGCCACCGATGCGATGACGATTCGCGGCGGAATCGGCTTGTTCTCAGGTGGTAATCCCAACGTGTGGTATTCCAACGTCTTTTCAAATACCAACACCACGGCGGTGCAGACGCAAATAAGAGGCGTTGATTTGTTCGCGCAAGAGTATGTGAACTGTGAAGCCAGCGCGCCACAATGCGGCCCAGGCTGGGGCGTTCCTGCACAGTTAGCAGAGCAGGTTGCGGCCGGTGACGGTAGTAACTTTGAGATCGTCTACCTCGACCCTGATTTCGACGCGCCGACCGAATGGAAATACTCACTGGGTATGACGTGGGAGTTTGGTGACGGCTATGTCCTGACAGCCGACGCTCTGATGACCCGCGGCAACGATACGGCGATCTACAAGCACGGCGACCTCGACTTTACCGGCGAATATAACGATTTCGGTAACGGTTATCCCGTCTATGACTCCGCTCGCATTCCCACCTTTGTTTTGACGAATAGCTCAAAAGGAAATGAATCAGAGTCGCTGGCCTTCAGTCTCTTTAAGTCATTCGATGCGGGCTTAGATATCCGATTTGGTTACGCGTGGACGGACGCAAAAGATGTCAACCCGATGACATCGTCCGTGGCGTTTTCTAATTATGCGAATCGCGCCTTTTATGATCCCGAGGAAGAAGTGCTCTCGACATCGAACTACAACATCGAGCACCGATTCACTGGTGTGCTGAATTACACCGCCAACTGGTTTGGTGAATACCTTACACGGGTGTCCCTCTATGGTCAGGCTGCCTCCGGCGTCCCTTATAGCACCGTATTAGGGGGAGCGGATGGCACCATCGCGGCTTATGGATTCACGCCCTATCTTGATTTTATCGAGCATGTGCTCGAAGCACCGGGAACCCGCAATAACAATAATGGCAGCTGGTGGCGTAAAGTCGATATGCGCATCAGTCAGGAATTTCCGGGGTTTTCAGACTCGCACCGCGGCAGTGCTTTCTTGATCATTGATAATCTAACCAACTTACTCAATGACGACTGGGGAGTGATGTACAAAGCCAATTTCCCCTATGGGGTGACGCAAGATGATATTGATGATGGTCGTGCCGAAACCCGCAGGGGCACGCCGTCCTTATGGGAGATCCGGGTCGGCTTTAATTACCGATTCTGAGACCCTCAATCGTTGTGAAGGCGTCTTCGGACGCCTTTTTTTTGCCCCGCTATCG